>NZ_LMMW01000012.1:7500-595209 GCF_001422845.1 Methylobacterium sp. Leaf100 | reverse complement strand
CTAGAGGCTGTTATGGACCTATGACGGCTGGATTCCAGATGAAGGGGCATGACCTCTTCACGCAAAGCCTACCCGTCCGACGTCTCCGATGACGAATGGGCGCTGGTCGCCCCCTATCTGACGCTGCTGCGCGAGGATGCGGGACAGCGCGAGCACAGCTTGCGCGAGGTGTTCAACGGGCTGCGCTACGTGGTGAAGACGGGCGCGCCGTGGCGCTGGATGCCCAACGACCTGCCGCCCTGGGAAGCCGTCTACCAGCAGGCGCAGCGCTGGCTGGCGGCCGGCTGCTTCGAGCAACTCGCCGACGATCTGCGGGCATTGCTGCGTCTGGCCTCCGGACGTTCGCCCGAGCCGAGCGCGGCCATCCTCGACAGCCGGACCCTGCGCTCGACACCCGAGAGCGGCGAGCGGGCCGGCTACGACGGTGCCAAGCGCAAGAAGGGTTCGAAGGTCCACTTGGCCGTCGACACCCTCGGCCACCTCCTGGCCCTGCACGTCACCCCCGCCGATGCCGACGACCGCGCCCAGGTCGGGCGTCTGGCGCAAGCCGTGCAGGCTGCCACCGGCGACAGCGTCGATCTCGCCTATGTCGATCAGGGCTATACCGGTGAGAAGCCGGCCAAGGCTGCCCGCACGCACGGCATCGAACTGGAGGTCGTCAAACTGCCGGAAGCCAAGCGCGGCTTCGTCCTGCTGCCGCGCCGCTGGGTGGTGGAGCGCTCCTTCGCCTGGGCGACCCGCTTCCGTCGTCTCGTCAAAGATTACGAGCGCTATCCCAGCACGCTCGCAGATCTCCACATCGTCGCCTTCGTCTGCCTCATGCTCAAACAGGCCGCTCAACTCGCGGCCGGTTCATAACAGCCTCTAGNCGAGCGCTATCCCAGCACGCTCGCAGATCTCCACATCGTCGCCTTCGTCTGCCTCATGCTCAAACAGGCCGCTCAACTCGCGGCCGGTTCATAACAGCCTCTAGAATGACCTCCGAGCCGAACAACTCCTGGATCTGAGCTCGCCCGGTCAAGGTCGCTCCCGTCACCACGGCGTGCTCCGGCCGCCATGCTGGTCCGAGGAAATGGCGCACGGTGCCCAACAGATATCCGAGGGCGAGGATTTCGTTCGCTTGACGCCCGCTCTCGATCCGTTCGGCGACGGCATACTCGTAGAAGGCATTCGCTCCTTGCCGACGCAGCCCCGTCGAGGTCGCGGTCTGGAGGAGAAGCGGTGTGACGACCTCCACCCGCGCCAGAGCCGCCCCAAGCGTTTCGGCGGCACGAACCTGAACTCCGATGGGCCCGAGCCCCGCGATGCCGGTGCTTAAGGAGAGCCGTGCCGGCAGGGCGGGATCACCGATCTCACGAATGGCCGCATCGATCAGCTTGAGTTGGTCACGCAGCAGGATCAGGCGGTCGGGCGTGTCGAGGAGCGTAAGCGGGATCCCGGCTTTACCGAACACCCGCGCCAACGAACCGCCGGCCGCCGACACGGCCGCCGCGATCGGTCCCATCGTCCGTGCCCTGGTCAGGCCGTACCCCGGCATAAGCGCCTCCCGCGGTGAGGGTCGATGCGTTGGCACCAAATGGCAAGAGGGACTGGTGGAACTGGCGTAGTTCGGGAGATGCCAACGAGCACAGTCGTCCCAAGTGAACGTCGGTCATGAACGACGCCTATACGTGGGAACAACCAGGACGCAACGGGAGGGCACCATGGCAACACTTGCAAGGGAAACACTTGCATTCGACGACCGCCACGTCACATGGCGGACGATCGATGGCTTCGAACACGCGGCCTATCACATCCTGAGCGTCGACGAGAAAGCCCGGATCGTCGATCTGCTTTTCCAGTTCAAGGCGAACGAGCGGATCGCACTGCATCGACATGGCGCGGCCTATCGCACGCTCGTCCTCCAGGGCGAGTTGCGGATCTACCGTCCCGACGGGACGCTTCAGGAGGTCCGTCCAGTCGGTAGCTATGTGGCGGGACAGGCCGGGGGTGAGCCCCATACCGAGGGCGGCGGCGACCAGGACGTGATCGTCTATTTCACGAATCGCGAGATTGACGGCCCGGTCTACGAAATTCTCGACGCGAACCTGAGCGTCCAAGCGACTTTTGGAATCCCCGAGTTCAAGGCGCTCCTCGCAGCGCAAACCGACGCAGGCGCGTGATGGCCGAGGCTCTCGAAGCTTGCAGAAACAGTCGGAGCGCGACGATGCCAAAGAGAGTTACTCTAGGCTCGTGCGGCAACAGCCTCATGAAGATCGGCGGGTTCGGACTTCTGATCGCGGCCGTCGTCTGTTCACCTGCCCACGCGGCAGGGGCGGTACCGTCAACGCTCGTCGTCCTGCCGATCAAGCTTCTCGACACCTCGAACGAGCCGACCGATCAAGCCTCACAGCATGCCAAGCGGCTGGTGGACTTCGCCGACCACCTTGCGGGCGACCTGACCCGCTCCGGCCTGTACCGGGCGTCGGTCATCACTGCGGACCGCTTCCGACAGGATTGCCGATCCGAAGAAACCGCCTGTCTTTTGAAGGTCGCTCAGGCACACGGAGCTGAAACGATCTTCGTCGGTGTCGTCCACAAGAGCAGCACGCTGATCATGCAGCTCTGGGCCCGTATCGTCGATGCGCGCACCGGCCGGGATATCTACTCGCGGGACCTTAACTTCCGCGGCGATACGGATGAGGCCTGGCGACGGGCCGAGACGTTCCTCATGTCCCAAATCCGAGACATGCCGGCCGAAGCCCGCAGAGAATGCAAGAATGGTCAGTCGTCGGCTGGGCAGACTCCGTGCGCCGCCTTCCCATAGGGGAAGACGGCGCACGCATCGCAAGTGTGAAGACCGGTCGGGACCGTCCGCGCAGGGAAGCGGCCCCCTCCGCTCTACTCCGCCGCGTCCACGTAGAGCTTGCCGCCCTCGGCCTGGAACTCGGCGGATTTCGCCGCCATGCCGGCCTCGCGCTCGGCCTGGCTCATGGGGGTGGCCTCGCCGAGCACCTGGCCCGCCGCCTCCATGGCGAGGACCTCGGCGCGGAGATCCTGCGTGATCTTCATCGAGCAGAATTTCGGGCCGCACATGGAGCAGAAGTGCGCCACCTTGTGGGCGTCCTTCGGCATGGTCTCGTCGTGGTAGGCGCGCGCCGTGTCGGGATCGAGGGAGAGGTTGAACTGGTCCTCCCAGCGGAAGTCGAACCGGGCGCGGGAGAGGGCGTCGTCCCGCAGTTGCGCCGCCGGATGGCCCTTGGCGAGGTCGGCGGCGTGGGCGGCGATCTTGTAGGTGATCACGCCTTCCTTCACGTCGTCGCGGTTGGGCAGGCCGAGATGCTCCTTCGGCGTGACGTAGCAGAGCATGGCGCAGCCGAACCAGCCGATCATGGCCGCCCCGATGCCCGACGTGATGTGGTCGTAGCCGGGCGCGATGTCGGTGGTCAGGGGCCCGAGGGTGTAGAACGGCGCCTCGCCGCACTCCTCCAGCTGCTTTTCCATGTTCACCTTGATCTTGTGCATCGGCACGTGGCCGGGGCCCTCGATCATGGTCTGGCAGCCCTTGTCCCAGGCGATTTTCGTCAACTCGCCGAGGGTCTCGAGTTCGGCGAACTGGGCCGCATCGTTTGCGTCGGCGATGGAGCCGGGGCGCAGGCCGTCGCCCAGCGAGAACGACACGTCGTAGGCCCGCATGATGTCGCAGATCTCGTCGAAGCGCTCGTAGAGGAACGATTCGCGGTGCCCGGCGAGGCACCAGCGCGCCATGATGGAGCCGCCGCGCGAGACGATGCCGGTGACGCGCCGCGCGGTGAGCGGCACGTGGGCGAGGCGCACTCCGGCATGGATGGTGAAGTAGTCGATGCCCTGCTCGGCCTGCTCGATGAGTGTGTCCTTGAACACCTCCCAGTCGAGTTTCAGCGGATCGCCGCCGACCTTCTCCAGGGCCTGGTAGATCGGCACCGTGCCGATCGGGACCGGCGAGTTGCGCACGATCCACGAGCGGATGTTGTGGATGTTGCGGCCCGTCGAGAGGTCCATCACCGTGTCGGCGCCCCAGCGGGTCGCCCAGACCAGCTTCTCGACCTCTTCCGCCGCCGAGGAGGTCACGGCCGAGTTGCCGATGTTGGCGTTGATCTTGACGAGGAAGTTGCGGCCGATGGCCATCGGCTCCACCTCGGGGTGGTTGATGTTGGCCGGGATGATGGCCCGGCCGCGCGCGATCTCTTCGCGGACGAATTCGGGGGTGATGAAGGCCGGTAGCGCCGCGCCGAAGCTGTTGCCGTCGCTGAGCGCGGCCTGCGCGCCCTCCAGCATCGTCTCGCGGGCGAGGTTCTCACGGTGGGCGACGTAGATCATCTCTTCCGTGATGATCCCGGCCTTCGCGAACTCGTACTGCGTCACCATCTGGCCGGGGCCGGCCTTGCGGATGAGGCGCTGCGCCGGACACGGGGCCACGAGCTTGTCCTCGGGCACGAAGCCGTTGTCCTCGGGCTTGACCGCGCGCGGCGTCACCGTGGCGTAGCCGCGCTTGGCGATCCACGGATCGCGGATCAGCGGCAAGCCGGCGTTGAGGTCGATGTTGGCGTCCGTCTGCGTGTAAGGGCCCGACGGATCGTAGACCCGCACGGGGGCCTCCTTCGGGTCGCTCAGGGTCACCTCGCGGAACGGCACCCGGATGTCGTCATGCCCGGCCACCGCCGCGTAGACCTTGTGCGACCCCATGATCGGGCCAGTGGTCACCGCCTGGGGCGAGCCTTTGGGAAGACCTTGCGGAAGATCGTGGGGGAGATCCTGGGGCAAAACGGGCTTGTTCATCGGGCGTGCTCCTGGCGTGGGAGGCGACCCGGATTCGTCAGGAACAGCATTGGGTGGGGGACACCACGCAATGGCGCGGCGAAAGCATTCCCGTCCCTCCGCCGGTACGAACCGGATCAGGTTCAAGGGTCAGGGCGTCGCGCCCAATCTCAGCTCCCGGTCTCGGAGCCCCCCTCGGAATCGTTCCAGGTTCGACGCCTGCGCCCGATTTGTCAATCGTCGCAGCCGTACACGGGCGTTTTCGCCGAAAGTCCCGCCACGGTCGGTCCGCCGAGTCCTGCGACTCGGCGGCGTCGTCAAAGTCGGTTCGGCGCGGCTGTCGCGCCCATGGTCTTCAGCACTTGCTTCGGCAGAAGTCGCCGGCCTGCTGCGCCGCGATCAGGCATACCTGCTTCCCGGTCGGGTTCGGGATGGCGTTGCACGCCGCTTCGGCCAGGCCCTGGGCGGCATTGCAGGCCAGCGTACAGAAGATCGGATCGAGCTGCTGCGCATCGGCGGTCTGCATCTTGTCTCCGACGATATTATGATCCTGCTTGAAGATCTGAGTGATGATCGTACGAATCTTGTCCCGCTCTTCGCCCGTCAGGCCGTTCCAGTCGGAATCATTGACTTTGATGTCCATGGGCTTGTCCTTGTGATCCCGGTCTCTGCGGCCGGTCCACCCAAGAAATATATAACTTAAGGTTTATCAACCCATCTATTATAAACCCAAGGTAGCATTTTCGTGAGCGGAGTTCCATTGGGATCCCAGGGTCAGCCCAGATCCCGTCCGGGATCGAGCCGTCGACGGATGGAACGAACGCCGAGGTCACGGTTCGAACCTTGCGTGGCCGGTTGCGTTGATCCTCCAAACGCGCCTCCGTTCCGGACCGGCGCTGCAACGCGGATCATCACCATGAATCGCATTCTTCTCGCATCGGCCGCCATGGTCGGGGCTCTCATTCTCATTCCCGCCCAGGCCGACGCGCGCGGCGGGGGCGGATTTCGCGGCGGCGGTGGCCATATGGGCGGCTTCGGCGGGGGCGGCCGTGGCTTCGGCGGCGGCGGCTTCGCGGGCGGTGGTGGGTTCCGCGGCGGCATGATGGGCGGTGGGCGCGGCGGCTTCGGCGGCCAGGGCCTAGCCGGGCGCGGGTTCGGCGGCGGTCAGGGCTTCGCGGGGCGCGGCTTCGGCGGCGGCCGTGGTCTCGGCGCGACGGCGGCCGGGTTCGGCGGCGGCGCGGCGCTTGGCGGGTATCGTGGCGGCGTCGGCGGGTTCAACCGGGGCGGCTACCGCGGCGGGTTCGCCGATTACCGGAGCGGGCGCGGCTACGGCTACCGCCGCGGCTACGGCGGCCTCGGCCTCGGCGTCGGCCTGGGGCTCGCCGGTGCGGGAATCGGTTACGGCCTCGGCAGCGGCTTCTATGGCGACGATTACTACGGCGGCGGCTACGCCCCGGCCTATTACGGCGGTGGCTACGGTGCCTATGACGGCGGCTATGCGCCGGCCGGCTACGCCGTCGAGACAGAAGTCGCCCCTCAGCGGGACGACGCCTACTGCGTCCGTCGCTTCCGGTCCTACGACCGCCAGTCGGGCACCTATCTCGGCAATGACGGCCAGCGTCACGCCTGCCCGTAGGTGACGCACGATCGAACGAAGAAGGCCCCGGCGCTCACCGCGCCGGGGCTTTCTTCGTTTCAGAAGCCCGCGTTTCAGAAGCCCGCGTTTCAGAAGCCCGCGTTTCAGAAGCCCGCGTTTCAGAAGCCCGCGTTTCAGGAACCCGCGTTTCAGGAACCCGCGTTTCAGGAGCCCTGGAGACTTTCCGCGAAATCGTCCGGCACCTCGCCGAACTGGGCCAGGATGGCGGCGCTCTCGAGTTCGCCGGTCTCGTCGTCGGCCACCACCCGAATGGCGGCGGTGCCGGGGAAGCGCCCCGCCATGGCCTCCGCCTTCTTGAGGGCGCCGCTCTCCGTGGGCGCCACCTCGCGGTCGCCCGGCACGAGGCGCTTGCGCTTGATCACGAAGGTCTGGACCAGGAACGTCGTCTTGAGGGCCATCACGGTCTCCACCGGGCGGGATCGCCTCCGGACAGGGACGCCGCCTTAGCACGAAACCCGCGCGCGCGCGGCACGCGGACGGTGGTGGGCCCGCCTCACCACAGGCGGATCAGACGGTATCCCGCCACCACGTCGGCGGGGTCGACGCCCATCAGGGTGGTGAGCCGCAGGCTCGTCCGGAACAGAAGCCGGCTGAAGGCGCCGGAGAACAGGAACAGCACCGTCAGCACGAGGCCGGCATGGCGGGCACCCGCATCGCCCACGGCCTGCCATGCGGCGGGCAGCCACGGTCGCGCGGCGGCGTAGCCGTCGAGGCCCGGGATCGGCACGAGGTTGAGGACGAGGGCCATTCCCTGGAACAGGGCCGAGACGGCGAGCACCGCCCGCAGGGTGTCCGAGTCCGGGCTCGCCAGATGATAGAGCAGCACGAAGCCGAGCAGCGCCGCGCCCGTCATGGCCGGTCCCGCGAGGGCGACGGCGCTCGGCCACAGGCGGCCGCGCAGAGCCGACAGGTCGATGCGGACCGCCCCGCCGGGAAAGCCGATGCCGCCGAGGATCGTGAACAGGACCGGCAGCACCAGGGTGGTGACGGGATCGGCGTAGCGGCGCGGATCGAGGGTGAGGGTGCCGGCCTGTTCGACGCTCGCATCGCCGCCCCTCCAGGCCGCGTAGGCATGGCCGAACTCGTGCAGGCACAGGCTCAAGATCCAGCCCGACAGCACGAAGGCGAACCCGGCGCCCGATCCGGCGATCCAGCCGACGCCGATGGCGAAGCCGAGCCCGCTGACCAGGAGCACGATGAGGAGGAAATTGGCGCTGGCGCCGGGGCCGGTCCGGCCGAGGCTGTCCCGCGACGTGGTCTGCTGCATTCCGTTCCCCACGCCGCCCGCGATCCCTGACCCATCCGCCCCGCCATCGCGCGACGCAACATCGCTGGTGACACCGGGATGTCCAGTCCCCACCTTGCAGGGAGTTTCTTCCTCTGCCGCACCACCCGGCACGCCGGACCCCCATGCGACTTCTTCTGCTCAGCGTCCTCCTCGGCGGCCTCGGCCTCTGCGCCGCCATCCTGGGGGTGCTGGCGGTGTTCCAGCGCCACCTCATCTATCCGGGCGCGTTCTTCCCTCGGCCGGCGGAGGCCGAGGCGCGCCTCGCGCCCCCGGGCACCACGGCCCTCATCCTGACGACCCCGGACGGGGAGCGCCTCATCGGGTTATGGCGTCCGCCCGCCCCCGGCTGCGGCGTGGTGCTGAGCTTCCACGGCAACGCCTCGGCCCCCGAGCCCCTGGCACAGCGCTTCGGCGAGGGGCCGTGGGCGGGCTGGGGCGTGCTCGCCATCGCGTATCGGGGGTATCCGGGCTCGACCGGGCATCCGAGCGAGGACGGCCTCGTCATGGATGGTCTCGCCGCCCACGCCGCCGTGGCGGACCGGGCGCCGGGGGCGCCGATCCTGCTTCACGGCCACTCCCTCGGGGCCGCCGTGGCGGTGGCGGTGGGGGCCCGCGCGCCGCATCTCGGCCTCTACCTCGAAGCGCCGTTCGATTCGCTCCATCACCTCGTCGGCCTGCGCTATCCCTTCGTGCCGCGCCTGTTCCTGTGGGACACCTACCGCTCGGACCTGCGCATCGCGGACACCACCGGCCCGGTCTTCGTGGTGCACGGCCTGCAGGACGGGGTGATCCCGGTGAAGCTCGCCCGGCGCCTCGCGACCCTCGCGGGCCCGCGCGGGCATCTCGAAGCGATCCCCGGCAATCACGTCTCGATCCTGGGCGCGCGCGACGCGGCGGCGCGGGCCGTGTTTCAGCCGCTCATCCCCGGCGACGCGTGCCACGCGATGGCCGCCGCGACCCCTTGAGAGAACGCATATGGGACGACGCGAACGGCGCTGGCAGGCGGACGATCCCTCCACCCACGGGCCGCCCGTCCGCGCGCCGGTGATCTGCCCCCTGTGCGAGCGGCCGATCCCGCCCCGCGCCAAGTCGAGCCTGCATCACCTCACGCCGAAGCTGAAGGGCGGGGCCAAGGCCGGCACCGTGCGCCTGCACCAGATCTGCCATTCGGCGATCCACGCCCGCTACAGCGAGGCCGAGATCGCCCGGCGCCTCGCCGATACGGACGCGCTGCGCCAGGACCCCGAGATGGCCCGCTTCCTCGCCTGGGTGCGGACGAAGCCCGATGATTTCCACGCGGCCACTCGCCTGACCCGCACCCGCAAGTCCGCCCGGCGCGAACCGTCCTGACCGGGGTTCGGGGATTCCCTTAACCCGGCCTTCGCCACGATCCGAGGCGCCCCGGCGCGTCGTCGCCGCCGGTATCCGGGCCTTTACGAATGCGGCGGGAGGATCGCGCCCGACTGGCTGGGAGCGCGCGGGGCTATGGAGCAGGGGGCAGGTGCCGGGCGGCTCGCCTGGGTCGATGTCGCCAAGGGGCTGTGCATCGTCCTCGTGGTGATGATGCATTCCACCCTGGGCACCGGGGAGGCCATGACGCCGCCGGATCTGGCCGCGGCGGGACTCGTGAGCGAGGGCTTCGTCCACCACGTGGTGGCCTTCGCGAAACCGTTCCGCATCCCGGATTTCTTCCTGCTGTCGGGCCTGTTCCTCGGGCGGGTGATCGACCGGGACTGGCGCCTGTTCGCCGACCGCCGGGTGGTGCACTTCGCCTACTTCTACCTCCTGTGGGTGGTGATCCAGTCCCTCGCCAAGTACGGCGCCATCACCGAGGGGGCGGGTCCGGGCGCCTTCGCGCAGCACCTCGCCCTGGCCCTCGTGGAGCCGTACTCGACCCTGTGGTTCATCTACCTGCTGGCGGTGTTCTCCGTGGTGACGAAGCTGCTGCGGCGGGTGCCGTGGCCCCTGCTCCTCGGGGCCGCCGCCGCCCTGCAGGTCGTGCCTGTGCACACGGAGAGTTACCTCCTGGAGGAGTTCTGTTCGCGCTACGTCTGGTTCGTCGTCGGCTACTTGTTCGCCGAGCGGATCTTCGGGTTCGCCGCCCGGGTGCGGGCCCATCCGCGCGCAGCCCTCGCCGGTCTCGGGCTCTGGGCCTTGGTCGAGGGCGTGCTGGTCTTCACGCCCTCGGGCGGCACCGCTCACCCGACCCTCGCGAGCCTGCCCGGCCTGAGCCTCGTCCTGGGCGGCGTCGGGGCGCTCGCCATCGTGGCCGGCGCGTCGCTCCTGACCCTGGCCGGCGGTCCGGTGACGGCGGCCCTGCGCGCCTGCGGCAGCCGCTCCATCGCCATCTATCTCGGGTTCTTCCTGCCCATGGCGCTCACCCGCACCCTCATCGTCAAGACCGGGGCGATCACCGATGTGGGCTGGGCCAGCCTCGTCGTTACCCTCGTCGCCGTGCTGGTGCCCCTCGGCCTCGAGCGCCTGGTCCGGCACACCCGGCTGTCGTTCCTCTTCCGCCGCCCGGCCGCCTTCCACATCGTGGCCGAGCGCGCACCGGTCAGGTCGGGGCTGGCGCCTCAGGCGGCGGCCTGACGGGGCATCGCGATCAGGTCGAGGAAGTTGCCGATCTCGCGGCGACGGTCGGCGTCCTGCAGGATCTGCGCGTCGAGGCGGTGGCGGGCGAGGATGTCCGGATGCCCGGCGCGGTCGGCGTGGAGGCGGGTGAGGTCGTCGGCGAAGGCCGCCACCGCCGCCTCGTCGGCGCATTGGCCGTCCGCGATCATCTCCGCTGCGCTCATCCGCAGCATGATGCCGAGGACGTCGAGGTCGGTCTCGGGGTGGTACTGCGTGCCCCAGAACACGCCCGGCCCGTGCGCGATGGCGATGGCCTGGATCGAACAGGCGTTGCTGGCGAGCAGGGTGGCGTGGGCGGGCAGCCGCAGCACCGCGTCGCCGTGCACCGCCGGGGCGTCGAAGCGGTCGGGCCGGCCGGCGAGCAGGGGGTGGGCGCGCCCGGCCGGGGTCGGCGCGAGGTCGCGGGCGAAGCCGTACTCGCCGCCCTTCGGGTTGGGTCCGGCCTCGCCCCCCGTCGCCACGGCGGCGACCTGCATGCCCCAGCACGAGCCGAAGACCGGAAGGCCGGCGGCCAGAGCCGCCCGCATGAGGTCGATCTGGCGGGTCACCGCCGGGGAGCCGTCGGCGAGCTTGAGGGTCGAGCCCGTCATCACGAGACCGGAATAGGCGGAGAGTTCCGTGCCCTCGGGCAGGGCCGCATCGGCATCGGCCGGGCTGACGAGCGTACAGGTGCAGGCCGCCCCGCCGCGCGCCCGGGCGATTTCGCCGAGGATCGCCGCGTAGGATTCGGCCGAGGTCGACCCGGTGGCGTCGGTGTGCCGGGCACGGCCGTCGCGGTCGTTGCCGTCGGCGACGAGGAGGTTGAGCATCGCGGGGTCCTGGCCGGAAGGACACGGAAAACGGCGCGCGGGCCGGGCCGTTCCGGTTCGGGGACCGGGCGCGTCGCCGCACGCCCGAGCGGACCCGGGGGGCAACCGTCGCCATTCCGGCAGCGCTAAGGAACCCTTAAACCCGCCGTATTTACCGTGCGGAACCGGGGCACGCCCACGGGTGGGATTGTTCGGGACTGAAGCGGGGCGCATGGCGAAGGGACGCGGACGCGACGGGCGGGGTGAGCCGAACTTCGACGTGCCCGAGGGGCGCGCGTCGGACCCGGCCAGCCTCGACCTGCGCCTGTCGCGGGCCGATCGCGCAGGGGGCGGCGTGGCACGACGGGCAACCGAGACCAAGGGACGGCGCGCCGAGGCACCGGAGCGCGCCGCGGCGCCCGCGAAGGCGCGCCCGCGAAAAGCCCGGCGGCGCTCGCTGCTCGGCCGCTTCGTCTATGCGGGCGTGGTGCTCGGCCTGTGGGCCTGCATCGGCATCGCCGGGCTCGTGGCCTACCACGCTTCGCAGCTGCCCCCCATCGACCAGCTGGCGGTGCCCAAGCGCCCGCCCAACATCGCGATCCTGGCGAGCGACGGCTCGCTGCTCGCCAACCGGGGCGAGACCGGCGGCCGGGTGGTGGGCATCAAGGAATTGCCGCCGTACCTGCCGCGCGCGTTCGTCGCCATCGAGGACCGGCGCTTCTACGCGCATTTCGGCGTCGATCCCGTGGGCATCGCCCGGGCGATGGCCCAGAACATCACCCGCCGGGGCGTGTCGCAGGGCGGCTCGACCCTGACGCAGCAGCTCGCCAAGAACCTGTTCCTGACCCCCGAGCGCTCGGCCTCGCGAAAGATCCAGGAGGCGATCCTGGCCCTGTGGCTGGAGCACAAATACACCAAGGACGAGATCCTCGAACTCTATCTGAACCGGGTCTATTTCGGCGCCGGCGCCTACGGCGTAGAGGCGGCGGCGCAGCGCTACTTCGGCAAGCCCGCCAAGGCCGTGACGCTGGCGGAGGCCGCGATGCTCGGCGGCCTCGTCCAGGCGCCGTCGCGACTGGCGCCGAACCGCAACCTGCCCGCCGCCCAGGCCCGTGCCGCCCAGGTGCTCGCCGCCATGGAGGATCTCGGGTTCGCCAAGCCCGCGGACGTGAAGGTGGCGCTGGCGCAACCGGCCCGGCCGGCGGGCGCGCGGGGCGGCGGTTCGGCCAATTACGTCGCCGACCTCGTCATGGACGTGCTCGACGACTTCCTGCCGAAGTTCGAATCCGACATCGTGATCGCCACCACCGTCGACACCACCCTGCAGGCGGCGGGCGAGAAGGCCCTGGTTGACGAGCTCAACCTCAAGGGCGCGAAGTTCAACGTCGGCCAGGGCGCCCTGGTCTCCCTGCGGCCGGATGGGGCGATCCGCGCCCTGGTGGGCGGGCGGGACTACGCCCAGAGCCAGTTCAACCGCGCCACCACGGCCAAGCGCCAGCCGGGCTCGGCCTTCAAGCCGTTCGTCTACCTCGCGGCTTTGGAGCACGGCCTGACCCCCGACACCGTGCGGGAGGACGCGCCGGTCAACATCAAGGGCTGGAACCCCGAGAACTATTCGCGGGACTATCGCGGGCCCGTGACCCTGCGGGACGCCCTGGCGCTCTCCCTCAACACCGTCGCCGTGCGCCTCGGCCAGGAGGTCGGCCCGAGGACCGTGGTGCAGACGGCCCAGCGCCTCGGCATCGCGTCGCCGCTCCAGGCCAACGGCTCCATCGCGCTCGGCACCTCGGAGGTGACGCCGCTGGAACTCGTGGGCGCCTACGCGACCTTCGCCAACGGCGGCACGGGCGTGATCCCGTACGTCATCGCCAGCGTGAAGGCGGCCGACGGCAAGGTTCTCTACAAGCGGAAAGACGGCGGCCTCGGCCGGGTGATCGAGCCGAACGCCGTCTCGATGATGAACGCCATGATGCACGAGACCTTCGTGACCGGCACGGCGAAGAAAGCCGAGGTGCCGGGCTGGGATCTCGCCGGCAAGACCGGCACCAGCCAGGACTTTCGCGATGCCTGGTTCGTCGGGTACTCCGCCACCCTGGTGACGGGGGTCTGGCTCGGCAACGACGACGGCGAGTCGACCAAGAAGGTCTCGGGCGGCAACCTGCCGGGCGAGGTCTGGAAGGCCTACATGACCACGGCGCTCAAGGGGCAGACGCCGGTGATGCTGCCCGGTGCCAAGAGCTGGCGCAACCGCGCCCCCGCCGAGGCCCCGGCCACCACGGGCGCCACCGGGGGACCGGGCGGCGTCCTCGGTGCCCTGCTGGGCGAGCCCCAACCCGCCCCGCGCGTCGCCGCCGCCGCCCCGCGTCGCGCCGGCCCGAGCCAGGACGACCGGAACTTCCTCGAGAAGCTGTTCGGGGTCGGGGAGTAGCGGGGGCGTCCGGCACCCTGTCGATGGGGATCACGATAGCGAAGAACCGGCGTCCCCGGGGTGCATTCCATGCGCCCTTTCTCCACCGACCTTACAGCATCGGCAGATGGCGCGGGCGGGGCCCGCGCGGGAACGCGGCGTCGAGGGCGGCGATCTCGGGGGCCGAGAGCACGAGGTCGCCGGCCGTCGCGTTGGCGACGGCGCGCTCGCGCGAGGCGGTCTTGGGGATGGCGAAGACGCCGTCGTGGCGGGTGAGGAAGGCGAGGGCCACGGCATGCGGGGTCGTGGCGTGGGCCTCGGCGATGCCGGCGAGCACCCGGCCGCCCCGGCTGCCAGGATCGGGGAAAGCCCCGCTGCCGAAGGGCGAGTAGGCCACCAGGGCGACGCCGTTGCGCCGGCACCACGGCGCGACGGCGTGTTCGATGGCGCGCTCCTGCAGGTGATACAGCACCTGGTTGCACGCGATGGCCCCGGGGCCCGCGAGGTGCAGCACCGCATCGAGGCCGTCCACGTCGAAGTTGCTCAGGCCCCAGGACAGGATCTTGCCGCTCGCCTTCAGGGTCTCGAACCCCGCGATCGTCTCCTCCAGGGGGTGGGAGCCCGGCCAGTGCAGGAGATAGCCGTCGAGGCGGTCGGTGCCGAGCCGCTGGAGAGAGCGCTCGCAGGCCGCGATGGTGCCGGCGCGCGAGGCGTTCGACGGCAGCACCTTGGAGACGAGGAACACGGTCTCGCGCCGGCCCGCGATGGCTTCGGCGACGAGGGGCTCGACGTCGCCGTACATCTCGGCGGTGTCGATATGGGTCATGCCGGCATCGAGCCCGGCGCGAAGGGCGGCCAGTGCCCGGGCGCGGTCGTCGTCGTCGAGGCGCCAGGTGCCCTGGCCGATCACCGCCACGTCGCGGCCCGTGCCGCCGAACCCGCGTTGCCTCATCGTCCCGACCTTTCCCCGTTGCGTCCATTCCCAACGCGGCCGGGCGGCATTCGACGCAGCCGAGGCGGCGCGGCCATACTGGCGCCATCATGCGACGGTGTGCAGGGGGCGTACGGTTCCGCTTCGACAGCGCCGCCCGCGTGGCGCCGGCACCATCGCGAGGGATGTCCCGTGGGCAGTGCCGCTCCGTTCCCGTCCCGCGCCGAATCCCGCCACACCTTCCGCATCCCGGATCACGCCTGATGCTGCCGCAGCACCGCTGGTTCTGGGTTCTCATCCTCGTCGCCTGCGGCGGGGCGGGCCTGCTCTACAACGTCCTGTTCGCCGGTGGCGCGACGCCGCTCGCCGGGCTCGCCTACGGCCTGTGCGTCGGCGCCACCACCCTGGCCTTCGACCGGGGCCTGATCCTCGGCGGACTCCAGGTGCGGATGCGGCGGTTGCCGGCGAAATTCTACGTGCCGGCCGCCGAACTCGCCTACGTGCTCATGATCGCCGCCGGCATCGCCCTCGGCGGCCTCGTGGTCTGGTCGCTCGGGCTCACCGACGACGATCTCTCCCATGCGATCAAGATCACCCCCCGGGTGCTGGCCTACAGCCTCGCCGTCTCGGCGCTCCTCGTCTTCGTGATCCGCATGCGCGATCTCATCGGCGGCGAGGTGTTCGTGAACTTCCTCGTCGGGCGCTACCACCGCCCGGTGCGGGAGGAGCGCATCTTCCTGTTCCTCGACGTCGTCGGCTCGACGGCGTTCGCCGAGACCCACGGCGACCTGACGGCCCAGGCCTATCTCGGCGCCGTCTTCGCCGCCATGGCCGAGCCCGTGCGCCGCAACAGCGGTTCCACGGACGACTACATCGGCGACATGGCGATGATCACCTGGCCCATGGCGCGCGGCCTGAAGAACGCGCGCTGCGTCGCCTGCGTGTTCGATGTGATGGACCGGATCGAGTCGGAGGCCGAGGCGTGGCGGGCGCGATTCGGCACGGTGCCGCGCCTGCGGGCGGCGCTGCACGGCGGCTCGGTGGTCACGGCGGAAGTCGGTGTCGACCGCCACAAGATCGCGTATTTCGGCGACGCCGTGAACGTCACCGCCCGCATCGAATCCCTGTGCCGGCCGCTCGGCACCGAGATCCTCGTGTCGGACGATCTCCTGGCGCGCCTGCCCTACCTGCCGGCCGGCATCGCCGCCCGGTCCCTGGGGGCGCACGCCCTGCGCGGACGCGGCCAGCCCATGAACGTCTCGACCCTGGAACGCATCGTGCCGGTGACGCGGACGGAACCGGTCGTCCTCCCCCGCCGCACGGTGGCGGCCCGATGAGCGACGCGCCGGAGAACGATGCCCCGAAGAACGGAACTTCGGAGAACGGGACTTCGGAGAACGAGGCCCGCACGATCGTGGTCTACATCGATGCCGATGCCTGCCCGGTCAAGGACGAGACCTACCGGGTGGCGGGGCGCCACGGCCTTACCGTGGTGGTGGTCGCCAACAGCTTCCTGCAGGTGCCGCGGGAACCCTGGATCGAGCGCGTGGTGGTTAGCGACAAGTTCGACGCCGCCGACGACTGGATCGCCGAGCGGGCGCGGCCCGGCGCCATCGTGGTCACGGCCGACGTGCCGCTCGCCGCCCGGTGCGTGAAGGCCGGCGCCGAGGTGATCGCGCCGACGGGAAAGCCGTTCAGCGAGAACTCCGTCGGCATGGCGCTCGCCACCCGCAACCTGATGCAGGATCTGCGAGAGGCCGGCGCCATCACGGGCGGCCCGAAGCCGTTCGCGGCCCGCGACCGCTCGGCCTATCTCGGCACCCTCGACCGCGTCGTGATGCGGCTGAAGCGCGGCGGGTTCGGCCAGGGCCCGGCGTCGGCCTAAAGAGGCCGAAGACGGCCTTCACAAGCCGACGGTAACCTAAGAGGCCGACGGCAACCCTCAGAGACCGACGGCGGCCTTGAGGGCGGCGTTGACGCGGTCCTGCCAGCCGGGGCCGTCCTTCTGGAAGTGCTCCAGCACGGCGCGGTCGAGGCGCAGGGTCACCATCTCGCGCGCACCCGGCACGGCCGGGCCTGCCTGGGACGTCGGGGCGGGGCGGGCCGGTGCGGCGGGCGCCGCCTCGGGGGCCTTGGTGGTCGCGGCCTTGAAGGCGGCCTCGGCCGCCTGACGGGGGTCGCTCGGACGACGGGAGCGCTCGAATGCCATGGGTCGATCCTCCGGCGCGGGTCTCAGGACGAGCGCTTGCGCTTCGGCGGCGCGGCGGCGGCCGCCGCGGCCTTGGCTTCCGCGTCCGCGGCTTCCTTGGCGAGGCGCAGGGCGCGCAGTTTCACGGTGCGCTCGTCGACGGCTTTGACGGAAGCGATATGCTCGGCCATGGCCTCGGCGCCTTCCTTGGCCATCCGCTCGGCCCGCTCGGCACGCTCTTCGGATCGGGTCCGGGCGTCGGTCTCGTCGCTCATTGCATTCCTATCCTCGACCCCTCCTGAAGGATCGCGCACGGCTGCGAGGGCGGGCCGCAGCGCGAGGAACGCGCGCGGCTCTGCGACCGTCGAGGCCACGACACGCACCGGATGGACCGCGCATGGGCGACGGTCGCGCGGCGGAGGGGCTAGTCCACACACCTTCGCGCGGATCGGCTTCAGGCGGGATGGTTCCGTTTAGCACGGTGCGGCCGGAAAAGGCCAATGGTCCCGGTGCTTATCCGCACTTAAACCGCACGTTCGGCGACGAAAACAGGTCGAATCTGCGTGATCCGCCCGCCCTTTCGCGCTTCCTGGTCTGCGGCAGGCGCGGCCGGGCACGGGCCGCGCCTGCCGCTCGACCGGGGGCGTCCCGGTCAGAACAGCGAGATGAGGACGATGCCCGCCACCATCAGGGCGGCGCCGCCGAGCCGCGACGGCCCGGCCTTGACCTGGCGCATGCCGACCCAGCCGAAATGATCGAGGGCCACCGAGGTCAGGAGATTCGCCGTGATGAGCAGGCCGTTGAAGGCGCCGGCCCCCACCTTGTCGACGAACAGCAGGCCGCCGAACACCGCCACCGCGCCGGTGATGCCGGCAAGCGGCATCCACCAGCGCACGCCGGCGACGTCCTCCCGGGTCGGCAGCGGCGTCGGCCGCAGCAGGAAGACGAGGGCGAACACGAACACCACGGGCAGGAACGACACCGTCGCGGCGAGCCACGGGTTCACGAGGGCGCCGCGCAGCCCGGCGTTCCAGACGACGCCCACCGCCTGCAGGATGCCGGCGCCGACGATGAAGGGATAGAGCAGCTTCGGGTTGAGGCCGTGCCCCTCGTCCTTGCCGTCCTCCTTGTCCGCCGTGGTGCGGGCGATGAACACGACGCCCACCGCCATCAGCAGCCCGCCGAGCCAAGGCATCACCTTGAACCCGCCGGCCTGGAGCCCGAACAGCCCGAACGCGTCCATGGCCAGCGACGCCAGGATGTTGGCCGTCAGCGTCAGGCCGTTGAAGGGGCCCGCCCCGACCTTGTCGATGAAGGCGAGGCCGCCGAACACCGCCACCGCGCCGGCGACGCCGCCGAGCGGCGCGTACCAGGGCATCTTACCGAGGGTCTCAAGGGTCGGAAGCGGCGTCGGCATCACGAGGAACAGGGTCGCGAACACGAACACGATGGGCAGGAACGACACCGTGGCGGCGAGCCACGGGTTCACCAGCCGGCCGCGCAGCTGCGCGTTCATGGAATTGCCGAGCGCCTGGAGGGCGCCCGCGACGAGGATGAAGGGATAGAGGAGGGCGGGGTTCACGGGCGGCCTTGGGGCGGGAGTTCGAGGAAGCGGAAGGCGGTCGGACGAGCCGAGGCCGTCCCACAGGACGCAGGCCATCAGACGAGCAGGAGGCCCGCGAGCGCCAGGATCAGGGCCGGCGGCATCACCAGCAGGCCGAGCTTGAGGAAGCGCCAGAAGCTCACGTCCTGGCCCTCGCGGCGGATGGCGGTGAGCCACAGGATGGTGGCGAGCGACCCCGTGACGGAGAGGTTCGGGCCGATGTCGATGCCGATGAGGATGGCGCCGGCGATCCGCTCGGACACGTCCGCCGCCTGGACCGCAGCCCCCGCGATGAGGCCGGCGGGCAGGTTGTTGACGACGTTGGACAGCACGCCGACGAGGAGGCCGCCGCCCCAGGCCGCCTGTCCGGGCGAGGCCTCGGCCACCGCCTTCAGCCAGGCGACGATCATCGCCAGCACGCCGGTCTTTTCCAGGGATTCGACGAGGATGAACAGGCCGGCCACCAGGGGCAGCACGCTCCACGACACGTCCTTCACCACGTCGACGGCGCCGCCGCGCTTGATGGCCAGCACCACCAGGGTGGTGGCGAGGCCGGCGCAGAAGGTCGGCAGGCCGAGTTCCAGGCCGTAGGCGGAGGCGGCGAGCAGGACGCCCGCCGTGGCGACGATGCCGGCGCCCGCGACCTTGCCGGTGCCCGACAGCCGCACCGCCTCGACGTCCCGCGCCACGGTCTGCGCCTTGAGCGCTGAGTTCTGGGTCAGGCGCAGGACCGCGTAGGTGGCGAGGATCGCCAGGGCCGACGGCAGGGCGAACCGGGCGAGCCACTGCATCAGCGGCGGCATGTGGGTGGCGTAGACGACGAGGTTGGCCGGGTTCGAGATCGGCAGGACGAAGCTCGCCGCGTTGGCGATGAAGGCGCAGATGAACAGGTAGGGCAGCGGGTTCTCGACCCGGGCCGCCTTGGTGGCGGCGTAGACCGCCGGGGTCAGCACCACCGCGCAGGCGTCGTTGGAGAGGAACACCGTCACCACGGTGCCGACGAGGTAGACCAGGAGGAACAGCCGGGTGGCCGAACCCCCGGCGGCCCGCACCGCGATCCTCGCCAGCCAGTCGAACAAGCCCTCCTGCCGGGCGACCTCCGAGATCAGCATCATGCCGACGAGGAAGAGGTAGACGTCGGTGCCCTTGCGCGCGCCCTCCCAGGCGGTCTCCGGCGAGATCAGGCCGAGCAGCACGAGGGCGGCGGCCCCCAGCACCGCCCAGACGGCCTCGGGCCACGCGAACGGACGCACGATCACCCCGAGGGTGGCGAGCCCGGCGATGATCCAGGTGGCGAGATGGGGCGTCATCGGTAGAGCGAACATGATCGGGCTGGTCCGTCGAGGCACTGGGAGGCGGCGTGGGGGTCGGGCGGGTGCCTACCAGGGCCGGCCGTTACGGTTGGGACCGAGCTGCGTGCCGAGGATCCCCTTCTCGGGCCAGGCGCCGACGGCGTCGGCATCGCTGCCGAGGCCCTTCGAGACCGGGATGCCGGCCGCATCCCGGGCGGGCTCGACGGCATCCTCGTCCGTGCCGCCGGCCGCGTCCTCCGCCCGCACCACGAGGCGGCGGGCGTGGTGGGGGAAGGCGATGCGGGCCCGGTAGCGCCGGTCGCCCTCGGCCCGAACCATCGCCTGCCAGGGACCGCCGTCGACGCTGACGCTGCAGGCGGCGACGGGGGCCGCGCCGAGGACGAGGGCGCGGACCTCGAGGGTCTCGCCGACGATGTGCTCGGGATGCCCTGCGTCGTGCGCGAGGCGGCGGTCGGCCGGGGCGGTGACGAGGACGAAGGGCCAGGGCCGGGCCAGGTCCTTGAAGCGCCAGCTCACCACGCCTCGGTCGATGGCCGCGACGGCGTAGCCCACGGGGCCTTCTTCGATCTGTCCGGTCGAACGGGTGGCGGCGAACACCGTCCGACCGTCGTTGGCGAGCTCGTTGTAGTGGGTGTGGCCCATCTCGACGAGGCGGACCCGCCCGTTCGAGACGAGGTGCGCCACGCGCTCCGCTTCGCCGTCGCTCGCCAGGTCGGCCGGGTAGGTGTGCATGAACAGGGCGCAGTCGCGGGCCTCCCGATCGGCCTGCGCCAGTTCGTGCTCCAGCCAGGCGAGCTGCGTTTCGCCGAGGCGGAAGTCGGGTCCGCCGGAACCGGGGCCGCTCATGTCGAGGAACAGGCAGCGGAGGCCCGACACGTCGATGGCGTAGGGCAGGGGCCGCGCGTCGAGGCCGGCATGGAACGCGTCGAGGCTGCCGCCCTCGACGTCGTGGTCGCCGGTGATCACGTGGACCGGCAGACGCAGCCGGTCGAGGCCCGCGCGCACGAGGGCGTATTGCGCGGGCGTGCCGTTGTCGGCGTTGTCGCCCGGCAGGTAGACGAAATCGAGCCCGTCGGCGGCGTTGATCTGGTCCACGATGGCGGTGAAGTCGCGGGCGTTGGGCGCGTCCGCCTCGGTGAGGTGCAGGTCGCCGATATGGGCGAAGGCGAGGAGGTCGTCACGGGCCGACATGCGATCCCGCCTAGACCGCCGCGGCCGGCACGGGCGCCGCGCCCCCGCCGGAGGCGTCGTGGCGGCCGGGCTCGTAGCCGTAGGTCTCCGGCATGGCGAAGAGGTAGAGGGCGAAGCCCGCGGCCGCGATGGCGGCCAGCGCCAGGAAGGCCGTGGAATAGCCCGCCGAGACGATGATGACGCCGGCGAGCGTCGCCGAGAGGGCGGCGCCCAGGCCCTGGGCCGTGGCGACCGCCCCCTGCGAGACGTTGAACCGCCCGGTGCCGCGGGTCAGGTCGGCGACCACGAGGGGGAACAGGGCGCCGTAGATGCCGGCCCCGATGCCGTCGAGGAGCTGGACGCCGACGAGGTAGAACGGGTTGTCCGACAGGGTGTAGAGCACGCCGCGCACCGCGAGCACGCCGAAGGCGGCGAGAAAGATCGGCTTGCGGCCGATGGCGTCGGCCTTGGCGCCGACGAACACCGCCACCGGCACCATCACGAGCTGCGCCGCCACGATGCAGATGGCGATGAGCGAGGTGGCGTTGTCCTTGCCCGAGAGCTTGGTCAGCAGCTGGCCGACGGAGGTCAGCATCGCCGCGTTGGAGAGGTGGAACAGGGCCGCCAGCACGGCGAACAGCACGAGATACCGGTTCTTGAGGAGCGCGGTGAAGCCGGAGGGCTCCTCGCCGGAGGTCTCTGCCGTTCCGGACTTGGCCTTGCCCTCGCCGTGGTCGAGGCCGCGGGCGAGGTCGTCGTCGATGGCGTCGGCCGGCACCATCAGCATGGCGCCGATGCTGCAGAAGGCCAGGATCGCCATGAGCCAGAACACCACGATGGGGCCGAAGAAGTAGGCCGTGCCCCCCGCGATAGCCGCCGAGACGGCGTTGCCGGCGTGGTTGAAGCCCTCGTTGCGGCCGATGCGCTTGGCGAACATCTTCGGGCCGACGACGCCGAGCGTGATGGCGGCGAGCGCCGGCGGGAAGATCGCCCCGGCGATGCCGGCCACCGACTGGGTCGCGGCCACGAGGTAGAAGTTCGAGATGAACGGCAGGAGGAGGCAGCTCGCCGTCACCGCGATGGCCCCGGCGATGACCACGGCGCGCTTGGCGCTGGTCCGGTCGATGAGGGCGCCGGCCGGCGTCTGCGCGATGAGGCCGGCGATGCCCGCGATGGTCATGATCAGGCCGGTGGTGGCCTCGTTCCAGCCCTGGTCCGGCCCCCGCACGGCGATGAGGTAGATGGCGAGATACGGCCCGAGGCCGTCGCGCACGTCGGCGAGGAAGAAGTTGAGGGCGTCGAGTCCGCGCAGGGATCGGGCCGAGGGCGTGCGCACGACGGGGCCGCCGGAGGTGTGCGGCTCTGACATGATGAGCCCTTCCTGACGTCGCGGACGTCGTGAGTTCGTCGGGGGGCGGGGCACGGTTCGGCGTGAGGCCGAGCTTGACCAGCGCTCGCAAATCCCGCGGTGACGAATTCGGTTCCGGGGCGGCGGATTAAATTATCGTGTGTTTCGTACACCCGGGAGGCCTGGCCGCGCGCGGCCGGCCCGACTCACGACGACCGGGGCCTGAACCAGCGGCGCGGCGCGGCGCCCGATCCGTCGACGAATTCGAAGTCGTCGGTGCGGTTGAGGGTGTGGAACCGGTGGCCGGGAAAGCCCGCCCCGGCCCGCAGGGTGGTCTCCACGGTCTGGGCATAGCCCGCCATGTCGAGGCGGTCGATGCGGGCCAGCGACAGGGCCTCGCCGTAGCCGCGCCGGCAATCCTGCGCCGGGCGGATCAGGGCGCCGTCGCGCAGGACGATGCGGCCAGCCGGGCGCGCGGCCCCGAAATCGATGAGGACGGGGTTGCGCGGATGCGGTGTCCACGGCCCGCGGAAATCCGGCGCCGACCACAGGTGCAGCGCGTCCGAATAGGCGCCGCGCGCCGCGCGCGGGGGCTCGCCGGGGCCGTGCGCGCGCGCGCTGGCGAACAGCCACCACCGCCCGTTCCGTTCGAGGAGGGTCGCGTCGCTCGCGGTCACGCCGGAGATCAGGGTCGCGTGCTTGACCCAGCCGCCGGGAAACGCGGTGGCCCGGTAGAGGTCGACGGTGCCGTTGTCCCCGCTCTCGGGGATCATCCAATGGGCGCCGTCGCGTTCGAACACGAACGGGTAGGAGAGGTGGTGGGCCTCCTCCAGCACCCGAACGGGCACGCCCTCGGGGCCGTCGGAGCCGAAGGCCACCGCCGAGACGACGCCCTTTCCCGTGGCGTGGGGGTATTCCTCGAGGAACAGGATCGTGCGGCCGCGATGCACCAGGGGGAACGGATCGGCGTAGAAGCGCAGGCCGTCGTCGGGCAGGTCGCGCCAGCCCCCCGGCACCTGGCGCAGGTCGACGAGGTCCGGGCCGGCGAGGGGGCGCCAGGCGACGCGCCAATGCGGCGCCCGGTAGCACAGGCGATGCAGGTGCCCCGCCACCGCGCGGGCGAGGAGACCGCCGGCGCGGGCCCCGATGGCGGCGACGGTCAGGTCGGTCGGAGCCGGCGGCTCGGGGATCCTGAGCGACGCGCCGGGCGCGCAACCGCTCTCGCCCAGCGCTTCGCCGATCAGCGCCGCGCGGATCAGGTCGACGGTGCGGATGAGGCCGTCCTCGAACGCGGTGCGCATCACCGTGAGGGATTCGGTGCCGAGGCACCCGGCGGCGACGACGCGCTCCGTCTCCCTCAGGGCGGCGACGGGCGCGCGCCCGGCCAGCAGCGCGGCGAGGAGGGCGGCTTCCCCGCAGGCCCCGTCGAAGGTCAGGCGCCAGATCCGGCGCCCCGGTGCCGGGGCGACGTCGCCGCAGAGGTCGAGGACGAGGCCGGTCGGCCCGAGATCCGGATAGGCCGCGAGGGCGGCGAGCGGAACCGGCGCGGCCGGGCCGCCGCCGGGCAGGCGCCGAAGGCGGGCCTCGACGGCGAACAGCAGGGCGGCGTTGTCCGGCAGGCCGCCCGGTCCCGGCGCGCGGGAGACGGAGAGGTCGAGCCCCGGCAGGGCCGCGAGGGCGTCGAGGAGGCGCAGGTGCCAGCGGCGCGGCGCATGCCCGTCGAGGCGAACACCGATGGTCCGGGCGATCGCGCGCGCCATCGCGGGCTCAGGCCGCGGTCACGGCGAGGGCGGTGCCTTGGGCGGCGCGGTGCCGGGCGAACAGCCGGCCGATCCGGCCCGCGACCACGTGGGACGCGGCCCGGGCGTGGAGCGCCTCCGGGTCGACGCGCCCCTGGCGGATCGCGTCCCACAACCGCACGAACCGTTCGGCCAGGCGGTCCGCCGCGGCACCGGTATCGGCGCCGCGCTCCACCAGGAAGCCGCCGGTGCCGGCGTCGACGAGGGCCTCCACCGTTTCGAGGGCCTCCGACCCGGCCGGGCGCAGTGCCCCGAAGGGGCGTCCGCCGGCGAGTCCCGCGAGGAGCAGGCCCGGCCTGTCCTGCGAGAACGCGACGGCGAGGCCGGCATGGCACGGGGCCAGGATCCGGGCGATGCCGTCCGCGTCCGCCCCGTCGTGACGCCATGTGATGTCGCGGATGGCCGCAAAACCCGGCCAGGAGTCCGGGTCGCCGGCGCCGACGAGGTGGAGCGCCACCCGACCTTCGAGGCGCGCGCGCAGGGCCAGGACCGTCGCGACCACCAGGGTGGGGTCCACGCCGGCATCGGGGGTGGCGGCGAACAGGCGGAACACGCCGTCGTCGCAGGCGAAGGGGTGGGCCCGGGGCAGGCATGGCTCGACCGCGCCGTCGAGGGGCTCGACCTTCGGCAGGTCCCCGGGAAACCGCGCGGCCATGCGCCGGGCCACGGCCGGGTCCGCGCACACGATGGCGGTGGCCCAGCGCAGGGCCAAGCGCTCGCCGAGGGTGCGGACGAAGCCGGACGACCGGTCCGAGGCCTCCCCCCGGTCGCCGCCGTGGATCGTCTGGATGGCGGGCAGGCCGAGGAGCCGCGCCAGGGGGGCGAGGCCGAAGCGGTGCAGGTCGGCGGTGGCGGGGCCCGGCCCGAGGGCGCGCCGGATCGCCCGGCGATGGCGCAGGGTGCCGAGCCCGACCCGCAGGGTGAGGCCCGGCCCCGCGGGCGCATCGTCGCCCCGGCTGCGCGCGACGGGGAGGAAGTCGAAGGGCCGCCCGTCGCGTTCGAGGGGCCGGACCACGCCGAGGGCGCAGTCGCCGACGGCGTCGGTGCCGACGAACAGCACCGAGACATCCGCCGGGCGGTGGCGCAGGATCCGGTGGATCCAGCCCGCGACACGGCCGGTCTCCGCACTGCGCGGGTCCATCGTGTCGATGATGCACAGGCGGTGGCGCGGTGGGCCGGTCGGGTCCGGGCCGTCGTCAGGCCCGTGGCCGAGGCCGAGCCTCCGCAGGGCCGGCTCGAGGGTGGTGAGGCTGAAGAGCAGGGCGGCGCAGCGCGCGTAGCGTCCGGTCAGGGCCTTCGGGGCATGCGCCAGCCGCCACAGCCATTCGAGGCGCGCCGTCCTGACGAGGCGCGGCGCCCGCACCTGGGCGCCGGAGAGGAAATCGAGGGCCGCGCCGACGCAGACGAGGCCGAGCCCCGGGTGGCGCATCGCGGCGCGCGCCGCGAACAGCTCCTGCTTCGGCGCACCGAGGGCCACGAAGACGAGGCGCGCGCCCGACGCCGCGATCCGGTCGGCATCCGCGTCGGCCGCCGGCGACAGGGGATCGAAGCCGAAGGGCGGGGCGTGCCAGCCGCGGATGTCGAGGTTCGGGCTCGCCATTCGCAGGACGGCGGCGGCCTCGACCAAGCTCTCTGCGGTGGCGCCGAACAGGTACACGGGCACGCCGTCGGCGGCGGCCGTGGCGCACAGGGGAACGACGAGGTCGGCGCCGGTGGTCACCCGCACGGGGGGCGGGTCCCGGCGGCACGCGCCGCGCCCGGCCAGGAGGGCCACGGGCCAGCCGTCCGCGCTGACGAACGTGGCGGCGCGGTAGGCGTCACGGAAGCCCGCATGGTCGCGCAGCTTGACGAGGTGATCGAGGTTGAGGGTGAAGAACGTGAAGCCGTGCCCCGTGGCGGCGCGCGCCCGCACGGTGGCCACGGCCCCGGCGAGGCTCGCGACGTTGATGAACTGACCGTCCACGGACAGGGGGGCGCTCACACCTCCCAGAGGGGCGCTCACACCTCCCGGAGGGGCACTCACACCTCCCGGAGGGGCACTTGCCCCCCCCAGGGGGGCGCCTGTCCCCCCCGGAGGGGAACCTGGTGGTGGCGCGATCGGGGGCATCGTCAGGCTTTCATCGCGGCGGGCGGCCTCGACAGGTTGCGTGGGCGTGGCCTCCGGTTCTGCGTCGAAACCCCGCGAAACGCCAACGATGGGCGTGAAACGATCCATCGGCCCGCCGCCGCGCGCCCGACCGGCGCCGCGGACGATCCCGTTTCGGATCACCGCTCCGGGGCCGCGTACCGCCATGACCCCGCGGGAGGCGCCGGCCTCCGCTGCGCCACGGGGCGCCCCTGCCCCCGGCGAAGCCTCGCCTAGGGCATTGGCGCCGGCGCTGCGGCCGTCCGGTGAGGGAGAAGGGGCACCAGTCGCCCGGATGGTCCGGGGCACCGGTCTGTCGAGGCTCACGTCTCGTGCTCCGTGCGGGGGGCACCCCGTCCCGCTCCGGGGCAAGGGGCGGGTGGGGGCGAGCGGGAACTGCAAGTGCCGCGCCGGCTACCCATGCCCTCCCGACGCCACATGCGGCGTCGGCCGCGACGGGCGGGCCCCGCCCGGTGTCGTGTGGGCGGTCTGCGGTCTTGCGTCTCGGAACCCGCTTCACGTCGAGGACCTCGGCGAGGGGAAGCGCCGGCCGGCCGACGCGGACCCGCTCTGCGCCCGCAACGGTTTCCGAACCCCTTCCCGGCGGGGAAAGGCTCACGCCGGGTGGGGTTCGGCGAGGACGCTATCCGCGCGCCGCCTGAGGGCGCCCGGCGGGGGCACGTCCTGGGCTGCGGCCCCGTGCTGCGTGGTGTCCGGTGTTGTGGCGTCTCGGGATATGGCGTCTCGGGATAGGGCGTCCTGGGACGAGGCATCCGGCGGGGACGAGCCGGCGCAGATCCGGTTGCGGCCCTGGGTCTTGGCCTCGTACAGGGCGGCGTCGGCCGTCTTTGTGGCGCGCTCGAAGCTGTCGTCGCCGAGATTCAGGGTGGCGGTGCCGATGCTCACCGTGACCGGGAGGGGGCCGCTGCGGAGGGGGAACGGCTGATCGGCGATGCTCGCCCGCAGGCGCTCGGCGATGGCGGCGAGTTCCTGTGGGGTGACCCCGGGCAGCACGGCCAGGAATTCCTCGCCGCCCCAGCGGGTCACGATGTCGGTCGCCCGCAAGGTGCTTCGCACCCGCTTCGCGAAGGCGGTGAGGACGAGGTCGCCGCTCTCGTGGCCGTAACGATCGTTGATGGCCTTGAAGTGGTCGATGTCGGCGATGAGGAGGCCGGCCGGCGACCGCCCGTCGAGGGACGCGACGCGGCGCTGCAGGGCCTGCTGCAGGCCGCGACGATTGTAGAGGCCCGTGAGCGGGTCGGTCTCGGCGAGGCGGAGGAGATTGCGGTTGGCCCGCTCCGCCGCCATGGCGACGAAGCCGAAATAGACGAAGACCCCGGTGATCTGATCGAGGATGAGGGAGCCGCGGGCGCTCTCCGCCGAGGCCATCGGCATGTCGGTGCCGAGCAGCATCGCGATGGAGAGCAGGAAGGCCAGGGTGTAGCAGGCGAAGGCCAGGGTCTCGATGTACTGCGACCACAGCCGTGCCATTCCGGCCGTCCGGCGCACGGTTTCGTGGAGCGAGAGGAGCGCCACGACGAGGCAGGAGGCGAAGACGCCGGTCAGCGCCAGCCGGCCGGAGAGGCCGGCGGCGAGGATGGCCGGATAGACCAGGCCTGGCAGGGCGCAGAGGAGGACGCCGAGGCCGATGTTCACCGGCCGGCCGAAGAAGCTGCGGAACCCCGTCCAGGCGAGGACGAGGCTTCCGCCGTAGAGCCAGTACACCACCATCGTGACGGGAACCGACGGCAGGGTCTCGGGTGGAACGCCCATCATGACGAAGGACCCGGCCATCGACGCGCCCATGGCCCCCATCCACTGCCACAGATAGGTCTGCCCACGTTGGCTGAGCGCCATGACGAGGAAGACGATCACGTAGGCGCATCGACTTGCGGCGCTGGCGAAATGCAGTGTGGCAAGGTCGAGCAACATGACGCACGGTTCTCTTGAGCGACCTGCTCCGACGGATACCTGGTGAACCCGGCGCCCGTCGCCTTGCCCCCAAGAAAGATCTCGAACTCGATCGGCCGCTACGCTGGAGAAAGCGAAAACTGGATTTCTCTCTGTTCGACTGAGTTTGCACGCGAAACTCTAATGAATTCCTAGTCGGACGACTCAGAGATCAACTCTGAATCTAGTCATGCAAGTCAGGGTTTCGAAAGTTTCCCGTCATAGGACTTTTGCTGGGCGCGCATCGCGAGACTGCGCCCCCGGAACGGCCGGGTCCCGCCCGTTCCGGTGACCGCCGGACTCCCCCTGCGGAATGGACCCCCGAAAGCACGCCCATGTCGACGTTCGAGACCTCGCCCATCGCTCCCCTCGTCGGAGGCGGTCTCGTCGAGCGCGGTCTCTCGCGGGCCCGCGTCCTGTCCCTCGCGGCCGCCCTGTGCCTCGCAGGCACGGCGGCGCACGGCGCCGAGCCGGCGGTGGAGCCCCTCCCGGCGGCGGTCGGCCTGCGGGCGGGGGACTGGCTCGTGCACGGCCGGATCATCGGCATGGTGCCGACCGAGCGGACTTCGCGCATCGAGGCCATCGGCGGCCGGATCGACACGCCCGCCGCCCTCCTGCCCGATGTCGACCTGTCCTATTTCCTGACCGATCACATCGCCGTCTCGGGGCAGGCCGGGGCGATCCGGACCAGGCCGATGATTCGGGATTCGCTCGTCGGCGACATCGCGATCGGATCGATCTGGAATGCGGCCGTCTCCGGCGTGGTGCGGTACCATTTCCTGCCGGGCGCGCGCTTCAATCCGTATCTCGGCGTCGGCGTCAGCGCGACAACGCCCGTCGCCGTCCGTCCGGCGGCGGGGATCCCGGCTTTCACGGTGCCGTCGCAGACGAGCCCGCTGCTCCAGGCCGGATTCGACCATCACCTCACCGGCAACTGGTTCGCGAACGTCATGGTCAAGTACGTCTTCGTGCCGCCCGTCGCGTACGAGATCGCCGGGGTCAAGGTGAAGACCGACCTGAACATGCTCGTCCTCGGCGCCGGGCTCGGCTACCGTTTCTGATGGGTGCCACGGCGCCGTCCGGCGGACTGGGCGGTGCAAAAGATCTTGTTCGCGGATGCGAACCCGGGTCATCTCGTGACGACACGAGAGGATCAGCATGCCCGCCAGCGCGAACGCCCCCGGACTCGACGCCTACTGGATGCCGTTCACGGCCAACCGGCAGTTCAAGGCCGCGCCCCGCATGCTCGCGGCGGCGCAAGGCATGCACTACACGGCGACGGACGGACGCAGCGTCCTCGACGGGACGGCGGGCCTGTGGTGCGTCAACGCCGGTCACGGACGGCGCGAGATCGCCTCGGCCGTGGAGCGCCAGCTCACCACCCTCGACTTCGCGCCCTCGTTCCAGATGGGCCATCCCATCGCGTTCGACTTCGCGGAACGCCTCGCCGCCATCGCGCCGGGCGGGCCCGATGCGGGTCTCGACCGGGTGTTCTTCACGGGCTCGGGGTCGGAATCCGTCGACACCGCCCTGAAGATCGCCCTCGCCTACCAGCGCGCCATCGGCCAGGGCACCCGCACCCGGCTCATTGGACGCGAGCGCGGCTACCACGGCGTCGGCTTCGGCGGCATCTCGGTGGGCGGCCTCGTCAACAACCGCCGCGTCTTCCCCCTGCTGCCGGCCGTCGACCATCTGCGCCACACCCACGACCTCGACCGCAACGCCTTCACCCGGGGCCAGCCCGCGCACGGGGCGGAGCTCGCCGACGACCTCGAGCGCCTCGTGGCGCTGCACGGGGCCGAGACCATCGCGGCCTGCATCGTCGAGCCCCTGGCCGGCTCCACCGGCGTGCTGGTCCCGCCGCAGGGCTACCTCAAACGTCTGCGCGCGATCTGCACCCGCCACGGCATCCTGCTGATCTTCGACGAGGTCATCACCGGCTTCGGCCGCCTCGGCACGCCCTTCGCCACGGACTATTTCGGCGTGGTGCCGGACCTCGTCACCACCGCCAAGGGCCTCACGAACGGGGCGCTGCCCATGGGGGCGGTGTTCGCGAGCCGCACCGTCCACGACGCACTGATGCACGGGCCGGAGGGCGCCATCGAGCTCTTCCACGGCTACACCTATTCAGGCCATCCGGCGGCGTGCGCAGCCGGAATCGCCACCCTCGACATCTACGCCCGCGAGGGTCTCCTCACCCGCGCCGCCAGCTTGAGCGAGACCTGGGCGGAGGCGGTGCACGGCTTGGCCAACGCGCGCCACGTCATCGACGTCCGCACCCTCGGCCTCGTCGCCGGCATCGAACTCGCGCCCCGCGACGGCGCGCCAGGGGCCAGGGCCTACGACGTCTTCGTCGATTGCTTCGCGCGCGGCCTGCTGGTGCGGGTCACAGGCGACATCGTCGCCCTGTCGCCGCCCCTCATCGTCGAGCCAGGGCAGATCGACACCATGGTGTCGATCCTCGGCGACGCCATCGCGCGGGTGGCGTGAGGGTCCAGCTGGTCCGAGGGCCCCCGGGCCTCCCCGCCTGGGGGCCCCCCGAAAGCGGTAGGCCGCGCGTTTACCCTTCGGTAACCCCGTGGCGGGTGAATGGTGGCCGGGACCTGCCACCTCGGGCAGTCTTCCCGACTGCCGGAGGCGCCGATGTTCCCCTTGATGTTCGTAGCCATCGCGGCGGGGCTCGGCACGGCCGCCGCCGTGGCGCCCACCAGCATAGCGCTCGCCGTGGTGTCCGCCCCCTTCGGCGGCAGCTTCGCCGCCCTCGCGGCCGCCCTCTATCTCGCCCGCCGCAACGCCGCCGCGGCGGCGCGCGCGGCCGTGCCGCCGGATCTCCACGACCGCACCGACGCCATGGTGGCGGCCCTGCGCAGCCTGGAGGTGCACGACCGCGCCCGGGAGGCCGCCGGCCGGTCCGCTTCGGGAACGCCCCGCGTCGGCAGGCCCGCCGCCGGCCGCAACGTCGCCTGAGCCCGCGGGCGCGATTCGCCGGGCCCGCCGACGCCCCTCGGCCCGGCCGCCCCGTCTCCGCCCAAAGGCGGCTTTCGCTTTTCGCACCCGCGGCCTAACCTCGCGGGAGACGGACCGGCCCGTCTACGGGGAGCGATCGATGCGCGTGATGATCCTGGTCAAGGCGACGGCCGACAGCGAGGCGGGCACCATGCCGTCCCTGGAGCTGCTCGAAGCCATGGGCCGGTTCAACGTGGAGCTCATGCAGGCCGGCATCCTGCTCTCGGGCGAGGGCCTGCACCCGTCCGCGCGCGGGCGGCGGGTGGTCTTCGACGGGCCCGACCGTACGGTCACCGAGGGGCCGTTCGCCGACACCGAGAGTCTCGTCGCCGGGTTCTGGATCTGGAACGTCGCCAACCTCGACGAGGCCGTGGCCTGGGTCCGGCGCTGCCCCAACCCGATGCCCGGCCCGAGCACCATCGAGATTCGGCCGCTGTTCGAGGAGGCGGATTTCGCCGCCGCCGCAACGGCGTGACGGCTTGGCTGGCTTGACGGTCCGGGGCGTGAGCCGGGCGGGTCAGATCAGGTCGGCGAAGGCGTGGCGGGACCATGCTGCCGAGGGGGCCGGCCGCGTCGGCATCCGCACGGGGATGCCGCGCGCCGGGTTCGCGCGGCGCGGTCCGGCGGCCGTCTTGGTCCGGCGCTTGGGTTTGGCCGGGCCACCCACGGCGTCGAACTCGAACAGCAGCCGCTCGCCGTGTTCGTCCCAGATCCATCCGTCTCGGGCCAGGCCGATGGAGCGGCCGGAATAGGCGAACACCTCGTCCGCATCGATGAACGCCGCCGGCGTGCCGTTCCAGAGATAGATCGACTGACCGTCGCGACAGAACGCGGTCTCGCGACCCTCACGGTCGAACAACTCGATCATTCGGCAATCCTCATCCTGGCTCCGTCATGCGCCTCCGGGCGCCGGGACTGGATGACCGTGCCCACCAGCCTGACGGCTCGGGCAGCCTTTGACAACCGGCGCCCCGGCCGGTCCCCGTCAGGGCAGGGCCTCGAACGCCTGCATCAGCAGGGCCGCATGGAGGCCGACGGCGAGGAACGGGCCGAAGGGCAACCGGGTCGCCCCGTCGATGGACCGGCCGCGCAGGGCCGCGACGGCCAGGACGGCGAGGGCCAGGACGCTCGCCGCGAGGATCATCGCGGGCAGGCCGGCAAGGCCGGTCCAGGCAGCGCCCGCGGCGATGAACTTCACGTCGCCGAGGCCGAGGCCGACGCGGCCGCGGAGACGCGCATGCGCGGCGCGCACGGCCCACAGGACGGCGAAGGCGAGGCCCGCCGTCGCGAGGCCCTGCGCCAGGGCCGAGACGACCGCTGAGAAGACCGCCCAGGAAACCGCCGACGAGTTGCCATCCAGCGCCCGCCCCGCCGTCACGGCGAGGCCGAGGCCCAGCAGGGCGAAGTTGAGACGGTTCGGGATGATGCGCCGGCGCCCGTCGATCACCGCCACCGCCACGGTGATCGGCAGCGGCAGCAGGGCCACGATCAGCGGCGTGTCGAAGGGGACCACGCGGCGTCAGGCCGCCGTGGCCGGGGACCGGCCGACGGTGACGAACTGGCCGGGGGGAATGCGCGGTGCCGCCGCCCGCTCGGGAATTCGACGCTTGGGAGCGCCGCCTTGTGAAAGGGACGGGCCTTGCGAAAGAGACGGGCCTTGCGAAAGGGACGGGCCTTGCGAAAGGGACGGGCCTTGCGAGACGGATGGGGCTTGCGAGAAGCGCGAGGCTTGCGGAGGAACGGCGTCCTGCACCGTGGCGAGGGGATCGGCCTCGGGTTCGAGGATCTCCAGGAAGGCGGCGCGGCGGCCCGGCCGGCCCAGCTTCTTCCACAGGAGGCCCGCGCCGAGGGAGGCGGCGACGGCGGCGGCGAGCCAGAGCGCGATGAGGAGGCCGAAGGCGACCCCGCCGTTCAGTTCCCGCATGAGGCCGAGGACGAAGGCGGTGTACCACGACACCCCCGAGACCGCCCCCGAGACCAGGAACACGGCGGTGCGGCCCCGGGAGACGCCGTGCAGCATCGGCCGGCGCACGTCGCGCAGGACGCCCGGCAGCACGAGGGCGTGGATCATCAGGCCGTTGACGGTCAGCACGCTCACCACCACCACCTTGGCCCAGAGCTTGGGGTTCTCGAGCTTCTCCGGGGCCTCGATGGCGTAGAGGGCGAGGAAGCCGAGCCCCGACAGCCACAGCAGGCCGATCCCGACCGCCACCACCTTGCTGATGAAGTGGAAGGTGCGCTCGATCTCGGCCGGCATGCCGCCCCAGCGCATCCAGCGCAGGATCCAGAAATCCAGCATGGTGGCGCCGCCGAGGCCGAAGCAGAGCCCCATCAGGTGGAGGCCAACGAGGAGGGTGAGGAGCCGCACGTGCGGAAGCGGCTCGGGCAGGGGAATCCTGAGCGGTAGCGGGATGACGAGGACGTCCGCCAGGGCCGGCCCGCAGACCGTGAGGCAGACCGCTCCGGTGCAGGCCCCCACGAGGGCACGGATCGCAACGGGGCGCCCCTGATCCGTCCGCATCCGCACTGGAAGTCCTCCCGGCCCGCCGGAGACGACTCGTCCGCCGCCCATCTCTCATCGGGGACGATAACGGGAAAACTTAAGCAATCGGTATCCGTGTCGATCAGCAGAGTCTTCATGAAGTTCCGGCAGATTGAGCCTATAGCTTCAAGGGTGCTGGGACGATGGAAGTACAGATGCAATCGATCCGCGACGACGGGGAGCCCAACCCCGGGGAAGCCGGCTTCTCCCTCGTCGAGCTCCTGGTCGTCCTGGCGATCATCGGAATGATCGCCACGATGGTGACCCCACAGGTGTTGGGCTACCTCGGCCGCGCCAAGGGTGAAACCGCGCGGATCCAGATCAAGAACATCGGCCAGGCCCTGGAACTCTACTTCCTCGACCTCGGCACCTATCCGACGACGAACGAAGGCCTGTCCGCCCTCGTGGCGCCACCCGCCGGCAGCGTCGCCTGGCGCGGGCCCTACGTGCGGGACGCCAAGGGCCTGACCGACCCGTGGGGCCAGCCCTACCTCTACCGCTCCCCCGGCCTCGGCAACGCGCCCTTCGAGGTCACGGCGCGCAGCCTCGCCGGCCTGTCGGGCGAAGCCAACGCCGTCGCGGCCCGCTGAGCGGGGCTTCGCGGTGCGCCGGGCGGGGCGCCGCGGCCCATTGGGCGGCGCGTCGCGGCCCGCTGGGCGGGGCCCCCCTACCGGCGGGGCTTCTGCATCTTCACCACGGTGTTCTTCGGCTTGCCGAACGGCTTCAGGGGCGCCTTGGCCTCCAGGGCGGCCCGGGCCAGGGCCTGGGGCTGGGGCGCACCGGCGACGATGCGCCGGAGCGCGTCGGCCATCTCCTCGAGGGTCTGGGCCGCCTCGCCCTCCAGGGTCTCCTCGGGCCGGATGCCGTTGAGCTCGGGAGCGATCTCCTCGGCCGCCTCGCGCAGCTCCTCGATGAGTTCGGCGGCGGAATAGCGCGGGGGTGGGGACGTGGCCATGGCGCGACCATGCCAGCCCCGCGCCGGCCCGACAACTGGCCTCCGGACCCGAGGATCCTCGGAACCCGCGTCCACCGCACCCGGGTCCACCGGGTTCCGGCGGCGGCCCGTGAACTCTCGGGTGTCTCGGCTGTTGCGTGACCACCCGCCACCGAACGAACGGCCTTCCATGAACCGCATCGCCCTCACCGCCGCCCTCGCGGCGTTTCTCGCGGCCGGCCCCGCCTTGGCCCAGTCCGTCGCGCCCACGGGGGGCGCCGGCAACACAGGCGTGATGACCCCGGCCCTGGAGCCCGACGAGGGGATGCAGGCGAAGGACCGCCCCCTGCGCCCCGCCCCGAACGTCGTCGGCAATCCGAGCCCGGCCTCGGTTCCGGGCAGCACCCCCGGCGTCAACGTCGGCGGCACCCCGACGAGCGGCCCGCCCGGCACCGGCGGCGCGTCCGGCGGCCCCTCCCTCGGCAACCGCTAGGACCTCGTCCCGGATCGCGCATCCGGGACGGCGGTTCAGGGGCCCGCCGATGCCTCGCCTTCGACCGAGGCGCCGACATCCCCCGTTCGGGGCCTCGGCGCCTCAGCCGAGGGCGTCGGCGACGGCCTTGCCGCAGGCCTCCGTGGACGCCCGGCCGCCGAGGTCGCGCGTCCTGAGCGCCGGTTCGACGAGGACCCGCTCGATGGCCGAGACGATCTCGGCCGCGGCCGCCGTCTCGCCGAGGTGCTCGAGCATCATCGCGCCAGACCAGATCTGCCCGATGGGGTTGGCGACGCCCTGGCCGAAGATGTCGGGCGCCGAACCATGCACCGGCTCGAACAGGGACGGCTGGCTCCGGTCGGGGTTGATGTTACCCGACGGCGCGATGCCGATGGTGCCGGTGCAGGCGGGCCCGAGGTCCGACAGGATGTCGCCGAACAGGTTCGAGGCCACCACCACGTCGAAGCGGTCCGGGTTCAGCACGAAATGCGCCGCCAGGATGTCGATGTGGTACTGGTCCCAGCGCACGTCCGGATAGTGTCCCGCCATGGCCCGGACGCGCTCGTCCCAGTACGGCATGGTGATCGAGATGCCGTTCGACTTCGTCGCCGAGGTGAGATGCTTCTTCGGCCGCGTCTGGGCGAGATCGAAGGCGTAGCGCAGGATGCGGTCGACCCCGTGGCGGGTCATGATCGTTTCCTGGATGGCGAATTCCCGGTCGGTGTCGGCGAACATGCGCCCGCCTGCATTGGAATACTCGCCCTCGGTGTTCTCGCGCACGACGTAGAAGTCGATGTCGCCGGGCTTGCGGCCGACGAGGGGGCACGGCACCCCCGGCATCAGGCGGGCCGGGCGCAGGCTGACATACTGGTCGAAGGTCCGCCGGAACTGGATCAGCGAGCCCCAGAGCGAGATGTGGTCGGGCACCCGCGCGGGCATGCCGACGGCGCCGAAGAAGATCGCCCGGTGACCGGAGATCCGGTCCTTCCAATCCTCGGGCATCATCCGCCCGTGCTTGTCGTAGTAATCGCACGAGGCGAAATCGAACCATTCAAGGTCGAGGGTGAAGCCGTGGCGCCGGGCCGCCGCCTCGAGGACGCGCACGCCCTCGGGAACGACCTCGTTGCCAATGCCGTCCCCGGGCACGACGGCGATGCGATAGCGGCGATTGGTCATGGGTGCGGGTCTCCCTGGCAGGCGGGCCGCACGATAGGACGGTGGGGCGGTGCCTTGCCAGGGCGCGGCGGCCCGGTCAGTTCGGGTCCGAACGCTGCAGGAACTCGATGCGGACCGCGTCCGGCCCTTCGATGAAAACGACCCGCAGGCCCGGGCGCACGTCGGTGATGCCGGACACGATGGTGACGCCCCGGCGGCGGAGCTCGGCGTAGGTCGCGTCGATGTCGGGGACGCCGAGGCCGATGTGCTCGATGCCGAGATGCGGCGCCGGCGCGGCGGGGGTCAATCCCTCCGGCGCCTGCTCGATGAACAGGGTCAGGCCGCCAAGGTCGAGGATCACCCGGCTCACCGGGCTACCCTCGCGCCCGACTTCGCGGGCTCCGAGCTTGTCGACGTAGAATGCGCCGGCCGCGAGGGCATCGCGGCTGCGCAGGTGGAGGTGGTCGCAGTGGAGGCGGGTCGTCAGGGCCGTCATTCTCATCTCCGGGGATCGGGCGTCACCCGATGGGCGGGGGCCGCGGGCGTCAAATCCAGGCGCTAAGTCAGAGCCTGGGGATGGGGCGGCACCGCTCCTAAACGCAACCGGCGCGACGCCCCGAAGACCAACGGCAAGACCGAGCGCGTCGTCCAGACGTTCCTGCGCGAAACCGGCCTATGCCCATGCCCACGACACGTCCGATCAACGCGGAGACGAACGCTCGGCCTTCTACTTCAGGTACAACTGGCCTCGGCCTCACGGGGGCATCGACCGCCAAACCCCCATCGGCCGACTCGGATTATCCGAGGGCGACCTGCCGATGCTCCATACCAAGCCGCGCCGCGCGCGGCCGAAGCCCTATCGGGAGGCGGAGCCTCAGGCCGCTCAGGCCGCCTTCGGCCGTTCGCCTGCGGGCGCGTCCTTGAAGGCGACTCCGATGAACTCGTTGTCGATAGTCAGGCGACGCCCGACCCGGCCGCCTGGTGTGCGGATTTTGTGATCGTGAATGTGGACGCCGAAGATGTGATCGATCCACTTGGCGTTCTTGCAGAGGCGGCGTGCGCGCAGCATCGTCCAGGGCGCGATTTTGCGCAGCTCGTTCTCCGTGTTGAATTCGTTGACCGCGAGGGCCTCCCCCACCCAGGGGTTGACCGTGATGTCGCCGACGTCGTCGAGGTAGATCGGCAGAAGGGGGAGGTATTTATCGGGTGAGCCGCGGAAGATTTCCAGGGCTTGCTTGGCAGAAGAATAGTAATCCACGTCGATGGACGCGAACCCGATCGGCGCATCCACCGTCACGGTCTCGAGGAAGCGGGGCAGGGTCTCGGCGATGTCGCCGATGATCAGCTCGCAATTGACCGGGAGGTTGTTCCGCAGGCGCTCGACGTCCATGGGGAAGTCGCCGGCCTGATAGATCTCCGGTAGGTCGCGGTAGTCGATAGGCGGCGGCATTCCGGTGCCGGTGTCGAAGCCGACGACGCGGAACGTGATGCCGGTGGCCTTCGTCACGTTCTCGGCGATCCGGCAGATGTTGAGAAGCCCTGCCCCGGACGCCACGCCGAATTCGAGGATGGTCAGGCGTGTATAGCCCCATTCGCGCGCGAGGTCGGCGGCGCGCAGGATCGGGAAGGCGTATTGCGGCCGGATCACCAGATCGAAGTCGACCTTCCGACGAAAGCTTCCGAACAACGCCACGAACGCAGCAGCGATGTTCACGTGAAGGGGTTCGGTGAGTCGTTCCGCAAGGACGCGCTCGAACTTTCCGGGACTGAAGATACGCCGGACCAACGGATTCAACATGTGAAATCCTACGCCAAAAGATCTTTTCCAGCATCGGACATAAGTGACCTCTCCATGTTCCCGCAAGATTAACGCTGCACGAAAGCTTGATTATCAACAAAAACAAAGCTGCTTGACTGTTTACCAATGTTTTCATGGTAAAGAGCGTCGAAGAGGCCGTGGAATTGAGATTCCACGGCTGTATCTGTCGCGCGGGGGCTCCTGTCCGATGTACCGGTGGCACGCCGCCGGGACAGGCGCCCGCCACGGCGGAGCGTGCCCTACGCCTGCGCCCGGCCCACCGCCATCAGGGCGAAGGCGTAGATCAGGCCGACCTCCTCCAGGCGGTCGAAGCGGCCGGCCGCACCGCCGTGGCCCGCCTCCATGTTGATGCGCAGGAGCACCGGGCCGCCGCCCGTCATGGTGGCCCGCAGGCGCGCGACCCATTTGGCCGGCTCCCAGTAGGTCACGCGCGGGTCGGTGAGGCCGCCGAGCGCCAGGATCGCCGGATAGGCTCGTGCCCCCACGTTGTCGTAGGGCGAGTACGACAGGATGGTCTCGAAGGCGGCGAGGCTGTCGGCCGGGTTGCCCCATTCGGGCCATTCCGGCGGGGTCAGGGGCAGGTCGCCGTCCAGCATGGTGTTGAGCACGTCGACGAAGGGCACGTCGGCGACGATTCCGGCGAACAGCTCCGGCGCCAGGTTGGCCACCGCCCCCATGAGCATACCGCCGGCCGAGCCACCATGGGCGACGATGTTGCCGGAGCGGGTGTAGCCCGCCTCGATCAGGGCCCGCCCACACGCGACGAAGTCCGAGAAGGTGTTGGGCTTCTTGTCGCGCTTGCCGTCGAGGTACCAGTTCCAGCCCTTCTCGGTGCCGCCGCGCACGTGCGCGATGGCGTAGACGAAGCCGCGATCGACGAGGGACAGCAGGTTGGTGCGGAACGCCGCCGGCATCAGGGTGCCGTAGGAGCCGTAGCCGTAGAGCAGCAGGGGCGCCGATCCGTCGAGGACGAGGTCGCGCCGGTGCAGGAGCGAGACAGGCACGGTCTCGCCGTCCGGCGCCGTGGCGAACAGCCGGCGGGTGACGTAGTCCTCGGGCTTGTGGCCGCTCGGGATCGTCTGGCGCTTGCGCAGCTGCCGCGAGCGGGTGACGCAATCGTAGTCGTAGGTCTCGGCCGGCGTGGTCATCGACGAGTAGGTGAAGCGGATCACCGCCGTCTCGAACTCGTGACCGGGCTGCAGCCCGAGGGAATAGGCCTCCTCGGCGAAGGCCACCACGTGCTCGGAGCCCGCCATGTCGCGCACGACGATGCGGGGCCGGGCGTTCTCGATCTCCAACCGCACGATGTGCTCGGCGATGATGTGCTGGTGGCGGATCATCACGCCGGTCCGGTGCGGCACCACGTCGGTCCAGTTCTCGCGGCCGGGCGCCTCGATCCGGGCGGTGGCGATCTTGAAGTCCACCGCCCCGTCGGCGTTGGTGAGAATGAAGAGGTGAGGGCCCCAGTTCTCGACGGAATAGATGAGCAGGGGCGTGCGCGGCTGCACCAGCACGGGCGCCGCATCGGGGGCGCCCCGGTCGAGGAGGCGGACCTCCGAGGTCTCGTGGTCGCTCGCCGTGATGGCGAGGTGGTCGCCCGACTGGGTCTCCTCGATGTGGACGAAGAAGCCCGAATCCGGCTCCTCGTAGAGCAGCACGTCCTCGGCCTGCGGGGTGCCGAGGCGGTGGCGCAGGACCCGGGCCGGGCGGTGGTTGCTGTCGAGGGCGACGTAATGGAACGCGCTGCCGTCCTTGGTCCACACCACTTCGCCCGTGGTCGCCTCGATGCGGTCGTGGCCGTCGAGGCCGGTGTCGAGGTCGCGCACCCGGATGGTGTGCAACTCCGAGCCGTTGGTGTCGGCGCTCCAGGCCAGCCGCGCGTGGTCGTCGGAATGGACAGCCGCCGCGATCTCGAAGAAGGCCAGACCCGCCCCCTCCCGGTCGCCGTCGAGGAGAATGACCTCGCCCTCCTCGGGGCCGCCCTCGGCGGCGGTCTCGGCGCCTTGCCCCGGGATCACCACCACGGTGCGGGGCCGCCGGCACACCAGGGGATGCTGGCCGCCGTCGCGGTGCCGGGTGTAGTAGGCGAACGGCCCGTCGGGCTCGGGCACGCCGCTGTCGTCCTCGCGGATGCGCCCGCGCATCTCGGCCACCAGGGTCTTTCGCAGGGCGGCGACGGGTTCCAGGGCGGCGTCCGCGTAGGCGTTCTCGGCTTTCAGGTAGGCGCCGATCTCGTCCGGCAGGGCGGCCGGGTCCTTGAGGACGGCGCGCCAGTTTTCCGCCTTGAGCCAGGCGTAATCGTCGATAGTCGTGCGGCCGTGGACCGTGAAGGCATGGGGCCGCGCTTCGGCCACCGGTGCCGCTGACGGAACTGTGATGGGAATACGGTCGGTTACCATGGCCAAAATCCTCGGATCGGGCTGGCGCGGCGCGGGGCGGGCATGCTTCGCATGATCGAACCGGCGTGCCCGCCACTCGTCACAGCCATGTGCAGCGCCGGGAGGGGGCCGGCAAGGGGCCTCCGACCGGGACGGAGCCCTGGACCGGGGACGATCGGAGCGGACGCGGGCTGGCGGGGACAAGACGATTCATCGTTACGGCAAGCCGTTTCGTCGCCGCGATGAGCCCTCGCGGCTCCCGAGAATGAGCTGAAAAGTACATGATTGTACAGCTCAGGACATTGCGCGCCGTGTGCAGATGTGTCCGTGCAATTGTGTTCGATGAATTATTATTCAGTGCAACGGCGCGACGCAAGATGGTTTCGACTGCCTTGTCCTGCGCTGGAGGAATGATTAATTGCTTCCCGTCCCATGGCAGGGTGCGTCGCTATAGATTACACTCCTTCGGGAGAGCGGACGTTGATGCTGCAAACCATCATCAACCCATCGAGGCATTGGGCGCCAGACCGATCGGGCTTTTTCGTCCCGGGGGGATCTGTGCATTTAAGGAAACGCTAAGACTATGACTGAATTTGAAAATTCGGCGGATTACGTGGAACTGACGGTCGACATCGTTTCGGCCTACGTGAGCAACAACCCGGTTCCCCCGGCGGAGCTAGCCCAGCTCATCGGCCGGGTCCACGCCTCGCTGATCCAGATCGGCAGCGGCCAGGAGGAGCCGAAGGCTCCGTCCGCTCCGCAGCAGCCGGCGGTCTCCGTCAAGAAATCCGTGACGGCGGACCACATCATCTGCCTGGAAGACGGACGCGTGTTCAAGTCGCTCAAGCGTCACTTGCGCGCGAAGTACGACATGAGCCCCGAGCAGTATCGTGCGAAGTGGGGCCTGCCGCCGGACTATCCGATGGTCGCCCCGAACTACGCCAAGGCCCGGTCCGACCTTGCCAAGGCCATCGGCCTCGGCCAGACCCGCAACGGAAACTACGACGAAGCCGCCTGAGGGCGGTCCGGCATCGCACGAAGGTCTGCCGTCGAGGCGGCGACTTCGAGGCGATGCCTCGCACCGGGCGGAGCCACAGCATCCGCCCGGAGAATTATGTCCGGGCAATGGGAAATCGGGCTTGATTTAGGACTTATATCCTTTATCATGGGTTGCAGGGCGATGAGCTGGCCCGCGTTGCTCGTGGAACAAATCATGAACAAAATTCGATCCGTTGCGTCGACTTCCCGCACTACGGTCCGTCCGGCCGGCTTGGCGCCGGTTCTCGGGCGCGACGCCAGGCACCTCCTCGCGGCCCTGGCCGAAGAGGGCGCCTACGCGCTGCCCGATCCGACGGCGGACGGCGCCGGCACGGAGGGCGGGTTCATCGTGCGGGTGGGCGGAGCCGGCGTGTCCCTCGGGGCCGGGCGCTTTCCCGCCGCAGCCGGGGCGGCGCTCCTGTCCGCCGACCTCGCGGAACGGGCGGCCGGCCGCAACGCGCGCCTCACCCTCAGCCCGGCCGGGCTCGCCCGCCTGCGGCGCGAGCGGGCGGGCACCCATCCGCCCTACCTCGCCCAGCACCTCGACCTCGTCGGCGAGGGTGGCGCCCGGCAAGGCGCCCGCGAAGGGCGTCCCTTACGCGACGCCGCCGAGAGCCCGCTGGCATGGATGGCCCGGCGCCGGGACCGGGACGGCGTGCCGCTCATCGACGCCGCCTGCTACGAGGCCGGCGAACGCCTGCGCCGCGACCTGACCCGGGCGGTGATGATGCCGCGCATGGGGGCGGATTGGAGCGGGCCGAAGGTCGACGGCTCGGGGCCGCGCGATCCGTCGAGCGCCTCCGACGCCATGCTGGCGGCGCGCCAGCGCGTACGCACGGCCCTGGCCGCCGTGGGCAGCGACCTCTCGGGCCTGCTCATCGACCTCTGCGGCTTCCTGAAAGGGCTGGAGCGCATCGAGGCCGAGCGGCGCTGGCCGGCGCGCTCGGCCAAGGTGGTGGCCCGCATCGCGCTGGCGCGTCTCGCCGAACATTACGGCTTCGAGCGCGAGGCCGTGGGGCCGGACCGGGGCCGGATGCGCCTGTGGCGGGACGCTGCGGCGCTCTGATTTTCCGCATCCGTCCGAACGGGCCCGGCCGATGCGACGCTCACGCCGCCAGGAGCCGGGCCGCGTCGTGATGGATGCGCTCGGCCATGGCGCGCACGCCGTTGGACCGCTTCGAGGTGAGGTGGGCGCCGAGCCCGATCTCCTTGAACACCCCGAACACGTCGACGGCGCCAATCTCCTGCGCCGTCTTGCCGTCGTGAAGGGCCATCACCAGGGCGATCAGCCCCTTGGTCACCGTGGAATCGCTGGTGCCGCGCAGGCTCAGCCGCGGTGGCTCCTGTGCCTCGTCCATGCGGGACGCCACCCAGACCTGGCTCTCGCAGCCGTGGACCCGGTTGTGCTCGGTGAGGAGATCCTCCGGAAACGGCGGCAGGGCGCGACCGAGTTCGATGAGGTACTCGATCTGGTCCGGTCCCTCGTCCAGGATTCCGAAATTCTCGATGATGGTCTCGATGGGCGGCAGCATGGATGGGGGCGGTCTCGCGATCGGGCTGGGCTTCCTCCGATATAGGCCTCCCGCCGGCGGATGCGACCCCGAAGCGCCGCCCGCGTCGGGGATGCGCAGGGCTCGGGAGCCCCGTCAGGCCGTCCGGTCGAGGGGGCGCTCGGTCGTCGCGCGGGCGGCGGCCGCCTGCTCGGCGTAGGCGCGGGCCTTGAGGATCACCGGATCGGGCAGCTGGATCACCACGTCGCCCGATGCCGGATCGACCTCCTGATAGACCACCGTGCGGGTGTCCCGGTCGATGCGGACGCGGGCCTCGTTCGGCGTCACCGCCGCGTCCGGCTCCGGCCGGGGCGCGTCACGCTCCGGATTGCGGATGTCGACGCGCACGGCGGGCGCGAGGGGCTCCGGCGCGGCGACGGGGGCGACGGGGGCCGGACCCGCGCCCGGTCCCCGGAACGCCGGGGTCGCGGTGATGGTCGAGATCTGCATCGTTCGCCCCGCGCCTCCTTGGATGACAGGATACCAGTCCGAGAGACCAGTGAACGCGCGGGGCCTGAATCGAGTCTTAAGGAATCGTCCCCGCCCACCGGTCCGTGCGTGTGTCGTCAAGGGAGCGTTGCGGCCATCCATCGAATCTTAGGAGTCGGGGCGGGCGTTTCAGATCTCCACCGGCGCGGTACTCCCGCCGGTGCCGATGCCCTGGGGATCGAACGCGACGCTCTTCACCACGGCGAAGACCGGGCGGCCCGGCGTGAGCGCGAGGTCGCGCACGGAGGCCTGCGTGAGGCGGGCGGCCAGCGCCACGCCGCCGCACGCGAGTGTGACGCGCACGGCCCCGTCCCCGAGGGGCGCGAGATCCCGCACGGTCCCGGCGAGCACGTTGCGGGCGCTGAGGCCCACGGGGATCTCGATCGCCACCAGCACGTCGCGGGCCGGCACGAGGAGGCGCACCGCCGTGCCGACGGCGCGGTCGAGGCGGGGGACGCTCAAGGTTCCGACGGCACCGGAGAGCCGGGTGAGGCCCGAGGCGGAATCGTGCCCGGCCACCACCATGTCGAGGCGGCTGCCGCCCTGCGCGGCGTGCTCGGGGCCGAGTTCGCCGATGCGCAGCAGGGTCTCGGCCGGGCCGGCGGCGGCGACGCGCCCGGCCTCCAGCACCACGAGGGTGTCGGCGAGGCGCGCCACCTCCGACACGGCGTGGCTGACATACACGATGGGCAGGCCGGCGGCGTCGCGCAGGCGCTCGATGAGGGGCAGTATCTCGGCCTTGCGGGCCGCGTCGAGGGCGGCGAGCGGCTCGTCCATGAGGAGCAGGCGCGGGCGCGACAGCAGCGCCCGGCCGATGGCGATGCGCTGGCCCTCGCCCCCCGACAGGCCGGCGGCGCGCCGGGCCAGGAGATGGCCGATGCCCAGCAGCCCGACCACGTCGTCGAAGCCGAGGCCGGGGCTCTCCGCGTCGCCGCGGGCGAAGAACCGCCGGCCGTAATCGAGGTTCTGGCGCACGCTGAGATGCGGCAGCAGCCGGGCTTCCTGGAACACCACGCCGATGCGGCGGCGATGGACGGGGAGGGCGATGCCGCCTTGCGTATCGAGGAGGGTCCGCCCGTCGACGACGATGCGGCCCCGGTCGGGCCGCGCGAGGCCCGCGAGGCAATCGATCACCGTGGTCTTGCCCGAGCCCGAGGGCCCGAACAGGGCGGTGAGGCCGGAGGGCGCCGTGAAGGCGACGTCGAGCCGGAAGGCGCCGCGCGCTAGGGCGGCCTCGAACCGGAGGCTCATCCGGCCCCCAGCCGGCGGGCGAGGCGCCGGGCCAGGAGTTCGGAGGCGAGGAGCGCCGCCATGGAGAGGGCCACGGAGACGAGGGTGAGGCGTAAGGCCCCGGCCTCGCCGCCCGGCACCTGGGTCAGGCTGTAGATGGCCGACGGCAGGGTCTGGGTCTCGCCGGGGATGTTCGACACGAAGGTGATGGTGGCGCCGAACTCGCCCATGGCCTTGGCGAAGGCCAGCACCGCCCCGGCGAGCACGCCCGGGAGCGCGAGCGGCAGGGTCACGGTGCGGAACACCGCCCACGGCGAGGCCCCCAGGGTCGCCGCCGCCTGCTCGACCCGCCGGTCCACGGCCTCGATGGACAGGCGCATGGCCCGCACCATGAGAGGGAACCCCATCACCGCGCAGGCGAGCGCCGCCCCGGTCCAACGGAACGACAGCACGATGCCGGCCTCGGCCAGCGCCGCCCCGAAGGTGCCGCGCCGGCCGAAGGCGAGGAGCAGGAGATAGCCCGTCACCACCGGCGGCAGGATCAGGGGCAGGTGCACGAGCCCGTCGAGGAGACTGCGCCCGGGAAAGCGTTTTCGCGCCAGCAGCCAGGCGACCGCCAGGCCGGGACCGAGGCTCGCCACCGTCGCCACCGCCGCCACCCGCAGGCTGAGGGCGATGGCGGTCCACTCGTCGGGCGTGAGGCCGAGGGCGAGGCCGGGAATGTCCAAGGCGCAGTCCGGGGTAAGGGCGCGGCGGATCGCGGATCGGTCGCCAAGCTACGCGGTTTAACGGGCGCTGCCCACGATGCCACCCATGGGCCCGCGCCGCCGGAGACGGCGCGCGCAACTTCAGGCGTCGGAGCTGGCGAACCCGGGCCAACCCTTCGAAGGCCGCCTCAGGACTGACGCTCGTCCTCGTCGCGCAACGAGGTCTCGGAGCGATGCAGGCGGCTGAGGAGCACGAGCATGGGCCCCGGCACCGGCGCGGTCAGCGCCTCGGCGTCGAGAATCCCCGCGCGTCCGCGGGCGAGGCGCCTGCGGGACTTGGACATTTCCGCCATGACCACCGGCGTTCGCGCGCCGGTTCTCTTGATTTTCATACGCACACGGGCACCCGCGATGATCGAAGCGACTCCGGGAAGCGAGGACAAACGCGGAACTTCCGCCCCCGTTCCGTAAGATTTTCGCGACAGTGGCGACGCATCGCCCGGGATGTTAGAGCCCTCGTCCATGCTCGAAGGCCTTCCCCCCCACCGCCCGACCCACGTGCTCCGGCTCCTCACGGACGAGGGGGCGGCCAAGGCGATGACCGACCTGCTGGGCGAGATGTTCGACCCGACGCAGACGGCGGTGGCCGCCTTCGAGGCGGAGGACGGCCGGACCTGGCGCCTGGAGGCGTATTTCGCCGACGCGCCCGACGAGGCGTGGGTCCGCGACCTCATCCGGCCCGTGGTCGGCGACCAGGCCGATGCGGCGACCTTCGAGACCATCGACCAGCAGGACTGGGTCCGTGCCTCCCTCGAGGGGCTCAACCCCGTGCGGGCCGGGCGCTTCCTCGTCCACGGTAGCCACGACCGCGACACCGTGCGGGTCAACGATCTCGCCATCGAGATCGAGGCGGCGCTGGCCTTCGGCACCGGCCACCACGGCACGACGCTGGGCTGCCTGCGGGCGCTGGCCGACGTGCTGAAGCGCGGCCGCCCGGCCCACGTCCTCGATGTCGGCACCGGCACCGGCATCCTGGCCTTCGCGGCGGCCAAAGCCCTGCACACCCCGGTCATCGCCGGCGACCTCGACCCCGAGGCGGTGACGACGGCCATCGGCAACGCCCGCCTCAACGGATTGGGCCCGACGCTCCGGCTCTACCAGGGCCCGGGCGTGCGCCACGCGCTCGCCCGCCGGCCGCGCCGGTTCGACGTGGTGTTCGCCAACATCCTGGCGCGCCCGCTGAAGGGCCTCGCGCCCTCGCTCACGGCGGTGGTGGCGGATCGCGGCGTGCTCATCCTCTCGGGCCTCATCGAGCGCGACGTGCCGGGCGTGCTCTCGACCTACCGCCACCGCGGCTTCCATCTCGCCCGCCACGGCCTCATCGAGGGCTGGGCCACCCTGGTGCTCAAGCGCGGCGGCGCCGCACCCCGGCCCCTGCGCGGATGGTTGCCGCACTGAACCGCCCGGCGTAACCCTGGCCGCATGACGCGCGTCCGCTTCCAGACCTTCGACGATCCGAGTCACCGCGCGGGCGCCGCACGCATCGCGGCCCTGCGAACAATCCTGGCGGCGGAGGGGCTCGACGGGTTCGTGGTGCCCCGCGCCGATGAGCACCAGTCGGAATACGTGCCGCCCGGGGCCGAGCGCCTCGCCTGGCTCACGGGCTTCACCGGCTCGGCGGGTACGGCGGTGATCCTGACGGACACCGCCGCCTTGGTGGTGGACGGGCGCTACACCCTCCAGGCTCCGGCCCAGGTCGACACCGCCGTCATCACCCCGGTCCAACTCGCCGAGACGAATGTCGAGGCGTGGATCGGCGCTCATCTCACGCGCGGCCAGGTGCTGGGCTACGATCCATGGCTGCACACGCCGGACGGTGTCGCCCGCCTGGCGCGGGTCGCCGAAAAGGTCGGGGCGACCCTGCGCGCCGTCGCCGCCAACCCCGTCGATGCCGTATGGGCCGACCGACCCGGCGCGCCCGCCGGCCCCGTGGTGCCTCATCCCCTCGCGCTCGCCGGCGAGGCGATCCCCGAGAAACTCGTCCGCATCCGCGCGGCCCTCGCTAAGGCCGCGTGCGCCGCCCTGGTGATCTCCGATCCGCACAACCTTGCCTGGGCGTTCAACCTGCGCGGCGCCGACGTGGCGCACACGCCCCTGGCGCTCGGCTACGCGATCCTGCCCCTGGAGGGCCGCCCGACCCTGTTCCTCGCTTCGCCCGACATCGCCCCCGCCTTGCGGGCGGCGCTGGCGCCGGTCGCCGACCTCCGGCCCCGCTCGGCGTTCGAGACCGCCCTCGACGGGCTCGCGAAGGGCCGGACGATCCGCCTCGACGCCGCCACGGCGGCCATCGCCCTGAAAGTTCGGATCGAGGCTGCCGGCGGCGTGGCCGAGACCGGCCCGGACCCGATCACCGCCCTGAAGGCGGTGAAGAACGAAGCCGAGATCGCCGGCACCCGCGCCGCCCATCTTCGCGATGGCGTCGCGGTGGTCCGCTTCCTCGCCTGGCTCGATGGGGCGAAGGGCTTGACCGAGATCGCCGCCGTGGAGGCCCTGGAGGATTTTCGCAGCGAGGGCGGCCTGCTGCGGGACGTCTCGTTCCCGACCATCTCGGGCAGCGGCCCCAACGGCGCCATCGTGCATTACCGGGTGAGCCGCGAGACCGACCGAAGGGTCCGGCCCGGCGAACTCTTTCTCATCGATTCCGGCGCGCAATACGCCGACGGCACCACGGACATCACCCGCACGGTGGCCGTCGGCCCGCCCACGGACCTCATGCGCGACCGCTTCACCCGGGTGCTCAAGGGCCACATCGCCATCGCGCGGGCGGTGTTTCCCAAGGGCACGACGGGGGCGCAGATCGACGGCTTCGCCCGCGCCGCCCTGTGGGACGCCGGCCTCGACTTCGACCACGGCACCGGCCATGGGGTCGGCGCCTTCCTCTCCGTGCACGAGGGCCCGCAGCGCATCGCCAAGACCGGCACCGTGCCCCTGGAGGCCGGCATGATTCTCTCCAACGAGCCGGGCTATTACCGCGCCGGGGCGTACGGCATCCGCCTGGAGAACCTCGTCCTCGTCGAGCCGCGCGCCATCCCCGGGGGCGAGCGCCCGATGCTCGGCTTCGAGACCCTGACCCTGGCGCCGTTCGACCGCCGCCTCGTCGCCGTGGACCTCCTCGGCCCGGCCGAGCACGCCTGGATCGACGCCTATCACGCCCGGGTCCGCGACGCCCTCGGCCCCCACCTCGACGCCCCGACGCGGGCCTGGCTCGACGCGGCCACCCGCCCCCTCGCCTGACCCCGCGCGGTTGACACCCGCCCGGCCTTCGCCAACACCCCGCACCGCACCGGGTCCCCAAAACCCCGGCGCCCGCGATTGGGATGGACCTTGAGACCGATGACGGTGATGCGCTCCTACCTGGACTTCGAGAAGCCCGTCGCCGAACTCGAGGCGAAGGTCGAGGAACTGAAGGCGGTGGGCGCCCGCGACGGCGCCGTGTCCATCACCGAGGAGGTCGGGCGTCTCGAAGCCAAGGCCGCCTCCGCCCTGTCGGACATCTACGCCTCGCTCACCCCGTGGCAGAAGACCCAGGTGGCCCGCCATCCGCAGCGGCCGCATTTCGTCGATTACTGCGCCGATCTCATCACTGAGTTCACGCCGCTCGCCGGGGACCGTGCCTTCGGCGAGGACGCCGCCATCGTGGCCGGGTTCGGTCGATTCCGGGGCCGGTCCGTCTGCGTCATCGGCCAGGAGAAGGGCCACTCGACCGAGACGCGCCTGCACCACAATTTCGGAATGGCGAAGCCCGAGGGCTACCGCAAGGCCGTGCGTCTGATGGAGATGGCCGACCGGTTCGGCCTGCCGGTCCTCGCCTTCATCGACACGGCGGGCGCGTTCCCCGGCATCGAGGCCGAGGAGCGCGGCCAGGCCGAGGCCATCGCCCGCTCCACGGAAGCCTGCCTCGGGCTCGGCGTCCCCAACCTCGCCCTCGTCATCGGCGAGGGCGGCTCCGGCGGCGCCATCGCCCTCGCCACCGCCAACCGCGTGCTGATGATGGAGCATGCGATCTACGGCGTGATCTCGCCCGAGGGCGCCGCCTCGATCCTGTGGCGCGACCAGGGCCGGGCGGCGGACGCCGCCACCGCCATGAAGATCACCGCGCAGGACCTGCTGCGCCTCGGCATCATCGACACCATCGTGCCCGAGGCCACGGGCGGCGCCCATCGCGGCCGCGCCGCCGCCACCGCCGCCGCCGGACAGGCGATAGCCAGCGCGCTCACCGAATTCGACGGCCTGTCGCCGGACGAGATCCGCGACCGCCGCGCGGTCAAGTTCCTGGAGATCGGCCGGAAGCTGTAGCCGACCGGGGAACGATACGGGCGCTGGACGTTTTGTCGCAGGTTCGTGGCAGGAACCTTTTAACGTTTATTCGGACGGGCCGTGCGGGAGCGCACATGCGTCGGATGGTGGACGACGCCGCGACCACGATGAAAAGTCGTTCCGCACCAAGGGCTTCGCGTACGGTTTGTTGGGCCCCGGAGCGGGGTTCCGCGGGTCCGTCGAACCATGCCCGGGATTCACAGGCTCCCTCGGCCGCCGCTGCCATCGCCTTGCGGTAACAAGAGGGTAAGTTTAACGGAGCTATTGGGTTGGGGAGTGGCGTCCGACGGGAGAATCCCGCGGACGCGTGACTTTTGAGAACGGGGTTCCCCATGGCTGTGCGCCCGTCGGCGTTGCGCCCGTCCGTGATCGCTGCCCTCGCCGCGCTCACGATCTCGCTTGGCGCCTGCCAGGACGGCTCGACGGGCGGCGGCGTTCCCCTGCGCGCCCTCGCGCCCGTGCCGCCCAAGACCCTCGCGCTCATGACCCAGAAGGGCATGGCCGAGAACGACCCCATCCTCATCCGCGCCTACAAGAAGGAAGCGGAGATGGAGGTGTGGAAGCGCGGCACCAACGGCCAGTACGCGCTCCTGAAGACGTTCCCGATCTGCCGCTGGTCGGGCCAACTCGGCCCCAAGACCAAGCAGGGCGACCGCCAGGCGCCGGAGGGCTTCTACACGGTGACTCCGGGGCAGATGAACCCGAACTCGTCGTATTACCTTTCGTTCGACACCGGGTACCCCAACGCCTACGATCGGGCCAACGGCCGCACGGGCAACTACATCATGGTCCACGGCACCTGCTCGTCGGCGGGCTGCTTTGCCATGACCGACGAATCCATGGGCGAGATCTATGCGCTGGCGCGCGATTCCTTCGCCGGGGGCCAGCGGGCGTTCCAGTTCCAGTCCTATCCGTTCCGGATGACGGCGGCGAACGTCGCGAAGTTCCGCAACGACCCCAACGCACCGTTCTGGAAGAACCTCAAGGAGGGCTCCGATTACTTCGAGGCCCTGCGCGAGGAGCCGAAGGTCGGCCTGTGCGGCGCCCGCTACGTGTTCGGCGGCTCGGACGCGGCCGCCGGCTCGTGCACCCCGCGGGTCGACCCGCAGGTCGCCGAGAAGCGCGACCGCGACAACCGCGAGATCGCCGAACTCGTCGCCAAGGGCACGCCCGCCACCCGCGTGGTCTACGAGGACGGCAGCCAGAACCCGGTGTTCCGGCCGCAGCCGCCGGCCAACACCCTGGCCTTCGCCAACCTGGTGAAGCCCGAGGAGCCGGAGCAGCCCTACGATCCGAAGGACTACGCCCGCCACCACCTCGGCGAAGTCAGCCGGCCCGAGACCATCGCGGGCGCCCGCGAGATCGAGGTCGACGCCAAGGGCCGTCCGGTGATGCTCGCCAGCGCCGAGGCGCCGATTCCTACCAAGGCCGCGGCCGCGCAGGCCGCCGCCAAGGCCGGCAAGACCAAGCCGGGTGTGTCGAGCCCCACCCTGATGGCGAAGGCCGAACCCGCCGCCGAGCCGGCCCCGGCAAAACCCGCCCGCGTGATGGTGGCCGACGCCGACGGCGATCCGGCCGCCTACAAGAAGCTGCTCGGCAACCTGTTCAGCAACGGTCCCGCTCCGGCGACCCCGGCCGCCGACGCGGCGACGATCCCGCCCGCCGTCGCGGCCGATCCGGCGCCGGCCAAGCTCACTCCGAAGGCCCCGGCGAAGGTTGCCCATGCCGGGCAGATCCATGCGGCGGCGAACCCGCCGGCGAAACCTAAGCCCGCCACGATCGTCACCGCCGAGGAGAAGGCGGCGAAGTCGCCCACGAAGACCACCGGCTCCATCACCAGGAACGCCGCCGCGAAGGATTGAGCGGACGCGCTCCGGAAGAGGGATCTCCCGGATCGATACCGATGTCATGCCGTTGCACGGCCCCGGGATGACACGGCATCGGTCGGGCCCTGACGGCGCGATGCGGCAGAGGCCGTCGCCTCGTCTCACCTGGGAGCACGAAATCGGGCCTCGCCGAACACACATCCTATCCCGAACGAAAAAAGGGCCCCGCGAGGGGCCCTTTCCGATTCGATCGCGCGCGGCGATCGATTACATGCGGCGCATCATCCGGCGATGCATCATCTTGCGATGCATGTGGCGGCGCTCCATACGGCGCTCCATCCGGTTGCGCATCATGCGGCGTTCCATACGACGCTCCATGCGGGTCATCTGCACGGTGGACACGGTCTCGGGGGCGGTGACGCCCATCGGCGCGCCGGGCGCGGCCGAAGCGGAGGTGGCGAGGCTGGCACCGCCGAGCGAAGCGAGCACGGCGATGGCGAAGGTCAGTTTCCTCACGTGGAACTCCCGTTGTGTTCTTGTCCGAGTGCGGCACCCGGTCTGCACGTCCGGCCCTTGCGGGTGAAGGACACGTGGCGCGCACCGGAGTGAGCGGCGGGCTCCGCGATGCCCGCCGATGATAACCCACGAGTCAGAGATTCGTTTCCTCGAAAGCCCGCACCCAATCAGCACAAATTCCCGAGCGCACGATATCGTCGAGGGTAAATTCCACCACGGGGATCGGCATCATCCGGCTTTTGATGAGGTGGATCACCGTGCGCAGGCCCGAAGTCTCGCGCAGATCCGTCTGCGACACGTCGCCGTTGATGATCACCTGGCAATCATCTCCGATGCGGGTGAGGAACATCTTGATCTCGGCCGTGGTGGTGTTCTGCGCCTCGTCGAGGATCACGAGGCAGTTCTTGAAGGTGCGCCCGCGCATCACCTCGAACGGCACCACCTCGATGTCGCCGGTCTTCACCGCGATGTCGAAGGCGGCCGCGCCCATGCGTTCCTTCATGGTCTCGGTCAGCGGCGCGACCCAGGGGGCGATCTTCTCCTCCAGGGTGCCGGGGAAGTACCCGAGCGAGCGGCCCGACGGCACGTTGGGGCGGGTGATGATCACCTTGCCGATCCGGCGCTGGCGGAGCTGGTCCGCCGCCCGGGTGCCGGCGATGAAGGTCTTGCCGGTGCCGGCGGGGCCGAGCACGATCACCTGCTTGTGAAGGGCCAGGGCGTCGAGATACTGGGCCTGGCGGTCGGTCAGGGGCTGGATCGGGCTGAGGTTGCGTTCCTCGTCGAAGCGGGTCCGGTGCAACCGGACGGGGCGATCTTCCACAAGTTCAAGTCGTGTGCGCCGTCTCTTCATCGATCAATACTCCACCTGGACTTGGCCAACCGGACTCAATCTGAACTGCACCTGTTGAACGTGACGCGCCGAACCCTCTTACCGTAATCCTCGTCCTCTCCCTCGACCGGGCACCAGTGTCCGTCACCAGCCAATCCGGCCGCAAGTGGGCGGTTCCCGGCCGGGCGGCCTTGCCTGTGGATGGCGAAGGCGCCCGGTCTTCGTGTCTCTCGCAAAACTCCCGCTGCACCGGTGCGTCCACGGTTTAGAACCAGCGGCGATCGGGAGTTGTGTGAGGCACGCTTCGTCCGCCCATCGATCGTTGCATGCACCATGCCGCACTGGAAGCGACGGCGGCATGACGGTCGAATATTCTCGACCATTGATGTAGAAAGTCCGCATGATTTCGGACTTGGGCGCGCGGAGAGAAGTTTTCTCGCGGGCCGGCGAATCTCGTCCCCGCCTCACCCACGACCTCATCCTGAGGTGCCGGAGCGAAGCGGAGGCCTCGAAGGAGGGCTCCAGGACCCAGTGCGCTCTTTGGAGCCCTCCTTCGAGGCCGCTGACGCGGCACCTCAGGATGAGGTCGTGGGTGGGAAAGCGGGCCTTCCAGCCACAAGCCCGCTCACGCCGCTTGAATAAAGCTGTCCAGCACCATCTTCTGCCCGGCCTTGTCGAAATCGACGGTGAGCTTGTTCCCGTCGACTGCAGCGACGTCGCCGGGGCCGAACTTGGTGTGGAACACCCGCATGCCCACGGAGAAGGCCGAGGGGGCGCCGGTGGATTTCGCGATGAGTTCGCCCTCGATCTGGCGTGGGCCAGACCCGCGGTTGGCCGGATTGCGCGCGGGCGTGCTTCCGAAATTGCCGGTGTTGGCGGTCGCGGCCTGCGCCCGCTGCCAGCCCGGGGTGCCGTAGGACGAGCCGAACGGCGTCGGGTTGCGGTCGAAGCGCGAGGCGCCGGCAGAGAAATGCGCGGGGGCGTCGATGACGTCGACGCTGCCGGGCGGCAATTCGTCGATGAACCGGCTCGGCACCGTGGAGGACCACAGGCCGTGGATGCGCCGGTTGACGGCGAAGGACAGCTTGGCGCGCTTGCGGGCCCGGGTCAGGCCCACATGGGCCAGCCGACGCTCCTCCTCCAATCCGGCCCGGCCGCTCTCGTCCAGCGCCCGCTGGTTCGGGAACAGGCCGTCCTCCCAGCCGGGGAGGAACACCGTGTCGAACTCGAGGCCCTTGGCGGCGTGGAGCGTCATGAGGGACACCCGGTCGGCGCCCTCCTGCTCGCTCGCCTCCATCACCAGGGAGACGTGTTCGAGGAAGGCGGCCATGTCGGGAAATTCCTCCATGGAGCGCACGAACTCCTTGAGGTTCTCCAGGCGCCCGGCCGCGTCGGCGGATTTGTCCTTCTGCCACATCTCGGTGTAGCCGGATTCCTCCAGGATGGTCTGGGCCACCTCCGAATGCGGCTTGGTGCCGACCATCCGGGCCCACCGCGAAAAGCTTTCCACCAGGGCGCGCACCCCGGAGCGGGCGCGCGGCTTCAGCTCGTCGGTCTCCGTGAGGAGCCGCGCAGCCTGCAGCAGGGGCACGCCCTGGGACCGCGAATACCCGTGCAGGATCTGCAGGGTCGCGTCGCCCAAGCCCCGCTTCGGGGTGTTGAAGATCCGCTCGAAGGCGAGGTCGTCGGACGGGTTCTGGGTGACGCGCAGGTAGGCCAGGGCGTCGCGGATCTCGGCGCGCTCGTAGAAGCGCGGGCCGCCGACGACCCGGTAGGGGAGCCCCAACTGGACGAAGCGGTCCTCGATCTCACGCATCTGCGCCGAGATCCGCACCAGCACGGCGATCTCGGAGAGGGGGTGCTGCTTGGCCTGGAGCGATTCGATGGCCTCGGAGAGCTGGCGGGCCTCCTCTTCCGAATCCCAGGCGCCCGCCACCGTCACCTTCTCGCCCGGCACGTCCTCCGTGCGCAGGGTCTTGCCGAGGCGCCCCTCGTTCTTGGCGATGAGCCCGGACGCGGCGGCGAGGATGTGGCCGGTGGAGCGGTAGTTGCGCTCCAGGCGTACCACGGTGGCACCCGGAAAGTCGTGCTCGAACCGCAGGATGTTGTCGACCTCGGCGCCGCGCCAGCCGTAGATCGACTGGTCGTCGTCGCCGACGCACGCGACGTTGCGGTGGCCCTGCGCCAGCAGGCGCAGCCACAGGTACTGGGCGACGTTGGTGTCCTGGTACTCGTCCACCAGAATGTAGCGGAAGCGTTGCTGGTAGTTCTCCAGCACGTCCGGGTTCTCGCGCCACAGCTTGAGGCAGAGCAGCAGGAGGTCGCCGAAATCGGCGGCGTTGAGGGTCAGCAGGCGGGCCTGGTAGGCGGTGTAGAGCGCGCCGCCCTTGCCGAAGGCGAACGCGCCCGCCTCGCCCGGCGGCACCTGCTCGGGCAGGAGGCCGCGGTTCTTCCAGCCGTCGATGGCCGAGGCGAGGGCGCGGGCGGGCCAGCGCTTCTCGTCGATGTTCTGGTCGACGATCACCTGCTTCATCAGCCGCAGCTGGTCGTCCATGCCCAGGATCGTGAAGTCCGAGCGCAGGCCGACGAGTTCGGCGTGGCGTCGTAAAATCTTGGTGCCGATGGAGTGGAAGGTGCCGAGCCACGGCATGCCCTCGCCCGCCGGGCCGATGAGCGCGCCGATGCGGTGCTTCATCTCGCGCGCCGCCTTGTTGGTGAAGGTCACCGACAGGATGTCGAAGGGGCGCGCCTTGGCCGTCGCGATGAGGTGGGCGATGCGGGTGGTGAGCACCCGGGTCTTGCCCGTGCCGGCGCCGGCGAGCACGAGGACGGGGCCGTCCGTCGCCTCGACGGCGCGGCGCTGCTCGTCGTTCAGGCCCTCCAGGTAGGGCGAGCCCTGCGGCCTGAGGGAGGCCATGGCGCGGGCGGCGATGGAGGTGGGCGCGTCGGAAGCGGGCACCGGCCGCGAGGCCCCCGCCGTGTCGGGGTGTTGATTCATGCCGCATCCCTGGACCAAAACGCGAACGGCGTCGAGGGCGGGCGGCAAAGCGCCCGTGGGGGAACCCGGCTTTCGCCCCGCGCGTCGTCACGGCAGAACCCCATCACCCCACAGGGAGGCTTCGCCATGACCGCGTCACCCCGAATCACGACCACCCGCACCCTGGCGGCCCTCGCCCTCCTGGCGGCGGGCGCCGGACCGGCCCTGGCCCAATCCTCGGGCAATCCCAACACCCTCAACAACATGAACGAGCGGCTCTCGACCCAGAGCCAGATCCGCGGGATCCAGAACCAGCAGCAATTCGACAACAGCCAGAACCGGATGCAGATTCAGCGCAACGAGCTGTTCCGCCCGGAGCCGAGCGCGGGACCGGCCATCATCGCGCCCCGCCGCTAGGCGCGGGGACCTTTCGGGAGAGGTTGCTTTCGGGAAGCGGGCGCAGCGGGGGAGGGCCTCGTCGAGCGCCTCGCTTCCGGGCGCGCTTCGCCCTACATCGCTCCCCCATGACCGATTTCACCCTCGACCCGCGTCTCGCCGCCGACACGGTCCATGCCGGCGACCTCGCCCTGTGCCGCGTGCTGCTGATGGACGATGCCCGTTTCCCGTGGCTGATCCTCGTGCCGCGCCGCCCCGACGCAAGCGAGATCACCGATCTCGGCGCGGACGACGCGCACGCCCTCATGGACGAGATGCGTCTGGCGACGGGCGTGATGCTGGCGCTCGCCAAGCCCGACAAGGTCAACGTCGCCGCACTCGGCAACGTCGTGCCCCAGCTCCACGTCCACGTCATCGGGCGCTTCCTGTCCGACCCGGCCTGGCCGCGCCCGGTCTGGGGGGTGGGCGAGGCCCGGCCCTATCCGCACCATGCCCGCGCCCAGATGATCGAGCGCATCGGCGCCCTGTTCGCGGCGGCCTGAGGGTGACGGACCCCCTCGCCGGTCTCGGCTACGTCCACAACCGCCTCGTGCGCCATTCGGCCGAGAGCGACGCCGCCGTGCCGCTCCTGACCGCGCCCGGCGCCTGCCTCGTCGCCATGGCGGGCGAGCGGATCGTGCTCGCGAACGGCTCCGCTCTGCTCGATCCGGAGCGCATCGCCGCGCCCGGCCCGACCCTGTTCCTCGGCCGCCTCGACGGGGCGCCGGTCTTCGCCGCCGCCCTGGCGCCGGAGCGCGCGGAGGCGTTCGACGCCGAACCCGATCTCGCCACGAACGATCTGCGCAGCCTCGCCGCCGAGGGATCCGTCGCGCCTCACGAACTCGGGCTCGTCGCCACGGCGAAATCGCTTCTGGCCTGGCACGCGCGGAACCGATTCTGCGCCAATTGCGGTGCCCGGACCGAGCTCGCCGCCGGCGGCTACCGGCGCGATTGCGGGTCTTGCGACACCCACCACTTCCCGCGCACGGACCCGGTGGTGATCATGCTGATCACGCGGGGGGATCGCTGCCTGCTCGGCCGCTCGCCCCGGTTCAAGGAAGCGATGTATTCCTGCCTCGCGGGCTTTCTGGAGCCCGGCGAGACCATCGAGGCGGCCGTGCGGCGCGAGACCTTCGAGGAAGTCGGGATTCGCGTCGGCGCGGTGACGTACCACGCGTCCCAGCCGTGGCCGTTCCCCGCCTCCCTGATGATCGGCTGCGTCGCCGAGGCCCTCGACGAGGCGATCACCCTCGATCCCGTCGAGCTCACCGACGCCCGCTGGCTCACCCGGGACGACATGTCGGCGATGATCGCGGGGACGCACCCGGAAGGCCTCACCGTGCCGCCGCCCATGGCCATCGCGCACCTGCTCATGCGCGCCTTCGTGGATGGGACCGCCTGAGGGCGGGCCCCGACGCCCGCCCGCGAACCCTTGCGGACCTCGTGGGTTGTGCCTGCTTGAGGCCGCCGCCCCCGGCGGCCCACGAGTCTGGAACACGCCCATGGACATCGCCGTCGACACCGTCACCGAGATCATCCTGCGCCTGCGCGCCGTCGAGGTGAAGGAGGGCCCGACGGACCCGGATTCCGGCTCCAACGCCATCGACGACGGCGCCACGGACATCCTCACCTCGGGCACCGACGACGCCACCGAGGAGGAGGTCCGGTCGATGATCGGGGCGCTCAACGACGACGAGCGCGCCGACCTCCTCGCCCTGGTCTATGTCGGGCGCGGCGACATGGAGGCCGAGGAATGGGGCGACGCCGTGCGCTTCGCCCGCGAGCGCGAATCAGTCGGCGAGGGCGCCGCCCGCGAACTCCTCGGCACCCCCAACGCCGCCGATCTCCTCGCGGAGGGCATGGCCAACCTCGGCATCACCCCGGACCTGCCGCAGGCCTGACCTGCCCCTCACAACCACCGCTCCCAAGCGCCCCGCCGGTCACGCCGGCGGGGCGTTTTTTCGTTCGGACGGAGGCCGGTACGGTCAGGCTTCTTTCGCCTGCGGTGCAACTATCCACACCGTTAACCCTTTATTAACCCGGCGATTGCCGCGCTCGGGCCGCCGTGAGACCTTTCGTTAACAGAAGATTAACGGGAACGGGCCGGCCATGCGGATCGCGATTTCGAAGTGCCTGGAAGCGGTTACGGGCAGCAGCCTCGGCCGTGCCTCGCTTCTGGCCGGTCTTCTCGGTGGTCTTCTCGCCGCCCCCGTGGCCGCCCCGGCCCAGACCTTCGCCTCCCTGCCCGCCACCCCGAGCGTCATCGCCAGCGGCCCCGCCGCCAAGCCCATCGCCGCCTGGGTCGCCTTCTGCGAGAGCTACGCCGCCGAGTGCGCCGTCGACCGCACGGAGCCCGCCACCATCGCGCTCGACGCGGCGACCTGGAACACCATCGTGTCCGTCAATCGCCGGGTGAACAAGGCCATCCGGGCCGTCACCGACATGGACCACCTCCACGTCGCAGACCGCTGGGATCTGGCGGAGGACGGCTCGCCGGCCTGCCGCGCCGGGCCATGCGGATGACCGTGGTCATCGACGAGAAGGGCGAGGGCCACGCGGTGCTCACCCTGATCACCGACCGGGGCGACTTCATCCTCGACAACAAGACCAACGCGGTCCAGTCCTGGCGCCAGACCGGCTACACCTTCATCAAGCGCGAGAGCCAGGACACCCAGGCCTGGGTCTCCCTCGGCCGGGCCACCTCGCCGGTCACCACCGCCAACCGCTGATCCGACCCGGACCTCACTGCGGGCTGGCGAGCTTCATGGTCACGAGGCCCGAGACGATGAGCAGGGCCGCGACGATGCGGGCGGGGCTCGCCTCCTCGCCCAGCACCGCGATGCCGAGGACGAAGGCCCCGACGGCGCCGATGCCGGTCCAGATCGTGTAGGCGGTGCCGAGGGGCAGGGTCCGCATCGACACGGCGAGGAGCGCGACGCTGCCCACCATGGTAACCGCCATGATTGCCGTCGGCCACGGCCGGGTGAACCCGTGCGACAGCTTCATCGCGTAGGCCCAGGTCACTTCGAGGAGGCCGGCGGCAACGAGCGTGATCCAGGCCATGGGGGGTCCTTTGCGCGGGGTGGCCGATCCGGCGCCGCGGGGCGCCGTCCCGGAACGGCACGGTTCGCGCGCGGCGATCGTCAGGGCCCGTTAAACACCTTGCGCGACGCTGTCTCCATCCGGAGACCTTTCCATGACGACCCGCCGATGACGATCTGCCCATGACGACCCGCCCATGACGACCCGGGCCGGCGCGGTGTGCGCGCTCCTCCTCGCGGTGTCGATCGGCGTTCCCGGCGGGGCCTGGGCCGGCGACGCGGCCGACCGGCATGCCACTTGGCGCGGCTGCCTCCACCGCACCTTCGCCATCGAGACGGCCCGCACCGCCCGCATCCGCGCGGCGGACGCCTCCCTGCGCGCGTGCGAAGCCGACGAGGCGGCCTACCTTACCGCCCTGTCGACCTCACCGCTCCTCGACGGCGACGACGTCGCCCGCGTTCGCCCCGCCCTGATCCAGCGCGCACGGGGCTGGCTGCTCGCCGGCGGCACCCGGCCCCTGTGATCCGGCCGGCCCGGCCGGTTATCCGCCATCGTCGAGCGGGCCGTCTCACGCCACCTCGGCTTCGTCCGTCATGCCCTCGCGGGACCGGATCATCGCCGCGAGGGCGGTGGGGCTCATGGCCTTGCCGTAGAGGTAGCCCTGGCCCTCGTGGCAGCCCATGCCGCGCAGGACCGCTTCCTGGTCGGCGCCCTCGATGCCTTCGGCGATGACCTCAAGGCCGAAGTTCTCGGCCATGCCGAGGACGACGCGGATGATCTCGGCGTCGTGCCGGTCGGTGAGCACGTCGCGCACGAAGCTGCGGTCGATCTTCAGGCGGGTAAGGGGGAAGCGCTTGAGGGAGGAGAGCGAGGCGTAGCCCGTGCCGAAATCGTCGAACGCCACCGCGACCCCGTGGGCGTGCAGCGCCCGGATCGGCTCCAGGATCGCGTCGTCGGCCTGGAGGGCGATGCGCTCGGTGACCTCGAGTTCGAGGGCGGCGGGCGGCAACCGGTAGCGGGTGAGCGACCGCATCACGTCCTCCGCCAGGGTTCCGGCCCGCAGTTGGGCGGTGAACAGGTTGACGGCGACCCGCAGCGGCGGGAGCCCCGCCGCCCGCCACTGCGCCGCCTGCCGGCAGGCCTCCTCGACGATCCAGCGTCCGATGGCGGCCGCCATCGGGTGGGCTTCGAGGGCGGGCAGGAACACGCCCGGCAGCAGCAGCCCGCGGGACGGATGGCGCCAGCGCAGCAGAGCCTCGGCGCCCACCACCCGCCCCGTGTCGAAGGCGACCTGGGGCTGGTAGTGCAGCACGAGTTCACCGGCCTCCAGGGCGTGGCTCAGCTCGTCGTGCAGGGTCCGGCGGGCGATCACCGCGCTGCGCATGGCCGGCTCGAACAGGCGGTAGCAGCGCCGCCCGTCGCGCTTGGCCTGGTAGAGGGCGAGGTCCGCATCGGCGATGAGGGCCGCGGCGTCCGTGCCCCGGCCGCCGACGGCGATGCCGAGGCTGAGGCCGACGTGGAAGGTGTGGCCGGAGAGCTGAAACGTCGCCTGGAAGGTGTCGAGGATTCGCGTGGCGGTGGCGGCCGCCGGGATCGGGTCGCCGCACGGCGCCAGCAGGATCGCGAATTCGTCGCCGCCCAGCCGCGCCACGGTCAGGTCCGGCGCGACGCAGAGCGGAAGCCGCACGGCCACGGCCTTAAGCAGGGTGTCGCCGGTGGCGTGGCCGAGGCTGTCGTTCACCTCCTTGAACCCGTCGAGGTCGAGCAGCAGAACCGTCGCCGGCCCCTGCTCGAGGGCGGCCCTAAGGCGTTCGTCGAACTGCGCCCGGTTGGCGAGCCCCGTCAGGCTGTCGTGGTGGGCCATGTGGACGAGTTGGTCGTCGCGGGCGCGCCACGCGCTGATGTCGCGCATCATCGCGCCGATCCCGATCCGCCCGTCCGTGGTCCAGGCGGACATGGAGAACTCGATGGGAAAGGTGGTGCCGTCCCGGTGCTGGGCAACGAGTTCGATGGTCCGGCCGACGAGCTTCGAGGTCGCACCGACCACGAACCCGGCGAAGCGCTCGCCGTGCCGTGCCCGGAACGACGGCGGGATGATGATCTCGACGTCCTGCCCCGTCATCGTGCCGGGCGCGTAGCCGAACAGGGTCTCGGCGGCGCGGTTGACGAAGGTGATGGTGCCGCCGACGTCCACCGCCAGGAAGGCGAAGGCCGCCGCCTCGGCGAAGCCCCGTGCGATACCGTCCGCGCACGCCCCGCCCTCGCGTTCGAGGTGGTCGGCGGCGAGGGCGGCGAAATCCGCGAGCCGGCCCATCTCCGCCGCGTCGAAGGCTGCGCGGGCGCCCGGGGCCCCGACGCGAAGTTCGCCGAACCGACGCCCCCCGGCGCCGAGCAGGGGCGTCGCGGCCTGGAAGCCCGTCGCGTCCGGTGCGTCCGATCCGGCGAATCCGAAGCCGCCCCGGACCGATGCCGCCGGGCCCGTCCCGAGGGTGATCCAGGCGAGCGGCGTGCCGAGGCAGCCGGCCGCGAGGGCCGTGATCCGCGTGAGGCCGGCTTCGGCCGGAAGACCGGCGGACGCCTGGGCGGCGGGCATCCGATCGACGTCCCGATCTTGCGCGGACCAGACGTCCGATGGGGTGCTCAGGAACATGCGATCGAGACCGGCACTCGCGTGTAGGACAGTCAGGATGACGCAAAAAACTTATAAAATGATTGTCCGGCCCAAGATGCGCTCCTGCCGGCCCGGGTCCATCCGTTCCGGATGCCGAATTGAACTTGGACCCCGAACCCCGGCGGGCGCGTGGGGACCGCCCTCGGTGTCCCCGATGGCGCGGCGGCCGGATCAGGCGAAGGACTTGTCAGGCGAAGGACTTGTCAGGCGAGGGATTTGTCGGACGAAGGATTTGTCAGGCGAAGGACTTGCGGGGATCGAAGGCGTCGCGCACGGCCTCGCCGGCGAAGACGAGAAGACTCAGCATCACCGCCACCACAAGAAAGCCCGTGAGCCCGAGCCACGGCGCCTGGATGTTGTCCTTGCCCTGCGCCAGCAGCTCGCCGAGCGACGCCGAGCCCGGGGGCAGGCCGAAGCCGAGGAAGTCCAGGGAGGTCAGGGTGCCGATGGAGCCGTTGAGGATGAACGGCAGGAAGGTCAGGGTCGCCACCATGGCGTTGGGCAGCAGGTGCCGGCTCATGATGCGGATGTTCGACAGCCCGAGGGCGCGGGCGGCGCGCACGTACTCGAAGTTGCGCGCCCGCAGGAACTCGGCCCGCACCACGCCCACCAGGGACACCCACGAGAACAGCAGCAGAATGCCGAGCAGCACGAAGAAGCCGGGCTCGATGAAGGCCGAGATGATGATGATGAGGTAGAGGGTCGGGATGCCGCTCCACACCTCGATGAAGCGCTGCAGGGCGAGATCGACCCAGCCGCCGAAATAGCCCTGCACGGCGCCGGCGATCACGCCGATCACCGACGAGATCAGCGCCAGGATGAGCCCGAACAGCACCGAGATGCGAAAGCCGTAGATGATCCGGGCCAGCACGTCGCGGGTGGTGTTGTCGGTGCCGAGCCAGTGCTTTTCGAGCGCCGCGCACGGCTTGCCGACGGACTGGCACTGCTGCTCCGTCAACATCCAGGTCGGCGGCGAGGGCGAGGGGGTCGGCAGCCCGTCGATGATGGTGTCGTAGGCATACGGGATCGGCGGCCAGATCGCCCAGCCGTTGTCGGCGATCTCCTTCCGGGTCTCGGCCGAGCGGTAGTTCGGCCGGGCATAGAACCCGCCGAACTTCTCGTCCGGGTAGTCGACGAGGACGGGAAACAGGATCTCGCCCTTGTAGGACACGACGAGGGGGCGGTCGTTGGCGATGAACTCCGCGAACAGGCTCGTGCCGAACAGGGCCGCGAAGATCACGAACGACCAGAAACCGAGGCGGTTGCGGCGGAAATTGGCGAGCCGCCGCCGCGACAGGGGTGAGAGCCAGCCCGTGCGGGGGAGGGCGGCTGGCGCGGCCATCCGGGGAACGGCGACCTGATTCATCGGTGATCCCCGGTGTGCAAGGCGCTCAGCCGTCGATCCGCACCGCCGTCCCCTCGATCTCGTTGGGGCGCAGGCCGCCGGTCTTCTCGAGGTGGCGGCGCAGCAGGGCGACGTTGCGGCGGTTTGCCTTGAAGGCCGCATCGAACAGGTCGCCGGCCAGCGGCACGATGCCCAGCGCCCCGTCGAACACCACGTTCGCCATCATCCGGGCGACGAGCCAGCGCGGCGCCCCGAGCCGGCGCGCCTCGTTGACCACGTAGGAGGCGATGACCATGCCGGCGACATCGCCGATGATCGGCACGAGGCCCACAATGGCGTCGAGGCCGACCCGGCGGTTGATCCCCGGAATCAGGAAGGCCGAATCCATGAGGTGCGCCAGCGCCTCGAGGCGCAGGAGCGTCGCCTCGCGGTCGTCGGCCTGCGGCCGGAACGGTGTCGCCGCACCGGCCTCTCGGGAAAAGTCCGTGGTCGGGCGGCCGGGAATGCGCGGTGTGCTCATGACCCGGGATGTGGCCCCGGCCGCGCGCCCCCGCAAGCACCGGCCCCATCAGGCGGCCCTCCGGGACACCTGCCCGAGGCGGTCGAGGGCGGCGTCGAGGGTCGCGTCGGACTTGGCGAAGCACAGGCGCACGATGTGGCGCACCGGGTCGGCATCGTAGAACGCGCTCACGGGAATCGCCGCGACGCCGTGGGTGCGCACCAGATCCTCGCAGAACGCCACGTCGTCGGTGAAGCCGAGCGGCGCGATGTCGACGTTGAGGAAGTAGGTGCCGGCCGAGGGCAGCACGGTGAAGCCGCGCTCCGTCAGCCCGGCGCCGAGGCGGTCCCGCGAGCGGGCGAAGCGTTCGCGCATCCGGGTGAAATAGTCGTCGGATTTGCCCAAGCCGTAGGCCACCGCCACCTGCAGGCAGGGCGGGGTGGTGAAGGTGAGGAACTGGTGCGCCCCCGCCACCACCCGCAGGAGCGGCGGTGCGGCCATGACGAAGCCGACCTTCCAGCCCGTGAGCCCGAAGATCTTGCCGGCCGAGCCGATCTTCACCGTGCGGTCGCGCATGCCGGGCTGCGCCATGAGCGGGGCGTGCGCCGCGCCGTCGAACACGATGTGCTCCCACACCTCGTCGCAGACCGCGATCACGTCGTGGCGCGTGCAGAACCCCGCCAGGAGCGCGAGGTTTTCGCGGGAGAACACCGTGGCGCTGGGGTTGAGGGGGTTGTTCAGCACCACGAGCTTCGTCCGGTCGGAGAAGACCGCCGCCAGGGCCTCTTCCTCCAGCCGGAAATGCGGAGGCTTGAGGTTGACGATGCGCGGCACGCCGCCGGCCTGGCGCACCATGGGCAGGTAGGCGTCGTACAGGGGGGCGAACAGCACCACCTCGTCGCCGGGTGCGATGAGGGAAAGCAGGGCGGCGGCCAGGGCCTCGGTGGCGCCGGAGGTCACCATCACCTCCGTCTGCGGGTCGAGGTCGAGGTCCTGATGGTGCCGGTAATGCGTCGCGATGGCGGCGCGCAGCTCCGGGAGGCCCATCATCGGCGGATACTGGTTGTCGCCCGCGATCACCGCCTCGGCCGCCTGGCGGCGCACGTCCTCGGGGCCGGGATCGTCGGGAAAGCCCTGGCCGAGGTTGATCGCCCCACATTCGCGGGCGAGGCCGGACATCACGGTGAAGACGGTCGTGGGCAGGTTCGCGAAGACGGGATTCATACGGTTCGGCAGGCGAGGGTGCGACGACGCCCGGGCGTCGGGAGGCCGGATGCGTAGCACGGCGCCCACGCGGGGTGAAATGTGCGGTTCCGCACGTCCGGGGGCGCTGGAGGGGGCCTCACGGCTGACGATTGTTGACATTCATCACCTGTGACGTAGGTTCCGGACATGGCCGGAGCGACGGCGGCTCTCACGGGACTTCGCCCCCTCGTTTCGGGAAGGCGGCGGTCGCTCCGGTCCACGAAGCTTTCTTCAGAGACGCGGGTCCGCCCGGGCTTTTCTGCCCGAGCGGATCGTTCTTCCCGATCAGGTCGAACGTCCCGAACTTGAACTTCCCAAGCTCGGACTTCCCGAGTTTGTACTTCCCGAGAAAGGCCGGCGCCCCCAGCGACGGCCTTTTTTCGTGTCCTGCGGTTTTTCCGTGTCCGGTCCCTGCGCCTGTGGCAGGAATGGGAGGCCATGCGCGTCCGGACTTGTCTTCTCCTCGCCCTCGCCACCGCACTCCTGGGCGCGGGCCTTCGCCACCTCGTCCCGGTGACGCCGGTGGACGAGGAGTACCGTGCGGTGGTGCGGGCCTACGACCCCGCGAACCGGCCGTGATCCACAGGGGCGACGGACAGCAACACGGGGGAAACGCGGACGCCGTACTGGCGTCGTATTGGGCGGCCAGAAGGGGCACCATGCTGCGCCGCCGTGGAACCGAAGCCTCTGGAGCCGAGGTCGATCGCCGCCCCCGCCCGGGTGCGACGTTGCCCCGTTCTGTCGGACCGGGCGACGCGTGCTTAGATCCACTCCAGTCTGTCCGCGAGGGCGCCTCGCCCGCCGATGCCGTGACGCCATGAACGAGAATTCGCCGATCCGCACCGAGACCGCGCGGGACTACGCGCCTCCGTCTGAGACCCGCGCCGCGCCGACGCGGGGCGGGCGCGGCTGGCTGTGGTTCGTCCTGCTGCTGATCCTCGCGGGCGGCGGGTATTACGGCTACCGGCACTACCTCGCGCCAAAGCCCGAGGGCCCGACGGAGACCGCCGGACCGCGCGGCAAGGGCGGCCGGGGCGCCGGGCGCCATGGCGAGCCGGCCCAGGCGGTCGGCATCGCCACCATCGCGGCCGGCGACGTGCCCATCGTGCTCGGCGGCCTCGGCACGGTGACGCCCCTCGCCAACGTCACCGTGCGCTCGCAGATCAGCGGCTACCTCATGGAGGTCGGCTTCCGCGAGGGCCAGATGGTGAAGAAGGGCGATTTCCTCGCCCAGATCGATTCGCGGATCTACGAAGCCCAGCTCGCCCAGTACCAGGGCCAGCTCATGCGCGATCAGGCCCTGCTGCAGAACTCGAAGCTCGACCTCGCCCGCTTCCAGCGCCTCGCCCAGCAGGATTCGATCTCGAAGCAGAACGTCGACACGCAAGGCGCCCTGGTCAAGCAGAACGAGGGCACGGTGGCGGCCGACCAGGCGCTGGTGGACCAGCAGAAGCTCAACATCACCTACACGCGCATCGTCTCGCCCGTGGCGGGCCGCGTCGGCCTGCGCCAGGTCGATCAGGGCAACTACATCACCGCCGCCTCGACCAGTCTCGTGGTGGTGACCCAGCTCAACCCGATCTCGGTGGTGTTCACCCTGCCCGAGGACGACGTCGCCCAGGTGATGCGCCGGGTGCGCACGGGCGACAGGCTCACGGTCTCGGCCTACGATCGCGGCGACACCACCGTGCTCGCCACCGGCACCCTCGACACCGTGGACAACCAGATCGACACCACCACCGGCACGGTGCGGCTGCGCGCCCTGTTCGACAACACCGACGACGCCCTGTTCCCGAACCAGTTCGTCAACGCCAAGCTGATCGTCGACACCGTGCGGAACGCCCCCATCGTCCCCACCGCCGCGATCCTGCGCGGCACGCCCGGCACCTACGTCTACCTCCTGCAGGGCGACGACAAGGTCGTGGTCCGCCCCATCACCCTGGGCGAGGCCGACGGCGCCCGCACGGTGGTGAAGGCCGGCCTCGGCGTCGGCGACCGGGTCGTGGTCGACGGCACCGACCGGCTTCGCGATGGCGCGAGCGTGCGGATCACCGACGACGGCACCCGTCCGCCCGGTGCCGCCGGTCCGAAGCCCGAGGACGCCAAGCCCGAGGACGCCAAGGCGGAGGCCGCGAAGGCCGATGCCGTCGCCCCCGAGGGCCAGACGCGCGAACGCCGCCGCCAGCGCCCGGCCGCGCAATGAGGTTGCCCGGCCGCTCGCCACCTCTCGGCCGGTGCGGACCTTCGCCGTTAACTCCGGCGTTCGCCGCCAGCACGGGTCCCCTCTCCTGGAAGGAGAGGGACAGAGTGCGATGTGCGAACGCTCCGGATAAGTCACACACCTCACCCCAGCCCTCTCCTTCCAGGAGAGGGAGTTCCGTCGGCGGCTCCCTCGACGGCGTGGGGCTCGCCCCATGAACCCGTCCCGCCTGTTCATACTGCGGCCCGTCGCCACCACGCTGTTCATGCTGGCGATCCTGATGGTCGGGATGGTGTCGTACCTGAACCTGCCGGTCTCGGCCCTGCCGTCGGTGGATTACCCGACGATCCAGATCCAGACGTTCTATCCCGGCGCCAGCCCCGAGGTGATGACCTCGGCGGTCACCGCGCCGCTGGAGCGGCAGTTCGGCCAGCTCGCCAACCTCAACCAGATGACGTCGCAGAGTTCGGCGGGCGCTTCCGTCGTCACCCTGCAGTTCAGCCTGGACCTGCCCCTCGACATCGCCGAGCAGCAGGTCCAGGCCGCCATCAACGCCGCCGGCAACCTGCTGCCGGCGGATCTCCCGGCCCCGCCGATCTACGCCAAGGTGAACCCCGCCGACGCGCCGATCCTGACGCTCGCGCTGACCTCGAAGACCATGCCGCTCACGGAGGTGCGCGATCTGGCCGAGACGCGCCTCGCCCAGAAGATCTCCCAGGTGGCGGGCGTCGGCCTCGTGAGCACCGGCGGCGGCCAGCGCCCGGCGATCCGGGTGCGGTTCAACGCACGCGCCTTGGCGGCATACGGCCTCAACATCGACGACCTGCGCACCACCATCACCAACCTCAACGTCAACACACCGAAGGGCACCATCGACGGGCCGACGCAGTCCTACGCCATCAACGCCAACGACCAGATCCGCGACCCGAAGGCCTACGACAGCGCCATCATCGCCTACAAGAACGGCGCCCCGGTGCGGCTCTCGGACGTGGCCGACGTGGTCTCGGGCCCCGAGAACACCAAGCTCGGCGCCTGGGCCGACGAGACCCCGGCCGTCATCCTCAACATCCAGCGCCAGCCCGGCGCCAACGTCATCAGCACCGTCGACAAGATCCAGAAGCTCCTGCCCCAGCTCCGGGCGACCCTGCCGGCGGCGATCTCCGTCGGCGTGCTCACCGACCGCACGGTGACGATCCGCGCTTCCGTCCACGACGTGCAGGTGGAACTGGCGCTCGCCATCGGCCTCGTGGTGCTGGTGATCTTCCTGTTCCTGCGCAGCGTCTCCGCCACCCTGATCCCGAGCCTGTCGGTGCCGCTGTCGCTGATCGGGTCGCTCGCCATCATGGACCTGTACGGGTTCTCCCTCGACAACCTGTCGCTGATGGCGCTCACCATCGCGACGGGCTTCGTGGTCGACGACGCCATCGTGGTCATCGAGAACATCGCCCGCCACGTCGAGGAGGGGGATTCGCCCCTGGAGGCGGCGCTGAAGGGCAGCCGCGAGATCGGCTTCACCATCATCTCGCTCACCGTCTCGCTCATCGCGGTCCTCATCCCACTGCTGTTCATGGGCGACGTCGTCGGGCGCCTGTTCCACGAATTCGCCATCACGCTCGCGGCCACCATCGTGATCTCGGCCGTGGTCTCGCTCACCCTCGTGCCGATGCTGTGCGCGCGCCTCCTGAAGCCCGTGCCGGCCGGGCACGCCGAGCGCCGCGAGGGGTTCGTCGCCCGCGCGGCCCGCCGGTCCATGGACGGGATCATCGCCGGCTACGGCCGGATGCTCCGGGTGGTCCTGCGCCATCAGGGCCTGACCCTGGTGGTGACCCTCGCGACGGTGGCGCTCACCGCCTACCTGTTCGTGGTGATCCCCAAGGGGTTCTTCCCCGTGCAGGACACGGGCGTCGTCCAGGGCATCACCCAGGCCGACCAGACCGTCTCGTACGCCGCCATGGCCGAGCGCCAGCAGAAGCTGGCCGCCCTCATCCTGCAGGACCCGGACGTGGCCAGCCTGTCGTCGTTCATCGGCGTCGACGGCCAGAACGTCACCCTGAATTCGGGCCGGTTCCTCATCAACCTCAAGGCCCACGCCGCGCGGACATCCACGGCGAGCCAGGTCATCGAACGGATCAAGGCCGCGACCACGGGGGTCGCCGGCATCCGGCTCTACCTGCAATCGGTGCAGGACCTCACCATCGACACGGCGGTGAGCGCGACGCAGTATCAGGTGATCCTCGAGAACCCGAACCTCACGGAGTTCGAGACCTGGGTGCCGCGCTTCGTGCGCCAGCTCCAGACGTCGCCCCTGCTCATGGATGTCGCGAGCGACCTCCAGGCCAGCGGTCTCGCCGCCTACATCACCATCGACCGGGCGACGGCGGGGCGCTACGGCATCACCCCGGCCACCGTCGACAACGCCCTCTACGACGCCTTCGGCCAGCGCATCATCTCGACGATCTTCACCCAGTCGAACCAGTACCGGGTGATCCTCGAAGCCGACCCGGCCCTGCACAGGACCATCGAGAGCCTGGACCACATCTTCCTGCCGTCCTCCACGGTGGCCTCGGGGCAGGTCCCGCTCTCGGCGGTCGCCCGGGTGAGCGAGCGGCGGGCGCCGCTGCTCATCTCCCATCTCGGCCAGTTCCCGGCCACCACCGTGTCGTTCAATCTCGCGCCCGGCGCGGCTTTGGGCGACGCCGTGGCGGCGGTGGAGGCGGCGGGCAAGGCCATTGACCTGCCGCCGAGTTTTCGCGTGGTGCCGCAGGGCTCGGTCTTCGCGTTCCAGTCGGCCCTGTCGAACCAGCTGTTCCTGGTGATCGCCGCCATCGTCACCGTCTACATCGTGCTCGGCGTGCTCTACGAGAGCTTCATCCACCCGATCACGATTCTGTCGACGCTGCCCTCCGCCGGCATCGGGGCGCTCCTGGGGTTGATGCTGTTCGGACTGTCGCTCGACATCATCGCGGTCATCGGCATCGTGCTCCTCATCGGCATCGTGAAGAAGAACGCCATCATGATGATCGACTTCGCGCTCCAGGCCGAGCGCGAGGACGGGATGAGCCCCCGCGACGCCATCTACGAGGCCTGCCTCCTGCGCTTCCGGCCGATCCTGATGACGACGCTCGCCGCCCTGTTCGCGGCGGTACCGCTCATCGTCGGCACGGGGGTGGGCGCCGAACTGCGCCAACCCCTCGGCATCGTCATCGCGGGCGGCCTCATCGTCTCCCAGGTCCTGACCCTGTTCACCACGCCGGTGATCTACCTCGCGTTCGACCGCCTGGAACGCCGCCTCACCGGCCGCCGCGAAGGCGGCGCCGGCCCCGTCGAGGCGCTGCCGTGAACGTCTCCGCCCCGTTCATCCGCCGGCCCGTCGCCACGATCCTGCTCACCCTCGGCGTGCTGCTCGCCGGGATGTTCGCGTTCCTGAAGCTGCCGGTGGCGCCCCTGCCGCAGGTGGATTTCCCCGTGATCCTCGTCCAGGCGTCGATGCCGGGGGCCAGCCCCGAGACCATGGCGACCACCGTGGCCGCGCCCCTCGAACGGCGCCTCGGCGCCATCGCGGACGTCAACGAGATGACGTCCACGAGTTCCGTCGGCTCGGTCAGGATCATCCTGCTGTTCGGCCTCAACCGGAACATCGACGGGGCCGCCCGCGACGTCCAGGCGGCCATCAACGCGGCCCGGGCCGACCTGCCGACGGCGCTGCGCCAGAACCCGACCTACCGCAAATTCAACCCGGCCGATTCGCCGATCCTGATCCTGGCGCTGACCTCGAACACCCTGTCGCCGGGCCAGCTCTACGATTCCGCCGCCACGGTGGTGCAGCAGAAGATGTCCCAGCTGCCCGGGGTCGGCAACGTCGACATCGGCGGCGCGTCGCTGCCGGCGGTGCGGGTCGAGCTCGATCCCACCGCCCTGTTCAATTACGGCATCGGCCTCGAGGGCATCCGCGCGGCGCTGGCCTCGGCCAACGCCAATTCGCCCAAGGGCGCCATCGAGACCGACACCCGGCGCTACCAGCTCTACGCCAACGACCAGGGCCGGGTGGCGGCCGATTACCGCGACATCGTCGTGGCCTACCGCAACGGCGCCGCCGTGCGCCTGACCGATGTCGGCAAGGTCGTGGATTCCGTGGAGGACAAGCGCAACCTCGGCCTCGTCAACGGCAAGCCGGGCGTGATCCTGTTCATCTACAAGCAGCCCGGCTCCAACGTCGTCGACACCATCAACGGCCTGAAGAAGGCGATTCCCCAGGTCCAGGCGGCGCTGCCCGGCGACATCGACCTCATGGTGACGGGCGACCGCAGCGCCACCATCCGGGCGTCGCTCGCCGAGACCGAGGAGACCCTGCTCATCGCCGTGGTGCTGGTGATCTTCGTGGTCTTCGTCTTCCTGCGCTCGGGTCGCGCGACCCTGATCCCGGCGGTCGCCGTGCCGATCTCCATCGTCGGCACCTTCTCGGCCATGTACCTGCTGGATTACAGCCTCAACATCCTCTCGCTCATGGCGCTCATCATCGCCACGGGCTTCGTCGTCGACGACGCCATCGTGGTGCTGGAGAACATCCAGCGCCACATCGAGCAGGGCAAGGCGCGGGTGGAGGCTTCACTCTTGGGCGCCCGCGAGGTCGGCTTCACCGTCATCTCCATGAGCCTGTCCCTGGTGGCGGTGTTCCTGCCGATCCTGCTCATGGGCGGCATCGTCGGGCGCCTGTTCCAGGAATTCGCCGTCACCCTGTCGCTGGCGATCCTCATCTCCCTGGTGCTGTCGCTGACCACCACGCCGATGATGTGCGCGCTGCTGCTCAAGCCCGAGGCGCACGACCCGGCGCGCCGGCCGAATGTCTTCCTGCGCGGCCTGGAGGCCGGGTTCGACGGCATGCTCGCCGCCTACGAGCGCACCTTGCGCATCGCCCTGCGCCACCGCCGTCTCGTGGTGCTCAGCCTCGTCGCCACCGTGGGCCTCAACGTCTACCTCTACGTCATCGTGCCGAAGGGCTTCTTTCCCGAGCAGGACACGGGTCAGATGATGGGCGGCATCCAGGCCGACCAGCGCATCTCGTTCCAGGCGATGAAGCAGAAGCTCGAACAGGCGACCGCCATCGTGCAGGCCGACCCGGCGGTGGACAGCGTCGTCGGCTTCACCGGCGGGCGCGCCACCAACTCGGCCAACGTCTTCGTCGGCCTGAAGCCCAAGGCCGAGCGCGACCCCATCGAGAAGGTGATGACCCGCCTGCGGCCCAAGCTCTCGCAGGTGGCGGGGGCGCGGCTCTACCTGTTCCCACGCCAGGACCTGCGCATGGGCGGGCGCCAGAGCTTCGCCACCTACCAGTACACCCTCCAGGGCGACACGGCGGAAGAGCTCTACGCCGCCGCCCCGAAGCTGCTCCAGGCCCTGCAGAAGGACCCGACCTTCGTCGACGTGTCCTCGGACCAGCAGGAGGGCGGCCTCGAGACCCGGCTCGTCATCGACCGGGCCACCGCCTTCCGCTACGGCCTGACGCCGGACAAGATCGACAACACCCTCTACGACGCCTTCGGCCAGCGCCAGGTCTCGACGATCTACAACCCGCTGAACCAGTACCACGTCGTCATGGAGATCGCCCCGCGCTACCTCCAGAGTCCCGACACCCTGAAGACGCTGTTCGTCTCGACGTCCGGCGGCAAGGCGCGCGGCTCGGCCACCACCAACGCGGTGGCCGGCACGGTCGCGGCGGGCGGCACGGTGAACACCAATCCGGCCGGCAATACCGGCCCGAGCGGCACCACCGCCGTGACGGACCCGGCCGCCGCCCTCGCGGGGGATTCGGCCCGCAACGCCGCCGCCAACGCCATCGCGGGCGGCAAGGGCGGCGCCTCGTCGAGCGCCCCGGTCTCCTCCGCCAAGGAGACGATGATCCCGCTCTCGGCCTTCGCCCATATCGAGACCGGCAACGCCCCCGTGCAGGTGAGCCACCAGGGCCTGTTCGTCGCCACCACGATCTCGTTCAACCTGGCCCCCGGAAAAAGCCTGTCGGACGCGACCCGGATCATCGAGCAGACCATGACGGACCTGCGCCTGCCCGCCACCATCCACGGCGAGTTCGCCGGCGGCGCCAAGAGCTTCCAGGAATCCTCGTCGCGCCAGCCCCTGCTGATCCTCGCCGCCCTGGTCGCCGTCTACACCATCCTCGGAATCCTCTACGAGAGCTTCATCCACCCGCTCACCATCCTGTCGACCCTGCCGTCTGCCGGCATCGGCGCCCTGCTGGCGCTCCTGGTCTCGGGCACCGAATTCACGGTCATCGCCCTCATCGCGGTGTTCCTGCTCATCGGCATCGTGAAGAAGAACGCCATCATGATGATCGACTTCGCCCTCGACGCGGAGCGGACGCGCGGCCTGAAACCCCGTGACGCGATCTTCGAGGCCTGCCTCTTGCGCTTCCGCCCGATCATGATGACAACCCTGGCCGCCATGCTCGGCGCACTCCCCCTCATCCTCGCGGGTGGGGAGGGCTCGGAGCTGCGCCGCCCCCTCGGCATCGCCATCGTCGGCGGCCTTATCGTGAGCCAGATCCTGACCCTCTACACCACCCCCGTCGTCTACCTCTACCTCGACCGCCTGCGCCGGCGCGGGCCTGCGCTCGACGCGGTTCCCGGCGCGGTTCCTGGCGCGGTTCCTGGCGCGGTTCCTGGCGCCGCCGAATGAGCGTGGGTAGTTTGGTGGATCGTCGCGCGCGCAGTGACGTCACGTTCCGATGCGACAGCGGGCCGATGCATTCCGAAGGTGGCGCGGGTCCCCTCTCCTGGAAGGAGAGGGACAGGGTGAGGTGTGTGGACTCTCCGAATAGGTCCCACACCTCACCCCAACCCTCTCCTTCCAGGAGAGGGAGCCCGTCGCATCTCGTCGCCCTCGTCGCCCTCGCGGCGTCGGTCTCCGGCTGCATGGTCGGCCCCGACTATTCCCGTCCCTCCGTCGAGACGCCGCTGGCTTTCAAGGAGGGCGGGGCCCGCGAGGACAGTGCGGCCTATGTCGCGAGCCGCAAGGGGTGGCGCCCGGCCGCCCCCAACGACGGGGCCGAGCGCGGCGACTGGTGGCGGGTTTTTCGGGATCCGGCCCTCGACCGGCTGATCCGCCTCGTCGACGTCGACAACCAATCCCTGCGCGCCCAGGTCGCCGCCTACGAGCAGGCGCGCGGTTTCGTCGCCCAGGCCCGCGCCGCCCTGTTTCCCACGGTGATCGGCGCGCCGAACATCACCCGCTCGCGGGTCGGGGGCTCGGAGCGCACCACCGTCTCGCTCCAGGGGCAGGCGAGCTGGGAGCTCGACCTGTTCGGCCGCATCCGGCGCAACCTCGAGAGCGAGGTCGCCACCGCCCAGGCGAGCGCGGCGGATCTGGCCCTGGTGCGCCTCACCATCCAGTCCGAGGTCGCGAACAACTATTTGAGCCTCAGATATCAGGACTCGCTCCAGCGGGTGTTTGACGAGAACATCGCGGGCTTCAAGAAGAGTCTCGCCATCACCGAGAACCAGTACGCGGCGGGTGTGGCCGCGCGGTCCGACGTGATCACCGCCCAGACCCTGTTGCAGACGACGCAGGCCCAGGCCATCGCCATCGGCCTGCAGCGGGCGATCTTCGAGCACGCCCTGGCGACCCTCGTCGGGCGCCCGCCCGCCGAACTGTCCCTGCCCGTCGCGCCGCTCGCCGTGCGCCCGCCCGCCGTGCCGGTGGGCATTCCGTCGGCCCTGCTGGAGCGCCGCCCCGATGTCGCCCAGGCAGAGCGGACCGTGCAGGCCCAGAGCGAGCTCATCGGCGTCGCCGTGGCGGCGTTCTACCCCACGCTCACCCTCTCGGCCTCGGGCGGGGTCTCGGGCCTGACGTCGAACGGCGTGTTCTCGGCCGCCAACCAGGTCTGGTCGGTCGCTGCGGCCGGCACGGAGGTGTTCTACGACGGCGGCGCCCGCGCGGCGGCGCTCCGCATCACCCGCGCGGCCTACGACGCGGCGGTGGCGAATTACCGCCAGACCGTGCTCACCGCCTTCGGGGAGGTCGAGAACGGGCTCTCGGGCGTGCGCATCCTCGCCCGCCAGCAGGCGGCGCAGGACGAGGCCGTGGCCTCGGCCCGGCGCGGTGTCGAGATCACCCTCAACGAGTACCGGGCGGGCACGCAGAACTACACCACGGTGGTGACGGCCCAGTCCATCGCCCTGAACAACGAGATCAACGCCCTGCAGATCCGCCTCAACCGCTTCACCACCGCCGTGGCCCTCATCCGGGCACTCGGCGGCGGCTGGGACGTGCGCAGCCTGCCCACCGGCGACGAACTCAAGGGCACCCGCCTGCCCATCGATTCCGGACAGGCGGTGCGAACGGACGAGTGAGACTGTTTTCCGGATGATCCTTACGGAGACAGTCTCAGGCAGCCCGCGCGGCGCCTGAGCGAAGCCCAGATCCGCATCGCGAAGCGATCGACCGGAACTGGTATGACTCAGCGGGCGATCAGGCGCTCGATCTCGTCGCAGGCGGCCGATACGCCGTCCTCCCGGGTCATGCGCATGCGCGTCTCGGCGCAGGCCTGCGCCACGGTCTCGGAGGCCAGAAGACGGTTGAGGGCTTGGGCGGCCCGGCCTGGGGTGAACCAACGCCGGCCGAGCATGGCGCCGACGCCGAGGCGCTGGAGGCGCTGGCCTTCGTCGAAATGGTCGAACGCCACCGGGACCACGAGCTGCGGGATGCCGGCGGCCAGGGCCTGGGCGACGGTGCCGATGCCGCCGTGGTGGATCAGAGCGGCGGCGCGCGGAAGCAGCACGCTCAAGGGCGCGTAGGGGACATGGATGACGCCCTCCGGCAGATCCGTGGGCATCTGACCGGACTCCGGCGCCAGCATCACGCCACGGCGGCCCATGGTCCGACACAGGGCGCAGGCCGTCCGGAAGAAGGCTTGGCCGTGACGCATCGCCGACCCGTAGGTGAACACCAGGGGTGGTGGCCCTGCCGCGAGGAACTCGCTCAGCTCCGAGCTCAGGGAAGGGGTATCGCCGAGACGATCGACCAGGGGAAAGCCGACCTGCGCGGCCTGGGCCGGCCAATCCGCCTGGGGGGCGGTGAACCACTCCGGAAACATCAGGAGGATCCGCGTCGGGCTGTTCCACCAGTGCCGCAGGCGGCGCACGGGCGCGAGATCGAGGCGCTCGCGCAGGGCGTTGAGTTGGGGCAGGGCGGCCGGGCCGATCACGTAGCGGTCAGCGCCCCGGCCGAGCCAGTGCCGTAGGCGGGACGGCAGCAGGTGGGCGAGGGGGATGCCCGGCAGAACCGGCGCGGCGTGCCGGCTCTCCACCAGCAGGGGCATGACATGCACGGTCACGACGGGCAGGCCGAGCTTGTCCTGCGCCACGCGGGCGCCCAGGCCGAGGGTCGAGGCGACCACGAGGGTCTCGCCTGGTGCGCTGGTACGGGCCAGCCAGTCGTAGGTCTGCTCCGTCGTCGGGGCGAGCTGGTCGAACAGGACGAAGGCCCCCCGCCTCGGATGCCACAAGTCCGGCACCGCGACGGTCCGCTCGTAATCGGCGCGCGTGCCGAGAGCGTGGAACGGCAGGTGAGCGCGGGCCGCCAGCTGAGCGAAGGGGGCGGGCGCCGCCAGAACCGCGGCGTGCCCGCGTCGCACCAGTTCGGCCCCGAGGCCGATGAAGGGAAGGACGTCGCCGTGTGAGCCGACGGCCACCAACTTGATTTGCATGTTCGGTCTGTGATGCGGAGTCCGGGTGTCCCGCTCACATAGGTACAGGGTTCGTGTTCGCCATCCTGCGGTTGTGATTCGGGCCTTGGCGGTGACTGGCCGTCCTGCAACGATGTGCGGAATCTTACGGAGTCGAAGCGTTGTCGCAGCAGGGACGATGCGATGGATCTTCAGTAGAACATGCGGTTTTGCCTGCTGTCCGCGTCATGTTGGCAGGATCGTCCATGCAGCGGCATGCGAATCTGTCGTGAAATCATGCAGCCGGCCCGGGCTTCACATTTCGTTGACTCTGCCGACCGCGAGACGGCCTTTTCGCTTTACATAGAACAAAACAGGAACAAAATGGGAGAGCTCAACGAAAGGCGCTTCCCATGCTCAAGCGGATGATCCTCACCGGCGCGGTCGAATTCATGGCCTTCGGTCTCCTTGCGGTTTCGGTCGCCGCTTGGGCTGTCGCATTGGCGCCGTTGCGATAGCGTTGCCGACGCATCACGGATGGCGGCCTTCCACAGCCAAACGATCCGCTCCGCGCATTCTTGATGGATCGTTCACCACGAGTCGGGCTGTTGGGAGCATGGCGCGCATCCTCAAAGATCCCGGCTTCGTCCACCTCCACGTCCACTCGTCGTTCTCGCTCCTCGAAGGGGCGCTGAAGGTCGGGGACATCGTCAAGGCGGCGGCGGCCGACCGGCAGCCGGCCCTGGCGCTCACCGACACCAACAACCTGTTCGGGGCCCTGGAATTCTCCGAGAAGGCCTCCGGATCGGGGATTCAGCCCATCGCCGGCCTGCAGGTGACGGTGGCCTTCGAGACGCCCGATCCCATGGCGCGGGTGGTTCAGGGGCAGGCCGGCTGCGCCAACGTGGTGGTCCTGGCCCAGGACGAGGCCGGTTACGCGAACCTCCTGCGGCTGGCGAGCCGCGCCTACTTCGACGGCGCCCTCGGCGATGCCCCCCGGGTGAGCGCCGCCGGGCTGGCCGAATGCGCCGGCGGGCTCATCGCCCTCACGGGCGGGACCACCGGACCCCTCGACGGGGCGTTGCGCCAGGGCCGGGCCGAGCTCGCCGCCGCGCGTCTCGCCCAGCTCAAGGCGGCCTTCGGCGAGAGCAACCTCTACGTCGAGATCCTGCGCCACGGCCTGTCCGACGAACGGGCCATCGAGCGCGAGCTGCTCCGGCTCGCCGATGCCAACGGCCTGTCCATCGTGGCCACCAACGAACCGTTCTTCGCGCGTACCGGCGATTACGACGCCCACGACGCGCTGCTCGCCATCGCGGACGGACGCCTCGTCTCCGACGAGCGCCGGCGCAAGCTCACCCCGCGGCACGCTTTCACCACGCGCGCGCAGATGGCCGAGCTGTTTGTCGATCTGCCGGACGCCCTGAACGCCACGGTCGAGATCGCCATGCGCTGCGCCTACCGCGTGCGCACGCGCAAGCCCATCCTGCCGAACTTCGCCCGTGTCACCGCCGACGCCGTCGCCGGCGAGGCCCCCGGTGCAGCCGGGGCGGAGGTGGTGAGATCCGAGCCGGAGGAGCTGCGCGCGCAGGCTATCGCCGGCCTCGACCTGCGCCTCGCACAGCACGGCACGGCGCCGGGCATGAGCGAGCAGGTCTATCGCGACCGCCTCGCCTTCGAGCTCGACGTCATCGTCGGCATGAAGTTTCCCGGCTACTTCCTCATCGTGTCGGACTTCATCAAGTGGGCCAAGGACCACGACATTCCGGTCGGCCCGGGCCGTGGCTCGGGTGCCGGATCCCTGGTGGCGTGGTCGCTCCTCATCACCGACCTCGACCCGCTTCGCTTCGGCCTGCTGTTCGAGCGCTTCCTTAACCCCGAGCGCGTCTCGATGCCGGATTTCGACATCGACTTCTGCGTCGACGGCCGCGAGCGGGTGATCCAGTACGTGCAGGATCGCTACGGCCACGAGCAGGTCGCGCAGATCATCACCTTCGGTACCCTGCAGGCGCGCGGCGTGCTGCGCGACGTCGGCCGCGTCCTGGAGATGCCCTACGGGCAGGTGGACAAGCTCACGAAGCTGGTGCCGCAGAACCCGGCCAACCCCGTGACCCTGACCCAGGCCATCGAGGGCGAGCCCAAGCTCCAGGCGGCCATGGAGGAGGAGCCCATCGTGGCCCGCCTCATGGAGATCGCCAAGAAGCTGGAGGGCCTGCACCGCCACGCCTCGACCCACGCCGCCGGCGTGGTCATCGGCGACCGGCCCCTCGAACAGCTCGTCCCCCTCTACCGCGATCCGAAGACCGGCATGCGGGTGACCCAGTTCAACATGAAGTGGGTCGAGGCCGCCGGCCTGGTGAAGTTCGACTTCTTGGGTCTGAAGACCCTGACCCTGCTGCGCTACTGCACCGACCTGCTGGCCAAGCGCGGCATCATCGTCGATCTCGCCTCGCTGCCCCTAGACAACGAGGCGACCTACCTGCCGATGAAGCGCGGCGAGACGGTGGGCGTGTTCCAGGTGGAATCCGCCGGCATGCGCAAGGCGCTCGTCGAGATGCAGGCCGACCGGTTCGAGGACATCATCGCCCTCGTGGCCCTCTACCGCCCCGGCCCCATGGCCAACATCCCGGTCTATTGCGAGCGCAAGCTCGGGCGCGACGCCGGCAACGAGGCGAGCTGGTATCCGCACGCAAAGCTGGAGCCGATCCTGCGCGAGACCTTCGGCATCATCGTCTACCAGGAACAGGTGATGGAGGTGGCCAAGGTGCTGGCCGGGTACTCGCTCGGCGAGGCCGACATGCTGCGCCGCGCCATGGGCAAGAAGATCAAGGCCGAGATGGACGCCCAGCGCGACCGCTTCGTGAAGGGCTGCATCGAGCGCGAGCTCACCAAGGCCAAGGCCGACGAGATCTTCGACCTGCTGGCGAAGTTCGCCGATTACGGCTTCAACAAATCACACGCCGCCGCCTACGCCCTGCTGACCTATCAGACCGCCTACCTGAAGGCGAACCACCCCGTCGAGTTCCTGGCCGCCGCCATGCAGCTCGACATCGACGTGACCGACAAGCTCGCCGAGTTCCGCCAGGACGCCCAGCGCCTCAAGATCGTCGTCGAGCCGCCCTCCATCAACACGTCGGGGGTCAACTTCGAGGTCAAGGACGGCCGCATCGTCTACGCCCTGTCGGCCATCAAGGGCGTGGGCCGCGGCGCCGTCGAATCCATCGTGGAGACCCGGGGGGAGACGCCCTTCCGGGATCTCGCGTGCCTGGCGCGCCGCCTCAACCCGCGCATGATCAACAAGCGCACCCTGGAGAACCTCGTGGCGGCCGGGGCCATGGACACCATCGAGCCGGACCGGGCGCGGGCCTGCGCGGCCATCGAGCCGATGATGAAGCTCGCCCAAGGGGCCGCCGAGGCCGAGAGCACCGGCATCGCCGACATGTTCGGCGGCGTCACCGCGGCCGACGTGACCCTGCGCATCCCGGCCTACGAGGGCTGGCCGATGGCCGACAAGCTCAAGAAGGAATACGACGCCATCGGCTTCTTCCTCTCGGGCCACCCCCTCGACGAGTACGGCGATCTGCTGGGCAAGCTCCGGGTGCAGACCTGGGCCGAGTTCTGCAAGGCGGTGCGGGCCGGCACCACCAGCGTCGGCCGGGTCGCCGCCTCCGTCCTCGACCGGTCCGAGCGCCGGACCAAGACCGGCAACAAGCTCGGCATCGTCATCCTGTCCGACCAGACCGGGCATTTCGAGGCGATCATCTTCTCCGAAGGCCTCGGCCAGTATCGCGAGATCCTGGAGCCGGGACGTCCCCTCGTGCTCCAGATCCAGGCCAACCTGGAGGGCGAGGACGTGCGTGCCCGCATCGTCACCGCCGAACCCCTCGACGTGGCGGTGGCCCGCCACCAGAAGGGCATGCGCATCTATCTCCGCGACGAGCGCTCCATCGCGCCCGTCCAGCAGCGCCTGCAGGTGCGGGGCGAGGGCGAGGTCTCGCTGATCCTCCTCCTCGACAACGGCGACCGCGAGGTCGAGGTGAAGCTGCAGGGCAAGTATCAGGCGACGCCTCAGATCGCGGGCGCGCTCCGGGCCGTGCCGGGGGTGGTTCAGGTGGAGGTGAACTGAGGCGACGGGCTTGCCGCCGGCCTGCTCGGCGCTTGGGGCGCCCCGTCGGCCTGCGCCATGGCATCCAACCGTTCGGCCACCAACGCCTGCAGGGTCCACAGGTGCTCGTCCAGGATCCCCTCCCGCGCGCAGGCCTCGGCGGTGCGGAACAGGTACTCGGCACTCGGCCCGAGATGCCCGGCCCCCGTGGCGATGCGGTCGGCGATCTCGGGCTCCGTCAGGCGCCCGGTGTAGCGGTCGCTGGCGCGGTTGACGACGAAGGTCAGGGCGGTGACCGGGCCGTCGGCGGTCTCGACCACCACCCAGCGGGAGGCGTAGCCGTTGCCGCGCATCTCCCGGCGCCAGACCGGCAGCAGGGTGACGTGCGGATCGTCCCCCGCGAGCCGGAACGCGACGCCCCGGCACAGGCCGCCGCGATCGAGGCCCAGGACGAGGCCCGGCCGCTCCGTGCTCCCGCGGAACCGCCGCTGCAGCAGGCAGAACCGACGGTGATAGCCCCGCACCGTTCCGGTGCGCCGCTCGGTGAAGGTGAATTCCGGCTGCCAGATCAGGGAGCCGTAACCGAACACCCACAGGCCCTCCGCGCCGGACGGTCGCCGGGTGAGCGCCTGGGCGAGGCCGGGTTCGAGTTCGTCGTCGGTGAGGAGGGTGAGGGCGCCTGGGTCGTCGCGGACGGGATCGGGATGGGCGCGGGCGATGAGGTCGAGGCTGAGGCTCAACGGGCGTTTTGGCATGTCCCAGGGTCTCATCCCCCCACCGCGGGAGCAAGCCCGGGCCTATCCCGATGGATCAGGCGGGATTGCCGAGGGTCTCGAGTTCCGGAAACGGCTCCGTGCGGTGCCCGTTGCAGATCTCCTCATCGTCGGACACCACGCCGAGCACGCCGCCCGTGTCCCGGATCACGGCCTTCGCCCGCTCGCCCTTGCCGAACGTCCGGCCCTTCATCCGCGTCGAGACGCAGTAGAGGGTGCGCCCGCCATCCTCGAACGGACCTGAGATGCGGCTGTGCTCGAACCGTATGGGGATCACCGACACGGAGCCGAAATCCACCTGCGCCAGGGCGAGGGCGGCGATGCGGGTGCGGAGCGTCGCGCCGGGGGAGGAGGCCGGGGCGCGGGGCGTGCAGGCCGGGAGCGCGCAGGCCAGACCAAGGAGCAGGAGCCGAGCCGGACCACCCATCGCCATCTCCGCTCGCCTCGGCTTCCAGCACAAGCCTAAGCTTATTCCCGTCCTGCGGGAAAGTGTTCATTGGTGCAATCTTCGCTGCCGGCGCGCTTTTCCTTCCCGCCGGCATCGGCCTATGGAGAGGCATGCAATGGACCGACGACGGCCTCGTGCTCGGCCTGCGCCGTCAGGGCGAGACGAGCGTGGTGCTCGAACTCATGACCGCCGCGCATGGGCGCCATCTCGGCCTCGTCCATGGCGGCCGCTCGCGCCGGATGCAGCCCGTGCTTCAGCCCGGCAACCGGGTCCAGGCCACGTGGCGGGCGCGCCTCGACGACAGCCTCGGCGCCTACGCCGTCGAGCCCCTCGAATCCGTGGCCGCGCGGCTGATGGGATCGGGGCTCGCCCTTCACGGCATCGCGCACCTCGCCGGTCTCCTGCGCCTGTTGCCCGAGCGCGACCCCCATCCCGAACTCTACGCGGCCGCCCGCATCCTCATCGATCACCTCCACGATCCCGACATCGCCCCGCCCCTGATGGTGCGGTTCGAACTCGCGATCCTGGCGGATCTCGGCTTCGGTCTCGATCTGTCCGCCTGCGCCGCGACCGGGGGCAACGACGCCCTGATCTACGTCTCGCCCCGCTCGGGCCGGGCGGTGAGCGCGTCGGCGGGCGAGCCCTATCGCGACCGCTTGCTCGCCCTGCCGGACTTCCTGCGGGAGCGGGCGCCGGGCGATCCACTGCCGATGACCCCCGAGGGCGCCGACGTTACGGCGGGGTTTACCTTGACGGGGTATTTCCTCGATCAGCACATCTGGGGGCCGCGCGCGCTGCCGCCCCCGGATGCCCGGGCGCGCTTCGTTGCCTTGGGGACGGGAAGCGCATAAGTCATGTTCTTGATTTGTTCTGATTTGGGGTCGTGTCGCCCCTGGAGATCGTGATGGGCCAGCCCTTCGAGCCGCCGTCGGGCTCCGACGGCATCGAGAGCGTCGAGCTGAAATCCGCCTTGGAGGACCGCTACCTCGCCTATGCGCTCTCGACCATCATGCACCGGGCGCTGCCCGATGCCCGCGACGGGCTGAAGCCCGTCCACCGGCGCATCCTGTTCGCCATGCGGCTGCTTAAGCTCGACCCGACCTCGGCGTTCAAGAAATGCGCCCGCATCGTCGGCGACGTCATCGGCAAGTACCATCCGCACGGCGACACGGCGGCCTACGACGCCCTGGTGCGCATGGCCCAGGACTTCGCCCAGCGCTATCCGCTGGTCGACGGCCAGGGCAATTTCGGCAACATCGACGGCGATAACGCCGCCGCCCAGCGCTACACCGAAGCCCGGATGACGGAGGTCGCGCGCCTCCTCATGGAGGGGCTCGACGACGATTCCGTCGATTTCCGCCCGAACTACGACGGGCAGGAAGAGGAGCCGGTGGTGCTCCCGGCGGCCTTTCCGAACCTGCTCGCCAACGGCTCCCAGGGCATCGCCGTCGGCATGGCGACCTCGATCCCGCCGCACAACGCCGCCGAACTCTGCGACGCGGCGCTCTATCTCATCACCCACCCGGAGGCGACCTCGGCCCAGCTCCTCACCTTCGTGAAGGGGCCGGACTTCCCCACCGGCGGCATCCTCATCGACAGCGCCGAATCCATCACCGAGGCCTACCGCACCGGGCGCGGCGGATTTCGCGTGCGCGCCCGCTGGGCCAAGGAGGATCTTGGGCGGGGCACCTGGACCATCGTGGTCACTGAGATTCCCTACGGGGTGCAGAAGGCGCGCCTCATCGAGAAGCTCGCGGAGCTGCTGCAGGAGCGCAAGCTCCCGCTGCTCGCCGACGTGCGCGACGAATCGGCGGAGGATGTCCGCATCGTGCTGGAGCCGCGCGCCCGCAACGTCGATCCCGTCATCCTGATGGAGTCGGTGTTCCGACTCACCGAGCTCGAGGCCCGCATCTCCCTCAACATGAACGTGCTGGTCGGCGGCCTCGTCCCCCGGGTCATCGGTCTGGCCGAAGCCCTGCGGGAGTGGCTCGACCATCGCCGGGTCGTGTTGCAGCGCCGCTCGCGCCACCGCCTCGCCCAGATCGACCGGCGCCTCGAGATCCTCGGCGGCCTGCTCATCGTCTACCTCGACCTCGACGAGGTCATCCGCATCATCCGCGAGGAGGACGAGCCGAAGGCCGCCCTGATGAAGCGGTTCGAACTGACGGAGATCCAGGCCAACGCCATCCTCGACACCCGCCTGCGCTCCCTGCGCAAGCTCGAGGAGATGGAACTCAAGCGCGAACTCGACACCCTGACGACGGAGAAGCTCGGGATCGAGGAACTCCTCGGCTCCGACAAGCTGCAATGGGCCGACATCACCAAGCAGATCCGCGCGGTGAAGAAGACCTTCGGACCCGAGACCAAGATCGGTGCCCGGCGCACCACCCTCGAGAACCCACCCGACACCGCCGGCATCGACTTCACCTCGGCCATGGTCGAGCGCGAGCCCATCACCGTCATCGTCTCGGCCAAGGGCTGGATCCGGGCGCTGAAGGGGCACGTGGCGGACCTCTCGGGCGTCGCCTTCAAGGGCGACGACAGCCTGAAGATCGCGTTCCCGAGCGAGACCACGGCCAAGCTCCTCGTGCTGGCCTCCAACGGCAAGGTGTTCACCCTGGAGGCGGCCAAGCTCCCCGGTGGCCGCGGCTTCGGCGACCCGATCCGCCTCATGGTGGATTTCGACGACGGCACCGAGATCGTCGCGGCCCTGCCGTATCAGCCGGGCGCCAAGCTGCTGGTGGCGGCCTCCGACGGGCGCGGCTTCGTGGCGCCGGCCGACGCTCTGGTGGCCAACACCCGCAAGGGCAAGGGCATCATGGGCCTCGATGCGCCGGCCACCGCGACCCTGCTGGTGCCGGCGACCGGCGACCACGTCGCCGTCTGCAGCGCCGACCGTCTACTCCTGGTCTTCCCCCTCGCGGAGATGCCCGAACTGGTGCGCGGCAAGGGCGTGCGTCTGCAACGCTGCCGCCAGACAACCCTGACGGATGCCTGCGTCTTCACCCTCGCCGAGGGCCTGCCGTGGCGCGAGACCGGGGGCGAGGCGCGGCTCGCCCAGGCGAGCATCCTGGAGAAATGGATGGGCCACCGCTCCGACGCCGGGACGCTCATGACCCGGAGCTTCCCGAAGTTCGAGCGGTTCGGCAAATAGGCCGCCGGTTCGTCAAGTGACCCGCCAGAACGACAATGCCCGCCGAAGCGGGCATTGTCGTTGATCGATACGGGCCGAAGCGGCGTCTGGCGCTCGAAACGTCAGCGGCGACGGAACTGGCCGCGCATGGGCGGACGCGGACCGGCGGAACGCTCGTCCTTGTGGCGGAACACGAGGCGGCCCTTCTCGAGGTCGTAGGGCGACATTTCGACGGTGACACGATCGCCCGCCAGAGTCTTGATGCGGTTCTTCTTCATCTTGCCGGCCGTGTAGGCCACGATCTCGTGCCCCTGGTCGAGCTGCACGCGGTAGCGTGCGTCCGGCAGGATCTCGATCACGAGACCGTCGAACTGCATCAATTCTTCTTTCGCCATCCACACTCTCCAAGCGGGACAGCCAGAACGGGGCGACCCGGAATATAAAACGAAGCCGTTCGGCAAAACGCGGCGGGCGGCGGGTCCGATCCCATCGGATGCGCAACACCGGCGAGCGTTGCCCCGACATAATGTTGGGATCGGCGCGAAGCAAGCTTTTCCGGCCCGATGGCGAATCCCATCGACAGGGAAGCATGGAAATCAGCCATCGCCCTTCCGATCGAACACGCGATCGCGCCGGCCGCCGGGACCGTCGATCTCAAGGGTCGATCGTATTGCCCGCGTAATCGATCCGCCCGTCCGGCGTGCGGCGCCAGACCTGCAGGACGTAGGCTGGTTGGCGCGGATCGGCCTTGAGGTCGCCGCGTGCGTCGTAGGCGAGGGGCCCGAGCACCGTCTTCACGGTCGTGCCGTCACGCAGGAAGGCGGCCACCGCCCGGGCGTCCGTCGATCGCGCGCCCAGCATCCCGCCCCGCAGCACCTCCACGGCGGCGTAACCTTGTGCGACGAAGACCTGTGCGGCGAGGATCTCGGCCTCCGGCATGCGCGGCTTCGTCGGGGACGGCTTGACCTCGGGCAGGCGCGTGACGGGCGCCACGGTCATCACCGTGCCGTCGGCCGCGGCGACCTGGGACAGTTCCTTGTCCAGAAGCCCGTCGCTGCCGACGAGGGGCGCGTCGAGACCCGCCTCGCGCATGGCCCGCAGGAGCACGATGGCCTCCGTCGCGAGGCCGCCGAAATAAACGACGTCCACCCGTGCCCGTTTCAGGCGGCCGGCGAGGGCGGACAGATCCTTGTCGCCCCGCGACAGGGCCTCGAAAGCGGCCTCGCCCTGGGCCGCCGCCTTCAGGGTCCGCGCCACGCCATCGACGAGGCCGCGTCCGAAGGTGGTCTTGTCGTGCACGAGGCCGATGCGGCGTCCGGCGAACTGCCTGGCGAGGTAGGCCCCCGCGAGCGCGCTCTGCCCGGCTTCGTTGGCGCCGGTGCGAAACACGTTCCAATGGCCACCGGCCGTCAGGGGCGCCCAGGCGACCCCTGTCGTGACCGCGACGATGCCGGATTCCGCGTAGACCGGAATCGTCGCGCCGGCCACGGCGGCGTTGAGGGGGCCGACGATGAAGCCGATCCGCTCCGCGGCGAACCGACGTGCCACTGCGAGCCCCTGTTTGCCGTCGCCAGCGTCGTCCGCCACCACCAGGACGAGGCGCTGTCCATTGACGCCGCCCGTCCGATTGATCTCGGCGACCGCCTGTTCGGCACCGGCGCGCATCCCCTGCCCGAACGCGGCGTCCTGTCCGGTGAGGGGGGCCGAGAGCCCGATGACGAGGGGACCGGGCTGAGCCTGGGCGGCGCTGGCGAAGAGCGCGAGAGCCACCGCAAAACGTCTCATTGGGCCTGTCCTCGCACCCCGAACCCGGAAAGATGGCGCCAGGATAGGCCGGCGCAAAGCGTGCGCAAGGTTACGTCCTGGCGCTCGGGTCCTGGCGCTCGGGTCCTGGCGCTCGGGTCCTGGCGCTCGGGTCCCGTCGGCCGCATTGTCCTGGCGTCGGGGAAGCTTACCTCCCGTCTTCCGTGTTGCGCGGAGAGGGGCCGTCGTCCCAGATCCCGGAGTCTATCATGCTCTCCACCGAGAACGACATCCTCAGCGCGGCCGAGGCATGGCGCCGTGCCGGACGCGGCGTGGCCCTCGCCACGGTGATCGAGACCTGGGGCTCGGCACCCCGACCCGTGGGCAGTCACCTCGTCGTCGATTCCGAGGGCAACTTCCTCGGCTCCGTCTCGGGGGGCTGTGTCGAAGGCGCGGTCATCACCGAGGGCATGGACGCCATCGCCGATGGGCGGCCGCGCGTCGTCGCGTTCGGCGTCGCCGACGAGACCGCCTGGCGGGTCGGCCTGTCCTGCGGCGGGCGCATCCGCGTCTATGTCGAGCCGGTGGCCTGAGGCCGCCATGCAGCTCGATGTTCTGACCCTTCTCAATGCCGAGCGCGCCGCCCGGCGCGCCGCCATCCTGGTGACCGACCTCGACGGCGGAGCGCAGCGCGTGGTGCGCGAGGCCGAGATTCCCGCCGATCCCCTCGCCGCACTCCTCGCCAAGCGACTGGCGTCGGGCAAGGGCGGTCTCGTCGAGGTCGAGGGCCGCGAGGTCTTCCTCACCGTGCAGGCCCCGCCCGTGCGCCTCGTGATCATCGGCGCCGTGCATATTAGCCAGGCCCTGTGTCCCATGGCGATGGCCCTCGATCTCGCCGTCGCCGTCATCGACCCGCGCACGGCCTTCGCGACCCCCGAGCGCTTTCCCGGGATCGAGCTCGTCACCCTCTGGCCCGACGAGGCCCTGGGCGGTGCCGTCCCGGCCCTCGACCGCTACTGCGCCGTCGCCGCCCTGACGCACGATCCGAAGATCGACGACCCCGCCCTGATGGCGGCCCTGCGCGCCGAGTGCTTCTACGTCGGGGCGCTGGGCTCGCGAAAAACCCATGCGGCCCGCGTCGGGCGGCTCGAACGGGCCGGGTTCCCGCCCGATGCCATCGCGCGGATCGCCGCCCCCATCGGCCTCGACATCGGGGCCGTGAGTCCCGCCGAGATCGCCGTGTCCATCCTCGCTCAGGTCGTGGCGGCGCAGCGCACGCCCCGCGCCGGGGCGCCGGCGTGAGATTCGGGGCGGTCCCGACCCGCGAGGCCGCCGGCCTCATCGCGGCCCATACGGTTCGCGAGCATGGCGTCATCCTGCGCAAGGGGCAGCCGATCCCGGCCGAGGACGCGGCCCGCCTCCATGCGGCGGGCGTGAGGGAGATCGTGGCGGTCAGCCTCGAACCGGGGGATGTCGGCGAGGATGCCGCGGCCGAGCGGCTCGCCCTGCGCCTGGCCGGACCGGGCCTGCGCCGCGATTCGCCGTTCACCGGGCGCTGCAACCTGTTCGCCGGGCAGGCCGGACTCCTCCTCCTCGACCGGGCCGGCATCGACGCCGTGAATGCCGTCGACGAGGCCATCACGGTCGCGACGCTGCCGGCCTTTCGCCCGGTGGCGGCCGGCGAGATGGTCGCCACCGTGAAGATCATCCCGTACGCCGTCGCGGGCGCCGCCCTGGAGCACGCCTGCCGGATCGCGCCCGACAGGGCCGTGCAGGTCGCGCCCTACACGCGCACCCGGGTCGGCGTGGTCTCGACGCTGCTCCCCGGTCTCAAGGATGCGACCGTCGACAAGACCCTGGCGACCCTGGCCCGGCGCCTCGCACCCACGGGGGCGGGAATCGTCGCCGAGTCCCGGGTTCCGCACGAGGCCGGTGCGGTCGGCGCCGCGATCCGGGCCCGCGTGGCGGAGGGCGCCGACCTCGTGGTGGTGTTCGGCGCCTCCGCCATCACCGACCGGCGCGACGTGATTCCGGCGGGAATCGAGTCCGCCGGCGGTCGGATCGACCACCTCGGCATGCCCGTCGATCCGGGCAACCTCCTGCTCGTCGGGGCGCTCGGCGCGGTCCCGGTGATCGGCGCGCCCGGCTGTGCCCGGTCGCCGAAGGAGAACGGGTTCGACTGGATCCTGCACCGGCTGCTCGCCGGGCTCGCCGTCACCCGCGCCGACATCGTCGGCCTCGGGGTCGGCGGCCTTCTCATGGAGATCGGGTCGCGGCCCCAGCCCCGTTCCGGCGGGACCCCGGCCGACGACGATGACCACTGACTTCGGGCTCGTGCTCCTGGCCGCCGGGCGCGGCACCCGGTTCGGTCCGGCGCCGAAGCTCCTGAGCCTCCTCGACGGCGAGCCCCTGGTGCGCCACGCGGCGCGGGCCGCCCTGGCCGCGCGGCTCGGTCCGGTGGTGGCGGTGCTCGGCGCCCATGGGCCGGCCGTGCGCGCGGCCCTGGAAGGGCTCGACCTCACCTGCATCGACAACCCGGCCCATGGGGAAGGTCTGTCCACGTCGCTGCGGGTCGGCCTCGATGCGCTGCCCGCCGCGGACGCGATCCTCGTGCTGCTCGGCGACATGCCACGGATCGGGCCCCACCACCTCATCGCCCTGGCGGACGCCTTCGCCGAGGGCGATCCGGCGGCTGTCGTGCCCGTCCATGACGGACAGCGCGGCAATCCGGTGCTGCTCGATCGCCGGCGCCTCGGCGCCGATCTCGCCACGCTCGCGGGCGATCAGGGCGCGGGCCGCCTCCTGGCCCGGCGCACGGACGTCCGTGAAGTGCCCATGGACAGGGCCGTGCTTCAGGACGTCGATACGCCCGAAGCCCTCGCCGGCCTATGACCCGTCGGGATCGGCCTTGCCGCGCTTGGCCTCGGCCCGGCAGCGGTCCGAGCAGTAGCGCACCTCGTCCCAGACCCGCTCCCACTTCTTGCGCCACGCGAACGGCTTTCGGCAGTTCACGCAGGTCTTGGTGGGAAGGTCGGATTTCTTGCGCATCCGCGCCATGGAAGGGTCCTGATGGAAGGGTCCTGCATGAACGGGCCCCGATGTCGCCGGGTCGTTGTCTCGGTCGAAGGTCGTATCCGGCCCCGAATGGCTGTCTCTGAGACTTCGGCGTCCGGTCACCGCCCGAGATGATCGACTTCCGTCACCGCTATCGGGCTCCACCGGTTGAGCTGAATGTAGCCGTCCCGGGCCGCGATGACGACGTGGCGGCGGTAGCGGTGGACCACCGTGCCGGGGGTATGCCGATGGGCTTCGCGCCAGCCTTCCGCAGACGCCACGTAGATGCGGCCGTCACCGAGCCGCGCGATGGTCTCGATGGTCCCGAAGGCACGCACCCGCCGCAGGATCGCGTCCACGTCGCTGCGGAAATCGAGGGTCCGGTCGGCGTCGGTGACGCGCGGCCAGTACGAACCCTCGCCCTGGGGCTCGGCCCTGCGCCAGCGGGCCGGCAGATCGCGGGCGATGGGACCGGCGGCGAGGCGGCGCGCGGCGAGCTGACACTTGGAGAGCAGGCTCTCGTGGGTCTCGTGGTCCGACAGGGCGAAACGCTCCTGGGCGATGATGTCACCGGTGTCGAAGCCCTCCTCGCCGAGCACGTGGGCGGTGACCCCCCATTCGGTGTGGGCGTCGGCCACCGCCTTGAACAACGGATATGGGCCGCGCCCCATGGGCAGGGGCGATGGGTGGATGTTGACGCCGTAGGCCGCCAGTCCGCGCCAGCCCCGGATCAGCCAGGGATAACCCGCCACCACCAGGGCCCAGTCCTGCCCATGCTCCTGCGCCAGGGCCTGCATGTCGGGGGCCTTGATGCGCGAGAGCTGCATCGGCACGCGGTGCCGCCGCGCCTGGGCGACCACCACCTCGTTGTGATCGTAGATCCCGTCGCAGGGGCGGGTGAACAGCTTGATCGGCGTCCAGCCCGCCTCCACGAGGCTCTCGAACACGCCCCCGAGGAAATCGATGCCGGCGAAGGCGAACTTCATGGGCGTGTCTCGCTGAAGGGGCTGCGACGCCACGGATGGGGCGATCCGGGTGAGGGACGCTCCACGTCGCCCCCGCGTGCCTTACCTAATCCATCGCGAACGGAATGGGAGCGGGCATGAAGCGGGTCATCCTCTATGGCGGAACGGGCGGTATCGGCCGGGCGACGGCGACGGCCCTACGCCGACGCGGCTATCGCCTGCACCTCGCGGCCCGCGATGCCGGGCGCCTGGAGGCGGCGGCCTCGGAACTCGGGGAGACGACCTTCACCGCCGGCGACGTCACCGATCCGGACTTCTTCAAGACGGTCACGGAGGAGGCCGGACCGGAACTCGGCGGATTGGTCTACGCCGTCGGGACCATCAACCTGCGGCCCCTGGCCAAACTGACGATCCAGGATGCCGAAGCCGATTTTCGCATCAATGCGCTGGGGGCGTTCCTGGCCATCCAGTCCGCCGCACCCGTGCTCAAGGCCTCCGCCGGCGAAGCCGGGGTCGGGGTGGTCCTGTTCTCCACGGTGGCTGTGGCACAGGGCTTCCCGGCGCATGCCTCCGTCGCCATGGCCAAGGGCGCGGTGGAAGGCCTGGCCCTCTCGCTCGCAGCAGAACTGAGCCCGCAGATCCGCGTCAACGTCGTCGCGCCGTCGCTGACCCGTACGCCGCTCTCGGCATCCATCACGAATAGCGCCACCCTGGCGTCGGGGATCGCCGCGATGCACGCCCTGCAGCGCCTCGGTACACCGGAGGACATCGCCGGCCTCGCGAGCTTCCTCGTCTCGGAGGAGGCCGCCTGGATCACCGGTCAGGTGGTCGGCGTCGATGGTGGCCGCTCGGCCCTTCGCACCAAGGGGTGAGCCGGTGCGGGCCTCACCACGGCGTCCAGACGGTGAGGCTCACATAGGGGCTGGCCGAGTCCCGCGGTTCGAACTGCAGGCCCGCCGAGGTGCGTAGGCTGAAGCGGCCGACGGTGAAATCCGTCGCGTGTACGCCGAGGTTCCATTTCCGGTAGCCGGTGTGGTCGGCGTAGAGGGCGAGTTCGGGCCCCAGATAGGGATTCCAGCCGCGCCACGGTTCCACCTGCCATCCCCAGGACAAGCGTCCCCACGCGGCGGTCCGCGACGTATCGAGGATCGCCGTGATGGTGAGGAGCGTCGCTTCGGCTGGCCGGGCCCAGACCTCGCCGTGGAGCCGGGCGCCGACGCGGGCCGGTTCCAAGCGGGACACGCCCCCCCTCGTCACGGCTTCGATGGAGCCTTCGGCCCCCGCATAGGCGGCAAGGACGCCCCAATCGTAGAACCACTGGTAGCCGACCACCGCCGCCGCCGTGGCCGTCTCCCGCCGGCCCGTTCCTTCCCGTCGCGTGCCGGCCCCGAGGCTCGCGAGGGCGACGAACCCCTCCCGGTCGATCCGGTCGAGGGCGACTTTGGCACCGGCGCTGACGAAGGTCGACGGACCCGTCTCGAGGCTTCCGAACAGGAGCAGCGAGACTGGATCGTCCTGAGCCTGCACGATTCCGGAGGCGAGGACCGTCGGCACGAGGCCGACCACCGCCACCCGAACGGCGCGCACGCGCGATCGTCTTCGCAATGGTCCGTCGTTCGTCACATCCGATGATTCCCAAAGGGTGCGACGAGATTAGCATAAAATCAGAGATTGTATTGATCGAAGTCGTGATCGTAGAGGTTTATGCAGCCAGATATCTCTATCGCCCAAGAAACGATGAGGTTGATTACTTGAGGTAATAATTACACGAGATATCCAACCTCTGGTCGCTGGTCGTCACGGGTGCGTCCCGGCACATCGGCACCCGTGCCGGCCCCACCCGTCCGCTTGGCGCCGGAGTCCGACTAGGTTACAGCCCGCGACAGGACCGTCGCCAATGGCCGAGCTTTCTTGTCACCAGGTGCCCGAACTTCCGAAGTGCTGACCGTCCTCGCCGAGCAGGAGAGCGAACGGCTGACCGTCGGCGACATCGTCGCGGTGTTGCAGGACCGTGCCTTCGCCCTGCTGATCGTCATCCTCGGCTTGCCGAACTGCCTGCCGATGCCGCCGCCGATTCCCTTGGTGTGCGGATTGCTGCTTCTGCTCGTGGCGGTCCAGATCACGGCCGGCATGGCCTCCCCGTGGCTTCCGCGTGTCCTCCTGCGGCGCTCCGTCGCCCGCAAGGATGTCGAGCGGGCCGCAAGCCGGGCCGTCCCCCTGCTCAGGCGTCTCGAGAAGTGGTCGCGCCCGCGCATGAGCTTGTTCGAGACGGGCCTCGGCCTGCGCGGCGTCGGCCTGATCCTGCTCACCCTGTCCCTGGCGCTCATCGTCGCCGCCCCCATCGTCGGGCAGATTCCCCTCGGGCTCGCGATCTGCCTCGTCGGTCTCGGCTTGGTCGAGCGCGACGGCGTCGTCGTGATGTTCGGCCTCGGCGTCGGGGCACTCGGCGTTCTGCTGAATGCGGGCTTCGTCTATGCCCTCGTGTCGGGCATCATGAGCCTGTTCAACCTGTAGGGACGTCCAGCCGCCGGCCGAGGCGACGGGTGTGTGGGCCGGATGCGTGGGGTTTCGTTCCGCACCGCTTACCCTTCGAGGTGGCGCGGCCGGATGAGGCGGCGCACCAGGCCGCCGCGGGGACCGATCAGCAGCGAGACCACGTAGAGGGCGCCGGCGGCCAGCACGATCGCGGGGCCGGTCGGAAGGTCGGCCCGGTACGAGAGCGTCAAGCCGGCGACGCTCGCCATCATCGCGCACACCACCGAGACGGGGATCATCCCACTGAGGTCCGTCGCCCAGAAGCGGGCGGTGATCGCCGGGAGAAGCATCAGGCCCACGGCCAGAAGCGTCCCGAGCGCCTGGAAACCACCCACGAGATTGAGCACCACCAGCCCGAGGAAGGCGTAGTGCACCGGCCCGCCGGCGCGGCTCACCGTACGCAGGAACAGGGGGTCGACGCATTCCATGACCAGCGGGCGGTAGAGCGCCGCGAGGCCGAACAGGGTGATGGTCGCGATGCCGCCGAGCAGCAGGAGCGCCGGGTCGTCGAGGGCCAGCACCGTTCCGAACAGGATGTGCAGCAGGTCGATCTGCGAACCGCGGAGCGAGATCAGCACCACGCCGGCGGCGAGGGAGATGAGGTAGAAGGCCGCCAGGCTCGCATCTTCCTTGATGATGGTGGAGCGTGTGACGGCCCCCGCCAGCAGGGCCACGGCGAGACCGGCCGCGAGCCCCCCGAGGGTCATCGCCGGCAGGGACAGGCCCGCCACGAGGAAGCCGACGGCCGCCCCCGGCAGGACGGCGTGGCTCATGGCGTCGCTCATTAAACTCATGCGCCGCAGCATCAGGAACACGCCCACGGGCGGAGCCGAAAGGGACAGGGCGAGGCACCCCACGAGGGCGCGTCGCATGAAGCCGAATTCGACGAACGGGCCGAACAGGCCATCGATCAGGGTGTCGATCACGGAGCGTCCCGATGGGCGTGGTCCCGAGCCTGTCCGTGGCTGTGCGGGTGGGCATGCGTGTGGGAGTGGGTATGCGTGTCGGGGTGGGCATGCGAATGGGCGTGCGGGTGCGGATGCGCCTCGGCGACCCCGCCGGCCGACCGGCCGCAGATCGCCGCATCCTCGTCCCACGCCTCCGACAGGGCTTGGGCGCGGGCGAGATTGTCCGCGGTCAGCACCGCGTCAGTCGGGCCCCATGCCACCGGTTCGCGGGCCAGCAGCAGGGTCTGGGGGAAGTGGCTACGAACCTGGGTGAGGTCGTGCAGGGCGGCGACGATGGTCCGGCCCTGGCGGTGCCAAGCACCGATGAGGCGCAGGAGATCCGCGCTCGTGCGTCCGTCGACGCCGGTGAACGGCTCGTCGAGGAGAATGATGCGGGCATCCTGGACGATGAGGCGGGCGAAGAGGGCGCGCTGGAACTGGCCGCCCGACAGGGTGCCGATCGGCCGATCCTCGAAGCCGACGAGGCCGACGGCGGACAGCGCCTCCACCAGGGTGTCGCGGTAGGGCGCAGCCCGGCGCCATGGTCCGATCCGGTGCCACAATCCCATGGCCACGAGGTCGAGGACGCGTAGGGGGAAGCCCCGGTCGATCTCCGCCGATTGCGGCAGGTAGGCGAGGGCATCGGCGCGACCCGAGCGGTCGATCCGGCCGTCGAGACACGGGACTTCGCCAACGATGCCCTTCAAAAGCGTCGATTTTCCGGCCCCGTTGGGACCCACGAGGGCGAGCAGCGCGCCGGGCTGGATCGTGCCGTCGAGGTGGTGCACGGCCGGGTGGCGATCGTAGCCGAGGGTCAGGCCGTGGAGCGCGATGGCGCCCGTCGGCGGGCTCACGCCAACACCCACAGCACGGCGCCCCAGAGCAGGGCTGCCAGCACCGCGGCCACGGCGAAGCGGAGATGCGCCCCCGCCTGGAACAGCGAGCGGCGGGGCAGGGGATTGGAACGGGTCACGGGAAGGGGCAATCGGACCGGACGGGCGCGTCGGCTTACGTTGCGCGCTGATACACTGTAACATCCCACGAGTTCAACGGGCCGGAGCCGCCGGCTCGCCTCAGTGTCTCTCACGAAACTCCCGCTGCACCGCCGGGCTCAGGGCGAGAACCGGCGGGGATCGGGAGTTCTGTGAGGCACTCTCACGGGGATCGGGAGCCCATGCAGGATCACGCGGGCACGCACACCGAGGCAGGCTGTTGCGGCCATAACGGCCCCGGCGAAGCCCTGGCGCGGGCAGAGGCCATGTGCCGGGCGCGCGACCTCCAGTTCACCCGCCTGCGCCGGGACGTCCTCGCGGTGGTGGCGTCCCAGGCGCGTCCGCTCGGCGCCTACGACATCGCCGAGCGCCTGAGCGGATCGGGCAAGCGCGTGGCGGCCGTCTCGGTCTATCGGGCCCTCGATTTTCTCACGGAGAACGGCCTCGTCCACCGCATCGCCAGCCGCAACGCCTTCGTTTCGTGCGGGCATACGCACACGGACGGCGCCGGTCTCGTCTTCCTGATCTGCCGAAACTGCGGCTCCATCGACGAGACCACCTCGCCCGAGATCGAGGATCAGCTCGGCCGCACCTTGGCCAAGGTGGGGTTCAAGCCGTCGAGCCGCATCCTCGAGGTCGAGGGCGAGTGCGGCGCCTGCCTCGGCAAGCCCGCCGAGGGCTGATCGAGGCCGGCACCGGACGCTCCTGCCTTCAGAACGCGTTGTTGTAGGCGCGCGGCGAGACCACCGTCTGGACCATGATCCTGAGATCGAGCCAGATCGACCAATTGTCGATGTAGTACAGGTCGTGGGCGACGCGTCGCTCCATGTCGAGGTCGGTCAGGGTCTCGCCCCGCAGGCCGTTCACCTGTGCCCAGCCGGTGATGCCCGGCATCACGTTGTGGCGGCGAGCGTAGTGGGCGATCCGGCGCTCGAAGCTGCGGTCGTGGGCGAGCGCATGGGGGCGGGGACCGACCAACGCCATCTCGCCGCGCAGGACGTTGATGAGCTGGGGCAGCTCGTCGATGTTGGAGCGGCGCAGCACCGCACCGATGCGGGTGATGCGGGAATCGTTGCGCGACGCCTGACGGAAGACCGAATCGCCCTCCGTCTTCATGCTGCGGAACTTGTAGACGCCGAACGGCTGCTGGTTGAAGCCGTAGCGCCGCTGGCGGAAGAACACCGGCCCCGGGCTGTCGAGCTTGATCAGGACCGCGACGGCGGCGAACAGCGGCGCCAGCATCACCAGGGCGGTGGCCGCCAGGGTGAGGTCGACGGTCCGCTTCAGCAGGATTTCGCCGGCCTGGAGGGGGCGTCGCCCGATGCTCAGCCCCGAAAGGCGCCCGACGCGGCCGGGCTTCAGATCGGGGAAGCGATCCATCACCGAGCCCGGGCGCAGGTGAAGGGCCGCGGGAACGCGCAGGAACGCGTCGATGCAGCGCTCGATGTCGCTGGCGTCGGACCACGGGACCAGGATGAACACGTCGTCCGGGCGCAGGAAGCGCACCACCGAGACGGCGAGGTCGAGGTCCTCGGCGATCCGCGTCTCACGGGCGAGGGTGTCGTCCCCGGCCTCGATCCGCCGCAGGTAGCTCGTTCCGATGACCCGGAGACCCAACGCGTCCGTATCGTTGTGGGCATAGAACCGGGCGATGTCCTCCTCGAACCCGACGAGATGGATGCGGTTGACGGAGGCCGAGCCCGGGGTGATCGCCCGGCGCACCAGGGCGGTCATGCCGAAGCGCACGGCGAGCATCGTCGGAAGTCCGGCGAGGAAGAAGCCCAGGGAGACGATGCGCGAGAAGTCGTTCGTGGTCTTCGTCACGAAGCCGAGGATCAGCACCACGGCCCAGGCCGAAACCCACAGGGTCGCCGCGCGTCGCAGGTGCGGACCGTGGGAGAGGGCGGTCTCGATGCTGTACTCCTCCCGCGTCAGGTTGGTGAGGAGCACGATCATCGCCACGAGGCCGGCGATCTGCGATCCGCCGCTCACGCCGCTCGGCGGGAACTCGCCCAGCACCCCGAACGAGTACGCGACATCCACCGCGTAGGCGGTGCCGACGATGGTCAGGAGATCGGCCATCGCCACGGCCGTGGAGATGCCGAGGCGGAAGGCGGCACGCCTGCGCCGGGGCAGAAGTGCCGCCCAGACATCGCGACGCGCATCGGTCGTCATCGGCACGGCCTGCGGCGCAGTCTGGTAGATCTTCTGGATCGGTTCCTGAAACATCTGGAGTGCCATGTCCCGTCGTGAGGCGGAAAGTGTCCCAAATCGCGCCGGTGACCGGAGCGATCGAGGTTTCGTGGGATCGCTGCGCAATCTCCGGACCTTCCCGCCCGCCGCAAGAGACATGATGCGGCCGCCTGCTCGTGATTAACCATCCTGCCTTTGTCCCGCAATCGAACGAAAACTTATCCACGGACAAGTCTCGGCGTGATTGCCGCCGGCCCTGGTCTTCCACGGTTCGGGACTCTAGAGGCGTGTTCGCGGGCTGAGCATGGACCATCGTCGTCCGTTCGGTTCATTCCGGGGTCGGCTTTGCCGAGACGAAACGGGTGATGGGCGCGACGGCACGGCGTTCTCCGAGCCTCGCCCGGCCCTTCGCATCGGTGGCTTTCGGCACGGTCATGATCGCGACACCGATGACGCTCATCGGGGCGGCGGCCGCCCATATGCCGCGGCCAGGAATGCGTCGGGAATCGCCCATGACAGGAGCCATCGAACCAGCCATCGGCGACCCGCCGCAGGCGCCGGCCGTGCGGGACCGTGCCGCGGGCGTGTCCGGTCCGGCCTTCGCGGTTCTCGGGGCGCTCAGCCTGTCGCACCTCCTCAACGATCTCGTGCAATCCCTCCTGCCGGCGATCTATCCGCTCCTGAAGACCCAGTTCCGGCTCGATTTCGGACAGATCGGCCTCATCACCTTCGTGTTCCAGGTGACCGCGTCGGTGCTACAACCGGTGGTCGGCATCTACACGGACCGCAGGCCGCTGCCGTTTTCCCTGGCGTTCGGCATGGGTTCGTCCCTCGTCGGCCTCCTCCTGCTGTCGGTGGCGTGGGAGTACGGACTGCTTCTCCTGGCGGCCGGCCTCGTGGGCTTCGGCTCGGCGGTGTTCCATCCCGAGGCGACCCGCGTCGCCCGCCTCGCCTCGGGCGGACGCTACGGCCTCGCCCAGTCGGTGTTCCAGGTCGGCGGCAATGCCGGCACGGCACTCGGACCCCTGCTGGCGGCCTTCGTGGTGGTGCCGCACGGGCAGGGGAGCGTCGCCTGGTTCTCCCTCGTCGCGCTCGCGGGGATCTGCGTGCTCGCCCTCGTCGGACAATGGTACGCCGGACGGCTTCGCGCAGTCCCGCGTCCCGCCACCCGCGCCGGTGCCCCGGCCGCAAGCGTCCTGTCGCGCCGGCGGGTCGGCCTCACCATCGCAATCCTGTTGACGTTGATCTTCTCGAAATACTTCTATCTGGCGAGCTTCTCGTCCTACTACACCTTCTACCTGATCCAGCGCTTCGGCGTGTCCGTGGCCCAGTCGCAGATCTACCTGTTCGTGTTCCTCGGTGCGGTGGCGGCGGGCACCATCCTGGGCGGCCCCATCGGCGACCGCTTCGGACGCAAGCCCGTGATCTGGGGGTCGATCCTGGGGGTCCTGCCCTTCACCCTGGCCCTGCCGCACGCCGACCTCGTCTGGACGGTGGTGCTGACGGTGCCCATCGGGATGATCCTGGCCTCGGCGATGCCGGCGATCCTCGTCTACGCGCAGGAGCTCCTGCCCGGCCGGATCGGTCTGGTCGGTGGATTGTTCTTCGGCTTCGCGTTCGGCATGGGCGGGCTCGGCGCTGCGGTTCTCGGGGAGGTGGCCGATCACGCCGGCATCGCCACGGTCTATGCGCTCTGCGCCTACTTGCCGCTCATCGGGCTCGCGGCGGTCTTCCTGCCGCGGCTGGCCCGGTGAACCGTATCTTGCTCGGTGAACCGTATCCTGCCCGACCGGGGCCGGCACTTCTGCGCCGGTCCCGTTCGGGGTACCCTCGGAGAGATGTCAGGCCGGGGGGTTCACCGCGCCGCCCAAGGTCTGAATCGTCTCGAAGCCTTCGAATTGCGGATGACCGAGGTAGAGCGGCTTCGTCGTGGGCACCCGGCCATGCGCTTTGCGGAACTGCTCCGAGCGCGTCCATGATTCGAAATCGGATTTCGAGGCCCAGACCGTGTGTGATGCGTACAGCACGTGGTCCTCGTGCTCGGGACCGCGGAGCAGATGGAATTCCACGAAGCCCGGCATCTCGCCCAATTGGCTGTCCCGCCCGAGCCAAACCTGCTCGAAATCATCGGTGGAGTCCTTGACGACTTTGAAGCGATTCATCGCGATATACATGATAAGGTTCCACGTTTCCCGATGAGGTTCGGGTCGACCGACATCCTAGCCCGGCCGATGCGACAACCGGAAGTACCACTCCATGGCGTCAATCATCTTACCCAGCCTACCGCGAAGGCCGCTTCGTCCCAAGGGAACGCTTGCCTTTCGGTCCGGCTTTGTGGTCAAGCTACCGCCGCGATGGGGTTTTGGTCGAAAACGAGTAAAATGACTGTAACCACCAGGGGGAACGGTACGCTGAGCTTCTCCGCCGATCCATTAGAGCGCACGTTATCATGGATCGGGCGCCCGAACTCAATCGAGGGTCGTACGGTACCGGGCGACACGCTTCCTTTCGATCAGTTTCCGTCATTGGTCCAGGCGGCAGCGTCCATCTAACCTAAGGACTGAATCGAGATATGATGCCCAAGCAGACCACCGATGTTGATCGCCTCGTCGGATTGCGGATCACCGCCCTCCGCAAGGCGCGCGGCTTGAGTCAAACCGCGCTCGGCACCGCCGTCGGCGTGACGTTCCAGCAAGTCCAGAAGTACGAGAAGGGCCAGAACCGCGTCGGTGCCGGGCGCCTGCGCGAGATCGCCCGACTCCTCGAAGTCCCGGTCTCGGCGTTCTTCGAGGATGACGACGCCGGCGGCACCCAGTCGGACGTCTTCGGCTTCCTGAGTGCCCAGGGCGCCATCGAACTGCTGCGTGCCTACGCGCTGATCGAGAACGACCAGCTCCGCAAGGATGCTCTCTCCATCGTTCGGACGATCTCGAAGATGGGCAAGCAGGCTCCGGAGCCGGACGCCGTCGTCGAACAGGCTTGAGCCCTGGATCGGACGGCCCGGTTTCGGCGGGCTATCCGATCAGGTGGAAGAAGCTGCCCGTCACGCGCCCGTGTCGATGCCCGGCGAGGCCGAGGGCCACACCTTCCGCATCGGTGACGCTGGCCAGGGCCGCTTCCGCCCCGGGGGCGGGCGTGCGCTCGCTCGCATAATGGAATTCGTGGCCGACGAGGCGCGTGCCCGCGGCCCCGAGGGGACCGTCGGCGATGAGGGTCGCGACGCGGTAGCCGAGGTGCAACTTGCGCGTCCGGTAGGACGTCGCGACCGGGAGCAGGCCGGCCATGGGGTGGGTGACCCCGTCGGCATCCTCCAGGCTCTCGCCCAACACCATGTAGCCGCCGCACTCGCCGTGGATCGGCTTTTGCACAGCGAAGTCGCGCAGACCGCCGAGGAAGGTTAACGCGCCCGCGAGCTGGCCGGCGTGAAGCTCTGGGTAGCCGCCCGGAAGCCAGGCCGCGTCGCAGGAGACCGGCGGCGCCTCGTCGGCGAGCGGCGAGAACGGGACGAGTTCGGCCCCCTGCGCCCGCCAGCCCGCCGCCATGTGCGGATACAGGAACGAGAACGCCGCGTCCGAGGCCACGGCGATGCGCTGGCCCGGCGGGTTCGGCAGGGCGCCCGGCCGGGGCGACGGCGTGGTGCCGGAAGCGGCGGCCAGGATCGCGTCGAGGTCGAGACCGGCCTCCGCCAGGTCCGCCAGCCGGTCGAGGCGAGCATCGAGGTCGTTGGTCTCGCTGGCCTGGACGAGGCCGAGATGGCGCTCGGGCAGGGTCAGGGTCGCGTCGCGCATGAGGGCGCCGAGGACCGGCAGGCCGACCCGCGCCAGCCCCGCCTCGACGAGGCGACGATGACGCGGGCTAGCGACCTTGTTGAGGATCACCCCCGCGATGCGGATGCGCGGATCGTACAGCGAGCAGCCCAGCGCCACGGCCGCCGCCGATTGCGCGGCCCCCGACACGTCGAGGACGAGGAGCACGGGCCAGCCGTAGCGGGCGGCGATGTCGGCGTTGGCCCCCGTACGGCCGGCGCCGGCGACGATCCCATCGAACAGCCCCATGGACCCCTCGGCCACCACGAGGTCGGCGTCCGTGCCGGCGAGCCCCGCCACGGCGTCGAGCATGGGCTCGGGCATGGCGAAGCTGTCGAGGTTGAAGCTCGGAAAGCCCGTGGCGGCGGCGTGGAACGCCGGGTCGATGTAGTCCGGTCCGCATTTCGCGCCGCGTACGGCGAGTCCGCGCCGGCTGAGCGCCCGCATCAGCGCGAGGGTCACGGTGGTCTTGCCGGAGCTCGACCGGGGTGCGGCGACGAGGAGGCCGGGCACGTTCATGAGCGTTCTCCCGCCGCCGTGCCGGCCGCTCGCGTTCCCGCCTGCGGCCGGAAGCGCCGGTCGTACGCCGTCGAATACAGGGCGCTCTCGCGGAACTCGGCCGGGTCGAGGGCCGGGCCGACGAGGATGAGGGCGGTGCGCTCGAGGCCTGCTTGCGTGACGGCGGCCGCGATGGTCGCCAGGGTTCCGGTAAGGACCCGCTCGTCGGGCCAAGTGGCGCGGAACACCACCGCGGTTGGACAATCCGGCCCGTAGAACGGCGTCAGTTCGGCGATCACCCGATCGATGACGTGGATCGAGAGGTGGAGGGCCAGGGTCGCGCCCGTCGCCGCGAAGGCCGCGAGGGTCTCACGCTCCGGCATGGCGCTGGCCCGGCCCGACGTGCGGGTCAGGACGACGGATTGGGCCAGCCCCGGCACGGTGAGTTCGCGCCCGAGCAGGGCCGCGGCGGCGGCGAAGGACGGCACCCCCGGCGTCACCGTGTAGGGAATGCCGGCCTGGGTCAGGCGCCGGGTCTGCTCGGCCAGCGCGCTCCAGATCGAGAGATCGCCCGAATGCAGGCGGGCGACATCGTGCCCGGCCGCGTGGGCGGCGGCGCATTCGGCCACGATGGCGTCGAGGTCGAGGGGCGCCGTGTCGACGATGCGCGCGCCCGGGGGGCACCAGCCCAGGATTTCGGGCGCCACCAGGGAGCCGGCATGGAGGCAGACGGGGCAGCGGGCGATGAGATCGCGGCCGCGCACGGTGATGAGGTCGGCGGCACCCGGGCCGGCGCCGATGAAATGGACGGTCATGGTGCCTGAGTGACGGATTCGCGGGCCAGCGCAAGGGCGCATGTCGCCCCGGCACTCGCGATGCGGGGCAGGATGAGGGTCGCGGCGGCGCCCGCCACCGCAAGGGCGGCGGCTTCCGCCACGGAGCCGACGCCGCGCGTCGCCGCGATGCGGGCGGACCGGGTGAGGACCCGGGCGTCCACGGCGATCATGGCGTCCGCCGCGACGGCGACCAGGGGAACCCCGAGGGCCCCGGCGACGGCCCGGATGGCGGGTGCATCCGCCCGGTCGGCCGGGGTGGCGAGGCACCCGAGGGGGGCGCTCTGGTTCGCCAGAGCCCGGTGGAGAAGGGCGAGGATCTCGTCGGCGGACGTCGCACGGCGAAAGCCGAGGCCCGCGACCAGCCGGTCGGTCACGGCTTCGTCCACGCCCATTGCGTCACCGGCATCGCGTGGCGCCAGCCGTGGAGGTGGCCCACCGGGTCGGCCTTGGCCACGACGAGACGTTTGAGGCTGCCGCCCTGCCGCGCGAAGGCGGCGAGCAGGACCGCCTCGCCCTCCAGGGTGACGACGTTGGAGACGAGGCGTCCGCCGGGGGCGAGGGCGTCCATCACCCGGTCGAGGAGGCCCGCTGCCGTGACGCCGCCGCCGATGAAGACCGCGTCGGGGCGCTCCAGCCCCACGAGGGCGGTGGGTGCCGCGCCCTCCACCACCACGAGGCCCGGGACGCCGAGATGATCGGCGTTGCGTCGGATGCGGGCGGCGCGGGCCGGATTCGCCTCGACGGCGACGGCCCGCAGGCCCGGCCGGCGCAGCATCCACTCGATGGAGATGGAGCCCGCCCCCGCACCGATATCCCACAGGCGCTGGCCCGCGCGGGGCCGCAGGGCCGCCAGGGTCACGGCGCGGATGTCGGACTTGGTGAGCTGGCCGTCATTCTCGAACCAGCCGTCGTCGAGGCCGGGTGCCAGGGACACCACCCGGGCGTCGGGTGCCGCCGCGACGGCAATCGCCAGGGTGTTGAGGGGATCGATGTCGGCGAGGGCGAACGTGTCCGCCGGGGCGCTGCGGCGGCGCTCGCGCGGACCGCCCATGGCCTCCAGCACCGTGAGGGCCGAAGCGCCGAACCCCCGCTCCGTCAGCAGGGCCGCCACCGCCGCCGGCGTGGAGCCGTCCCAGCTGAGAACGAGCAGGTGGGCGCCGGGCTGAAGGTGGGGCACGAGATTGGGCAGCGCCCGCCCATGCAGGGTGAGGCAGCCGGTCTCGGCGACGGCCCAGCCGAGGCGGGCGCAGGCGAGGCTGAACGCGGAGGGCTGGGGGAACACCCGCATCGCGTCCGCCGGTACGAGGCGGGCGATCTCGGCACCGATGCCGTAATGGAACGGGTCGCCCGTGGCGAGGATGCAGGTCGGCCGGCCGCGCCGCGCCAGGATACCCGGATAGGCATCCGTGATCGGGCTCGGCCAGACCCGCGCCTCGGCGGCGAGGGGCCCGGCGAGGTCGAAGTGCCGCCGTCCGCCATAGACGCATTCGGCTCCGTCGAGGGCGGCGGCGGCGGCGGGGCTCAGGCCGGCGCGGCCGTCCTCGCCGATGCCCACCAGGGTGAGCCACGTCCGGCTCGACACTGGCTCAGCGCTCATGGAGAAGGCGTCCCATGCTCAAGCGTCTCCTCATTCTCGGCGGTACCGGCGAAGCCAGCGCCCTGGTACGGATTCTGCCGCCGGGCGTCGAGGCCACCCTGTCGCTCGCCGGCCGCACATCCGCGCCGAAAGTCGAGCCGGTGCCGATGCGTGTGGGCGGCTTCGGCGGGGCGGAGGGACTCGCGGCCTGGATCGCGGCCAACCGCATCACCCACGTGATCGACGCGACCCATCCGTTCGCCGCCCGCATGGGCGCCAACGCGGCCGAGGCCTGTGCCCGCACCGGTACCCCGCTGCTGGCCATCCGCCGTCCGGCCTGGGATTCGGTGCCGGGGGATCGCTGGGAAGAAGTCGCCACGATGGAGGCCGCCGCGACGGCCCTCGGACCGGTGCCGCGCCGTGTCTTCCTCACGGTGGGACGACAGGAGATCGGCGCATTCGCGGGTGCGCCGCGTCACACCTACGTGGTGCGTGCCGTCGAATCCGTCAGCCTGGACGTCCCGCACCTCACGACGATCGCCGCGCGCGGGCCCTTCGCGGAGGCCGACGAGGCGGCCTTCATGCGCGACCAGAACATCGAAATTCTGGTGAGCAAGAACTCCGGCGGCCCTGCGACCTACGGCAAGATCGCCGCCGCGCGGGATCTCGGGGTGCGGGTGATCATGGTGGTTCGGCCACCGAAACCCGACGTTCCAAGCGTCACCGACGTCAGCGGCGCCCTGGTATGGCTCGCGACACCATGACGGGTGCTGAGTCGTCTCCCCCGGGGAGGAGAATTCACCTCCTCAAGTCGGCACGCTGCGGAGGGTGTAGACGTAGGGCCGGAGCCCGTTCCCGCGCGGAATCAGGCGGGTGCCCGAGGCGCCGATGATCACCATGGTGGCCATGTCGGCGGTGGTCTCGCGGGCCTCGGCCAGGGTAAGGACGCGGATCGCCTCGTCGGGGCGCGAGACGGCGCGGGCGAAGATCACCGGGGTGTCGGGCGCGCGGATCTCGGCGGTCAGCGCCAGTGCGCGGCCGAGCTGCCAGGGCCGGGCCTTCGAGATCGGATTGTAGAGGCTCACCACGAAATCGGCCCGCAGCACCGCCTCGAGCCGGGCGGTGACGACCTCCCAGGGCTTCAAATTGTCGGACAGCGACAGGGCGCAGAAATCCCCGCCGAGCGGCGCGCCGAGGCGGGCGGCGGCGGCCAGCATGGCGGTGATACCGGGTTCGACGGTGATGTCGAGCTGCGCCCAGGCCGGATCGCCGGCCTCGACCGCCTCGAAGATCGCCGCCGCCATGGCGAAGACGCCGGGGTCGCCACCGGAGACCACCGCCACGTGACGTCCGGCTGTGGCGAGCTCCAGGGCATGGCGGGCGCGGTCGACCTCGACGCGGTTGTCGGTGGCGTGCCGGGTCAGGCCCGGACGCTCGGGAACCCGTGCGACGTAGGGAATGTAGCCGATGAGGTCCTGCGCGCGGGCGAGCGCCGCTTCGGCCGACCGGGTGAGCAGGTCGGGGTCGCCCGGCCCGAGGCCGACCACCGTGACGGAGCCGGTCACGGCCGGCGGCCCTCGCCGGGCAGGAGCACCATGGAGAAGTAGGGCGCCACGTCGTCGGGCTTATCGCGCAAGGGCACCACGCGCTCGCCCGTCATGGTGCCGCGCTCGACATAGACGGCGCGCTCGAGCACACCGGCTTCGGCCAGGGCGGCGCGCACCTTCGGCAAATGGCGGCCGAGCTTCATGATCACGGCGGCGTCGGTCTGCGCCAGCCGCGCGACGAGGGCGGCCTGCGGCAGGGTCGCAGGCAGAATCGTGAGCACGTCGTCGCCCCAGGTGATGGGGGTTCCGGCCCGGGTCCAGCACCCGGACATGCCGGTGACGCCCGGCACCACCTCCACGGGGAAGCGGTCCTTGAGGCGGCGCCACAGATGCATGAACGAGCCGTAGAAGAACGGGTCGCCCTCCGAGAGGATCGCCACGTCGCGCCCGGCGCCGAGGTGGTCGGCCAGTTGCCCCGCCGCGTCGTCGTAGAAGCTCGCCAGGGCCGCGACGTAGTCGGGATGATCGGGGTGCAGCTCGGTGGTGTACGGGTAGGCGAGGGGGAACTCGCGCGCCGGGTCGGACGTCAGCACCGCGTCCGCGATGGTGCGGGCGTTGCCGCGCCGGCCCTTCTTGCAGAAATGCACGAGGACAGGCGCTGCCTGCAGCACCTTCATGGCCCGAACGGTGAGGTAGTCGGGTTCCCCAGGACCCATGCCGACGCCGAACAGGGTGCCGGTGACCTTCGCCACGGGGCTCGCCACGTCTTCGAGAGGCGCGGTGGGGGGGAGGGGGGCGCCCGCCTCCATCACTCGATCTCCTGCGCCAGGGCGTTGATGGCGGCCGCCGTCATGGCGCTGCCGCCGCGCCGGCCATGCACCACGATAAAGGGGACGCGCCCATCGCGGGCGAGGGCTTCCTTCGATTCGGCCGCGCCGACGAAACCCACGGGAATGCCGATGATCGCGGCCGGCGGGGCGACGCCCTCGTCGAGGAGTTCGAGGAGGCGAAACAGGGAGGTCGGGGCGTTGCCGACCGCCACGACGCTGCCCGGCAGGTGCTCGCGCCACAATTCCATGGCGGCGGCCGAGCGGGTCGTGCCCATGGCGGCGGCCAGTTCGGGCACGCGTGGATCGCTCAGGGTGCAGATCACCTGGTTGTTCGCGGGCAGGCGGGCGCGGGTGACGCCGTCGGCCACCATCCGGACATCGCACAGGATCGGTGCGCCAGCCTTCAACGCGGCCTCGCCGCGACTCGCAAAGTCGTCCGACGCCTCCACGTCGCGGGGGAGGTCGGTCATGCCGCAGGCGTGGATCATCCGCACCACCACCCGCTCGGCGGTGCCATGGAAGCGGGCGAGGTCCGCCTCGGCGCGGATCATCGCGAAGGAGCGGGCGTAGATCGCCTGCCCGTCGCGCAGGTAATCGAGGCGCGAACTCATGGTGTCGTGGTCCTGAAGGCTTGGGCGAGGGTTTGGGTCGGATCGGCACTCCTTACGCGGTCCAGCGCGGCCTCGAAAGTGAGTTGCATCGTCGGCTCGCCATCGGGACGGCCGTGAAGGACGATACCGTAGCGACCGGACCGGCCCACGAGGGTGAGGGTGGCGGCTCCCGGATGGGCGCAGCCCTTGGCGCAGCCGGAGACGTGGGCATCGATGCCCGTGCCCTTGAGCGCCTCGGCGAGGCGGGCGGCGTCGATGAGTGTCGGCGTCGAGCCCGAGGCGCAGGCCGGCGCTCCGGGGCAGGCCGCGACATGGCCGCGCGGATCGTCGGCTTCATGGATAAATCCGTCTCCGCCGAGGGCGTGACGGGCACGATCGACGTCATCGCGGTCGCGGCCCACGAACACGAAGCCCCGGGTCGGGCTGAGCGCGAGGCCGGGCGACGCGAGCCGCTCGCTCCACGCGGCGAGGCGATCGAGGGCGTCGGCGGTGCAGCGTCCAAAGGCGGTCTCGACGGCAAGGGCGGTCCGGCCGTCTCCGAGATCGTGCAGCCCAGGCGCCAGGGACGGAATCGGGGAGGGGGCCGGCATCGCCGTGCCGGCGAGACGATTGCGGCGTGAGGTATCGAGGTCGCGCATGCGCCGGGCTCCGCTCCCGGCCAGGACAATCAGGCTCTCGGACACGTGCGCGAGTGCCCGCGCCGTTGTCACCGGCGCGAACCAGATCGGTCCGTCCGGTCCTGCGAGAGACCAGGCGATGCCGTCCGGCGCGACCATTCGGAGCTGGATGTCCGCATCCGCCCGACCGAGGCCGGAGGCGCCCGTTTCCTCGATGGCCACCAGGGCCTTCGGCGGCAGGCCGGGAATCGCGCGGCCGATGGCTTCCACGGCCTCGGCCAAATCGGAGAGTCCGAACAGCGGCGCGGTCAGGGTCAGGCGCTGCGGGCCGCCATCGGCACGGATATCCCCCAGGCCTACGGCCGTGAGGTGGCGGGCGAGCATGCCTTGAGTCTCGGGCGTGACGCCCCGGATCTGAAGGTTGGCTCGTGCGGTGACGTCGATATGGCAGTTGCCGAAGCGGCGTGCGCCCTCGGCCACGGCCCGCGCCTGGGCGGCGGTGAGGCGCCCGAGCGGCGGGTGGACCCGCGCCAGGAGCCCGTCGCCCGTCTGCATCGGGCGGGCGAGGCTCGGGCACCAGCCGCGCCGGCTCGCGGCCTCGGGCAGAACGCGGCGGGCGACGTTCACTCGGCCGCCTCCGGCAAGCGTTCGTCGGCCGCAATCGCCTCCGGCATCAGCTCGTCGGCCGCCATGGCGTTGCGCCGCGTCGTCCACAGACCCCGGCGGCGGGCCTCGTCGAATCGCTCCAGGATGGCGCGGGCGGCCTCGGGGTTCGCAGCGCGCAGGGCATCGAAGGTGTCGAAGTCGGCGATCATCGCGCCGTAGAGCCGGTCGAGATCGGCATTCGACACGGCGTCCGTGGTGGCGGCGAGGACGAAGACCGCGTCGATTCCCTGCGCCAGTTCCTGGGCGCCGCGATAGCCGTGACGCAGCTGCGCCGCGATCCAGCGCGGATGGGCGAGTTTTCCGCGGATCAGCCGGGCCGCGTCCTCGCGGGCCGTCCGGGCCTTCGGGGCATCCGGGGTCGCGACATCGAGGCTGTAGAGGGTCGGCTGGCCCCCTGTAAGAGCAGCTGCGGCGGCGAACCCACCCATGGCCTCGACGGCGGCGTCGCCGTCGAGCAGGTCGCGCTCGGCGACGTCGAAGGCATGGACGTAGGCATCGGCCTGGGCGACGCGGGCGGCGAAGCCGGCATCGGCCACGTCCGATGCGCCCCCATAGGCATGCGAGGTGGCGTCGAGGTAGGCGCGGCCGAGATCCGCGCGCTCCTCCCAGGCCCCGTCGAGGGCGAGCCCGCCGGCGCCGGCGCCGTAGCGGCCCGGTGCCGCGCCGTAGACGCGGGGCGTCGCCTCGCCCCGGCGGCGCGCGGCCGCGAGGGGGTTCTCCGCGTCCTCCTCGTGACGCGCCGCGACGGAATCGGCCGCGCGGGCGAGGAGCGCGAGGGTATCCGGGAAGGTGTCGCGGAACGCCCCCGAGACCCGCACCGTCACGTCGATGCGCGGCCGGTCGAGGAGCGCCAGGGGCAAGACCTCGAAACCGGTGACACGGGTGGAGGCGTGGTCCCAGACCGGGCGTACGCCCATGAGGGCCAATGCATGAGCCACGTCCTCGCCGCCGGTCCGGAGCGTCGGCGACGCCCACAGATCCATGACGATGCGGGCGGGATACTCGCCCTCGTCCTGAAGGTAGCGGCGGACCACGGCATCGGCGGCCTTGGCGCCCAGGGTCGTGGCGGCCCGCGTCGGCAGGCTGCGCGGGTCGAGGGTGGTGAGGTTGCGCCCCGTCGGCATCACGTCGGTACGGCCGCGCGAGGGCGAGCCGGCGGGACCGGGGGCGACGAAGCGACCGTCGAGGGCTGCGAGCAGTCCGTCGCGCTCGGCCGCTGCGCAGGCGGCCACGGCTTCGGAGGCCTGAGGCGCCGCCCGGCCGAAGACATGGAGCCCGTCGCGGGTGGTGACCTCGCCGAGATCGCACAGATGGGCGTCCAGCGCCGCCAGGGCATCCGGCATGGGGGTGCCGATATCGATGCCCGCCGAGGCCAGCAGTCCGGCCGAATCCGCCTCGTCCAGGATGGTGCGGGCGATGATCGCAGCGCGGCGCGGATCGAGGATGCTCGCCGCCGAGTACTCTTCCACGAGTTCGCGCAGGTGTGCCGATTCCGGGTCGAGACCCGGGCATTCGGTCTGCGGCGTGAGATGGCCGAGCGCCACGCCGCCGAGGCGGCGCTTGAGGGGGGCGGCTTCGCCGGGATCGTCGACGATGAACGGGTACACCACCGGCAGGGACCCGATCGCGCGGGCGGGCCAGCAATTCGGCGACAGGGCCACGGCCTTGCCCGGCAGCCACTCGGTGGTGCCGTGGGTTCCGAGATGGATCAGGGCGTCGAAGTTCTCGCGCAGGCCGAGATGGAAGGCGAGGTAGGCGTGGGTCGGCACCGCATCGGGGTCGTGATAGCCGGCCTTGCGGTCGGCGGCACGGCCACGATCGGGCTGGAGGAACAGGGCGACGCGGCCGTTCGGATCGCGAACACGCTTTCCACCTCCAACCTCATCCTGAGGTGCCGCGTGAGCAGACTCGCAGGAGGGTTCCAGGCATCGCAGGTCCAACTGGACCCCTCCTTCGAGGGCTCCGCTCCGCTCCGCCACCTCAGGATGAGGGTGTGGGTGGGAGGTCGGGCACACCATCGAAAAACGGAAGGCGCCGTCGACGATAAGGGGATCGGCTTCTGGCTCCCCCCAAGACGCGATCAGCGCGGCCCGATCGGCCTCCGGCAACCCCGCGAACCACGCCCGATACGCGTCGAGGGACACCGAAAAATCGCGTGGCCCGTGCGTGAGCGCGCGCATCACCGCGTCGGCTTGCGGCAGGGCGCCGGCGGCGTAGCCCGCCGCCGCGAGGTCCTCCACCATAGCTCGCGCGCTCTCGGGGGTGTCGAGGCCGACGGCGAAGCCGGCCCGGCCGCCGCGCGCCGGGTAGTCCGACAGCACCACGGCGAGCCGCCGTTCCACCCGGGGCAGGCGGGCGAGACGCACCCAGGCCGCCGCCCGGTCGGCGAGCGCCGCGATTCCCGTCGCGTAGGGACGTGCGCGGCGCTCGGAGAAGCCGTCGATTTCGGGGCCGTCCTCCTTGAACGAGATCGGGAAGCCCGAGAGCCGGCCGTCGAATTCCGGCAGGGCCACCTGCATGGCGAGGTCGGGCGCCGACATCCCCCGGGCCGAGGCGTCCCACGCGGCGTGGGCCGCGCCGAGGGTGTAGGCCTGGATCACCGGGCAATCGGCGCCGTCCAGGACGAAGCCCGCATCCTCGCGGGCCGAGAAGGCGGTCGCGGCCACGACGAGGTCGGGCTTTCGCGCCGCGATGGTGTCGCGCAACGCCGCCAGGGCCGCAGGGTCCTTGAGGCTCGAGACGGCGACCACCAGCACCTGCAGGCCGCGGGCCCGGAGTGCATCGCCCAAGGCCGCCAGGGGCGCGGCATCCCCCGACAGGATCGCCGAGCGGTAGACGACGAGGAGCGCCAGGGGCACCGTGCCCGCCTGCAAGGGCCGGCCGGCGGCCAGAGCCCGATCGCGGTCGATGGGGCCGCAGCCGGGGCAGCAGACGAAGCCGCGCGGCAGGGCCTGCGGCTCCTCCACGGTGCCGGGAAAGCCGATCTCGGCCGCGATCCGCCCGAGCATCCGGCGCAGGTTGTCGGCGCCGCCCGCCCGGAAATAGGCGTCGAGGACGGGTGCGAGATCGGGCGCCGTCGAGAAGGCATCCAGGCGATCGTCGGGCCGGTCGTCGCCCGGCAGGACGATGAGGCGAACGCCGTTCGCCCGTGCGGCGGCAGCGGCACGCTCGATGCCGTAACGCCAGTAATCGAGCCCGCCGAGGCATCGGATCACGACGCATTTCGACCGCGCGATAACCCCGTCGACGTAGAGGTCCACCGACATGGGGTGACGGAGCTTCGCGAGTTTCGCCAGACGCAGGGTCGGGGCCGGACCCTCGCCGGCTTGCGGAAATGCCGCTGCGAACGCGCCCGCGACGCCGAACAGGTCGGAATCCGTGAACGACAGGAACACGATGTCGCCCGGCGCCTGACCGAGATCGATGGCGGCTTCGCCCTCGTCGAGGGAAACCGTATCGACGCGGATCAGATGCATGGCGGGATGCGCGACCTCACAGCCGCGCCTCCGTGAGGGGCCGGCCGATCCGGGCGCGTTTGCGCCGGCGCAGCCGCCAGAGGGCGCGGACGAGGAACAGTCCGATCGCCGCCACGGGAAGCCAGGGCAGGCTGGCGACGGCGAAGCGCAGGGCGGCGCCCGCACTGGCGCCGAAGGTCTGGCCGGCCTGGCTCCAGGCTTCCTCGACGGGGGCGAAGGCACCCGCTCGCGCGCTGTCCGAGCGAAGCGAAACCGAGACGATTTCGGTATCGACGCGCCGTTGCAGGCCGCGCTGCTTCGCCTCCCCCTCCTCGATCTCGGATTGGACCTTCGAGAGTTCCTGGGCGATGCGGATGAGGTCCTCCACGCGCGTGTCCGCCTTCGCGGACAGTTCGTCGAGGCGCGCGCGATAGGCGGCGAGCTGGGCGAGCCGGCGTCCTCCGTCCGCGATGGGTGTGGTCAGGTCGTCGGCCCGTGTCGCCTGACGCCGCAGGACCACGTCGCCCGCCGCCTCGCCCGGCAGGGGGGCCGTGAGGAACGCCACGTAGGGGGCGACGGAATCGTGCGGCAACCGGACCTGGATCTGCGCCTGCGGTCGCCCCTGCGGACGCGGACCGTCGTCGATGGACGACGTGACGAGGATGCAGCCGAGGCCCGCATCGGCCTGGCAGCGGTCACGCGCCGCCGCGAAATGCGCCGCCACCCGATCGGGCGGCAGGCCGATGGTGAGGTCGTGCGTATAGGCGAGCTTGGCTGCGGTGTTGCGGGTGGGCTGGGCCAGCGCGAGGGGATTGGCGGTGTCGGGCGCCGGCGGGCGCGTGTCGGAGCAGCCCCCCAGTCCGAGGAGTACGGCAAGGCCCAGGGCCGCCGCCGCGCGGCCGTTCCGTCCCGCCATGGCGCTCATCCGGCCAGGGCGGCGGCGACCGCCGCCTGATCGAATCCCTTGAGGCCGATGACGACTAGGCGGCCGTCGCGGGCTTCCGTGCTCTTCCAGGGCCGGTCGTAGTGATGGGCGATGCGGGTGCCGACACCCTGTACGACGAGGCGCATGGGCTTGCCCGTGACTTCGGCGAACCCCTTGATGCGCAGCACGCCGGCGGTCTCTGCCGCGCGACCGACGCGGATCGCCAGGTCCTCGGCCGTGGCCGCGGCCGGGACGGGCAGGGCCACGGAGTCGAAATCGTCGTGATCGTGGTCCTCGCCCTCGCCGTGGTGCGAGGGTCTGGCGTCGAGGTCGTCCTCGGCCGCGGCGCCGAGGCCGAGGATGACGCGCGGGTCGAGGCGGCCGTGCTCGGCCTCCACCATCTTCACCGCGCGCGGCAGATGGGCCTGAACCTCGGCGCGGACCTTGGCGCGGCCGGCCGCGTCGAGGAGGTCGGCCTTGTTCATCACCACGAGGTCGGCGCAGAGGATCTGGTCCTCGAACACCTCCTCCAGGGGATTGTCGTGATCGACGTTCGTGTCCTCGGCACGCTGGGCGGCGGAGGCCGCCGGATCGTCGGCGAAGAAGCCCGCCGCCACGGCCGGACCGTCGATGACCGCGATGACGCCGTCCACGGTGACCCGCGAGCGGATCGCAGGCCACTGGAACGCCTGGACCAGGGGCTTGGGCAGGGCGAGGCCGGAGGTCTCGATAAGGATGTGCTCGGGTGGGTCGGCTCGGTCGAGGAGCTTGTTCAGGGCCGGCACGAAGTCGTCGGCCACGGTGCAGCAGATGCAGCCGTTGGCGAGCTCCACGATGTCCTCGTCTTGGCAGCCTTCGATGCCGCAGGCGGCGAGAAACGAGCCGTCGAAGCCGATATCGCCGAACTCGTTGACGATGATCGCGAGCCGCCGGCCGTTCGCGTTCTCGACGAGGTGGCGCACGAGGGTCGTCTTGCCGGCCCCGAGGAAGCCGGTGACGATGGTGCAGGGAATCTTCTCGACCAGGGTCATTCGGCGGCGTCCGTACTAGGGTGCGCCGCGAGCGGCGGGATGCGGGCGACGACGCCCTTGCGGAATTCCTGGGGCCGCGCCTTCCACGGCACGACGCCGTCGGGCGTTTCGCCGTAGAGGCCGACCCCTTCGAGGATGATCCGGGCGGATTCGGTGGCGTCGAGGTCGCCGTAGACGTAGGTCCAGCGCCCTTCCGAGGCCACCGCCACGGTGCATGGCCGCTTGCAGACGGAGAGGCACTCGACGCCTTCGATCCGCAGGCCGGTCTGGCCGTGCTCACCGACGGCCTCCCGGAGCGCGTCGAGGAGGCGCGCACCGGCGCGGGGTTCCGCCGGGTCGCCGGCCGCACGGCAGGCGGTGCAGACGTAGAGGGTGACCACGTCAGGCATGCGCCGTCGCCTTGCGACCGAACAGGGTCCAGGCCCAGCCGTAGGCGAGCCCGATGACCGCCCAGAACACGAAGGCGATCCCGAGCGAGCGTGCGGCGAACTGGGCCGCGTAGCCCGCCGGCAGGGCGGAAGCCGCGTGGCTCGTCTCGGGTGCTCCGGCGAGGTGTGGTGCCACGATCAGGACGAGGCCGCCCGCGATGGAGATCGGCGCGCGGCGGATGGCGATGAGGTAGAGCCCCATGGCGGTGGCGACGGCGGTCATCACCCACCAGAACTGACGATCGGCGAGGGGCGCGGCGTCCATGCCCGGTAGTTCCGGCGGCAGGCCGAGGGCCGGCGCCAGGGCGACGGCGAGGAAGCCCGCCACGGCGAAGCGCAGGCCGGTCTCGGGCGTCGGTTCGCGCCCGCAGGCCAGCAGCACTGCGCCGAGCAGCAGGGCATACCCGACGCCGCCCACCAGGGTGGCGAGCGCCGTGAACGCCATGCGCGGCAGTCCGGGTCCGGGCTGCCAGGCGGGCGCGGTCTCGCCGCCGGACACGCCCGGGTCCTTCACGCCGTGATCGTGTCCGCCATGCACCCGCACCACGAGGGATGCGAATCCCGGCGCGGGGGGCGATACGGGGGCTTGAGCCTGCGTCTCGTAACGCTCGGCCGCGATGATGAGCGGAGAGGTCAGGGCGAGCTGCAGGCCCGTCGCGACGATAGCCGCGAGGAAGCCGGCGACCAGGGCCGCCGACACGAGCCGGATGATCATGGGGTGTCTGCCTTCAGGCGCCAGGCGCTCAGTGGCAGGGAAAATTCTGGGTGTGGCGGAAATCGTGCGCCGCGTTGTGGAGCGCCATCGCCGGGGCGAAGCCCGCCATGAACACGAGGCCGAGGCCGAGGAACGCGGCGACGAGAACGGCCCCGAGGCGCTCGTTGGTGCGGGTGCCGGTCAGAACGAGGGTGTTGGTCGACATCGGTTGATCTCCTGGCCGCCCCGCCGGCGGCCGTGGTCGAAGGTGAGGACGAAGGTCCCCGGTGCCGGACGGCAGGTCTCCTGGCTCGCGGGTCATCCGGAACCTGCCGCCTTCCCGGATCGCTCCGGTGGCCGATGGCAGGCCCGTCGCCGCTCACAGTTGCGGGGGCAGCCGCGGTTTCAAGGCGCTTGCCCCTCACCGCGTTCCCTTTTCACCCCGTCGCCGGGGCACCGTCCGATCCCGATGCTTCTACGCGGTCGCGCGATCCCTGACAACGCGCCGCTGTGCCGTTTGCATCGCCTTTGACCACACAAGGGCGTTTCGGGCTAAAGAAGCCCCATGCGGCAGCCGTCCCCCCCATGACCGAGATATTCTCCCGTGTGACCCTCGTCCTCGGCGGCGCGCGCTCGGGCAAGAGCGTCCATGCCGAGGGGGTGATCGAGGCGCAGCCGCCACCCTGGCTGTATCTCGCAACGGCCCAGGCCTGGGACGACGAGATGCGCGACCGCATCGCCCTCCACCGCACCCGAAGGTCGGCCGACTGGATCACGCAGGACGCGCCGATCGACCTGCCCGAGGCGGTCGCGGCCGCGCGCGGACCGGTACTGGTGGATTGCCTCACCCTCTGGCTCACCAACCTGATCCTGGCGGAGGCCGACGTCGAGGCCGCGACCGGGGCGCTGCTCTCCGCTTGCGCCGACGCGCCGGGGCCGGTGGTCCTGGTCGGCAGCGAGGTCGGCCTCGGCATCGTGCCCGACAATGCCCTCGCCCGCCGCTTCCGCGACGCGGCAGGGCGGCTTCATCAGCGCCTCGCCGCACAGGCCGACCGCGTCGTGTTCATGGTGGCGGGACTGCCGATGATCGTGAAACCCCAACTTGGAGACCACGCATGAGCGACGCCGCCAACCGCCATCGGGAGAAGATGGAGAAGCGCAAGGCCGTGCAGGATGCCGAGGTGGCGGAGAAGACCATCGAGAAGGGCCTCCTCATCGTCAACACGGGTCCCGGCAAGGGCAAGACTACGGCGGCCCTGGGCCTGATGCTGAGGGCGCTGGGCCATGGCTGGCGGGTCGGCGTGGTGCAGTTCATCAAGGGCGCCTGGGACACGGGCGAGAAGCACGCGCTCAAGGCCTTCGGGAACCAGATCGACTGGCACACCCTCGGCGAGGGCTTCACCTGGGAGACCCAGGACAAGGCCCGCGACATCGCGGCGGCCGAGCACGCCTGGGCGAAAGCCCTGGATCTCATGGCCGATCCGAGCATCCGCCTCGTGGTGCTGGACGAACTCAACATCGCGCTGCGCTACGACTACCTGCCCATCGACGACGTGGTGGCGGCGTTCCGGGCCCGCCGGCCCGACCTCCACGTCATCGTCACCGGCCGCAACGCCAAGCCGGCCCTCGTCGAGGCCGCCGACCTCGTCACCGAGATGGGCTCCGTGAAGCACCACTTCGCGGCGGGCGTGAAGGCGCAGGAGGGGATCGAGTTTTGAGGTGCCGGCCGTCATGACCCGCGCCATCATGATCCAGGGCACCGGTTCGGATGTCGGCAAATCCCTCATCGTCGCCGGTCTGTGCCGCGCCTTCGCCCGGCGCGGGCTGCGGGTGCGGCCGTTCAAGCCGCAGAACATGTCGAACAACGCCGCCGTCACGGCCGATGGCGGCGAGATCGGACGGGCCCAGGCGCTTCAGGCGAGGGCCGCCGGAGTGGCGCCCTCGGTCCACATGAACCCGGTCCTCCTCAAGCCCCAGAGCGAGACCGGCAGCCAGATCGTGGTGCAGGGCCGGATGGTCGGCCAGGCCGCGGCCCGGGACTACCAGGGCTGGAAGCCGCGCCTCCTCGGGGCCGTGCTCGAAAGTTTCACCCATCTGAAAGCCGAGGCCGACCTCGTCGTGGTCGAGGGCGCCGGCTCGGCGTCGGAGGTGAATCTGCGCGCCGGCGACATCGCCAATATGGGCTTTGCCCGCGCGTCGAACACGCCGGTGATCCTGCTCGGCGACATCGACCGCGGCGGCGTCATCGCCAGCCTCGTCGGCACGAAGGTGGTGATCGACCCGGCCGACGCGGCGATGATCCGGGGCTTCCTCGTCAACCGCTTCCGCGGCGATCCGAGCCTGTTCGCCGACGGCATGGACCTCATCGCCCGCCACACGGGTTGGCCCAGCCTCGGGCTGATCCCGCATTTTCCGTCCGCCGTCCGCCTGCCCGCGGAGGACGTTCTGGGACTGGTCGGCTCCGAAGCAGGCGCGGCGGGTCGCACGGTGGTGGCCGTCCCCGTCCTGCCGCGCATCGCCAATTTCGACGATCTCGATCCTCTGCGGGGCGAGCCGAACGTCTCCGTGGTTCTGGTTCGTCCGGGGGAGCCGATCCCCGTGGCCGACCTCGTGCTCCTGCCGGGCTCGAAGACCACCATCGCGGACCTCGATGTCTTTCGGTCCGAGGGCTGGGATATCGATCTCGCCGCCCATGTCCGGCGCGGCGGCCGGGTGCTCGGCCTCTGCGGCGGCTACCAGATGCTTGGGCGCCGCCTCGCCGACCCGCACGGGATCGAGGGCGCCCCCCGGACGGTGCCGGGTCTTGGGCTCCTCGACGTCGAGACGGTGATGACCCCGGTCAAGCGCCTCGAGGCCGTCACCGGCACCTCGTTGCCCGACGGCGTACCGTTCTCGGGCTACGAGATGCACCTGGGTGATACCACCGGGCCCGACGCGGCGCGCCCGCTCGTTCGTTTCACCGATGGGCGCCTGGACGGGGCGATTTCGGCCGACGGCCGGGTCGCCGGCACCTACGTGCATGGCCTGTTCGCCGACGACGCGCAGCGCGCCGCGTGGCTCGCGCGCCTCGGCGCCCGGTCCGGCGGCCACGCCTACGAGGCGGGGATCGAGACCGTGCTCGACGCGCTCGCCGACCACCTAGAAGCCCATGTGGATTGCGACCGGCTGCTCGTCCTGGCGGCGTAGCGGGTCAGGCGTGGGGCGATCTTTGCGGAGGACTGGCGCGGCTGCCGGCATCGCCGTCATCGACTCCGTCGGCAATTCCCGCGGCTTCATCGTGCAGGATGCCACGCCGCGCATCCGCACTGGCGCGCCTTGGCCCCGGTCTAGGACCTCGCGGGTTGTCTCGGGCTGCGGGCCTGATGGTTCTCGGTACTGTCGGTGCTCCGCCGCGGTACTGCGCGTCGAAGCACGCCGGCGGTCGGTCAGGCCGGAGCAATATCGGTTCGACCCGTCCTGATGCGCCGAGCCGGCCGCCTATGGGATCGCCACCGCATATTCGCGCGGACCACCGTTCAGTATGCTGTCGAACACCACCAGCACCCGGCCTGGGCCGAGGCGCACGACGCCTTCGGGCTTCGCCCTGGAATCGTCGCCGTCCAATGGCGCAAGGGTGCCGAGCGCCGTGACCTTGCCGGACGACGGATCCGCGAGGAACAGCCCATAAGGCACCGACAAGCCGTTGCGGGTCGGACCCGAGAGGACGAGAAGGCGCCCGTCCGGCAGGGTGGTGAGATCGCGGATGCCGGCATCGGCCCCGAGGGCGAGGGGGATCGTCGTCGGTTTGACGTCGAGCGGCGCGTCGCCGGGGGCGAACAGGGGCGCGACGGGTACGGAGACGAGGAAGGCCCGTCCGTCGATGACGGGCGCGCGGAGACCCGCGTAGAGAGTGTCGCCGATGACCGCGAGGCCCTCGACGTTGAGACCGGAGAGCGGTTTGCCGCCCTCGCGGGGTTCCAGATCCTTCAGAAAATACGCGCCCACCGTATCGGCATTTCGCAGGGCGTCGCCGAGGCGGTAGGTCGTCTCCACCCTGGTCCCGGTGGCGTCGGCGCGCAGGCGCGCGAGGATCGCGGTGGAGAGCTTGAACTCCCGCCCCCGACGGCTGCAGCCATGCGAGCCGGTGACGTAGAAGTCGGGTGCCGCATACGCCACGGCCTCGCCGTCCATCTCGCGGTACGCGCCTTGGCCCAGGGTGCAGTCGCCCGTGGTCGGGGGCGCGCCGACGGTGGTGGTGGGCGGCTTGCGGCCGACGATGTCGACGACGGCGCCCGGGGTCAGCGTCGTGCCCTGGAGGGTGACGAACTGGGCGCCCGCCGCCTCGTCGTCCACCACGACGCAGTTGCGCCGACCGGCTTCGGCCGGCGCGCAGGCGATGCCGCTGATGTCCTCGGCCGGCTTGGTCTTCTTCTTCGTGATCTCGCCCGCCAGTCCCTCGGCGACGGCGTAGGGCTGCCCCACGGGCTGCAGCATCTCGGCCCGGGCCGGCGACAGGAACGCCAGTCCCCATGCGGCAGCGAAGAGGGAAGGACGAATCATGCGGTATCTCCGACGGACGGGCGGCGTCGCCGTGCTCATAGCAGCGCAACCGCGACGAGGGCGAACGTCACCGCGGTGAGGCCGAACAGCAGGAGGCACGCCGTGCGATAGAGGGCGAGCGCCCGCTCCACGTCGGCCGGGCCCGCCTCGGCGCGGCCATCGCCCATCCAGGCATCCTCGACTAAGGTCGCGCCGTAGACGCGCGGACCGGCGAGCCGTAGGCCGAGGGCTCCGGCCATGGCGGCCTCGGGCCACCCGGCGTTGGGCGAGCAGTGGCGTCGGGCGTCGCGCCGGAGGGCCCGCCATGCCGCGCCCGGCGAGGCGCCGCTCTGAAACAGCGCCGCCACGACGATGAGTCCGCCGGCGAGGCGCGAGGCCGGCAGGTTGACGAAGTCGTCCAGGCGGGCGGCGGCCCAGCCGTACGCTTCGTGGCGCGGGGTGCGATGGCCGATCATGCTGTCGGCGGTGTTGATCGCCTTGTAGAGCGCGCCGCCCGGCAGGCCGCCGACGCCGATCCAGAATGCCGGCGCCACGATCCCGTCGGAGAAGTTCTCGGCGAGACTCTCGATGGCGGCCCGGCAGATGCCGGCCTCGTCGAGGGTTTCGGGATTGCGTCCGACGATCATCGACACGGCGACGCGCCCGCCCGTCAAGCCGTCGTCACGAAGATCCGCCGCCACGCGGGCGACGTGGTCGTGCAGGCTACGTTGGGCCGGCAGGCTGGCGCAGAGCAGGCCGAGGGCCACGAGGCCGCCCCAGTTGCCGAACAGCGCCGCGGTGGCCGTGAGCCCGAAGGCGGTCCCGGCCACCGCGGCAAGAAGCAGGACCAGCCCAAACACGCCCATGATCCGGCGGCGGTTCTGGCGACCCGTGTTCAGCCCCCCGTCGAGCCGGCCGATGAGGGCGCCGATCCAGGTGACAGGGTGGCCGAGCGCCCTGTAGAGCCGGTCGGGATAGCCGGCGGCCGCCTCGACGGTCAGGGCGAGCAGCAGGATGGCGAGCGTATCGGGCGGATGGGTGAAGGCGGTCCAGGGCATGTGGGTTCGGTCAGCGAGCCAGTCCCCATCGCGCATGGCGGCGATCTCGACGCGGCGCGCACCCTGTTCCCGGATGCGCCGACACCGTGGATCGACCTCTCGACGGGGATCAATCCGGTGCCCTACCCGTGTCCGCCCCTCGAGGCCAGCGTGTTCCACCGCCTGCCGTCGTCGGCCGACCTCGCGGCCCTGAACGCGGCGGCGGCCCGGGCCTACGGTGTCGCCGATCCGCGCGGGATCGCGGCCGCCCCCGGCACGCAGATCCTCATCGAGACCCTGCCGCGCCTGTGGCCCCGCGCCCGTGTCGCCGTGGTGGGGCCGACCTATGCCGAGCACGCGGCCGCGTGGGGGAGGGCCGGCCATTCCGTCGTGGCCGTGTCGACGCTCGACGCGGAGGCCGACGTCGTGGTGGTGGTCAATCCGAACAACCCCGACGGGCGGACCTGGGACGGCGCCACGCTCCGCACGCACGCGGATCGGCTGGCGGCACGTGGCGGCCTCCTGGTGGTGGACGAAGCCTTCGCGGATCTCGAAACCGTCGACTCCCTCGGGCCGCATCTCCGGCCGGGTCTCGTGGTCCTGCGCTCCTTCGGCAAGACCTATGGGCTCGCTGGCATTCGACTCGGCTTCGCCCTGGCGGAGCCTACCCTTGCGGGCCGCCTCGCGGAGGCGCTCGGCCCCTGGGCGGTGTCGGGACCGGCGCTGGCCATCGGCCGGGCGGCGCTCGCCGATGCCGAATGGCGCTGCGCCGCGTCGGTCGCGCGCGGTGCCGATGCGGGACGCCTCGACCGGATGATCGCCCGCGCCGGTGGGCGGGTGGTCGGCGGAACTCTCCTGTTCCGCACGGCGGACTTCCCGAACGGGCCGGAACTGTTCGCGCGACTCGGCGCCGCCGGGATCTACGTCCGGCGCTTCGCCGCGGCCCCCGCGCGCCTGCGCTTCGGCCTGCCGGCGGACAGGACCGAATGGTGCCGGCTCTCCCGGGTCCTCAGGTAACCTTCGGCGTCCCGGGCTCGAGGATCGCGACGAGGAGGCCGGCGCCCGAGAGGGCGAGGCCCACGGCGCAGACGCCGGGCCAGCCGGCCATGAGGAAGGCTTGGCTGCCGGCGAAGGCCCCGAGCGCCCCGAACACGAACATCACCGTGAAAAGAACCGTGTTCACCCGTCCGCGCGCGCCCGGGACGAGGGCGTAGACCCGGGTCTGGTTGGCGATGAGTGCGCCGTTGAGGCCGATGTCGATGAGGAGAACGCCGAGCCCCACGGCCACGAGGGAGACGTTGCCGCCGGCCCACAGGACCACGAAGGCCGCCACCACGAACAGGCTGCCGGCCACCACCACGGGCCGGGCGCCGCGCCGGTCGGTGTAGCGGCCCGAGACCGGCGCGATGAACGCGCCGACGACCCCGATGACGCCGAACAGCCCGGCGCCGGCCGCCGTGAGATCGAAGGGCGGCGCTTCGACCAGGAGGGCGAGGGTCGTCCAGAACGCGTTGAAGCTCGCAAACAGCAATCCCTGGCACAGGCTGGAGCGGCGCAGGGCCGGCTGGGTGCGAACCAGATGGAGGATCGACACCATCAGGGCGCGGTAGCGCAGGGGCCTGGTCTGGGCCGTGCGCGGCAGGGTCGCGGCGGCGATCCCGGCGATGATCAGCGCCACGGCGCTGGCGGCGTAGAACACCGCGCGCCAGCCGTATTGCGCGCCCACGAAGCCACTCACCGTCCGCGCCAGGAGGATGCCGCTGAGGAGCCCGGTCATCACCTGGCCGACCATGCGGCCCCGGGTGGCGTCGGGGGCGAGTTCGGCGGCGAATGGCACCGCCTGCTGCGCGGCCGAGGCGAGGAACCCGATGGCGAGGCTCGCTCCTGCGAGCGCTCCGAGGTTGGGACTCATGGCCGCCGCCAGGAGGGCCACGGCGAGGCCGAGCATCTGCGCCAGGATCAGGCCGCGCCGCGGCAGGCTGTCGCCGATGGGCACGAGGCACAGAATGCCGAGGCCGTAGCCGACGAGGGAAGCGGTCGGCACCAGGACTGCCGCCCGGTCACCGAATTCGCTCACCAGCAGGGCGAGAAGGGGCTGGTTGTAGTAGATGTTCGCCACGGCGCCCCCGGCGATGAGGGTGAGGCCGAGGCGTGCCCGAAGGGTGAAGTCGTGGTCCGTCGCCGGTGCTGTTCCGCTCATGCCGCGCCCCGTGTCGCCGCCGGGCACCAAGCGCACGTCTCTGGCATGGCCGAAAGCGTCATGGCCGAAAACTTTCCGATCGGGGTGAGGAGGGGTGAGTAAGGCCCAGCGGGCCGTGTCGGCAAGGCCGGTGGAGCGGGCCGGCCGGACGCGTCGTCGCAGGACCGTTACCTTCGGATGAGCCCGTTCTCATGTTTTCGAGGTAGGGACTGCACGATTTGACGGCCAAGGCCACCCGAAGACGGCGTACAAGCCGGGCGAGGCTCTTGGAATACGCGGATTCTTGCGGTCTGATCGTGAACGGGATCGGGTGATGCCACGCTTCGTTCCACCGGAGCGCGGTGCCGGGTCCGATGACGGAGCCTCGCATGCCGAATTACCGTATCGAGTTCGCCAAGGAGATTCTCGGGGTACCGTTCCCCGTCGGCTCCGTTGCCATTGTTCGAGCCCGCGATCCCATGCGGGCCCTGCGCGCTGCCGAATTGCGCTTCGCGCGCCAGCACGGGGTCGAGGATTGGCGGGAGCGGGCCGACCGGGCCGAGATCATTGCCGGCGGGGATGCGCGCTGAGGGATACGGCGTTCCTTTCTCGTATCCGAGTCCACGCAGGCGTTCGGCGGTTCCGCGGAAAGAGCCTTCGTCCATCCCTCGCCGAAGCTTGGGGGCCGTGACTGCGAACCCGCCTCGGTCCCTGGTCCTTCGAGTGGGGCCGTCATAGAAGGTTCGTCGAACCCTGCGCGGATGCGTGGGGTGGATACGCCCGGTCCGGGCGCCAGCACGGGGACGGGCAGCTTCCATGGCGGCGATCTCTTTCTTCGGCGATCTGCTGCAGACCATCAGCGACCGCGGCCGCGACCTCATCGGGTTCGGACGCGGCGACCTCGCCGCCCGTGCCGATCCGGGGGAACTCGTCAAGCTCTGCGAGGATCTCATTTCCCGCCGCGGCGAAGCCTCGGGCGTCGCCCTCGCCCGCCTTATCCTCGACCGCTACGCCAGCCTCGCCCGGCCCGAACGGGCGAGCTTTCTCCGCCTCGTCGCCACCGAGTTCGCCGCCGACCACGAGGCTGTCGACGAGGCCATCGCGGCCTACCGTGCCGACCCGACCCGGGCGGCGCTCGGCGTTCTGCACGACGCAGCCGAGCCGCGCAGCCAGGAACTGATCCGCCGCCTCAACCTCGCCCGGGACGGCACCCTCGCGCTGGTCCGCATGCGGGAGGACCTGCTCGGGCTACGCCGCGCCCTGCGGGACGAGGAGGCCGACCCCGATCTCATCGACGCGGCCGACAGCCTCGACAGCGATTTCGAGCATCTGTTCGCCTCGTGGTTCAACCGCGGCTTCCTCGTGCTGCGCCACATCGACTGGACGACGCCCGCCCACATCCTCGAGAAGATCATCCGCTACGAGGCGGTCCATGCCATCGCCGACTGGGACGACCTGCGCCGTCGCATCGAACCCCGTGACCGGCGCTGCTTCGCGTTCTTCCACCCGGCCCTCGTCGACGAGCCGCTGATCTTCGTGGAGGTGGCGCTCACCGCCGCCATCGCCCCGGCCATCGCCCCGATCCTGGCCCACGAGCGCGAGATCCTGGCGCCGCGCGCGGCCACCACGGCGATCTTCTACTCGATCTCGAACTGCCAGAAGGGGCTCGCCGGCGTCACCTTCGGCAACTTTCTCATCAAGCAGGTGGTGGAGGATCTCGCCCGCGAGATTCCGAGCCTGAAGACCTTCGTCACCCTGTCGCCGGTACCGGGCTTCGCGACGTGGCTCGACCGCGAGCGCCGGGCCGACGCGCCGCAGGGGCTGACCCGCGAGGATGTCGAGGCCCTGCGGATCATCGACGAGCCGGACTGGCAGGCCGACAAGACGAAGTGCGAGGCCGTCCGCAAGGCGATGATCCCGGCGGCCGCCGCCTACTTCCTCCGCGCCAAGAACGAGCGCGGCAAGCCCCTCGACCCCGTCGCCCGGTTCCACCTCGGCAACGGGGCCCGGCTGGAACGCCTGAACTTCCTCGGCGACGTCTCGGCCAAGGGGCTGGCCCAGTCCCGTGGGCTGATGGTGAATTACCTTTACGACCTCGCGGCCATCGAGAAGAACCACGAGACCTACGCCAACCTCGGGACCGTCGCCGCTTCCAGCGCGGTGAGCCGCGAGTTGCGCAACAATCTGCCGCCCACCCGCGCCGTGGCTCTCGCCGACGCGTGAGAGTTCGACCGAAAGCCACCTGAAGCCCGCATGCCCAATCACCTCTTCGATCTCGTCCGCGGCAACCTGCCTGCCGATCCGACCACGAAAGCCTTCGTCGAGACGGGAGACGGCACGCACTTCACCTATGCCGACCTGCTCGCGCGTTCGGCCGCTTACGCGGGGGCCCTCGTCGGGCTTGGGGTGAAGCCCGGCGACCGGGTCGCGGTCCAGGCCGAGAAGAGCCCTGAATTCCTGTTCCTGTACCTTGGGACCGTGCGGGCCGGGGCGGTGTTCCTGCCGCTGAACACCGCCTACACCGCCCACGAGGTCGCCTACTTCCTCTTGGACGCGGAACCCTCGGTGTTCGTGTGCGATCCGGGCAAGCACGGGGCCTTGGAGGCGATCGCGCGCGATGCCGGCGTGGCGCAGGTGCGGACCCTCGATGCATCCGGGCGCGGGAGCATGGTCGCGGCGGCGGATGCGGCGGCGGATGACTTCACCGACGTGGCGCGCGGGGCCGACGATCTCGCCGCCATCCTCTACACCTCCGGCACCACCGGGCGCTCCAAGGGCGCCATGCTCACCCACGAGAACCTCGCCTCGAACGCCCGGACCCTGGCGGCGTTCTGGCGCTTCACGGCCGACGACGTGCTGCTGCACGCCCTTCCGGTGTTTCACACCCACGGCCTGTTCGTCGCCACCAACACCGTTCTGGCCACGGGCGGCACGCTCCTGTTCCTGGCGAAGTTCGATGCGGCGCAGGTTCTCGGGCTGATGCCGCGTGCGACGGCGATGATGGGCGTGCCGACCTTCTACACCCGCCTTCTCAGGGAACCGGGACTCGATCCCGACGCCACGAAGGCGATCCGGCTGTTCGTCTCCGGCTCGGCGCCCCTCCTGGCTGACACGCACCGCGACTGGCAGGCCCGCACGGGCCACGCCATCCTCGAGCGCTACGGCATGACCGAGACCAACATGAACACCTCGAACCCGTATGACGGGGCCCGTGTCGCCGGCACCGTCGGATCGGCGCTGCCGGGCGTCGTTGTCCGGGTGGTGGACCCCGAGACGGGGGCCGCACTCGGCACCGACGCCGTTGGCATGATTGAGGTGAAGGGCCCCAACGTGTTCCAGGGCTACTGGCGCATGCCGGAGAAGACCGCGGCCGAGTTCAAGGCCGACGGGTTCTTCATCACCGGCGACCTCGGCAAGATCGACGCCGACGGCTACGTGCACATCGTCGGGCGCGGCAAGGACCTCATCATCACCGGTGGCTACAACGTCTATCCGAAGGAGGTCGAGAACGAGATCGATGCCCTGCCGGGTGTGGTTGAATCGGCGGTGATCGGCTTGGCCCACGCCGATTTCGGTGAAGGCGTCGCGGCCGTGGTCGTCGCCCGGGAGGGCGCTCCCGACGAGGCCACGATCCTGCGCACCCTCGAGGCGCGGCTCGCCCGCTACAAGTGCCCCAAGCGGGTGCTGTTCGTGGAGGATCTGCCGCGCAACGCCATGGGCAAGGTCCAGAAGAACGTCCTGCGGGAAACCCATGCGGATCTTTTTCGCACCTGACGCAGGCGCCTGCGGCGCGCCTGGAAGATCCACGCCTGCGGCACCTTTGGAACGTCCGCATCCGCGTTGACGTTTGTCCGAGCGTAAGCTCAAGCTTGGCTTCCTGATCCAACCGGTCCACGCTGCGATGTCTTCCTCCCCCGAACCGGCGACCGCTTCGAGCGGCGCGGCTTCCGTGCTGTGGACCCTGGCCATGGGGGCGGCCCTCGTCGCCCTCGCGGCCGGCACGAGCGGGCGGCCACGACGGGATGGACCCGCCGCCGCGCCCGAGCCCGACCGGTGCCGGGAGGAGGGGGCGCGCTCCCACAGCGGGCGCTCCGCCGAATGGGTCGCGGCCACGCAGGTCGAGCGCGGTCGCGCCGCCCGGACCCCGATGGAGATCACCTCCAAGGGCTGGAAGGACATCCTGTTCCGGGTCTACCTCGAGTTCAACAAGGACCGGGTGCTGTCGGTCGCCGCCGGGGTGACGTTCTACACCCTCCTGTCCCTGTTCCCGGCCATCGCCGCCCTGGTCACCTGCTACGGCCTCGTCGCCGATGTCGGATCCATCAACGAGCATCTGGCGAGCCTGCAGGGCGTGCTGCCGTCGGGGGCCATCGAGATCATCGGCGATCAGGTCAAGCGCATCGCCGCCAAGGGCGGAGGGTCCCTGGGGCTGACCTTCTTCACGAGTCTTCTCATCTCCCTCTGGAGCGCCAACGCCGCCATGAAGGCGATGTTCGATGCCCTCAATGTGGTCTACGAGGAGGAGGAGAAGCGCTCGTTCGTGATGCTGAACCTGCGTTCGCTCACCTTCACCATCGGCGCCCTGCTGTTCACGATCTTCGCGCTGTCGAGCATCGTCGTGCTGCCCCTCGTGTTCACCTTCGTGGGCTTCAGCGACACCGCCTGGCTTCTGGCGCAGCTGCGCTGGCCGGCTATGCTGGTGGTGGTGCTCGGCGGCCTGTCGCTGCTCTATCGCTACGGGCCGAGCCGGGAGCGGCCGCGCTGGCGCTGGGTCGGCGTCGGCGGCGCCGTCGCCGGCGTGCTGTGGCTCATCGCCTCGATCTTGTTCTCCTGGTACGTCTCGAGCTTCGGCAACTACAACGAGACCTACGGATCCCTCGGGGCGGCCATCGGCTTCATGACGTGGATCTGGATCTCGACGACCATCGTGCTGCTCGGCGGCGAGATCAACGCCGAGATGGAGCACCAGACCGCGCACGACACCACCACGGGCGCTCCCTTGCCCATGGGCGCACGCCGGGCCCGGATGGCCGACACCCTCGGCGCCGTGGCCTGACGCCCGGCCTCCTCGGGGCGGGGTCGGGACCCTATCTAGGGGACACACCGTTTCCTCTCGATGGATCAGATCATGACCGCACCGACCGCCGACACCCGCACCGACGCCGAATGGCGCGAGATTCTTTCCCCCGAGCAGTACCGTGTCCTGCGTGGGCACGGCACCGAGCGCGCCGGAACGAGCTGCCTCAACGCGGAGAAACGTCCGGGCGTGTTTCATTGTGCCGGGTGCGATGCCCCGCTGTTCGAGAACGGCACCAAGTTCGAATCCGGCACCGGCTGGCCGAGCTTCTTCGCGCCGTTCCCCGACGCGGTCGAGACCCAGGTCGACCGCAGCCATTGGATGACCCGGACGGAGGCCCATTGCGCCCGGTGCAAGGGCCATCTCGGCCACGTCTTCGACGACGGACCCGCCCCCACCGGCCTGCGCTACTGCATGAACGGGGTTTCGCTCCGCTTCGAACCCGAGGCGTGAGACGGATCGGTTCCGAAGGTCGTATGACCCGCTGAGCTGGGGACGGCGCGGTGGATCGCGGGGGTGGTCCGGCGCGCGATCTTGATTTCTGTGGTGTTTTGCTTAGTCCCGAGAGTCAATTTTTAAATGAATACCGCAGCTTCGGTCTGGGAAGGGGATGCCCGATGCATTCCTTTCCGGATCGAGACGCCCTCGATTGTCAGTCCGGCGGATCTTCGACCGTGGGACGAACAGACCTCCGGAGAGTCCGCAATGAGCATCGTCCGCCGGTTCCTCGTCGCCCCGTCCCTCGTTCGCCTGATCCGCAAGGAGCGTGGTGGCGCACGGGTCACCGAGGGCTACTTCGCGCCCCAGGCCGGCCGGGTCTCGTACGTTCGGGTCGATGGCCAGCAATGCCATCTCGTCCTCGTCAACACGGATCAGAACGGCGCTTCGAGCGAGGAGCGCACGGACGTGCCGCGCGCCCATGGCGACGCCCTCCTCGACGTTTGCAGCGGCAAGGCGCAGTACGACCGCACGGTGATCGCGCTCGGTGCCGGCCGTGAGGCGCGGGTCGACCGTTACGTCGCCCCGGGCAATCTCGACCTCGTGAGCGTGACCTTCGACGAGATCGGAGACGCCAACGGCTTCTCCGTGCCGGTCTGGTTCGGCCCCGAGGTGTCCGGCGACGCGGCGTACGAGCGCCATGCCGTCGCCCTCCAGGGCGTACCTCAGCCGGGCGAGATCGCCCTGAGCAACGCGGCCCTGGAAGCGGTGCTCGACCTCGTCGAGCCCCGGTTCGGCTTCGGCCGCTACGGCGGCGCGTCGGGTGCCGCCGCGAAGCCGGCGGACGAGGACGGGATGATGAAGGCCTTGCGCCGGGTCGCCGGGGGTGGAGCCGCAGCCCAGCCCAGCCCGCAGGCCGCGGCCCCTGCGCCGGTCGCGGCGCCCGAGCCTGCTCACCCGGAGGCTGGCCAGAACGACGCCCGCATCGACGAGGTCATCGAGAGCCTGTCGCAGGCACTCGGCAATCCGCAGCCCCTGCCGCCGGAGGGCGAGCCCGCCCAGCCGGCGCGTGCCGAAGAGGCTGCGGGCGAATTCGAACGCTGGACTGTCCGCCCGCGCCGCAACCAGACCTGATCGGCGTCCCCGATCGGCCTGATGAAGGTGGCACGTTTGAGAATGTCACTTTCATCCCTGCCTGTGCGATTGAGTGGTGCACGCAACTTCGCTAGCGTCGTGGGCAAGAAACACGAAAGCGTGCGCGGTTCAGTGCACGGGCGAGGGAACCATGGCCCAGGCGATGACACACGGCACGGCGGCCGAGCCCCCCCGGGTGGCCGAGCCCTGGTACAAGGTTCTCTACATCCAGGTGCTGATCGCCATCGCGCTCGGCATCCTGCTCGGCTACCTCCATCCGGAATGGGGCAAGTCGGTCAAATGGTTGGGCGACGCCTTCATCGCTCTGATCAAGATGATGATCGCGCCGATCATCTTCTGTACCATCGTGCACGGTATCGCATCCATCGGTGACCTGAAGAAGGTCGGCCGCGTCGGCCTGAAGGCCCTCGTCTATTTCGAGGTGGTGTCCACCATCGCGCTTCTCATCGGCATCCTCGTCGGCGAGGTGGTGAAGCCCGGCGCCGGCTTCAACGCCGACGTGACGAAGCTCGATGGCAAGGCCGTCGAGAAATACGCAAAGTTGGCCGCCGACGACTCCGTGACGGGCCACATCATGGCGCTGATCCCGAAGAGCTTCTTCGATGCGTTCGCCACCGGCGACCTGCTTCAGGTACTGCTGATCTCGATCCTCACCGGTGTCGTCGTCACCGGCATGGGCAAGCGCGGCGAGGCCATCACCCACGCCATCGACACGATGGGGCAGATCTTCTTCCGCATCATCGGCCTCGTGGTGAAGCTCGCGCCCATCGGCGCCTTTGGCGCCATGGCCTTCACCATCGGTCAGTACGGCATCGGCAAGGTCGTCGATCTCGCCTGGCTCGTCGGCACCTTCTACGTCACCGCCTTCCTGTTCGTGGTGATCGTGCTCGGCGGCATCGCCCGGATCGCCGGCTTCTCGATCTTCAAGTTCCTGGCCTACATCAAGGACGAACTCCTGATCGTGCTCGGCACCTCCTCCTCCGAGACGGTGCTGCCGCACATGATGACGAAGATGCGCCGGCTCGGTGCCTCGGACTCCGTTGTCGGACTCGTGATCCCGACGGGGTACTCGTTCAACCTCGACGGCACCAACATCTACATGACGCTGGCGAGCCTGTTCCTCGCCCAGGCCGTGGGCGCGGACTTGTCGTTCGGCCAGTATGCGACCATCATCCTCGTGGCGATGCTGACCTCGAAGGGGGCCTCCGGTGTGACGGGCGCCGGCTTCATCACCCTGGCGGCCACGCTCTCGGCCATTCCCAACAACCCGGTGCCGGTGGCCGCCATGACCCTGATCCTCGGTGTCGACAAGTTCATGTCCGAGTGCAGGGCCATCACCAATCTCATCGGCAACGGCGTCGCAACCGTCGTGGTCAGCCGCTGGGAGGGCGAACTCGACCGGGAGAAGCTGCGTCAGGTGATGGACAACCCCATCGCCATCGGTACGGACATCTCGGATCACGCACCCAACATGGACCCGATCACCACGCCGTCCGCGGCGTCGGCGCCCATCCCCGTCCCCGCACGCTGATCGGAACGTCTTGCGCCTCGGAATCGACCTCGGCGGCACCAAGATCGCCGGGGTCGTCCTCGACGCGGCGGGCATGATGCGGGCCGAGGCCCGTGTCCCCACGCCACGCGACGATTACTCAGGCACCCTCGCGGCCATCGCGGCCCTGGTCGAAGGCCTCGAATCCCGCACCGGCCCCGTCCGCAGTGTCGGGGTCGGAATGCCGGGGGCCATCGCGCCGGCCACCGGTCTGGTCAAGAACGCCAACTCGACATGGCTGAACGGCCGTCCCTTCGCCGACGACCTCGTTCACGCCCTCGGCCGCCCCGTGCGCGTCGAGAACGACGCCAATTGCCTCGCCGTATCGGAGGCCGTCGACGGGGCGGGTGCCGGTGCCGCCGTGGTCTGGGCGATCATTCTCGGCACCGGCGTTGGCTCAGGCATCGCCCTCGAAGGACGAGCCCTCGCCGGGCGGTTGCGTATCGCCGGCGAGTGGGGCCACAATCCTCTCCCCGCACCCCGTGACGATGAGCGCCCGGGACCCGCCTGCTATTGCGGCCGCTCCAGTTGTATCGAAACGTGGTTGTCCGGACCCGCACTCGCCGCCGACCATGCCCGGCGCAGCGGGCGGCCCATCACCGCCGAAGCCGTCGTGGCGGCGATGCGCGCAGGCGATCCCGTCGCGCAGGAAACGTTCGCGCGCTACCGCGACCGCCTCGGCCGGGCTTTGGCGCAGGTCGTCAACATCCTCGATCCCGTTATCATCGTGATCGGCGGCGGGCTGTCGCGTCTGCCCGAGTTGTTCGAGGGCCTGACGGAGCTCACTGCCCCGCACGTGTTCTCGGACCGCTTCGACACGCCCATTCGTCCGAGCCTGCATGGCGACGCCTCCGGAGTCAGAGGGGCGGCCTGGCTGTGGGACCCTGGTACCGATGGCGCCTGACGCGCCGTGAGGAGACGAGACCCCTTGTCAGGGGCAAGAATTGCACATAAACATATCTTTATGTCTATCGCAGGCCCCATAGCGGACTCATCGGTGCCGTTCACGCATGCCCTCGGCGTGCTGCGCGCGGCGGCCGAAGAGACGCGCCTGCGTATCCTCGCCCTGCTGGCGGACGGAGAATTGTCGGTCTCCGACCTCACCGACATCCTCGGTCAGTCGCAGCCGCGCATCTCCCGGCACCTCAAGCTTCTCGTGGAAGCCGGTCTCGTGGAGCGCCATCGCGAAGGAGCCTGGGCGTTCTTTCGCCTCGTCGATGGCCGCGCCGGCCTCGTCGACCCCCTCATCGCCGGGCTCGACTCCCGAAGTGCTCCGATCTCCGAGGATCGGGCGCGACGCGAAGCCGTGCGGGCGCAGCGCGCCGAGGCGGCCCAGACCTTCTTCGCGCGTCTCGCTCCGAAGTGGGATCACCTGCGCTCGCTCCATGTGCCGGAGGCCACCGTCGAGGCCGCCGTGCTCGATGCGCTGGGCAACCGGCCGATTCACAACCTCATCGATCTCGGCACCGGCACCGGCCGGATGCTCGGACTGCTCGCCGGCCGGGCCAGCCGGGCGACGGGCCTCGATTCCAACCATGCCATGCTGTCGGTGGCGCGCGCCAACCTCGAGCGGGCCGGCCTGTCGCGGGTCGATCTGCGGCAGGGCGACATCCATGCTCCGCCGTTCGGGCGCGGCAGCTTCGATCTGGTGCTGGTTCACCAGGTCTTGCATTACCTCGACGATCCGGCTCGCGCCCTGCGCGAAGCCGTGCGGCTCGTGGCGCCGGGGGGGCGTCTCCTCGTGGTGGATTTCGCGCCCCACGATCTCGAGTTCCTGCGTGAAACCCAGGCCCATCGCCGCCTCGGCTTCGCACCCGAGCAGGTGACGGGCTGGCTCAACGATGCGGGGCTGTCCACCGTCACCACCCGCGATCTCGCCCCTCCGCCGGCCCTGGCCCACCACCAGCTCACCGTGACGCTCTGGCTCGCCTCCGAAGCCGAAGAGGCCGGGCTTGAGCGGGCCGTCGCCTGACCGACGCACGTCACATCCTGTTCGCGATCCGTCTGAACCGACCGACATTGAGGACGACCCCGATGCCCACCGCCTCCCAACACCGCGCCAGCCGCGACGGCTACCGTCCGATCAGCGTCTCCATCGAGTTTTTCCCGCCGAAGACCGACGAGATGGAGAAGATCCTGTGGTCGTCCATCGAGCGCCTGGCGCCGCTACAGCCGAAATTCGTCTCGGTGACCTACGGCGCCGGCGGATCGACCCGTGAGCGCACCCACAACACCGTGGCCCGCATGGTCCGGGAGACGGGTCTCAGGCCCGCCGCCCACCTCACCTGCGTCGATGCCACCCGCGAGGAGATCGACGCCGTCGTGCAATCCTACTGGGATGCCGGCGTGCGCCACATCGTGGCCCTGCGCGGCGACCCTCAGGACGGCGTCGGTACGACTTATCGTCCGCATCCGGGCGGCTATGCCCAGACGGCGGACCTCGTCGCCGGGATCAAGCGCATCGGCGACTTCAAGGTCTCGGTCTCGGCCTACCCTGAAAAGCATCCCGAGGCCGCCAGCCTCGACGCCGACATCGACGCGCTGAAGGCCAAGGTCGACGCCGGTGCCGATCAGGCGATCACGCAGTTCTTCTTCGAGAACGACATCTACCTGCGCTACGTCGACAAGGTGCGGGCGGCGGGCATCGATATCCCGATCATCCCGGGCATCCTCCCCGTCCAGAACTTCAAGCAATCGGCCAACTTCGCCCGCCGCACCGGCGCCTCGGTGCCGTACTGGCTCGCCGCCCGCTTCGAAGGGCTCGACAACGATGCCGACACCCGCCGCCTCGTGGCGGCGGCGGTGGCGGCCGAACAGGTGCTCGATCTCGTCGATCGCGGCGTCAACGACTTCCACTTCTACTCGATGAACCGTTCCGACCTCGTCTACGCCATCTGCCATCTCCTCGGCCTGCGTTCGCAGGCCCCGAAGGTGGCGGCGGCGAAAGCGGCCTGAGCGCACGCGTTCGACCATCCCAGAATCTCATCCTGAGGCGCCCGCGTCGGCGGGCCTCGCAGGAGGACACCAGCACCAATGTGCGAACGAGAGCCCTCCTTCGAGGCCTCCGCTTCGCTCCGGCACCTCAGCACGAGGTGGTTTGATGGGACCCAGCGTCTCCAAGGATACACCATGACCGACCTGCGACCCGTCGATGGAAAAGAGATCGAAGCCGCGCTCCGTGCGCGTGCCGCGGAAAAGATCCTCGTCCTCGACGGGGCGATGGGCACCGTGATCCAGCGCCTCGGCTACGGCGAGGCGGACTTTCGCGGCAGCCGCTTTACGGATCACGGCCACGACCAGAAGGGCAACAACGACCTCCTGATCCTGACGCAGCCCGATGCGATCCGGCAGATCCACCTCGACTACTTCCTCGCCGGCGCCGACATGTGCGAGACCAACACGTTCTCGGGGACCACCATCGCCCAAGCCGATTACGGCATGGAATCGATCATCCACGAGCTCAATTCGGAGGGCGCGCGCCTCGCCCGCGAGGCCGCCGCCCTGGCCGAAAAGCAGGACGGCCGCCGCCGCTTCGTGGCCGGCGCCATCGGCCCGACGAACCGCACCCTGTCGATCTCGCCGGACGTGAACAATCCCGGCTACCGCGCCGTGACCTTCGATGAGGTGCGTCAGGCTTACATCGAGCAGGTGCGCGGCCTGATGGACGGGGGCGCCGAACTCATCCTCATCGAGACCATCTTCGACACCCTCAACGCCAAAGCGGCGGTCGCCGCCGCCTGGGCGGTGTTCGAGGAGCGGGGCATGGTCCTGCCGATCATGATCTCGGGCACGATCACGGATCTCTCCGGCCGCACCCTCTCGGGCCAGACCCCGGAGGCGTTCTGGAATGCGCTCCGCCACTCCGCGCCCCTGACCATCGGCCTCAACTGCGCACTCGGCGCGAAGGAGATGCGCGGTCACATCTCCGAGCTGTCGCGCATCGCCGACACCCTGGTCTGCGCCTATCCGAATGCGGGCCTGCCCAACGAATTCGGTCTCTACGACGAGAGTCCCGAAGCCATGGGGAAACTGGTGGGCGAGTTCGCCAGCGCCGGCATCGTCAACATGGTCGGCGGCTGCTGCGGCACCACCCCGGACCACATTCGCGCCATCGCTGAAGCCGTCGCGGGGTGCAAGCCCCGTGCGATCCCGGAAGTGCCGCGCCTGATGCGCCTGTCGGGCCTGGAGCCGTTCACCCTGACGAAGGAGATCCCCTTCGTGAACGTCGGCGAGCGTACCAACGTCACGGGCTCGGCCAAGTTCAGGAAGCTGATCACCGCCGGCGATTACGCGGCGGCCCTCGACGTCGCCCGGGATCAGGTGGCGGCGGGCGCCAGCATCATCGACATCAACATGGACGAGGGCCTGCTCGATTCCGAGAAGGCCATGGTCGAGTTCCTCAACCTCGTCGCCGCCGAGCCCGATATCGCCCGCGTGCCGGTGATGATCGATTCCTCGAAGTTCCACGTCATCGAGGCTGGGCTCAAGTGCGTCCAGGGCAAGGCGATCGTGAACTCGATCTCCATGAAGGAGGGCGTGGAAAAATTCATCGCCGACGCCAAGGTGTGCCGCTCCTACGGCGCCGCCGTGGTGGTGATGGCCTTTGACGAGCAGGGCCAGGCCGACAGCTACGAGCGCAAGGTCGAGATCTGCACCAAGGCCTACCGGGTTCTGACCGAGGAGATCGGCTTCCCGCCGGAAGACATCATCTTCGATCCGAACGTGTTCGCGGTGGCCACCGGCATCGAGGAGCATAACGGCTACGGCGTCGCCTTCATCGAGGCGACGAAGACCATCCGCGAGACCCTGCCCCATGCCCACATCTCGGGCGGCATCTCGAATCTCAGCTTCGCCTTCCGGGGCAACGAGCCCGTGCGCGAGGCCATGCACGCGGTGTTCCTGTATCACGCGATTCAGGTCGGCATGGACATGGGCATCGTGAATGCCGGCCAGCTCGCGATCTACGCCGAGCTTCCGGCCGAACTGCGCGAGCTGTGCGAGGACGTGGTCCTCAACCGCCGCGACGATTCCACCGACCGTCTGCTGGAGGCGGCCGAGCGCTTCAAGTCCGGCGGCGGCGTCCAGGCGAAGACCGCCGACCTGTCCTGGCGCGAGGCGCCGGTGCAGAAGCGCATCGAGCACGCCCTGGTCAACGGCATCACCGAGTACATCCTCGCCGATACCGAGGAGGCGCGCGTGGGTGTCGAGCGCCCGCTCCACGTCATCGAGGGCCCCCTGATGTCCGGCATGAACGTGGTCGGCGACCTGTTCGGTTCGGGCAAGATGTTCCTCCCGCAGGTGGTGAAATCCGCCCGCGTGATGAAGCAGGCCGTGGCCTATCTCGAGCCGTTCATGGAGGCGGAGAAGCTCGCCAATGGCGGTGACGGCAAGCGCCAGGCCGCCGGCAAGATCCTGATGGCGACGGTGAAGGGAGACGTCCACGACATCGGCAAGAACATCGTCGGCGTCGTGCTCGCCTGCAACAACTACGAGATCATCGACCTCGGCGTGATGGTGCCGGCGGCCAAGATCCTCGACGTGGCCAAGCGCGAGAACGTCGACATCGTCGGCCTGTCCGGCCTCATCACCCCGTCGCTCGACGAGATGGTGCACGTGGCCGCCGAGATGGAGCGCGAGGGTTTTTCGGTTCCCTTGCTCATCGGTGGGGCCACGACCAGCCGCGTCCATACCGCCGTGAAGATCCACCCTTCGTACAACCGGGGCCAGACCGTCTACGTGACGGATGCCAGCCGCGCCGTCGGCGTGGTGTCGAGCCTGCTGTCGAAGGAGACACGGGATTCGACCATCGAGAAGGTCCGGGCCGAGTACAGGAAGGTCGCCGACGCGCACGCCCGCTCGGAGCTCGACAAGCAGCGCCTACCGCTGGCGAAAGCCCGCGCCAACCCGTTCCGGATCGACTGGTCGGGCTACCAGCCGAAGAAGCCGAGCTTCACCGGCACGCGGGTCTACTCCTCCTACGAGGTCGCCGATCTCGTGCCCTACATCGACTGGACGCCGTTCCTGCAGACCTACGAGTTCAAGGGCCGCTACCCGGCGATCTTCGAGGATCCGAACCAGGGGCCGGCAGCGAAGGCCCTGTTCGACGATGCGCAGGAGATGCTCGCGCAGATCGTCGCCGAGCGCTGGTTCAACCCGAAGGCGATCATCGGCTTCTGGCCGGCCAACAGCATCGGCGACGACATCGCCCTCTACACCGGTGAGAGCCGCTCCGAGAAGCTCGCGACCTTCCACGGCCTGCGCCAGCAATTGTCGAAGCGCGACGGACGTGCCAACACCTGCCTGTCGGACTTCGTCGCTCCCGCCGACACCGGTATCGCCGATTACGTCGGCGGCTTCGTGGTCACGGCTGGCCTGGAAGAGGTTCGTATCGCCGAGCGCTTCGAGCGGGCCAACGACGATTACCGCTCTATCCTGGTGAAGGCACTGGCCGATCGCATCGCCGAGGCCCTCGCCGAGCGCATGCACGAGCGTGTGCGGAAGGACTTCTGGGGCTACGGCGCCGATGAGACCTATGCGCCCGAGGACCTCGTACGCGAGGAATATGCCGGCATCCGTCCCGCCCCCGGCTACCCGTCGCAACCCGACCACACCGAGAAGGTGACGCTGTTCGATCTCCTCAAGGCGGAGTCGCGCATCGGTGTGAAACTCACGGAATCCTACGCCATGTGGCCGGGCTCCTCTGTCTCGGGCCTCTACATCGCCCATCCGGAAGCGCATTATTTCGGCGTCGCCAAGGTCGAGCGCGATCAGGTCGAGGATTACGCGCTCCGCAAGGGCATGGATCTGGGGCAAGTCGAGCGCTGGCTCGGGCCGATCCTCAACTACGATCCGGCCCGCTATCTCGCAGCGGCGGCGGAATAGGGTACGAAGCCCCTCCTCGCTTGCGGGGAGGGGCGATGATGGTCCGGACGTCGAAACGCGCGGGAGTGTGTCCGGGCAAGGCTTGACCGTGGGGACGGCTGCGCTTCAATGCCCGCCGAGACTTTGGCGAGGCCAGACGGAAGGGCGCCCCGATCGTGTACCGGCTGACCAGCCCCGTGCTGTCGACCAAGATGCCCGCGGCGCTGGCGGTCATCACCCTCGGCCTGCTGGCCTCGGGCTGCACCGGCTTCTCCTACCTGTCGAAGACCTATGTCAGCCTGACCCCCCAGGTGGTCACCATCGGCTGCAAGGATCCCTACGAGGTCTACGACCAGCGACGCCTGCGCAAGATGCTCATCGTCTCCAATTCCCTGCGGGAGGTCACCGGCTGCGGGATCGACGACCGGCTCGAGGGCGGCGACCCAGCCCTGACCCGAACCAAGCGGTTTCGCGATGCGGCCCGCACCTATCTCGACGAAACCGTGCGGGAGGATTGCCGGATCACCGGCGAGACCGTGTTCACGGATCTCCAGACGGAGTTCGCCTACACCTGTGCCGGTCCGATCGAGCCACGCGGGACCAAAGTCCCGCGCCTGCCGGGTCGCAACCGCGTCGGGCTCTGAAGGCTCGGCCCCGAAGGATCAGGTTTCGGGCGGATGCTGGAACGTCCGCTCGATGGCGTCGCCCGATGCGGCCAACAAGGCACGCGCGAGGATGCGGGCCTCGTCCCGGTCGAGGGCGAGGATCGCGGTGAATGGCTGACCGGCGACATCGGGCAGGCCGATCTCGAGCTGTACGCCATCCGCGCTCTCCGCGACCGACAGGCTCCAGTCCCGGTCGTGTGACCCTCGGCTCATCGTCTCGTCACCCTCGTGGCGGGTGCGTCCCGCCATTCCTGCATGACCGATCCCCTGCGATCAGGCCAGTCTCGCCCGGCGATTGACGTCGCGCCACCCGGTGGTGTTTGTGCGCCCCGACCCGCCCGGTTCATCGCCGGGTCCACAAACCTTCGAGAAAGACACCCATGTCCGAGATCTGGTTCCGCACCGGCGAAGCCACCGTGCTCGCCGCCGAAGGGCAGTACACCGATGCCATGCCAGAGGTGCTCATCGGCTCCACCCGTGGACCCGCCGGCCACGCCTTCGCGGGTATGATGGGGCAGGTTCAGGGGCACACCCGGATGTTCGTGGTGCGCGACCTCAACCAGCTCGTGCGCCCGGCGACGATGATGACCACCAAGGCCACCATCCACACGGCCGAGTACGTCGAACTTCTCGGCGGCGTGGTTCAGGCCGCAACGGGCGATGCCATCATCGACTGCGTCATCGAAGGCGTGCTGCCGAAGGATGGCCTCGACGATCTCTGCATGATCATCATGATCTGGCTCGACCCGCGCTGCGCCGACGATACGAATCTCGACCACAAGGACCTCTACCGTACGAACTACGAGGCGACGAAGCTCGCCATCGCGCGTGCCATGAAGGGCGAGCCGTCCATCGACGAACTCATCGCCAACCGGAAAACGGTGAAGCACTACGCGTTGGAGGACGTGATCGAGTATTGAGCGCGAACGCCGGCCGTACGCATCGAAATGGTGGGCACGGCCCCTCGGGGATCGACGGTTTCGGGCCTTTCGCGGGCGGGCCCGCGATGGACCCCGACCGACCCCTACACAGACAGCCCGCATGGAGAACCGGAACCGGATGCCCCTCAAAATCATCGCAGCCATCGCGTTCGCGATCGGTGCTGCCTCGGCGGTCCAAGCTCAGGGCCTCGCACGCGGCGCGCAGGATGGCGCAGAACGGGGCGGCAATATCGCCGGCCCCCTCGGAGCGGCCGTCGGCAGCGCCATCGGGGGCGCCGTCGGCACAGCCAACGAGATCCTGGGGATCGATCGGCGCGAGCGCTTCCGCATCTATACGCAGGGCGAACGACGCCCCTCCTTCGCCCACAAAGGGCCGATTCAGGTCGGAACGGTGCTGCCTCCGAACGGTGTCGTGTACTACGACGTCCCGCCCGAATTCGCCCTGAAGGGTTTGAACTACACCATCGTCAACGATCATCCGGTTCTGGTCGACCCGGCGACACGCCGGATCGTCGAGGTGATCGATTGAGCTTGGATTAGGAACCCTGTTCCATATCGGCATTTCCGAAGGCCGGCGTGCCGCTTCGGATCCGATCTTCTGGAAAACGGACATGGCCGGCCCGGGCGGACGTATCCAACCCGAGCCGGCCAAGCCGAATATCAGTGGCCGGTCCTTCGCGAAGGACCGACGGCGTTGTCAGCGGTCGCGACGCTCACGCACCGTGCCGCGCTCCTCGCGGCGCTCCATGCGCTCTTCGCGCCGATCCGGATCGACACCGAGGACGCCACCGACCGTGCCCGTCGCGGCTCCGACCGCACCGCCGACGATGCCACCGACCGGCCCCGCCGCGCGATTGCCGTCCTCCACGCCGCGTTCCGCGCCGCGTACGGTTCCCTGGGCCTGAGCCGAGGCCGACAGGGCCAGGGGTGCGAGAACGAGGGTGCTTGCGAGAATGAAAGCCTTCATGGCCGTCTCCTTGATCTGCTGCGCTGGAGGCCCCGCGGCGTGTCGCGCCGACGGGGCCAGCTCATGAGGTCAACGAACGACGGCCGGATTGGTCCCCATCTCCGACACTTCTTGCCGCGAGGGAGGACCAGCGGGGCTTCCGAGCCAACCGATCAGCAGCTCAGCCGGCGGCCTTCGCGGCGGCCGAACTTCTGATAATGCGCCAGCGCCGAGGTCAGTTGGCCGGCACGCAGGGCTTGGGCGACGTCGGGGTTGCACCGCACGTAGGAGCGCTCATCGAACCCGCCACCACCGCCCCGATCCGCATAGCCCGAATCGCGACCGCGCGATCCGCGTCCGCGATCGTCGTAATCGTCGTCGCGATCACGGCGTCTCTGCCCATAATCACGATCGCCATAGCCCGAGTCGCGCCGGTCATAACCGTAATCCCGCCCGCCGTAAGGCTGAGCCTGTGCGAGATCCACCGGGACCAGCAGGCTCATGCCGACAGCCGCCACTGCAAAAAAGACTTTCATCGTGTGTTCTCTCCCCAACTAAGCACCACAACGATCCTGGGCCGTCGTCGGTTCGATCATCGGCCTCAATGCGCGAATGACGATCTGCCGAAGAGCCCGACGGATAGGATTGGCTCGGCACGAACCGCGTCGTCAGCAGCGGCAATCTAATCTGGCACTCCGTAGGACTCGACTGATGTGTGAGCCGTTTCTCGGCGCACGAATACGTAGATGGCTTCGCGTCCGGTGTCCGAACCGTCGAAATCGCCCAGCACACCCGCGAGGCTGAGGCCGCACCGCTCCGCATTCCTGACGATCTCGGTTCGATCGACTGCATGATAGACGAGTTCTTCCCACGACTGCCGCGTGATCGTCCCGGCGGGATCGATCAGGGTATACTCCATCACCTGACAGAATCGGCCGGTGTCCTCTGCGAACGTTCGCGCGACCACGCGGATACGGACGCTGTCCCCGGCCGCATTGTACGGACCGGACAGTTCCTCGTCGCCGAGGGGCTGGCGCAGCATGGCATGGGCGGGCAGATGGATCGCCGCCTTGCCGCCGGGTTTCAGATGCCGGGCGACGACCGCCAGGGCGTCCGCTCGCGCGGTGGGCGTGCCCAGATGCGCGTAGCCGTAGAACGGGATGATCGCTCCATCGAATTGGCGGTCCAACACGATGCGGGTCATGTCGCCCTGCATCAGGGCGATGCGGCTTCCCACCTCCGGCGGCAGGCGCTCGCATTTCATGGCGGCGCGCTGGATCATCGCGGGCGCCAGGTCGACGCCGAAGACGCCGTAGCCGCGCTCCGCCAGAGCGATCACGATCCGGCCGGTGCCGCAGCCGAGTTCGAGGACCGACGATCCGGCGGGGCCCACGAGGTCCGCATAGAAGTCGATATCGCCCCGAAAGGGATAGGCGCTCGAGACAACATCGTAGAACGCCGCACTCAAGCCGGTATCATCGTAGTAGGGGAGGTTGCTCATCGCATATCCAAGGAGGCTGACCCGTCGCCCATGGGCGGCCGGTCAGACGTTCCGTTGTCCTGCCGCACGATGGAAGCGCGCCTCAAGTGCCGGCCTGCTCGCGGCCGATGCGGCTGTGACGGCGGCTCCAGCTGAAATAGATCACGAAGCCGATGGCGAGCCACACGAGCAGGCGCAGCCAGGTCTCGCCATCCAGCGACACCATCATGGCAAAGCAGCTCACGATACCGAGGATCGGCACCAGGGGGACCAGGGGCGTGCGATAGTCGCGTCGTGCATCGGGTTGGGTCCGGCGCAGGATGATCACGCCGGCACAGACGAGCATGAAGGCCAGCAGCGTACCGATGCTGGTCATGTGGCCGAGCTGGCTGATCGGAAGGAAGCCGCCGAGCGCGCTGGTGAAAACCATGAAGAACAGGTTCGAGCGGTACGGCGTCTTCCAGGTGGGATGAATCTTGGAGAAGAAGCCCGGGAGCAGCCGGTCCTGGCTCATGGAGTAGAACACCCGGCTCTGGCCGAGCAGCAGCACCAGGATCACCGTTGAGAAGCCCGCGATGACGCCGAGCGTCACGAGGCTGCGCAGCCACGGAAACGGCGTCTGTGCGATGGCGGTGTTCACGGGCGCCGCATCGCCCCTCATCTGGTCGTAATGCACGAGGCCGGTGAGCACGCCGGCGAACAGGATGTAGATGACCGTGCAGATGGCAAGGGAGCCGAGGATGCCGATCATCATGTTGCGCTGGGGGTTCTTGGCCTCCTGCGCCGCCGTCGATACGGCGTCGAAGCCCACATAGGCGAAGAAGACGACGCCCGCGCCGCGCATGATCCCGCTCCAGCCGTACTCGCCGAAGGTGCCGGTGTTCTCGGGGATGAACGGCACGTAGTTCTGCGCCTTGATGTAGAACAGGCCCACGCCGACCACGACTGCCACGACGGCGAGCTTGATCATCACCACGACGGCGTTGACCCGGGCTGACTCGCGGATGCCGATCATCAGGAGCGCCGAAGCCGCCACGATGATCAGAATCGCCGGCAGATTGACGAGGCCGTGCGCCGTCACGCCATCGACGGTGTAGGTCTCGAACGGCGAATGGACGAGGCTCGGCGGGAGGTTGATGCCGAGGGTGTCACGCAGGAAGCGGGTGACATAGCTCGACCAGCTCACCGAGACGGTGGCGGCCCCGACCGCATATTCGAGGACGAGATCCCAGCCGATGATCCAGGCGACGAGTTCACCCATGGTGGCATAGGCGTAGGTGTAGGCCGAGCCCGCCACGGGGATCATGCCGGCGAGTTCGCTGTAGCACATGCCGGCAAACGCGCAGGCGATGGACGCGATGGCGAACGAGATCACCACTGCCGGGCCAGCGTGTTCGGCCGCCGCGATGCCGGTGAGGGAGAACAGGCCGGCGCCGATCACCGCGCCGATCCCCAGCGCGATCAGGCTCCACGGCCCGAGGGTGCGGGCGAGCTTGTGCTCGCCGCCCTCGGCATCGGAGTTCAGCCGTTCGAGGGATTTCGTCCGGATGAGGTCGTCCGCCAAACCGCCGGCCATGCAACGTCTCGCTGTTGGAAATCCGTGAGATGGCCGCGACGTTAACGCAAATTATCCGATGTACCAGCCGGTCGCCGTGCGCCCGTCGCGGTTGTCCCACGCGAGGGCCATCAACGCGCCCGGGCAGCAGCGAGCGAGCCCTCGATCAGATCCTTCAGAATGCCGGTGGCGGAAGCCGTGATCGCGGGGCCGGCGGTGCGTGGCGTGCCGGCCACGAAGGGGGGCTGCGGAGCGTACTCCGCCACGAGCTGGCTGATCCGGGCATAGTCCGGATCGCGCAGGCGCGCGGACAGCGCCAGGGCGAAATCGAGACCGGCCGAGATGCCGGCGGCCGTCACGCGATTGCGGTCGAACACCACCCGTTCATCCACGGGGATCGCATCGAAGAGGGGCAGGACCCGATCGCGGACGCACCAGTGCGAAGTCGCCCGGTATCCCGTCAGCAGGCCCGCCGCGCCGAGGATCAGAGACCCGGTGCAGACACTCGTGACCCAGGCCGCCCGCCCGGCGCGATCGCGCAGGAAAGCGAGCAGCCGCTCATTGCGCATCTGGCCGGGCGTTCCATCACCGCCGGGCACGATCAGGACATCAAGGTCCCGCGGACAGGTCTCGAAGTCCGCGGTCGCGACGATCTCGAGTCCGGTATCGCTGGCGACGGGGCCGATCCGCTCGGCCACCAGATGGAAACTCGGACCCGCGAGACCAGCCAAAAGGGCCTGGGGCCCGACCACGTCCAGGGCCGTCATCCCCGGAAACAGCACCATAGCGATCTGCCGGAAAGGCGCCGGGTGGGCCGTCGTATCGGCGAATGCCGGCTCGCCACCCGTTGCGGAAAATCCGGCCGACAGGACGCCCATCGTCGCGAGGGTCACGGCCTCGCGACGGCTCGGTCCGGCATCGGCCGCCGGCCCGTGTTCGGGGCCGGCGCGACGTCCCGCAGGATCAGGCGGACTTGAGATGGGCGGCGAGATGCTTGTTCATCTCGAACATCGTGCACTTATCCTTGCCGAAGACCTTCTTGAGCTTTTCGTCGGCCAGAATCTCGCGCTTGTTCTCCGGGTTCTGAAGCTCATGCTTCTTGATGTATTCCCAGACCTTGCTGACGACCTCGCCACGGGGCAGGGCGGCATCACCGACAACCGCCGCGAGCTCGGGCGACGGCTTGAGCGGCTGCTGGAGAGCGTTCGGCTTGGCGCCCTCGCCCTTGGGGGCGGCGACCTTCTTGCCCTTTGCGGCGGTCTTCTCGGCGGCCGGCTTCTCGTCGCCAGTCGCGGCGCTCTTGTCCGCGCTCTTGGTGGCACTCTTGGTCGTGGTCTTGGCCATGGATTTCCTCCAGAGGTTCGGCAGCGAGCGCCGGTACGCCCACGGCACGTGGCCTCGGAGCGCATAGCTGCAACAACTAAGCAGTGTTGCGACCGTTCCAAGGGAAATCCGCCCTGTGCTTGGGAGCCGTCCACAGGGAGCGCGCCCTATCAACAGGATCGCTCCCGGCGCACGTGGAGAAGTTCAAGGCGCACATTCGAGATCTTGATCGGTGTCGGCGTTGTACTTTGCCTTGTCCGAGCGCGAAGCCAGCGATTCCAGCGGGCGGTAGCGCTCGCGCGATGCCGAGCCAAGGCCATGACTTGCAATGGTTTTCTCGAATTCTCGCAACGCCGGCCGGTAGGGCGGAGGTCTACGGCGATCCCTTGTTCCGGCGGCGACCGACCTCGCCGGAATACGGCCGGCTTCAGCCGAGGGTGCGCGGCGGACTACGCGGTTCGTCCTTGCCCGCGAGGAACGAACTAATTTTCGCCCTCGATGGATCGACCGCCCGACGCGGCTTTTGCGCCTTCCGGAAACGGACGGTTAAGCCTCCGAGGCCGAGGGTCCGGCCATGATCATCGCCGTCTTCGCCCTCGCCCTCTGTGCGGCCCTCGCTCTCATCGGCGGTCTCGGAGCCGTCATCGCGTCCGAGTCCGGCACCGTCTCGGACGCGCCGCACGGCGCCGGGTACATCTGAGGCACCCGTCCGGGGAGAGCGATCCGGGAACCGGGGCGGGGCGCTCGCGCGTTTGCCGTTCCAGACATCCCGGAGCGACGAAATGCCGACCGATCTTCCCAATGAGCGCCCGATCAGGCCAGCCGGGACCCTCGAACTCGATCCCAAGGGCGAAGGGGTCGCCATCGACGAGACGCCGCGCCTCATCGCCTCGGACAAGGTCGAGGGTACGGCGGCCTACGACGCGGACGGCGCGCATCTCGGCACCGTGCATAATTTCATGGTGGACAAGGTTTCGGGACAGGTCGCCTACGCGGTCCTGTCGTTCGGCGGCTTCCTCGGTCTCGGTGAGAGCTACCATCCGCTGCCGTGGCGCTCGCTGCGTTACAGCGTCGAACTCGGCGGGTATATCGTCGACATCGACAAGGATACCCTCGCCCGAGCTCCGACGCACGGGGCCGGCGAAGATCCGTTCGCCGATCCCGCCTTCGGCGGACGCCTCGACGATTATTACGGCGGCCGTCGCTCCGCGATCTGAACTGCCTTAGGACAAGGGCCGGCGCATCGAGCGCCAGCCCTTGGACGCGCAGATCCCGGGTGGCCTCAGAACTTGCCGCCGACGCCGACGCCGCCCGAACCGAGGCTGGGGGTCATTCCACCGCTGCCCGAGCCCGAACGCCCGTCCGCGCTGCCTTCGATGTCCTCACGGCGAATGCGCCGCTCTTCCGACGCGGACGCGCGGGCGACGCCGCCTGCCGAGCGAGGCAGATCGAGTCGCCGCGTCGGCGTGGTCTGGATCTGGTTTCCATCGGCATCGACGCGGGCCGAGCGCGGACCCGATGCGTTCGGGACCGAGCCACGCATCGAGGGCGGCGGGCCGACATCGCTCTCCGGCATCACGCCGCCGCTACTGCCGAGCGCCTGGCAGCCCGCGAGGGCTGCGGCGAGGAGCGCCGCGGCGCTGGCGTTTCGAATGAAGGGCATCGGCTCAAGTCCTCGGACGATCGGGCACCCCCACACGGTGGGGTCTGGGCGAAGTTTCGCGTGTGTACGACGCGGGTTTGACGAAAACCAGACGAGGCGGATCGATCCCGACGACACAGGCCGGGAGATCGGATGCCAGCGAGATCCGTGACCGCGCCGCGAGGCGCTGGGACGCAGCCGCACTAGGCCCTCGAATTGGCCGATTGCGAACCGCAAGGCGGAATGGCAGAGCTGTGCGGGACCCTGCGCGGATCCGCGGAGTCGGCCCGGTTTTTGCCCACAGATTTTTGGCCGATGGTCCTTGCCGGATCTCGCCTTCACAACTTCGCCTTGGTCGTTGCGCAGTGACACGAGACCCGGACATGGGACCCGCTCCGTTGTGGGAACCCGCCGGATGGGTCCGTGTCCTGTCCAAGGGCCGGCGCGATCATCGCTCGGGGAACGCACGTGTTCAGATTTGTCCGGATGATCGCCGCGACGACGATCAGCCTCGGGGCCGCCTCCGCTTTCGCCGAGGATACGCCCCCCGGCAGCAAACCCGCCGAGGTACCCGCTGCGCCCGCAGGGCCGAATGGGGCCGCTCCGCCTGCACCGCAGGCGCCCCCGGCGCCGACCTCCGTCCAGCCGGCACCTGCTCCGACGGGCGCTGCGAACCCGGCTCCGGCCCAAGCGCCGGTTCTACCCACGGGGACTCCCGCCACGGTCCTCGACACGGCGGATTACGAGGGCGTGCTCGGCAAGGCCGTGCGCAGCGCCACCGGCGAGGACATGGGCCGGATCATCGACATCATCCTCGACAAGGACGGCCGCCCCCGCGCCGCCATCATCGATTTCGGCGGCTTCCTCGGCGTCGGCTCACGCAAGATCGCGGTGGATTGGCGCTCCATGCGCTTCACCTCGGACGGCAAGCCGACGCGCCTCGTCCTGCAATTGTCCCGGAATCAGGTCCGCGTCTCGCCGGAATACAAGGCGGGCGAGCCCATCGTGGTCCTTGGGCCGGCGAGCCCGGCTGTCCCCGAGGGCGAGCCGCCGGCTGCCGCCCCCGTACCACCCGCTGCGGCCCCGGCTGCCGCGCCCGTCGCGCCCCCGGCTCCGACCGCCGAGAAGATGCCCGATAAACCGGCAGAGAGAACGCCGGACAAATGACGGTTCCCCTCCCGAAGGACCGGCGCCCCCTCAAGCCGAGGGAGGTCGTCCGGTCCGAATTCCGGCCGCGCCCGATGCCTCGGCGCGAGGCCCTGGCCGATGCCGCGGAGGGTCCCGCCGACATGAAGGCGATCTCGCGCACCAGCAGCCAGGGCCTCGATGGGTTCGCGTTCTTCGTCGCCAACCTCCAGACGGGGTTCGGGCCGTTCCTCGCCGTGTACTTCACCCAGGCGAAGTGGACCCAGTCGGACATCGGCTTCGCGCTGACCATCGGCAGCCTCGTCAGCCTGCTCGGTCAGGTCCCGGGCGGGGCCTTCGTCGATGCCATGCGGTCGCTCCGCTTCGCCGCCGGCTTCTCGGTCGTCGCCATCGCGCTCAGCGCCTTCGCCCTGGCCATGTGGCCGAACTTCCTCATCGTCATTCTCGCCATGGCCGCCCATTCGGCGGCGAGCTGCATCCTCACGCCGGCCATCGCCGCCATCAGCATCGGTCTCGTCGGCCATGCCCGGGCCGGTGAGCGCCTCGGGCGCAACGCGAGCTTCTCGGCCCTGGGCAACGCCGTCGCCGCCGCCGGCATGGGAGCCTGCGGCTACTATCTTTCCAACGACGCGGTGTTCTACCTCACCGCTTTCCTGATGATCCCGACGTTGGTGGCCCTGTCGTTCATCCGGGCCGACGAGATCGGCCCCGTGACCGTGGCCAAGGCGCCGGGTCCCGCCCCTGGGGCCGTCACGCCCCGGCGCGACGGTGTCGTCCGCGCCCTGCTGGCGAATCGGGCACTGATGTGCTTCGGCGGATGCATGATGCTGTTCTTCCTCGCCAATGCGGCGATGCTGCCCCTGGTGGGCAGCATGCTGACCCTGCGCGCCAGCGAAACCGCGACCGCCCTCATCGCCGCCTGCATCGTCGTTCCGCAGGTGGTGCTCGCGGTCTCGGGGCCGGCCGTCGGGCGCGCCGCCGAGCGTTGGGGCCGCCGCCCGCTCCTCCTTATCGGGTTCGCCGCCCTGCCGATCCGCGGTCTGCTGTTCGCCTACACGAGCAGCCCCGAACTCCTCGTGGCGATCCAGGTGTTCGACGGAATCTCGGCCGCGGTGTTCGGCGTGATGGTGCCCCTCGTGGTATCCGACGTCACCCGGGGCACCGGGCGCTTCAACCTCGCGCTCGGTGCCGTCGGCACGGCCATGGGGATCGGGGCCGCCCTGTCCACATCGCTCGCCGGCATCATGGCCGATCGCCTGGGGAGCCATTCGGCCTTCCTGGGCCTCGCCGCGGTGGGCTTCGCCGGCTTCGTGATGATCGCTCTGATCATGCCCGAGACCCGACGGTCCACCGTCGCTTAATCCCCGGGGTGGGGACTGGGCGGCATTGAATTCGCTTGCCGCTCAAGCCGCGTTCAGGTTTCTTCCCTGAGAACGGACGAAGCTGGACGTTAGCGTGCAACGCTCGACCGAGCTTCGCGTTGCGATCCTTGGGGGCACATAAGTCGCGTGCGGATCGCGCACGGGCTTCGTTCGAGGGACGGCAGGCGCGGGTCTGCTGGAAAACGGGATTGTCACCGCGATGGAAGACCTGTGCGTCTATGCAGACAGGCCGTTCGCCTTCGTCGCGCGCTACCTGCGCCGCCGGGCACTGCCGCATCTCGTGATCCTGTGCGCCGTGCTGGGCGCCGTCGGTTTCTCCGTCAGCACGGATTACGCCCTCAAGGGGGTCGTCGATGCCCTGAGCAAGGGGCCCGAGGCCGGCCTGATCTGGGGCGCGCTCGCCCTGCTCGTCGCCTTCATCGCCGCCGACAACATGCTCTGGCGCGTCGCCAGCCTCACGGGGTCGTTCACGTTCGTCGGCGTGACCGGCGACATCCGCCGCGACCTGTTCCGCCACATGACCGGGCATTCGCCCTCGTTCTTCGCCGATCGCCAGCCCGGCACCCTGGCCTCGCGCATCACCGCGACCTCGAACGCGATCTTCACGGTCGAGAACATGTTCGTGTTCAACGTGATGCCGCCTTGCGTCGCCGCCTTCCTGTCGATCCTCTACATCGGCACCGTCAGCCTCACGATGGCCCTGGTGCTCGCCGGCATCTTCGCCGCCGTCGTGTTGCTGATGTTCAAGATGGCGGCCGCCGGTAAGCCGCTGCACCACGATTTTGCCGCCAAGGCGGCTTCCGTCGACGGGGAGATGGTGGATCTCGTCGGCAACATGCCCCTCGTGCGCGCCTTCTCGGCGTTCAAGCGCGAATACACCCGCTTCGACGGGACCATCGGTGTCGAGATGCGCTCGCGCCGTTCGTCGCTGCTCTATCTCGAGAAGCTGCGTATCGTGCACGCGATCCTGACCGTGCTGGCCGTGCTCGGACTGCTCTATTGGGCCATCACCCTATGGGAGGCGGGGGCTGCATCGAACGGGCAGGTGGTTCTCGTCTGCACGCTCGGGATCCGCATCCTCGCCGCCACCCGCGATCTCGCCGTCGCCCTCGTGGACGCGACCCAGCACACGGCCCGCCTGTCGGAGGCCCTGCACACCCTGCTGCAACCCCACGATCTCACCGATCACCCGGAAGCCGTGCCCCTGTCGGGGACCGGCGCGGAGATCACGTTCGACCACGTCGCCTTTTCGTACCCCGACGGGCGCGCCGTGTTCACCGACTTCGACCTCGCCATCCAGCCCGGCCAGCGCGTCGGTCTCGTGGGCAAGTCGGGCGGCGGCAAATCCACCTTGTTCTCCCTGCTCCAACGCTTCTACGACGCGCAGGGCGGGCGCATTCTCCTCAACGGACAGGACATCCACCGCGTCACGCAGGACTCCCTGCGCGAGGCGATCACGGTGGTGCCGCAGGACGTGTCGATGTTCCACCGGACCCTGCGGGAGAACATTCGTTACGGCCGGCCCGACGCCTCTGACGAGGACGTGTGGAAGGCGGCCGCCGCAGCCCATTGCACCGATTTCATCGAAGCGCTGCCGGAAGGGTTCGACACCATCGTGGGTGATCGGGGCGTGAAGCTCTCGGGTGGCCAGCGCCAGCGCATCGCCATCGCGCGGGCGATCCTCAAAGACTCGCCGATCCTGCTTCTCGACGAGGCGACGTCGGCCCTCGATGCCGAGTCCGAGGAAGCGATCCGTCACGCCCTCGCCAATCTCATGAAGGGCCGCACGGTCATCGCCATCGCGCACCGCCTCTCGACCCTGAAGGACTTCGATCGAATCGTGGTGCTGGAAGGCGGCCGCATCATCCAGGACGGCTCGCCCGACAAGCTCACGCATCTCGACGGGTTCTACCGCGAGCTGATGAAGAAGGAATCCATGTCGCTGTCGCTGGCCGCGGCCTGAGGGCTACAGCCTCGGGCGGGCGACCTGGGGAGTCTAAGGCCCGCTGCCGCCCAACGTGCGGATCGCGGAGATGATCGCGTTGGCGCGGTAGGGCTTGGTGAAGAACACACTGCCCTCCGCGAGGCGCGGCGGCGTCTGGGTAAAGCCCGTCGCGTAGATGATCGGGAGGCCGGGCCGCAGGCGGCGTGCCGCTTCGGCGAGCTGCCAGCCGTCCATTTCACCCGGCAGACGGATATCCGTGAACAGGACGTCGATGGCCGCATCGCTTTCGATGAACGAGAGAGCGATCTCGGCGGTGGTCGCCTGGGAGACGGTGAAGCCCGCATCCTCGAGTTCTGCGGCGACCACTTCGAGGAGCATGATCTCGTCCTCGACGATGAGGACCCGTGGAGCGGTTTCGGTCATGGGATGTGTCGCGGCTCCGGTCAGGCGAAGCGGGGAGGGGGCAGGGCGGTCGTCAGCAGCGTCGGCTCTTCGAGGATTCGCGTCACGGGTCGTGCCGCCGCCTCGAAATGGCGTGGCAGGTAGACTTGCACCGTGGTGCCTTCGCCGGGCCGGCTGTCGATGGCGATATGGCCCCCCGACTGCTTGGCGAACCCGAAGGCCTGGCTCAGGCCCAGGCCCGTGCCTTCGCCCACGGCCTTGGTGGTGAAGAATGGCTCGAAGGCGCGCGCGGCGACCTCCCGGCTCATGCCGCAACCCTTGTCCGTGACGCTGATCAGAACGTGATCGGCAGCCGGCAATCCGACCAGACCGCCCGCTTCGGCGGCAGGTACGTTGCGGGTACGGATCGTTGCCCGCCCGCCTTCCGGCATGGCGTCCCGGGCGTTGACGGTGAGATTCAGCAGCACGTTCTCCAGCTGATTGGCATCGACGCGCACGGGCCACAGGTCGGGTGCCAAATCCATTTCCGGCGGCTCGGCGGTGTTCAGGGCGCCGCGAAGCAGCTCGGTCAGATCCCCGATGAGTCCGTTGACGTCGAACCGGGTCGGCTGCAGGGGCTGGCGCCGTGCGAACGCCAGCATCTTCTGCACGAGGCTCGCGGCGCGCTCGGCGCCTTTCAGGGCATTCGTGCGCGCGCGTTCGGCGCCGCTGTCGAGGGAAAAGCGTTCGAGGCGGTCGAGGTTGGCAATCACCACCCCGAGCAGGTTGTTGAAGTCGTGCGCGACGCCGCCCGTCAGGGCGCCGATGGCCTCCATCTTCTGGGTCTGCCGCAGCATCGCCTCGGCCTGCTCGCGCTCGTGGATCGCCGTCTGGAGGGCCGCGAGGGCGGCATCGCGCTCCGTGACACGGGCAAGGAGCTCCGCATTGGCGCGGCGCAGGGTCTCGGGGGAGGGGAGCGCCAGCGCGCGCGGCAGCAGCAGCCAGAGCAGAATCGCCGTGAGCAGCGAGATCACCGCCGTGAACGCCTTCACCAAGGCCTCGGCGGCGTAGTCCGGCACCCATAGGGTCCAGATCGCGAAGAAATGCGTGGTGCCGCAGGCGAGGATGAAGCTGGCGAAGGCCCAGGCCATCCATCCGAACGCGACATCACGGCGCTTCGTGACGAACACCCCGAGCGCCACGGGAATCGTGAAGTATGCCAGGCCGATCACGAAATCCGAGACGACGTGCGTCCAGATCAGCTCCGGCCGCCACAGCAGGCAGATGCCGTGGGGGGACAGGTCGCTTCGGTCGAGGAAGCTCCCGAGGGCATCGAGCATGGCACAGTCTCAGGGTCGGTTTGCAAGGCGACGACGCACGATGCGGATTCGCGTGACGACGATGGCGCGTTTTTGCGATCCGCGAAACCGGATCGCTGCGCACTGGCGCCCGGTCTCCCGCCGCGCGCCTACTCGACGATGATTTTGTAACCCTGGCCCATGCGCAGGGTCGCCCCGCGCTCCAACCCATTGAGGACGAGGAAGCGGTCGCTGGCCCGGTCGGACACCAGCATGCGCTGCGCGAGCGTATCCACGGTGTCGGCGGCCGTGGCCGTCACCACCTGCACGCGCAAGGGGCGTAGGGATTGGGTCTCTGCGGCCCCGACGGCCGCGAGGCTTTCCGTCCAGCGTCGGAAGGCCGCGTCCGGGTCCGTCATGCCCTTGGCGGCCATGATCATCCGGAAGGTCGTCTCGCCCATGCGGATCGCGGCGAGGCGGAAGGTCCAGTCCTTGCCCCGCGACAGGGCCGTGACGGCCGGATTTCCACCGATGGCCCGGTTCTCGAGGGAGCCGGGCTCGATGGCATCGTTCCAGGTCGCCTTCAGCACCTCTTCGAGACCCTGTCCGGCCGGGTTCTCCACCTGATCGAACAGGAGGCGTCGGCTGCCTTCGGGAGTCGTGCCGAGGACGGCGTTGCGGGTGTTCTCGATGGTGAAGCCATCCGGCACCTCGAAGGCGATGCCGAGGCCGGGATGCAGGAAGCGGCGGCCGCGCACCAGACCGTCGCCCGGATTGTCGCCGTAGGCGATGCCGTCCACCGCCGCGAGATAGCGCGCGCGCTCGTCTACCCCGAGGCCGGGGGCGCCGATGAGGCGTGCCGCCCGCGTCACCAGGGTGATGCGCTCCTGCGTACCCGGATGGGTCGCGAGCATGTCGGGTTCGCCCGCCTGCCCGGTTCCGGTCTTCATGCCGGTGGTTCGGCTGAGCGAGCGCAGGAAGCGCCCGGCACCGAACGGGTCGTAGCCGGCCCGTGCCAGGGTCTTCACCCCGACGCCGTCCGCCTCGAGTTCCTGATCGCGGGAGAACCGCGCCAGGGCGAATTTGGACTGGCTCTGCAACTGCGCGCCCGTGGCGGGATCGTTCAGGACGTCGGCGACGACCTTGCTCACGAGCTGGGAGCGGAGCGCCAGTTCCGTGCGAGCCGTCGCGTGGCGCAGGGTGACGTGCGCGATCTCGTGCGAAAGGACGGCGGCGATCTCGGAGGTGTCGCTGGCGAGCGCCAGTAGACCCCGGGTGACGTAGAGACGGCCGTTCGGCAGCGCGAAGGCATTGATGACCGGCGAATCGAGGAGGGTCACCGCATAGGTCTCCTCGGGCCGGTCGGTGGCCCGCACCAGCCGGTCGGTGACCTCGGTCAGGAGTTTCAGCGCGGCAGGAGCGCGATACTCGCCCCCGAAGGACGCGACCAGCTTGGCGTGATCGGCGTCGGACGCGGTGCGCTCGCGGCCGGTGACGCGCGGCGCCCCCGCCGGCACGGCGACCACGGCGGGCTGCAGGGTGGCACCGGTCTGATCGCCGATGCAGCCCGACAGCAGGGCCGACAGGAGGAGAGCTGTCGCGCATGCGCCGGCGGTGCGGCCCGCGGGCGCCGCCAATCCGTTCGTGATCCTGTGCGCCCGCGTCATACCGTTCAGCGCCCCTGCGCCGTATCCAGGATTTCGATCATGTCCGCGCTCGCCACATCAAGGGTCGGGCCGCGCCAGACCTCGACGATGCCCCGAACCCGGACGAGACGGCCACGCAGGGTCGCCGCACTCAAACCACGTTCCTGCAATTGGCGCCAAGTGCGTTTCGACACGGTTACGGTCAGTCCGTCCTCGCCCCGCCGGGCGAAGTCGAGATAGGTCCGCCGCGGCCGTTCGCCGACCCAGAGGACCCGCCCGCGCGCCACCACGAAACCGCCGAGGCGCAGCCTCAGGGCGGCACCGTCCTGGGCATCCTGCTCCGCCTCCCGCCACAGGCCGCGCCCGGCCTGACGCGCGCCGGATTCGACTGCGAGCAAGCCGGGGCGACACAGGCTGTCGCGCTCACCGGCATCGACGGTGGCGAGGCCCGCTTCCACGAGGCCGCCGGCGAGATCGAGGGCGCCGTCCGCCACGCTCGCATCGACATGGGCGCGGCCCCAGCGATCGGTCTCTCCACGCGCCACGAGGATGAGAGGAACGCTCCGCTGCGTCTCGAGCCAAGCGGCCGCAGCCCCTGCGAGTTTAGGATTATCCGGCCAGCGCAGACCGTCGAGGACCCCGCGGGCGCCGGATGCGAAGACGAGTTCGCCCCGGAGGCCGACGGCAGTCAGGGTGGTCGTACCGAACGGAGTGGTCCTGCATTCGGGTGCGACGGCCATGGCGGGAACCGCTCCGCAGACCCCGGAGACGCAGACCCCGGAGATCAAGAATGCCAGGATACGCGTGCCGAACGCGCCGCCGCGCCGCCGCTGCTCCGTCATGGTGAAACGATCCCCGTGGCCTCGGCGGGCATTGTGGGAGATGGCGGAGGCAGGACAAGCGCGGCGCGTTCCCAAGCTGTCGTTTCGACCGCCCTGCGGCAGCCCCGCAACAGGAGCGGCGCAGCCCGGTTGGCCTGATCCGGGGTTGGTGTTACGAAGACGCCGGTGAGTCTCCGTAGCTCAGCTGGACAGAGCACAGGTTTCCTAGACACAAATTGGGCGCCGCGAGGGGAAACCGCGCGGCGGATCCGCTCAAATTCGGGGAAAGCCCGAGGGTCCGTGTCACAGCGGGCCCCGCCGATCCCGAGCCAAGCCCATCGTTCTCCGCGAGGCGTGCGACGGGAAGGTGTAGAGACTAGACGGGCGGCACCTAACGGCTTCCTCGGAAGCCCATGGTGGAGGGATAGTCCAGGCCACGAACGTGCCCGCAAGGGGGCGGCGGCGGAAGCCGAAGTGGTATGAAACCTGGGGTCGCAGGTTCGAGCCCTGCCGGGGACGCCACCATTCACTGAAGCCCGTGCCGCATACTTGCGGGATCGCGTGGCCCTTACCCGTCGCGGCGGGGGATGGCCGAGCTTTTCCTCCGAGATCCGGTGGAAGGCCGCGTTACGGAACGAGCAGAATGGCTGGCCAGAAGACCGACGCGCGGGACGTGCATGTGGGTCGGCGCATCGCCGAGCAACGCAAGAAGGCGTCGTTGACCCAGAAGCGGGTGGCCGAGCGCTTCGGCATGTCGGCCGCGCAGCTTCAGAAGTACGAGAAGGGCACCAACCGGATCAGCGCGCTCCACCTCGAGAGCTTCAGCCGGATGACCGGGGTGCCGGTCACGTACTTCTTCGAGGACCTCGTTCACACGGACGAGGAGGCTGCCGTCGGGTTCTCGGAGCCGCCACAGCAACCTTACATTCCAGGCGACAGTTGGCAGGGCCTCGCGGACGCGGTGGCCCGCCACGTGTCGGAGCATTTCTCCGATGCGCGGCGTCAGGAATTGGCGGCGGCTGTGCAGGCGCTCCATGCCAAACTCAAGGCCTGATCAAAGCTCACTTTGTTCTTTTTAAAGAACGCGTCCGGTTTTTCGGCTTGACCGTCCCCATGGGCGGTGCGAGAACCCCGGCCTTCCGTAGGCCGGGGTAGACGCATCGCACGAGGCGCACCCGAAAACCGGGTATGCTGTCCATGGCACGTTCCAATTATCTGTTCACGAGCGAGTCCGTCTCGGAAGGTCATCCGGACAAGGTCTGCGATCGGATCTCCGATACGGTCGTGGACGCCTACATGGCGGCGATGCCTGAGGCCCGTCTCGGCGTCGAGACCCTGGCGACCACCAATCGCATCGTCATCGCCGGCGAGGTGCGCGGTCCGGATTCCGTGACCTTCGAGCACCTCGAGCACCTCACCCGTGAGGCCGTGAAGGACATCGGCTACGAGCAGTCGGGCTTCCACTGGAAGAACAACGACATCGCCATCCATCTCCACGCCCAGTCGGCCGACATCGCCCAGGGCGTCGATTCGTCCGGCAACAAGGACGAGGGCGCGGGCGACCAGGGTATCATGTTCGGCTACGCGTCCGACGAGACGCCCGAACTGATGCCGGCACCGATCTACTACGCCCACAAGATCCTCAAGGACCTGGCCGACGCCCGCAAGGGTAAGCAAGGCGATGCGGCCAAGCTCGGTCCCGATGCCAAGAGCCAGGTCACCGTGCGCTACGAGAACGGACGCCCCGTCGGCGTGACGCAGATCGTCCTCTCGACCCAGCATATCGACGAATCCCTGGATTCGGCCGACGTGCGCGCCATCGTCGAGCCCTACATCCTCGCCGCCCTTCCGAAGGATTGGGTCTCCGAGGAGACGGTCTGGCACGTGAACCCCACGGGCAAGTTCGTCATCGGCGGCCCCGACGGCGACGCTGGCCTCACCGGCCGCAAGATCATCGTCGACACCTATGGCGGTGCGGCTCCGCACGGTGGCGGCGCCTTCTCGGGCAAGGATCCGACGAAGGTCGACCGCTCGGCGGCCTACGCCGCACGCTATCTCGCTAAGAACGTCGTCGCGGCAGGGCTCGCAACCCGCGCCACCATCCAGCTCGCCTACGCCATCGGCGTGGCCAAGCCGCTGTCGATCTACGTCGATCTCCACGGGACCGGTCAGGTCGACGAGGCCAAGCTGGAAGACGTTCTCATGAACGCCTTCGATCTGTCGCCCCGCGGCATCCGGACGAAGCTCGGTCTCAACAAGGCGATCTACGCCCGCACCTCGGCCTACGGTCATTTCGGCCGGGCCCCCGAGGCGGATGGCGGCTTCTCGTGGGAGCGCGTCGATCTCGCCGACAGCCTCAAGTCGGCTCTGTCCTGATCCCATGACCATGGGGCGGGATGAACTCCCGCCCATCGCGGGCGGGGATGTCGTCGAGGGCGCGGACCGTGCCTTTTTCGGACGACGCAAGGGCAAGCGCCTGCGCGCTGTCCAGGAGCAGCGCCTCGAAGAATTGCTTCCGAGCCTGCGGGTCGTTCTGCCGGCACAGGGCGAACGTCTCGATCCGATCGGCCTGTTCCCGGTCCCGGTGGACGAGGTCTGGCTCGAGATCGGCTTCGGCGGCGGCGAGCATCTCGCGGCCCAGGCCACGGCCAATCCACGCATCGGCTTGATCGGCGCCGAGCCCTTCGTCAACGGCGTGGTCAAGCTCCTGCGCGCCGTCGACGACGGGGGTCTCTCGAACGTTCGGGTGTGGGATGAAGACGCCACTGCGTTGCTGGCGGCGATTCCCGACGGTGCCCTGGCGCGGGTCTACCTGCTCTATCCCGATCCTTGGCCCAAGCGCCGACAGCGCAAGCGCCGCTTCGTCTCGGATGAGTCCTTGCGTGAGATCGCGCGTGTCCTGAAACCCGGCGGCGTGTTCCGCTTTGCCAGCGACATCGACGATTATGCCGGCTGGACCCTCGTGCGTGCCGCTCGCTGCCCCGCGCTCACCTGGACCGCTGTGCGCGCGGACGATTGGCGCGTGGCGTGGTCCGATTGGCCGGGAACGCGCTACGAAGCGAAGGCCCTGATCGCCGGGCGTGCGCCCACCTATCTGGAATTCCGGCGCGCCTCGGCGGATTGAGGGGCTTTTCGACGGGGCTTCCTTTTCCGGGGCAGAGCCCTTCTTGCAGGGGTGGACCCCCCCTATACAGGGGAAGGGCCCCCATTGCGGGGGCACAACCCCTCTTGCCTTCCGTCGCCCGAAGGCTTTGCATGCGCTCGGCGCGTCGGTTTCCCAAGATCGGCGAAGGTCTTCCCGAAGTTCTGGGAAGCTTGCATGCGGCGGGGTGCCGTTGAGCGAGGTTGCGGTTTGAGCGACGTTGCGGATCACAACGGGACGGCGGCGCTTCCACCGCGCGCGAACGATCCCGCCGACGTGGCGTTCACTGGGGCCGTGATCGGCCTGCTCGTCATCGGCCTTGGCGATGGCCGTATTCGCACGGCCAACCCCCATCTCTGCCATCTCTTGGACTACCCCGACGGGGGGCTCACGGGGGTGGAACTCACCCGCCTCGGTGAAACCGCCCTGCCCGTCCCGAACGGTATCCGGCGCTGGCATCGCGCCGATGGCGGCATCCTCGATGTCCATGTCCGGTCCTCGCCCCCTACGAATGGCGTCCAAGTGGTCGTGGTCGATGCGGTGGACGCCGACGACCTGGTGCCGGCCGTCGAGAATCAGGCAGCCCTCACTGCGGCCGGCGTCGGCGAATGGCGCTTCGATACGGCGACCGGCCTCATCTCGCTGTCGCGACGCGCGGCCTTCATCCTCGGCGACCGGCCAGGCGTCCGGTTTTCCTGGGCGACCCTGCGCGGCCGCCTGGACGCGGAGGAGGTGGGGCGGATCGAGACCCAAGTGCGATCCGCCCTGGCGGAGGGTGGGCCCTTCGCCCTGCAATGCCGGTTGCGCCGGGCCGACGACGGAACCGAGATCCATCTCGGCTTGCGGGGCGAGGCGAGCCGGAATGACGGTGTATCCGCCGGCATCGTCGGTGTCGTGCAGGACATCACCGCACAGGTCGTCGCCCGCACGGCCCTGCGCGCGGGGGAGCAACGCCTGCGCATCGCCACGTCGCTCGCCGCCCTCGGGATCTTCGAGTGGCACATGCTCGACGATCAGGCGGTCTGGGAGAACGAGCGCATGTTCGCGATCTTCGGGCGCAGCGTCGAAGATGGCGCCGTGGGCAAGCGCGAGTTCTTGGAGCACATCCTCCACCCCGACGATCGGGCGGCCTTCCGCTCCGCGATCACGAACGCCCTGCGCGGCGATGCCGTGCTCAAGGCCACGGGGCGGATTCGGCGCCGCAGCGACGGAGCGTGGCGGATCATCGATCTCGCCGGGCGCTTCGAGCGCGATGCCCCCCACCGGCTGCCGCGCCGGCTCATCGGGGTCGTGGCGGACGTCACCGAGCGGCGCATGGCCGAGGAGCGCCAGACCCTCCTCATCCGCGAACTGCATCATCGGGTGAAGAACACACTCGCGACCGTGCAGGCCATCGTCGGCTCGACGGCCCGCACGGCCTCCAGCATCGAGAGCTTCTACGAGGCCTTCGTCGGGCGGATCATGTCCCTCGCCCACACCCATTCGGTGCTCACCGAGGACACGTGGCAGACCGCGTCCCTGCGCACCCTGCTCGCCAACGAGTTGCGACCCTACGCCGACGGTGACATGGACGGGGCCGGGGATGCCCGAATTCACCTGGAAGGTCCGGCCGTGGATCTCACGTCCGAGCTCGCCGTCCCCATCGGCATGGCGATCCACGAACTCACCACGAACGCGGCGAAATACGGAGCGCTCTCGACCCCGGATGGACGCGTGATGATCACTTGGGATCTGGTGCCGGACGGCCCGGCCGGGACCCTGCGCTTCGAGTGGCGCGAGAGCGGCGGTCCGACGGTGCGCGCGCCGACGCGCCAGGGGTTCGGTTCACGCCTGCTCCAGCGCGTACTCATGGCCCAGGTCCGGGCGGACGTGACGATCGATTATCCGCCGGACGGTTTTCATCTCCGGATGCTGGCGCCGTTGCCGGCGCGCAGCACGGTACTGGACCCCCGCCGCTAAGGGGGGGACGAGGAGGCGCCTCAGGCGGCCCCCCGCGCATCGGTTTCGCCGCCGGCTTCCACGAAGGCCTTCAGCTCGTCGAGGGAATCGAAGCTGAAGCGTCCACGCGGCGTCTCCGCTTCGATGGAACCGTTGGCGTACATCACGTACGTGTTGCCGCCGGACGCATAGGTTCCGACGATCTCCGGTTTGTCCTCGATGGCGGGCGTTTCGGGCGCCCGCGCGGGCTCGGGGGTGATGTCGGCCATCGTATCCAGGGTCGGATACAGACGGACCGGCTCCCCCGGGGCGTCGGTGCCGGTGTCGAACAGGGCCATGGCGCGACGATCCTCCGGCGGAGCGCCCTGCGCCGCGACCGATTCGGGTTCGTCAGAGCGGGGCTCGGCAGGCGAGATCTCGGCAGAAGAAGTCTCGGCAAACGTTGGCTCGGGAGCGAGGGGCCGCACCTCGGCGCTCGGCGCCTGCGCGTCCAGCGGCGGCAGGAGATCGGGTAGCAGCGGCTCCACGGTCTCTGGGGGCGGCGGGGCAGGAAGGTCGATGTCGGGCGGGAGAACGAAGGTCGGCTCCGGCCCGCGACCATGGGGCCCCGCGCCGAATTTCGCCTGGTCCGGTTCGGCGGCAGCGAGTGCCTGGGCTCCGAGGCCGGCGGCCCCGAGACCCAATCCACCCATGGCCATGCCGCCCACGCCGAATTCGCGGCTTTCGGGGCCGCCGAGGCTCGGACGCTGGCGCATCGGCCTTTCGCCGAGGGCCGGCATGGCAAACGCCGGTTCGGAGACCTCGGGCTCGGGTGGGCGTGCCGCGAGACTCTCGACCGGGGGCGTCGCGGCCCGCACCTCGCCCAGGCGCCGCCCGAGGCCGCGCAGGTGGCTCGCCACCGTGGCGAGGCCCAGAACCACCGCCCCCGCAGACGCGGTGGTCGCGCCGGCGACGGTCATCGCCATACCGCTCTCGAGGCGCACGAAGGGAAACCCCTGAACGACCGATGCAACACCACCGACGATCATCAGGACGGCAAGCGCGAACAGCGCAATGATCATGGAACTCTCGAAAAACGCCCGCACCCGGAGTGCGGCGCGCACAGTAAGGCCCTGCCGGCCTTTTGCAAAATCGAAACCCCGGACACAGGCCATGGGCCGCTCGGGCGTTGCCGCCGTGCCGGCATCCACTTAGGTATCGGCGCGTTGGGTGTGCGGATGGCCGGCGGATCGTCCTGCCTGCCTTCGCATTCCCTGACGTCACGACCCGGAGATTTGCCGATGACCTTCACCCTGCCCGAACTGCCTTACGCCTATGACGCGCTCGGCCCCTACATGTCGAAGGAAACCCTCGAGTTCCACCACGACAAGCACCACAAGGCCTATGTCGACACGGGCAACAAGCTGCTCGAAGGTACGGGTCTCGAAGGCAAGAGCGTCGAGGAGGTTCTGACCTCCGCCTACGGCAACAACCAGCCGCTGTTCAACAACGCCGGTCAGCACTACAACCACATCCACTTCTGGCAGTGGATGAAGCCCAATGGCGGCGGTGCCGTGCCGGGTGCCCTTGCAAAAAAGATCGACGAGGATCTCGGCGGCTTCGAGAAGTTCAAGGCTGACTTCATCCAGGCCGGGATCGGTCAGTTCGGCTCGGGCTGGGCCTGGCTCGCGGTCAAGGACGGCAAGCTCGAGATCCAGAAGACCCCCAACGGCGAGAACCCCCTGGTGCACGGCGCGAAGCCGATCCTCGGCGTCGATGTCTGGGAGCATTCCTACTACATCGACTATCGCAACCGCCGGCCCGACTACCTCAAGGCGTTCATCGAGAATCTGGTGAACTGGGAGCACGTGGAGAAGATGTACGGCGAGGCCATCGCCTGATCTTTTCTTGACTGCGCGCCGCGAGCCATCGAGGCTCGTGGCGTCCCTTTCGGTTCGCGCCTCGACACGCGGCCATTCCCCACGAAGGCAGCCCGCCTCCACAAGAGGGGCCGGGCGCCCCGAAGAGCAACATCCTTTCTCGTCTCCCCGATTGTCTCCATGATCCGCTCCATCCTCTCCGTCGGCGGCTGGACGCTGGTGTCACGGGTCACCGGGTTCGCCCGCGACGTGGTGATGGCGGCGATCCTTGGAGCGGGTCCCATCGCCGACGCGTTCGTGGTGGCGTTCCGGCTGCCGAACCACTTCCGTGCGATCTTCGGCGAGGGTGCGTTCAACACCGCCTTCGTGCCGACCTACGCCGGCCTGTCCGAGGCCGCCGAGGCGGGGGCGGCCCGGCGCTTCGCCGACCGCATCTTCACCCTGATGCTGCTCGTCCAGGTCGTGTTCCTAGCCCTCGCGATGCCGGCGATGCCGTGGGTGGTCAGGGCCCTGGCACCGGGATTCTCCGAGGATCCCGAACGCTTCGCCCTGGCCGTCTCGCTCACACGGATCACGTTCCCCTACCTGCTGTTCATGACCCTGGTGACGCTGTTCTCCGGCCTGCTCAATGCGCAGCGGCGCTTTGCGGTGGCGGCGGGCGCGCCGGTGCTGCTCAACCTGTCGATGCTGGTGGCGTTCAGTCTGGCGTTCCTGTTCCCGAACGCGGCCTACGCCGCCGCCTGGGGCGTGTCGGTCTCCGGCGTGCTGCAATTCGCCCTGCTGTGGTGGGCATGCCGACGCTCCGGCATCGCGCCCTCCCTCGTGCCACCGAGCCTGCGCGACCCCACCATGACGCGGTTTTTCAAGGTCCTGGGTCCGGCAGTGATCGGTTCGGCCGGGTTCCAGATCGCGTCCTTTGCGGACACCATCATCGCGAGCTTCCTCCCCACCGGTGCAGTCTCGGCGCTCTGGTATGCCGACCGTCTCTACCAGCTGCCCTTCGGGGTCATCGCCATCGCGGCCGGCACCGTGCTGCTGCCGGAGATGAGCCGGCGAATCGCCGCCGGTGACGCGGCGGGCGCGCATGCGGCGCAGAACCGGGCGGCTGGTTTCTCGCTCGCCCTATCGGCTCCCTTCACCATCGCGTTCCTGACCTTGCCGGGTCTGATCATGGTGGCCCTGTTCCAGCGTGGCGCGTTCGGTGCCGAGGATGCGGCACGCGCCGCTTCGGTGCTCGCCGCCTATGGGCTGGCGCTCCCAGCCGTGGTGCTCCTGCGCAGCGCCCTGCCGAGTTTCTACGCCCGCCAGGACACGATGACGCCCCTCATCGCCTCGCTCTCGGCCATCGCGATCAATGTTGGTTTCAAGGTCGTGCTCACGGGCCCTTACGGCGTCACCGGTCTGGCGCTCGCCACCGCCATCGGGCAGTGGGTCAATCTCGCGCTTCTGGTGGTGCTCGCCTGGCGGCGCGGCTGGATGGCACCGAGCCGGGGGCTCGGCATTACCCTCGTCGGTGTCACCATCGCGTGCGCCGCCCTGGCCGTCGTCGCCCGCTATGGACTGTCGGTGGTCGAGGGTGTGGTGCCGGCTCTGCCGCATCTGCGCGAAATCGTAGTCCTCGGTGCGCTCGGCACCGCAGGAGCCATCGTCTATGGACTGATCCTCCTCGCGACCCTCCGGATGTTCGGCCTGCGCCTGCGCAGGGCTTGACGATCCGGAGTGCGGCGCACCTGCGACGAGGGAGATCCGGTGCCGCGGTAGAATGAGCTCACAGACTCGGACGGGCTCCGGATTGCGCGCCTCGGGCAGGCAATCGAACGAGCGCGGAACCCGGCCGATGAGCAAGGACGCCCCCGGGAATTGAGTCGCATCGGCGCTGCCCTCGACGACCCTAGATCGAACCGATGCATCGTACCTTCACCATGACCCGGGCCGCCGGGCTCGAGCGCCTCTCCGATTTCCTCGAAGGCCCCGGCGCCGCATACTCTGCGGACCGCAACACCGACCGGGGGCCGGGCAACGGGCCGAGCACATCGATGCTCTCGCCCTATCTGCGCCGGCGCCTGATCACGGAGGCGGAAGTCGTGGCCGCCGCGGATCGGGCGTTCGGCGATGGCGGAGCGGAGAAGTTCGTCTCCGAGGTCTTCTGGCGAACCTACTTCAAGGGACATCTGGAGACCCACCCGGCGGCCTGGACGGACTTCCTCGCCGAGGTCGGACACGGGCATGACCTGCTCGCCGCCGAACCCGGACTGCGCCGCATCCACGAATCGGCCATTGAGGGCCGAGCCGGCATCGACGGGTTCGATGATTGGGCGCGCGAACTCGTCGAGACCGGCTGGCTGCACAATCACGCCCGAATGTGGTTCGCCTCGATCTGGATCTTCACCCTGCGCCTGCCCTGGGCGCTCGGGGCCGCATTCTTCATGCGACACCTCGTCGATGGCGATCCGGCCAGCAACACGCTGTCCTGGCGCTGGGTCGCTGGCCTGCACACCCGCGGCAAGCACTACGTCGCCCGTGCGGAGAACATCCGGCGCTACACGGAGGGACGCTTCGACCCCGTCGGTCTCGACGAATACCCGGACGCCCTCGACGAGCCGATGCCGCCGCGGGAGGTGGCGTTGCCGCAGGCAGATCCGATGCCGGAAGGCGATGTCGCGCTGCTCCTGCACCTCGACGATCTCCACCCGGAGAGCCTGCCGCTCCGCGGGACGAAGATCGTCCGGATCGGAGGTCTGATCGATCATGCCCAGGGTGCGTCCGATCGTGTCAAGGCCGCGGACGAAGCCGCGATGGCGGATGCCTTGGCCCGGGCGACGGCGCATTTCGCGTGCCCGGGGGCCCCGGTCGGGAACGGGTGGGCGGACGGCCTGCCGGTGGTGACGGCCTGGGCTCCGGTCGGACCATCGGCGACGGCGATGCCGGATGGGTGCTTGCGCGTGCGGCGGGCCTGGGACGATGCGGCGTGGCCGAAATCCACGCGCGGCTATTCCCGTCTCCGCTCGGCGATCCCGGCCCTGCGCGGCGCCTGACTTCGCATTCTCCGCCGTGTCGCCTCGCGATGAGCAAGCCACTCCCGATCGGTCTCAGGCCCCCGGATCGTCAAGACGGAAGACGGAAACGATGCATCGGCGGGGACCCATGGCGCTTGTCCGGAGGTGCCCGTCCGCAGATCCAGCAAAGTGAGCAGCGAAGCGAAACCCAGGAGCGACGTCCCGCCGGTCACCGGCTGTGCGGGCGCGTCCCGCGGGCGGACTGGTGCGAGCGGCGGCGGTGCGCCCGGGACGATCCTTCACCCCACGGGCGTCGGCGGCACGGACTGCCGGGGAGCGTCCATGACCGTTCAGGGCTCGCCCGTGCCGGTATCGGCCAGCGGGGCGATCGTCTAAATGTCTCTCGCGAAACTCCCGCTGCACCGGGGCGCACAGAGCGAGCGCTGGCGGTGATCGGGAGTTTTGTGAGGCCTCTAAGCCGTCGCTTCGCGAACTTCCCTCAATTCTGACTGGCCGGGCGCGGCTGGGGTGCGCGGAGGCGGACCCTCTCTCGCTCTCGGCCGTTGCGTTTGGGCGTGGCGGTTGCGGCGCTGTTCCCACGGAAGCGGACGGCATGGACATCGAGAACGAGCGCCTACGCACCGAGAACCGTGAACTCCAGGCCGAGATCGCGCGGCTGCGCGAGCGGAACATCTCGCATGTGCGTCGACCGGAGAGCGGTCAGCAGACGTCCGCGGCGGATGTCGACCTCCTGTTCACGGCTGCGGAGAAGACCCGCATGCCCCAGATCGTCACCGACCCCAACCAGCCCGACAATCCCATCGTGTTCGCCAATCGGGCGTTCCAGGATCTGTGCGGCTACTCGGCCGAGGAATTGATCGGCCGCAACTGCAGGTTCCTGCAGGGACCGGACACCGATCCGGCCGATATCGCGCGCGTTCGCGACGCCATCTCGGCCCGCCGCGATGTGGTGGTCGAGATCCTGAATTACCGCCGTGACGGTTCGACGTTCCGCAACGAACTCTACGTCAGCCCGGTCTTCACCCCGGAGGGCCAGCTACGGTACTTCTTCGCCAGCCAGCTCGATGTCACCCGGTTCCGGACCGAGGAGGGCATGCTCGCCGAGAGCGAGGCGCGCTACCGGACCCTGTTCAACGCCCTCGACGCCGGCTTCTGCGTGATCGAGATGCGTTTCGACGCGGAGGGAAAGGCCATCGATTACCGCTTCGTCGAGGCGAACCCCGCTTTCGCCCGTCATACCGGGCTCGACGACGTGGTCGGCAAGTGGGTGAGCGAGGTGGTGCCGGACCTCGAACGGACTTGGCTCGACACCTACGGGGCCGTTGCCCTATCGGGGCAGGCCGTCCGGTTCGAGAGCGGGGTCGTGGCGCTGGGGCGCTGGTTCGAGGTGCAGGCCCTGCGCATCGGCGAGCCTGTCCAGCACCGGCTCGCCTTGCTGTTCAACGACGTCACCGACCGCCGCCTCGCGGAGGGCGTCCTGCGGGATACCGCCCGCGAACGGACCACGGAACGCGATCTCGTGTGGCGTGCCAGCCGCGATCTGCTCGTGGTCTGCGGTTTCGATGGCATCTACCGTGCGGTCAATCCGGCCTGGACCGAGATGCTCGGCTGGTCCGAGGGCGACCTCGTGGATACGTCCTTCGACGACTACGTCTACCCCGACGACAAGGAGGCGGCCGCAACGGCCTTTGGGCAGCTTCGCGCCGGCGAGGTTCTCGACAATCTCGATGTGCGGATCCGGGCGGCGGATGGCAGCTATCGCTGGGTGTCGTGGAACGCGATCCCCCAAGGCGATCACTTCTATGCAGCCGGCCGCGACGTCACCGAGCGTCGCGCCCTGGAAGAGCAGCTCCGTCAGTCCCAGAAGCTGGAGGCCGTGGGTCAGCTCACGGGCGGCGTCGCGCACGACTTCAACAATCTGCTGACGGTGATCCGGTCCTCGACCGACCTCCTGAAGCGTCCGGACCTGTCCGAGGAACGCCGGCAGCGCTACATCGGAGCCATCTCCGACACGGTCACGCGCGCCGCCAAGCTCACGGGCCAGCTCCTCGCCTTCGCGCGGCGTCAGGCCCTGACGCCGGAGGTGTTCGACGTCGGCCGCAGCGTCGCTTCCGTCGCCGACATGGTCGGAACCCTGACGGGTGCGCGCATCCGGGTCGTCACCGACGTCACCCCGGTCCGGAACGCCGAGGGCGAGGACGTCCCCCACCTCATCGATGCCGACCCGAGCCAGTTCGATACGGCCCTGGTCAACATGGCCATCAATGCACGCGATGCCATGGGCGGCGAGGGTCGCCTCGATATCGGCGTGCGGCGCGCCTCCGGCATTCCGGCGGTCAGGGCTCACCCGCGCATCCCGGGCGACTTCGTCGCGGTGTCGGTCCGCGACACGGGAACCGGAATCGCTGAGGGCGACCTCGACCGGATCTTCGAGCCGTTCTTCACCACCAAGGGCGTCGGCCAGGGCACAGGTCTCGGCTTGTCCCAGGTGTTCGGTTTCGCCAAGCAGTCGGGTGGCGAAGTTCTGGTCGAAAGCGCGCCCGGCAGCGGCACCACCTTCACCCTCTACCTGCCCCGCGCGATGGGGCGGCACATGGCCGAAGAGACGGACGACGAGCCCGAGCCCCTCGCCGACGGCCATGGGACGCGGGTTCTCGTGGTCGAGGACAACGAGGAGGTCGGCGCTTTCGCCACCCAGGCCTTGCGCGAACTCGGCTACGAGACCGCCTGGGCGATGAACGCCGAGAAGGCCCTGGAGATGCTGCAGGCCCCCCCGGGCTTCGACGTGATCTTTTCCGATGTCGTGATGCCGGGGATGAACGGCATCGATATGGCCCGCGAGATCCGGCATCGCCATCCGGGAATGCCGGTGGTGCTCGCGTCTGGCTACAGCCATGTCCTGGCCGAGGAGGGCACACACGGCTTCCCGTTCTTGAAGAAGCCCTATTCGGTGGAGGATCTGTCGCGAATCCTGCGGCGGGCCGTGAGCCGGGCGGCCACGGGAGCTTCGCGGCAGCGACGCTGATCGCGCCGCTCGCTCAAGGCATTCGGGCTCGAAGGAGAAGGCAAGCGCTCGGTTCGGCCTTCGATGATCGACCGTAGAGCCCGCGTCGCCGCGTACCCGAAGACCGCGCGCGTCAGCCTGTCCTGGTGGTTGAGCCCTGACGCTTGAGTCCGTTCGGGGGGGCGGTTGGGGGATAAGACGCGGTCGACGCGCATCCCGCCGCTGGGGCCGGCGGTGGCGGCGCGCGTGGTGGCTCTGACGCAAGGCGATCCGCCCGGCGCGACCACGCATTGGACGACCGCTGCCATGAGCAAGGTCGCGGCCATCAGCGTTTCGTCGGTGCAGTGGATGCTGGAGCGGGCACGGTCTGCAGCCGCATCGGGTCCGGTAGTTCAAGCTCTCCACCGATCCGGCCTTCGCCGCCAAGTTGCGTGACGTCGTTGGGCTCTACGTCGACCCGCCCGCCCGCAGGACCCGTTGCCGATGAAGCCGGGCAAGCCGACGACCCGCACCCACGACTACAAGCGCCACCGCAGGAGTTTATCCGCCTCCTCAATGCAGTCGAGGCGGCGGAAACGGCGGGCAAGATCGTCAACGCGATCCTAAACAACTATGCCGTTTGGCTGGACACCAATGGCGTTGGCGATGCAGATGGCCCCGCTCGTGGCGATGTTGACGAGGCTGGCACCGCCGAAATTCACGCCTCCGCCGGTAATCGTCTCGCTCTTAGCAACGGTGCTGAAAGTCCAGCTATCCGGCGTGATCGGGCCGACCGGTACGTTGATGGCGGTGGCGCCCGTGTCGGTGAAAACGGCAGACCGGCCCGCTTCGATCGGAGCCGTCCCGTTATTCGGATTGGGTCCGGGGCTGTAATCGCCGGTCGTCGTGGTGGCGCCTGTGCCCTCTCCAAATCGACGATTGCGCGTGGGCCATGCCGGTCCCGACGGCGAGGGACGCGGACCACCAGCCCGGAACGGGCGAGCACGCCACGCGCCCGGACGGCCAACACCGCAACCGCCCGTAGGGTCTCCCGTAATTGCCGCCGCCCGATCCGCGCCGCCGGGCGCACCTTCCGGATGCGCAGGGGGTTCAGCCGGGCGACGAGGGCGGCCGGAGTCTCGACGGCGAGGGCCTGCCAGCGGGCGATCCGCTCGCGCAGGAGCGTCGCGGCCACGGGCGGCACCGTCGGGGTCTGGCACGGCTGAACGCTAAACCCGACAAGGGTTGTCGAGGCCAGCAGGAGATCGCGCGCCCGGAGGCGGGCCGACCCGACCGTGATGTTGCTGCCTGTCATAACCCGACCCTTGACGCCAGACCGATCCCGTCGGTCCCGTCCGACGGGAGGTTCGGCGCACTTAACCTCCGCTGGCAGCGGATGGCGCGCTATTGCCTATTGTCTGAGCGTTCCGATTTTCCGGATTGCCCATCCAGTTCATCACACGATCGAGAGTAGGTCGGTCAAGCGAGCCCGCCGGTCTTCGGCATCCCTGAGCTTTGCGGCCCGTCTCGGTGCGAAAGCTTGGCTACGCTCGGCACGATCCAACGGCGGTGGGATGTGGGCTAGCCCCTGGGCGCCACAGCGCATCTGCAGGCGCAGCGAAGCGTGGGCCGATCTGGCTGGACTCCCGGTTGCGGTCGGCTGGGCAGGAAGCCTCGGCCCAGATGAGCCTTGGGCGAATCAATCTGAGGTTGCCGTTGGGAAGGGTATACCTGGAACTGAAGTGACGACCGTTACTGCATAAATATTGAGTAACGAATCGGGGTGTACATATTCTGCGATGGCTATCCAGTCTGAAATTTGGTGTCGGAAGCAGATCGTTGCCCGAAAATCCCAACAGATCGATCGAGAGCCAGCGTGCGCCCCGGAACACAACGAACTGGATCGGCCTCATTCGGACCCCCGGTGGGGCTGAGACGCCCTGCACGGTCAAGGATGTGTCGAAGACGGGCGCCAAGATCGGCGTGCCGGCGCACATCGAGCTTCCGAACGATTTCATGCTGAAGATCATCGGCATGGACTACGTCTGCTCGGTCAACCTCGCGTGGCGCGCCGGAAGCCTTGCGGGCGTGCGGATCCTCCAACTCGCCAAGTTGCCCCCGAAGCCGCTGACGCCGCAGCAGCAGGCCGAGGCCGCCGACCGGGCGCCGCATCAGTCCTTGGGAACCCGGCGCGGTCTGCGTCGTGGTTGAGGCCATCGGCACGGCGCCGGCCGACCGCGCGAAGCGCGTCCTCTGGGTCACGGACGATCCGGGCCGCAACGCTGCGCTGATCCCCCAGCTCGCGCCGGCTTTGGCCTGCCGGATGCACGATCTCTACGCCGATCCGGCTCCGGCTGAGCCGTATGCGACGTTGATCTGCGACGTCGTCGATCTCGATGAAGGCGCCATGATCCGCCTGCGCGCCCTGCGCGCCCTCTCGCGGATCAAAGGGCCGTTGATCGTCGTCCAGACGCAGGAAAGCCGCCGTCATCGCCTCCAGGCCGTCGAACTGGGGTCCACGCACATCCTGCCGGCCCCCGTCGACGTGCAGCGCATCCGCGCCGCCCTCGGGGTGGCGGAAGCGCCGCCGCCGCTCGCTCCGCATGTCGCCGCACAGGCGGCACGGGTCAGCGCGTTCTACACCGACGTGTTCGTCGCCGATCGCCCGATCACGCCGACCCTGATCGACAACGGCACGGAGCTCGTCGCGCGCGCGATCGGGGAAACCGGTATCCGGGACTGGATCGGGGCGATGCACCGCTTCGACGACGCCACCCACCAGCACTGCCTGCTGGTTGCCGGCGTCGCGGCGGCCTTCGCCACGCATCTCGGCTTCGGCGCCCACGAGCGGCACCGCCTGACCAAGGCCGCGCTGGTGCACGATGTCGGCAAGATCCACGTGCCACCCGCGATCCTGAACAAGCCCGGCCGCCTCGACGACGCCGAGTTGGCGGTGATGCGGCTCCACCCCGGGCAGGGGCACGCCCTGCTCGCCGGGGAGGGGTTCGAAGCGGAGATGTTGGGCGTGGTGCGCTCACATCACGAATTGCTGGACGGGTCGGGCTACCCGGACGGGCTGAAGGATGCGGAGATCCCCGACCTGGTGCGCCTGATCACGGTCTGCGACATCTACGCGGCGCTGATCGAGCGGCGGTCCTACAAGCCGCCGATGCCGGCGGCAAAGGCCTACGCGATCCTGACGGAGATGGACGGACGCCTGGACCCAGTGCTGGTGCGGGCGTTCGCGCCCATCGCCGGCGGGTTCACCGACTGATCGGGCGGTCGATCCCGCGCCCATCCCGCAGGTGCATGGCTCCGGCGAAGTGGATGCAGGCGGTGGCATCCGCGGGAAAAGCCGTTGTGCTGGAAAGCCGCCATCGCGGTGGCGACACGCGTTTCAGTCGAGGTTTTCCCGCTGGACGGCTCGGTCCCTAAACGTCTCATGCCATTGCGGATTCCGGCATTGACTGTACGTCCCGGGTTCGGTGTGTGTCCCATACGTTGTCTGCGCGTCGACTTGTTCGGTCGTCCCGGGGAGATCCATGCGATGTAAGGCGTTGACGATGCGAGGCCTGGACATTGGTCTTCAGGGCGGGCGCCCCGGCACTCGCCATCGTCATGCGCGTCGCCTCGGCAAAGGAAGCGCGGGCATGTGATGGGCTTCCGATGGGTTCGACGCTCGGCATGCCACTCATACTGGGCGGAACGCGCGTTGTGTTCCACATATAGCCCGAGAACTGCCGTTGCCGATCACGACATGGACTGCCGTAGTACTCCCCCCAAAGGCTCCCTGCCGGCTCGAACCGTTCCGCAGCCGGACCAAGCGATATCGCCCCCGTTCAGCACGAACGTCAGTGGATCAACCACTGTCCGACAAGCACCAGGGTCGCCGAATAGACGGCCTTGTGATCCTCATCACTCACCAGAATCGTATAGGCGAGCCGATCATTGCTGTTGCAGGCCTGCTCGCGCGCGATTTCGGGCAGGACTCGCATCGCTTGCGATTTCACCTCGTCCAGGCCGGAGCACTCGATGCCGACCGCATCGAAATGTGATGTGCCATCGTGAATGTCGAAATAATACAAGGCCACAGATGCACTCCGCGCTTGTCTGGCGAGAGCAATTTTCGCTCTCGCACGCTGCGTCTCAAGTATCGAGACGGGCTGGGGCTATAGCTAGTCAGGTCATTTGCCGGTGGCTACTGATCTTATGTGCGACTGGGTAACAAGCGGGTACGCTTTGTTCGGCCTAGGCCGCATGCCTGCTCTTGATGCCCATCACCGTGTAGCAGGTCCGGTTGCGGCCGTTCGCCTTCGCTTCGTAAAGGGCTGCGTCGGCCAGACCGAACAGGTCTTCGGGCGTACCGCCCTTCCATGGCAGGCTGAAGGCGAGGCCGATGCTCACGGTGACCGGTCCGACATCGACGCCATCAGCCCAGACGACGAGCTCGCCGACTGCCGCGTGTACCCGGTCGGCGATCCAGGCGGCTCCCTCCGGTTCGATGTCCGCCAGGAGTATGGAGAATTCCTCGCCACCGACGCGGGCGACGAGATCGTTCGGGCGACGTGCGCTCCGCTCCAGGGCGCGGGCGAGCGCCTGCAGAACTCGATCGCCGACGGCGTGCCCGTAACGGTCGTTGTAGCGCTTGAAGTGATCGGCATCGATGGCGAGCAAGGCCACAGCGCCGCCGCGACGGCGCGCCTCGTCCCAGATCCGTTCCGACGACTCCTCGAAGCTGCGCCGGTTGTGCAGCGCCGTGAGCGCATCGGTGCGGGAAAGGCAGGCCAACTCGGCTTCCGCGGCAGCGCGGCGCCTGAGTTCCCATCCGACCAGGAGCGACAGCCCGACCGTGAGGCCGCAAAGGACCAGTACGAGGGCGCCGATCACAAGAGCCTTCGCCCGCCACTCGCCCTCTATTTCCTGCGTGTGGAGGGCGACGTTCAGGATCAGCGGTAAGTCGGCCACCTGCGTGAAGGTGTACAATCGCTCGAGCCCGTCGCTCAGGGTGATGCCGACGAAGCTTCCGCGAACCTCGCGCAGGAAGCGTTGGACGTTCGGCGAATCCGCGAAGTTCGGGGCGAGCACCGAATTGGGCTCGGGATGGCGCACGAGGCGCGTGCCGTCGTGCAGAAACAGGTTGATCGTCCCTGCCCGTCCGAGTTTGATCCGGTCGAACAAGCGGTTGAAGTAGTGCAGCGAAAGGCTGCCGAGCACGACGCCGCCGAAGGAGCCGTCGGCCTTGTCGATCCGCCGGCTGAGCACGACGATCGGTGTGCCGCTGAGCTGTGAGATCAGCGGCCGGCTGATCTGGAGGCCCAGGTGGGGGTTGGCCTTGTGGGCCTGGAAGTAGGGGCGTTCGGCGCTGTTGAGGCGGCGCACTGGCCAACTCGCGGCGTCGAAGGCCACATCGCCGTTCTCGTCGAGCACCAGCATCACGCCGAGGTCCTTGGCATTGACGGCGCGGTCGAACAGGATGCGTTGGCGGAACTGCGGCGCGATCTCGCTCAAGCCCGGCAGCTTGAGATTGTCGACGATGCCGAGCAACGCCAAGTCGATGATCTCGATGTTGCGATCGATGTCGCGCTCGATCACCTGCAGCAGGTTTTGGGAGGTTTGCTCCGCCTTGTCCCAAGCGTCCTGACGAAGTTCCATCAGCATCACGACGCAGACGCCGAGCATGCCGAGAGGTGCCAGGATCCCGAGCCCGATCCAGACCCGGGCGGACCGGAAACCGGGTGCGACGGTTGCTGCCACCGGCTTGACCACCCGCGCAATCGCGGGAGCGATCCGCGTTGTCATGCCGGCGATCTGCGGCATCCGGCCCATCGGCAAGTCCTCGTGTGGTGGTCTTACGGGAACATCGCGTCGACGGCGTCCTGGCTGACGGCAGCCGTGCCGGGCAGGGCGGGACCGTTCAGCAGCGATTGTTCTTCGTCCGGCCTAGCACCGACCGCCTTGCGGGCTGCCGGTCTGGCCGACCCCGTCGTCCCGGCTTGACCCGTCCAGAGGCGCAGCATCTCACCGACCCGCTCCTCGACATAGGCGATGGTGCGAACGACCTTCGAGATCCGCTGCCCCGTGAGATCCTGAAAATTGCAGGCCTCGAAGATGGCCTGCATCTGGCGCTGGATGGCCTCGGCGTCCGCCCGGGTCGCAACGTCCTGCGTCCGTCTGGCAATCCCACGGGCGAGGCCGTCCACGGTCTCGGAGGCGGTGAGGATGCTGTCGGTGGCCTGCTCCGTGCCGAGAACCACGGCTTGCAGTTCGTCGCAGGCTCGCCCGGCCTCATGCTCCTGTTGCAGTTCGGCGATTTCCCGGCGAGTGCGCACGATGGCTTCGGAAATGGAAACCAGATGTTGCTGCAGGCGAGCGGTACGATCGTCGAGGACGGGCTTGCTGCTGATCATTGGGTCGATCGCTACTCGCTGGTGGTGCGCCACCATCGATAACCTATAGTTGTTAAACAAATCGGAATTGAACTCCGTTCTCCATTGTTCGGTGATTGATGGGATATTTCGGGATGAGTTTGTGTTTGCGGCTGACCGAAGACGCTGTGTCGGAAAAAGCAATCACCCTCACGATTGCTGCAATATCTCAGTATTGAACCAAAAGTCGTTTCTCTGTCTCCGCCCGATCGAATGCCCCACGGCCAAGTCGGCGTGGGCTCGGTGTATCCCCCACACAGCCTGCCCCGGCTGATGACGTCGTCGATGAGTGCGACAAGGCGGATAATCACATCATTGTCCGTCTCGCAGCCGGTCGGACCGGCTCCCACGCTCGCGTTCGTTCGAGGAAGCGCGAGCCGAACCAGGATCGAGACTGGCGGAGATCGAGACGTGCGGTCCTTGCGGAAATCGTCCGTCGAGCGGCGACCTACGCGATGAGGGATCCCGACGGTCGGACCTTTCGACGATGCCAGCCGGATCGAATAGGGTCACGTCGCGATCCGGCTGGATGGGAACGACGAAAGCAGCGGGCTCTTGCCCGTGATGCCACTACGGCTCGGGCATCGCTTGTCCGGACCTCGACGAACGGGTGTGGATTCCTCCGGTCCGACTCGTCACGGAACAGATCGGAACCGGAGATTTGGTGACCGATCGACTCTTGAGATCGGCGCCCTCACGGAACTATCGAGCGATCGCGTTCCGGAAGCGACGGGCCGCCTGCGGCCCCCCGTCCGACGTTACTTGAACACCTGGATCATCGCCGGCGTGAGGATCACCACGAACAACACCGGCAGGAAGAACAGGATCATCGGCACGGTGAGCTTCGGCGGCAGGGCCGCGGCTTTCTTCTCGGCCTCGTTCATCCGGGTGTCGCGACTCTCCTGGGAGAGCACACGCAGGGCCTGGCCGACAGGCGTGCCGTAGCGCTCGGCCTGGATGAGGGCGGTGGTCACCGCCTTGACCGGGTCGAGGCCCGTGCGATTGGCGAGATTCTCGAAGGCTTGGCGCCGGTCGGGCAGGAACGACAGTTCGGCGGTCATCACCGCGAGCTCCTCGGCGAGCACGATGGACTGGGTCGCGATCTCCGTGCTCACCCGCCGGAAAGCGTGCTCGACCGACATGCCGGATTCGACACAGATCAGGCTGAGGTCGAGGGCGTCGGGCCAGGCCTTCCGGATCTCGGTCTGGCGCTTCTTGGTGGCGTTGTGGAGGTAGAGCTCGGGCATCTTGATGCCGAGAAGCACGGCGGCGATCACCATCATGGCGCGGATCGCCACGGGCTGGTCGATGACGTTGAGGACGAACAGGTAGAGGATCGACGCCACGAGCATCGCGATGGGCGTCACCATGCGGAAGAACAGGAACCCGGTCTCGGCGCCTGGGGAGCGGTAGCCGGCCATGAGGAGCTGCTGTCGCGCCGTCTCGGTTCCGAGCCAGCGGCTGAGGTTGAACTGCTCGACCACGCGCTTCATGTAGGCTTTCGGCGCCACCCGAAGGGTCGCCTTGGCGGCGGTGTTCGACAGGCGTTCGCGCTCGCGCTGGCGCAGCTCGTCGCGCTCCTCACCGACCATCTTCATGCGCTTGCCCAGGCGATCGGGCTCGATCAGGGGCTGGAGCAGGGCGAAGGCGGTGGCTGCCGCCGCGATGCCGGCGAGCGCCATTCCGAGGAAGCGCGGATCGATGAGCTTGTGGGCAAGGACGTCCAGCATGGTTTTCAGGCTTTCGCGCGGTCGCGCTCCCGTCAGAAGTCGAAGCTGATCATCTTCTTCATGGTGAAGATGCCGAGCGACATCCAGATCGCCGAGGCGACGAGGCCGATCTTGCCGATATCCGTCGTCCACAGCAGGGCGATGTAGTCCGGGCTGGCGATGTAGGTCAGGGTCGCGACCACGAACGGCAGCGCCGCGATGATGCCGCCCGACGCCTTGGCCTCCATGCTCATCGCCTGGATCTTGCCGGCCATCTTCTTGCGTTCGCGCAGCACCCGGGAAAGGTTGGCCAGGGCCTCCGAAAGGTTGCCGCCGGATTTCGCCTGGATCCCGATGACGATGGCGAAGAAGTTCACGTCCGAGACGGGCACGCGCTCGTGCATCTTCACCAGGGCTTCGCCCAGGGACAGGCCGAGGGTCTGCGACTCGACCACGATCCGGAACTCGGAGCGGATCGGCTCCTCGGCCTCGCGCGAGATGATGCGAAAGCAGTCGCTCACGGGAATACCGGCGCGCACGCCGCGCGTGATGATGTCGATGGCGGTTGGCAACTCGGCGATGAAGCGCGCGACCCTTCGCTTGCGCCAATGGGCGAGAAACCACATCGGCAGACCGAGTCCACCCGCGAAGATCGCCGCGAGGGTCGCCGGAATGCTGCTGATGGTCAGATAGGCGACGAGGCCCAACAGGAAGGCGAGCACGCCCGAGACGACGTAGTACTGCTCCCGGCTCCAGGTCAGGCCGGCCTGGGCGATTCTGAGCTCCAGGCTGGCGCGGGTGCCGGCCTTCTTGGCCTCGATCTCCTTGAGGCTCTTCGCCACCTGCTCGCGCCGGCTGGTGGTGACCGCGCGCGCGCTCGCCCCCGGCGTCACCACGCTGATCGCCCGGCGGCGCTGGCTCGCGCGCTTCTCGCCCGTCATGAGCGGGGTCAGCATGACCCAGGCGACTGCGCCGGCGGCCAGGGCGGCGAGCCCGGCGGCGAGGGGCAGGTTGGCGTTCACGGCGTCACCGTGGGGATGCGACGGACCCCGTCGCTCAAGAACGGGTGCCTCACAGGCTGCCCTCCTCCAGTACGGCGGCGGCGTCGAGGGCCGCAGCCAGGGCCTTCTCCTCGCCGTAGTACCGCGCCCGTTCCCAGAAACGCGGCCGGCCGATACCGGTGGAGCGATGCCGCCCGATGAGCTTGCCGTTCTGATCCTCGCCGAGGATGTCGTAGAGGAGCAGATCCTGGGTGATGATCACGTCGCCCTCCATACCCATCACCTCGGTGATGTGCGTGATGCGCCGCGAACCGTCACGCAGGCGGGTGGCCTGAACGATGATGTCGATGGAGCCGCAGATCATCTCGCGCAGGGTCCGCGACGGTAGGGTGAACCCGCCCATGGTGATCATCGATTCGAGGCGGCTCAGGGCCTCGCGGGGCGAGTTGGCGTGCAGCGTCCCCATCGAGCCGTCGTGGCCGGTGTTCATGGCCTGTAGCAGATCGAAAGCCTCCGGGCCGCGAACCTCGCCGACGATGATCCGTTCCGGCCGCATGCGGAGGCAGTTCTTCACGAGATCGCGCATGGTGACCTGGCCCGAGCCCTCCATGTTGGCCGGCCGGGTCTCGAGGCGCACCACGTGGGCCTGCTGGAGCTGCAGCTCGGCCGCGTCCTCGCAGGTGATGATGCGCTCGTCGTGGTCGATGTAGGCCGTGAGGCAGTTCAGCAGGGTGGTCTTGCCCGAGCCCGTACCGCCCGAGATGACGACGTTGCAGCGCACCCGGCCGATGATCTGCAGGATGCGCGCGCCCTCCGGCGAAATCGCCCCGAAGGTGACGAGCTGGTCGAGGGTGAGCTTGTCCTTCTTGAATTTACGGATGGTCAGCACCGGTCCGTCGATGGCCAGCGGCGGCGCGATGATGTTGACGCGCGAGCCGTCCGGGAGACGCGCGTCGCAGATCGGCGAGGCCTCATCGACGCGTCGGCCGACCTGGCTGACGATCCGCTGGCAGATGTTCATGAGCTGCTGATTGTCGCGGAACCGCACGCCCGTGAGCTGGATCTTGCCGCCGACTTCGATGAAGGCCCGGTTGGCGCCGTTCACCATGATGTCGGCGATGTCGTCGCGCATCAGAAGCGGCTCGAGCGGACCGTAGCCGAGGACGTCGTTGCAGATGTCGTCGAGCAGGTCTTCCTGCTCGTTGATCGACAGGACGATGTTCTTGAGACCGATGATCTCCGAGACGATGTCGCGGATTTCCTCACGGGCGGATTCGGCATCGAGGCGAGCGAGCTGAGCCAAATCGATGGCCTCGATCAGCGCGCCGAAGATCATGCTCTTGGTGCGGAAGTAATCCTCGGATTTTGCCGCCTCGACCACGGGCTGGACGGGCACCGGCACCTCGACGCGCGGGCGCCCCGCCGGTTCCTGGTGGATCGGCTGGGTCGCGACTGGACGCGGGGCGAGGTGCATGGGGGCGACCTGAGCGGCCGCCGAGCCGTGTCGCCTACCGAACATGGGGTATGTCTCCGGTCGAGGGAGCTGGGACCGGGCGGCGATGCGGATCGCGCATCACGACGCCTTGCGGCGCTGCAGCCGCGCCAGGAGCGGCTCGAGAAGGTTCGCGCGCGGGCGTCGCGTCTCGGAACGCCCCACGAGGGTGGCGGCCAGTGCCGAGAACACGTCCGTGACCTTGGCCCCGGCCTGCACTTCGGCGATCATCTGGCCGTTGTTCGCCGCCGTTCCGAACAGGGCGGGCTCGAAGGGCAGGCTCGCGGTGATCGGGGCGTCGAGGGCCTTGGCGAACTCGGCGACGCTGATCTCGGGGCGCTTCGACATGCCGACGCCGTTGAGGACGACGCGCGCCTTGGCGTCGTTCGGGCGGTTTTGCTGGAGCAAGGTCAGAAGGTTCTTGGTGTTGCGCAGGGACGCGAGTTCGGGTGCGCTCACGATCAGGATCTCGTCGGCCGAGACGAGGAGACGTTTTGACCAGGCGGTCCAGACATGCGGCACGTCGAGGACGACGCACGGGACCGTGTTGCGCAGGAGGTCGATGACGGCGTCCATGGCCTGCTCCGACAGGTCGATGGTCCGGTCGAGGGTCGCGGGCGCGGCGAGAAGGGTGAGGTTGTCGGCGCATTTCGACAGCAGGCGGTCGAGGAGGTTCGCGTCGAGGCGCTCGGGCGAGAACACCGCTTCGGCGATGCCCTGGGGCGGATCCTGGTTGAAGTTCAGGCTCGCGGTGCCGAAGGCGATATCGAGGTCGGCGATCACCGTCGCGGTGTCCTGCTCCCGGGCGATGGTCCAGGCGAGGTTGTGGGCGAGGGTGGACGCGCCGACGCCGCCCTTTGCACCCACCACCGCGATGGTGCGGCCGACGGGCTTGGCGCCCGGGGCCGAGAACAGGTCCGATATCGCCTGGATCAGCATGATCGGATCCACGGGCGCCATGAGGTACTCGCTCACCCCGCGCTGAAGGAACTGGCGGTAGAGCATCACGTCGTTGACGTGGCCGATGACGATGACCTTGGTGCCCGCGTCGCAGACTTCGGCGAGGGAATCGAGGCATTCGATCGGGCGTGATTTGGCCCCTTGCGTCTCGATGACGATGACGTTCGGGGTCGGCGCATGGCGATAGGCTTCTACGGCGGCGGCACCGCCGCCCATCTGCACCTTCACGTGAGTCTTCTGCATCCGCCGGTCGGAGCTCGCGGCTTCGATCACGACAGCCGTGTCCTGGGTCTCGCAAAAGGCCTGGATCGTGATCCGCGGCACCGGGGCGATGAGGCGCTCGGGTGTCTGGTTCGGGTCCACCATGGCTCTGGTTCCGGTTCAGGTTGCCCCGAAGGGCGCATTCGGGAGTCGCGGGTTTCGGTCGATCGGCACGTCTTCGGACTCGGCACCCCGGAGCAGGCGCCGCGGCCGGGGGCTACTGCGAGACCTGGGATTTCACGTCGGCCTTGCCATCCTGGCGCCAGGGAATTGACGGATCATTGCCGGCCCGCAATTTCTCGATGTTCTTCGTGCGGCGGACGGTGTCGATGCGCCCCTCGGGACGGCCGCGCACGAGATCGATGGGATCGGCGACTTGAGCGGCGATGTTCGACTGCGTCGAGCAGCCGAAGTTCCAATGAGCCTCGTTGCGCCCGTTGAAGGCGGCGTCGCCGACTCCGAGATCCTGCGGCCACAATCCGCACTGGCCCGCGACCTTGGCCTCCATCCGCTGGAAGCTGAGGCGCAAGGGGGCGACGAGGGTCGGGGTTGCGACCGCGTAACTCGTCACCACGAGTTGTCCGGGGTCCAAGCCGCCCTCGGCGCTCATTCGGCGGATGGCCGCGCCCGTGCGTTCGACGGCGGCCCCTATGGCGGGGGCGACGCCCCGCGGCATGTCGAGGACGAGGGTGCCGCGGCCGTAGCGCCGGAAGTCGACGAGGAACGCGTCGATGTCGGCGGCCTGGCGCGGATCGATGTGGCCGGTGCCGGTGACGAACACGTCGAGGCTGCGGCCCGCATCCGTGAGGGCGATGGGGTGCCGTGCCCGGTAGTCCGTGGGATAGAGCGAGCCCGTCGTCGCCGGAGCACGGCTCTGGCACGCGCCGAGGAGTGCCGTCAGAGCGCTGATTGCGGCCAGGGCTTTGAGCGTGGAAGACTTTGGCGTGGGAGACGCGGGCATGGAAGGGGTCCTGGCGGAACGGGGGCCGGGTCTTTGAGCGGGTAGGATTAGTCGGTGATGAAGCCGACGCGGCCGCGATAGGCCGGTCCGAGCGGACTTGCGCCCGCGACGCCGTAGAGGCGGTTCAGGCGTCCGAGCAGGATGCCCTGCGCGTCCTGGGCGTCGACGAAGCCGTCGTCTGGCCGCGTGGGCTGGCGCGCCTCCATCGGCTTGGCGATGTAGGGGGTGACCATGATCATCAGCTCCGTCTCCTGGCGCTGATAGTCGCGCGACCGGAACAGGGCACCGATGATCGGCAGGTTGATCAGTCCTGGCAGCCCCGAGATGGTGGCTTTGTTGCGCTGCTGGATCAGGCCGGCGGTCATCATGCTGGCGCCGGAGGCGAGCTCGACGGTGGTCTCGGAGCTGCGCACCGTGAAACCCGGCACGGCAATGTTGGAATTGCCCTGACCGATGTTGATGGAATTCTGCTGGTCGATCTCCGTGACGTCTGTGCCGACTCGGATCGAGATGCGGTTCTCGGCCAGCACCACGGGTGTGAACGTCAGGCTGACACCGTAAGGCTTGAATGCAATGGAAGGGGTGCAGATCTGGTTCGTGCCGGTGCCCTGAACGCAGGCGAGGGTCGACGGAACCGGAATCTGGCCGCCGGCGGTGAACTTCGCCGATTCGCCCGAGATCGCCGTGAGGGTCGGTTCGGCCAGTACGCGGGAGACCCCCGCCTGCTCGAACGCCCGGAGGGTCGCCGACAGGCTGGCGCCGCCCGTTCCGGTGACGGTGCCGGTCAAGGCGTTCCCGGTTGGAAAAGATCCCCCGTTAAGGGCCAGGGGTGCCGTGTTGACGAGGTTCAACCCCGACCAGTTGCCGCTGATATTGATGCCGAACTGCTTCAGCACCGTGCGGGCGACCTCGACCACGGTCACGCGCAGCATCACCTGATCGCGGCCCCGGATGGTGATGTTGTTGATCACCGTGCCGCGGGTCGGGGTGCTGCCCGCGGCGGCGCCCGCCGAGGCGCCGCCCGCGCCCGCAGAGCCGGACTGGCCCACGAAGGCGTTGGCGATGTCGATGGCCTGGGAGGCTTCCGCCGCGGAGTTGACGCTGCCGGACAGGATGATCGAGCTGCCGGCGGTGCGGATGTCGAACCGGGCATTCGCGATGCTCTGGGTGAGGATCTGGCGCAGGGCGCCGAGCTGGAGATCGCGCGCCACGGTGACGTCGAGGGCGGTGATCTGTCGGCCTTCGCCGTCCATGATGAAGATCGAGGTGGCGCCGTCCTCCATGCCGATGACGAACACCTTGCGGGTCGAGCGCACGACGGCGTTGGCGACCTTCGGGTTGGCGACGAACACCTCCTTGGCGTCGCGCGGCAGGTCGATGACGATGGAGCGGCCCATGGTCAACTCGATCTTGCGCGAGGTCGCGGCCTCGTTCGAGCCCACGGCGAGCACGGGCGCCGGAGCGAGGTCGGGCACCGGCCGAGCCGTGACCGGACCGGCGAGGAGGCTCGCAAGGACCGGCACCACCAGGATCGGCAGTTGGCGGGTGGCGCTCCGGGATCGGACAATCATCGGTAAAACCCCTGTCATCGCGTTCGCCGGAGCCATCAGCGCCGCGACTGTTGCTTGGAGACGCCGAAGCGCACGACCGTCACGCCACCCTCGCCGCGGGTGTCCGGCGCCACCTCGGTGGTGCGCCCGGAATCGACGAGACTGCGCAGGGACAGGGAGAGCTGGCCGACCTTCTGGGCCAGGGTGACGATCTCGGCTTGCGCCGGCGTCAGGGCGAGGGTCGTGGTCTCGCCGGTCACGACGTTGCTGCCGTTCTTTTCCTGGACGATCTGGCCGACGGCGAGCACGCGGATGTCCGTAAGGATGGTCTCCGAGATCTGTGTCTCGGACCCACCGGCCTGCATGGCCTCCTCGTCGCGGTAGGTTCGGATGAGGTCGACGTGGTCGTTGGGCAGGATGAAGCCGCCGGCGGAACTCGATCCCCGCGAATCGGTGACGATGGCCACGGCGCGCATGCCGGATGGCAGGATGGCGGCCATGAACCCACCGTCCGAGCGTGCGAGCTTCTGGGGCCGGATCGGCTCGCCGGAGAGGAACCCGGAGCGGGCGATGGAGCCTGTGATGTCTTCCAGGCCCTTGGGCTGGCTGGTGCGGGTGATGTAGCCGGGCGTGATGGCCTGATCGGGCCAGGGCTGCCAGCGCAGATCCGCTGCCTGGAGGCTTTGCCCCATCGGCAGCTCGGCCGCGGCGACGAGCACGTCGGTCGTCGGCAGGACCGGCGGCGGCGGCGCGGCCAGGATCACGGGAGCCGGGGGTTTGTCGTCGCCGCTCATCAGGTAGGCGGCAAGGCCGCCGGTGACCAGGGCGATGGCGAGGACGGCAAGGCGGGCGGGTTTCATTGCCGGGGATGAACCTGTGGGACGGCCGAGTGCCGCGCCCCGTCACGATGGTCCCGGATTCCTCAAATTAGGGTTAAGACTTCCTGATGGATTGCGTGGTCCGCCGGTCACCGCGAAGGCGCTGCCGTTCGTCCGCGTCGATCAAAGACCGAGGGCCCGCGTCCAGATCGCCGTCTCGGGCAGGACCATCACCGCCGCGAAGGCCAGCGCGATACCGTAGGGCACGCCCGTGCGCTTGTCGTGGAGGTGGAGGAGGAACGGCATGCGCGACAGGGTCGACCCGACGAACACCGGCAGGGGCTGCGAGCGCAGGGCGAGAATCGCCACCGTGAGCACGCCGCCCGCCAGGGCCGCGAGGGTGAAGTAATCGAGCAGATGGTCGAAGCCGATCCAAAGGGCGGTGCCCGCCGCGAGCTTTGCGTCGCCCCCACCGATATGCCCGAGGGCGAACAGGGTGAAGGTGATGGCCAGCACGAGGGCCCCGGCGCCGGCATGCACCGCCAATTCGGTCCATCCGAACCCGAAGCTCGCGGCGAGGATGGCAAAGCCCGCGATCAGCGCGAGGGTGATCCGGTTCGGAATCAGCATCGTCAGGAGATCGTTGGCGGCAGCGTAGACCATCAGGAACGGGAAGACGAACAGAACGCTCGCCGTACCCATGCTCGCTGTACCCATGGTGGGGCTTTCAGAAGTAGTCAGAAGTAGAATGGGGATTTGACAACGAAAGGAGGCGCGAACTCAGGAACGCGCCTCCTTTTCGGACCTCTTCCGCGCATCGTCCGCTGGAGCGGATGCGGGGCCTCGTCGTGCTGATCGCCGCTTCGGCTTCAGCTCTGCTTGAGATTGTTGCCGACGTACTGGAATGTTCCGCTGATCTTCGTCGCCAGAACGTTGAGAGCTGCGATGATCGCAACAGCGATGAGCGAGGCGATGAGGCCGTACTCGATGGCGGTGGCGCCGGACTCGTCGGAGGCAAAACGCTTGAAGATGTTCGTCATGACGCAGGATCCTTGTTCGACCGAGAAGAAATCAGGTGCCGTCGAAGATCGTCACGTTTCGTCCGGCGACAGAAACGACATTGCCCGTCCCACGTTGCAAATCGGTTAAACGAGTCGCCGAAACCTGGGCTCGTCCGGTCCGATCGCAGCATGGTAAAGCTATCGTAAAGACTAGACCGTCTGCGAAGACGATGGAGGAGGCGGTTCGCCGGTGTCGTGCCCGGTCACGGCCCGTCCTTAGGGGCCTGTTTACCCTCCCTGTGTTTTGGTGATCCGTCGGCTCGACGAACGCGGTCGACCGCCGCCCCAATCCGCGCGGGTGCGGTCCCCAGGCACGAGTGATCCCCATGGACGACCGTTTCCCAGCTTTCCGATCCACCGCGTCCCATGCGGTGGTACCGTTGCTCGCCGCCCTTCTGCTCGCCGCCGCCCTCGGACCGGCCGCCGCGCAGGCGCCGACTTTGGTGACGGTGACGGTGGACAACGCCAAGGTGATCCGCTTGCCGGAGAACACACAGACGGTCATCGTCGGCAATCCGATCATCGCCGACGTGTCCCTTCAGAAGAACGGCGTCCTCATCCTCACGGGCAAGAGCTTCGGCTCGACCAACCTCATCGCCCTCGACCGCGGCGGCAACATGCTGGCCGAATCCACCATCAGCGTGCAGGCGCCCCAGGCCGCCGTCGTCACGGTGCAGCGTGGCCTGGAGCGCGAATCGTATTCGTGCACGCCCAATTGCCAGCCCTCGGCGCAGCTCGGCGACTCGACGCGCTATTTCGGCGAAGTCAGCGGCCAGGCCGAAGCCCGCCGTGCCATGGCGGTCGGCGGGAAGTAGACAGCCTTCCCCCTTCGCTTCCTCAGAGGGTCTGGTTGTAGGCACCGACCCCGTCGTTCTCGCGCAGCACCCCGTCCACCGCCGCGAACATGGCGTGGAGGCGGTCCTCCGAGATCGGGCTTTCGATTACCACCACGAGTTCGGGTTTGTTCGACGAGGCCCGCACCAGTCCCCAGGTGCCGTCCTCGGTCGCGACACGGACGCCGTTGACGGTGACGAGGTCCGTGATCCTGGCGCCCGCGAGGGTCTCGCCCGCGTCCAACATAGCCCGGAACCGCGCGGTCACGGCCTCGACCACCCCGTACTTCACCTCGTCGGCGCAATGGGGCGACATGGTCGGCGAGCCCCAGGTCTTCGGCAACGCCCGGTAGAGGTCGGCCATGGAACGCTCTGGATTGCGGTCGAGCATCTCGATCACCGCGATGGCGGTGAGCAGTCCGTCGTCGTAGCCGCGCCCGATCGGTTCGTTGAAAAAGAAATGCCCCGACTTCTCGAAACCGGCAAGCGCCCCGAGCTCGTTGACCCGGCGCTTGATGTAGGAATGCCCCGTCTTCCAGTAATCCGTCCGGACCGCCAGCGCCTGGAGCTCGGGGTCGGTGTGGTAGAGCCCCGTCGACTTCACGTCGACCACGAAGGTGGCGCCGGGATGCAGCTTGCCGAGGTCGCGGGCGAGCATGACGCCGATCTTGTCGGCGAAGATCTCCGCGCCCTCGTCGTCGACCACGCCGCAGCGGTCGCCGTCGCCGTCGAAGCCGAGGCCGACATCCGCCCCCGTCTCCTTCACGCGCGCCGCGATGGCGTGCAGCATCGCCATGTCCTCGGGGTTCGGGTTGTAGCGTGGGAAGGTGTAGTCCGGGTCGACATCGAGGGGGATCACCTCGACGCCCAGGGCCTCGAGAAGTTGCGGCGCGAAGGCTCCGGCCGTGCCGTTGCCGCAGGCGGCCACCACCTTGAGTTTTCGCGAGATCGGTTTCGCCCGCGCCTTCAGATCGGCGAGGTAGACCTGCGAAAACCCCTCGACGAACTCGTAGGCGCCCCCATCCCGGTAGCGGTAGGTTCCACCCAGCACGATCTCCTTCAGGCGGCCCATCTCCTCGGGGCCGAAGGTCATGGGCCGGTTGGCGCCCATCTTCACGCCGGTCCAGCCGTTGTCGTTGTGCGAGGCGGTGACCATGGCCACGCACGGGCAATCGAGGGCGAACTGCCCGAAATACGCCATGGGTGACAGGGCGAGGCCGACATCCTTCACCCGCAGGCCCGCCGCCTGCATGCCGGCGATGAGGGCGAGCTTGATGGAGGACGAGTAGGCCCGGAAATCGTGGCCCGTGACGATGTCGGGGCGCACGCCCATCTCGTGCACGAGGGTGCCGATGCCAAGGCCCAGCGCCTGCACGCCCATCAGGTTGATGTCCTGCGGGAACAGCCAGCGTGCATCGTATTCGCGAAACCCCGTCGGCTTGACCAGCGGCAGTTCCTCGAACGCGAAGGTGTTCGGCACGAGCGCGGCGTGGGGCTTGGGGAACATCGCGGGGCCTCTCCAGGATCTCGATGAGGCTTATCCGAACGGCGTCGACAGAAGAAGTCCGGGCGGCGCTGCCCCCGGCACCTTCGCCTGAAGCCGACGCGTTCGCGTCCATCCGGGGGCCACTGTCCCTCCGGCGTCGTGCGGGGCGGGTCCTTGAACCCGGGCGCCCCCCAGGCTATAGGCAACCCGCGCCCGCCAGACACCCTTGGAGGCACGGGCGCGAATCGGGGTTCGGTGTGGCCGTCCGTTTCGGGCGGCCTTTCGTTGTTCCCCGGCTTGTTTCAATCTTTGAAGGATCACGCCATGAGCGCAGTCAAGACGCTTGAGGCCGTGGCACGCGACCGGGTCGGCAAGGGGGCCGCCCGGGCCGTTCGTCGCCAGGGCCAAGTTCCCGCCGTCATCTACGGCGGTGGCCAGGCCCCGCAGGCCATCGCCATCGACCTCATCCGCACCCGCACCCTGATCTACGCCGGCGGTTTCAAGACCACGCTGTTCGAGATCAACGCTGGCGGCAAGAAGACCCGTGCGATCCCGCGCGACTTCCAGCTCGACCCGGTCAACGGCGTGCCGCTGCATGTCGACTTCCTGCGCGTCGTCGCCGGCCAGTCCATCACCGTCGAGGTGCCGGTGCACTTCATCAACGAGGACGCGGCCCCCGGCATCAAACAGCGCGGCGGCACCCTCAACATCGTGCTGCACACCCTGGCCCTCGAAGTCGCCCCCGATGCGATCCCCGAGGCCGTCGAGATCGACCTGACCGGCCGCGAGATCGGCGACGCCATCCACATCGCCGACGTCAAGCTGCCGGCTGGCGCCACCTTTACGGGTGAACCCGACGCCACCGTCGCCAACGTCGTGCCGCCGACGGTGCTCGGCGCCGAGGTGGAGGCCGAGGAGGCCGCCATCGCCGAGGCCCAGTCGGCCGAAGCCGCCGAAGAGAAGATCGAGGAGGCCGCCGAGGCCGCCGAGGACGAGAAGAAGGAGGACTGAGACTGGGGCTCCCCCCGGTTTCACGTCCCTGAGGATGCCCCGGCCGCGAGGTCGGGGCATTCCTGTTTCCAGACCCTTTTCACCTGTTCCCAGACTCCCTCGCTGGTCCGGTTCTCCCTCGTTCGGCAGGAAACGTCGCGCCATGCGCCTGATCGTCGGCCTCGGAAATCCGGGCGCCCGCTACGCCCGCAACCGCCACAACATCGGCTTCCTCGCCCTCGACGAGATCGCGCGGGTGCACCGGGCCGGTCCGTGGCGGAAGAAGTTCCAGGGTGAGATCGCAGAGGCGGTCCTGGGAACCGAGCGCGCGGTCCTGCTCAAGCCGCAGACCTTCATGAACGACTCGGGCCGGTCCGTCGCCGAGGTGCAGCGCTTCTTCAAGATCCCCCTCGGCAGCGTGATCGTGCTGCACGACGAACTCGACCTCGCCCCGGCCAAGGTCCGGGTGAAGCTCGGCGGCGGCAATGCCGGGCATAACGGCCTGCGCTCGATCACGGCCCAATGCGGCAACGACTATCACCGGGTCCGCCTCGGAATCGGGCATCCGGGCGACAAGGCCCTGGTCCACGCCTACGTGCTCAACGATTTCGCCAAGGACGAGGGGCCCTGGCTCGACGATCTCAACCGGGCCATCGCCGACCACATCGCCCTGCTGGCGGCGGGCGAGGATGCGAGCTTCCAGAACAAGGTTCACCTCGCCATGGCGGGGCGCGGCTGGGACGACGTCAAGGGCGTCGGCGAACGGGCGAGTTCGGGCAAGCCCGCTTGAGGCTGCGAATTGACACGAAAACACGGGGACACGATATCGGGTGCGGAACTGGGGAGCGGGCGATGAAGAATGTCACGGTGACAATGGACGACGCGGTTCTGCAACGCGCTCGTGTGGCGGCGGCGCGGGACGGTAAGAGCTTGTCGAAATTCATCGCCGAGACGGTCGAAGTCCGAGTTGGACGTCCGCTCAATCAGCTCGAAGCGCTCGAGCAATTCCTGGCCGGGCCCCTTCTCCTTCTCACCGATGAGAACGGGAAGGCTCCTTCACGCGATGATCTCTACGACTGATCTCGTTTTCATCGATACGAACGTTCTCATCTACGCACGAGACGACCGCAATGCGACGAAGCGCGAGCGGGCTCGCTCCTGGCTTGGAACGGTCGGAGCGAGCGGGCGGGCGCGCACCAATCTTCAGGTTCTCAACGAACTGACTCGGTGGCTCCTGAAGAAGGAGAGCCATCGCTCAGCGGACGACATTCGCTCGGACATCGCGGCCCTGCGAAGCTGGGGCGATCGTCCGATCTCGGAGGAGGACGTGGAATTGGCATGGTCCGTCCGAAACCGGCTTGGATATCAATGGTTCGACTGCCTGCTCGTGGCAGGTGCTTCGCTGGCCGGCTGCCGGTTCTTCCTCACCGAGGATATGGGACACGGCACGGTTTTCGAGGGGCTGACCCTCATCGATCCCTTTCAAGCGTCGCCAAACGACGTGTTTCAACGGAACTGACACCATGGGCTTCAAATGCGGTATCGTCGGCCTGCCGAACGTCGGCAAGTCGACCCTGTTCAACGCGCTGACGCAGACGGCGGCGGCGCAGGCGGCGAACTATCCGTTCTGCACCATCGAGCCGAATGTCGGCGAGGTGGCGGTGCCGGATCCGCGCCTCGACGATCTGGCGAAGATCGCCGCCTCGAAGGAGATCATCCCGACGCGGCTCACCTTCGTGGACATCGCCGGCCTCGTGCGCGGCGCCTCGAAGGGCGAGGGCCTCGGCAACCAGTTCCTCGCCAACATTCGCGAAGTCGATGCCATCGCCCACGTGGTGCGGTGCTTCACCGACGGCGACGTGACCCATGTGGAGGGCAAGGTCGATCCGAAGGCCGACATCGAGACCATCGAGACCGAACTGATGCTCGCCGACCTCGACAGCCTGGAGAAGCGCCTGTTCGCCCTGGAGAAGAAGGCCAAGGGCGCCGACAAGGAGGCCAAGGAGGCCCTCGACCTCGTGAACCGCGCCCTGCCGCTCCTGCGCGAGGGCAAGCCGGCCCGCCTCGTTCCCCGCAAGCCCGAGGAGGAGGCCCTGTTCCAGACCCTCGGTCTGATGACGGCGAAGCCCGTCCTCTATGTCTGCAACGTCGACGAGGGCGACGCCGACAAGGGCAACGCCTATTCCGACGCGGTGCTGGCGCAGGCCAAGGCCGAGGGCGCCAAGGCGGTCGTGGTCTCGGCCAAGATCGAGAGCGAGATCGCGGTGATGCCGGTCGCCGATCAGGGCGACTTTCTCGAGGCGGTGGGTCTGGCCGAGCCCGGCCTCAACCGCGTCATCCGCGCCGGCTACGAGCTTCTCGGCCTCATCACCTACTTCACGGTCGGCCCGAAGGAGGCCCGCGCCTGGACCATCGAGAAGGGCACGCGGGCGCCGGCGGCGGCGGGCGTGATTCACACGGACTTCGAGAAGGGCTTCATCCGTTCCGAGACCATCGCGTTCGCCGACTACGTCGCCCTCAAGGGCGAGAGCGGCGCCAAGGAGGCCGGCAAGTTTCGTCTCGAGGGCAAGGAGTACGTGGTTCAGGACGGCGACGTGCTGCACTTCCGCTTCGCCAACTGAGCGGGCGCATGACCGGTATCGCTTTCGAGGATTTCACCACCGGCGCCGTCATCGAGGGCGGGCCGATCACCGTGACCCGCGAGGAGCTCGTCGCCTTCGCGCGGGAGTTCGATCCGCAGCCGTTCCACCTCGACGAGACGGCGGCCGAGGCGACTTTCGTCGGGCAGCTCATCGGCTCGGGCTGGCAGAGCGCCGGCTTCGGCATGCGGCTCCTGCAGAAGCACGTCTTCCGGGGCGCGACCTCCATGGGCTCGCCCGGTGTCCTGCAGCTGCGCTGGCTGCGGCCGGTGCTGCCAGGGGATACCCTCGGCATCTCCGTGAAGGTCGACAGTTGCCGGGCCTCGAACACCAAGCCCGACCGCGGCTTCGTGCGGTTCGACCTGACCCTGCGCAACGGCCGCGACGAGGCGGTGATGACCCAGGCCTTCACGGTGATGTTCGCCCGCCGGGGGGGCACGCCGCTGCCGCCGCGTGTGGTCAATCCCATCGAGCCGAGCGCACCCGCGGAGGGGACCGACGCGGTGCAGCTCGATTTCCTCGCGGATGCCCCCATCGGGGTCGCCCGCGACCTCGGGCATCACCTCTTCACGCCCGAAGCAATTGTGGCCTATGCGAAGGCCTACGATCCGCAGGCCTTCCACCTCGATCCGGCCGCGGCTCGGGAGACCCATTTCGGCGCGCTCTGCGCATCCGGCTGGCACACGGCCGCCGTCTGGATGAAGCGCCTCCACATCACCCGCGCCCGCGACATGGCGCTCACCGCCCGGTCGGGCCCGGTGCCGCAGCTCGGACCCTCGCCGGGATTCCGCGACATGCGCTGGCTCGCCCCGGTCTATGCCGGCGACACCCTGCGCTATGCCTGCGCCCTCACGGCCAAGCGCCGATCGGCCTCCCGCCCCGGCTGGGGCCTCGCGACCCACCACAACACGGCGGTGAACCAGCACGGCACCAAGGTGTTCGAGTTCACCGGGTCGGTGTTCTGGCAGTGGGCGCCCGTTCAATGAGCGCGGAGGCGGCCTGTTGCGTCGTGTGTCTCTCCGACCAATCGTGTGCCTTGGCATTCACGTCGAGGCGGCGCACACTCGATGTCTTCTGGGGAGATGGAACGTGAGTGTTGCTTCGAAGACCGAACGCACCACGGAGACGATCCGGGAGCGTCACGATCGGCTCCGCCGTCAGGGGTTGCGGCCGGTGCGGATCTGGGTACCCGATCCGCGTGCGGCCGCCTTCGAAGCGGAAGCCCATCGGCAGGCCGCGGCCGTTGCATCGCGTGCGGAGGCCGCCGACGACCAGGATTTCATCGATTCGGTCTCGCGCTGGGACGATGCGTGAAACGCGGCGAGATCTGGACCGTCTCGGGCGGAAAGGACTGTGCTGGAAAACCCCGACCCGTCGTCATCCTTCAAGAGGATCGGTTCGACGCGACCGACTCCATCACGATCTGTGCGTTCACGACCGACCCGACAGATGCGCCCCTGATCCGTCTCGCTGTGATGCCGAATCCCAGCAACGGCCTGCGCGCTGTATCCCGTCTGATGGTCGACAAAATCACGACCGTTCCGAAATCGAAGCTTGGACGGCGTCGCGGGACGCTCGACGCCGTGGACAGCGTTCGGCTCGATCGTGCCCTCGTCGTTTTTCTTGGTCTGACGCCCAGAAATCAGGCCGAAGACGAGAGTTGAGGGCGTCTACGCCGCCGCCCGCCGCTCCGGATACAGGGACAGCAACCCGTCCGCGCTCGCGCGCGCCACGCCGCGCTCGGTGATGATGCCCGTCACCAGGCGGGCCGGGGTGACGTCGAAAGCGGGGTTGGCCACGGGGCTGCCGGGCGACACCACCTCGATGGTCGCGAAGGCGCCGTCGGGGAGGCGGCCGGTGAGGTGCGAGACCTCGCGGCCGTCGCGCTCCTCGATGGGGATCTGGGCCACGCCGTCGTCGAGGGTCCAGTCGATGGTCGAGAACGGCAGGGCGGCGTAGAACGGGATCCCGTTGTCGGAGGCCGCCAGGGCCTTCAGGTAGGTGCCGATCTTGTTGCAGACGTCCCCCGAGGCCGTGGTGCGGTCGGAGCCGACGATGCAGAGGTCGATGCGGCCGTGCTGCATGAGATGGCCGCCGGCATTGTCGGCGATGACCGTGTGGGGCACGCCGTGGGCGTTGAGCTCGAAGGCCGTGAGCGCCGCGCCCTGGTTGCGCGGCCGGGTCTCGTCCACGAACACGTGGACCGGCACGCCGGCATCGTGCGCGACGTAGATGGGGGCGAGCGCCGTGCCCCAATCGACGGTGGCGAGCCAGCCGGCGTTGCAATGGGTCAGGACGTTGACGGTGCGGCCGGTCTTCGCGTGGATCTCGGCCAGGATCTCGGCGCCGTGCACCCCGATGGCGTGGCAGCTCTCCACATCCTCCTCGGCGATGCGCCCGGCCTCGGCGTATGCGAAGGCGGCGCGCTCGGTCTCAGGCACCGTGCGCAGCTTGGCCGCGACCCGGTCGAGCGCCCAGCGCAGGTTGATGGCCGTCGGGCGCGTGTCGGCGAGGAACTCCACCGCCCGCTCGATGCCGGCATCGGACGAATCCTCGGCGAGGCCGAGCGCCAGGCCGTAGGCCGCCGCCACGCCGATGAGGGGCGCGCCGCGCACCACCATGGTGCGGATGGCGGTGCCGGCCTCGTGCATGGAGGCGAGACGCTTCAGTTCGAACGCGAAGGGCAGTCGGGTCTGGTCGATCACCTGCACGGAGGCGCCGTCGGCATCGGGGAAGATGGTGCGGTAGGGCTGGCCGTCGATCTTCATGGCGCGCGTCCGAGAGGTGAGGGGCCGGGCGGGAGGCCGAGCCTTTACGTCAGAACGCCTCGGCGAGGCCAGCCTGTGCGAGAGCGATGCCGGCGCGCGCCGATGTTCGCCCGGTCTTTGGGGGAGGGGGCATGCATTCTGCGGACCGTAGGAAGCCGATCTGTTCACGGTCGGAACCCGCTCCACCGTTTGAGAAACTTGACTCGCGGGTGTCGGCGTCCTAACCGAACCCAATCGATTCCGACGATCCGATCGTCAGCACGAACGCCGACCGGCCCCATGAGGCCGGAGGTCAACGCCCGACAGCGCGATGCGCCCTCGGGCGAGCTTCGCGTTGGGGTAGAGGGCGTCGATCCCCCGTTCGTTCGAAAGCCGCATGCCCAACGCCACGCCCGACACGTCGAACACACCGCTGCGCCTCGCGGACGCGGTCAACGACGTCTGCCCCTGGTCGGGCAAGCCGATTTCGGCCGATGCATTGACCCTCTACAACGGCGCCGTCGTGGGCTTCTGCAATCCCGAATGCCGGGACAAGTTCGCCCGTGCGGTGCGCAGCTTCGAGAACGCCCTCCAGGCGCGCCGGGCGGCGAGCGCAGGCGTCAACCAGTGATGCGCGACGGCGTGACGAGACGTGACGGAACGGGATTCGCCGTGACGATCCTGGTCCAGGGAGCCTGACGCATGTTCGAAGGCCTGTCCGATCGCCTGTCCGGCATTCTCTCGGGGCTGACGCGCCGCGGCGCTCTCACGGAGGCCGACGTCACGGCCGCCCTGCGGGAGGTCCGGCGCGCCCTGCTCGAGGCCGACGTCGCCCTCGAAGTGGTGCGCGACTTCACCGAGAAGGTGCGCGAGAAGGCCGTCGGTGCCATCGTCGTCAAGTCGGTCACCCCCGGCCAGATGGTCGTCAAGATCGTCAACGACGAGCTGACCGCGATGCTGGGCTCGGATGTCGGGCTCATCGACCTCAACGCGCCCGCCCCCGTCGCCATCCTGATGGTCGGCCTCCAGGGCTCGGGCAAGACCACCACGACGGCCAAGATCGCCCGCCGGCTGGCCTCGCGCGACAAGCGCAAGGTGCTGCTCGCCTCCCTCGACACCCGCCGCCCGGCCGCCATGGAGCAGCTGGCGATCCTGGCGCGTCAGGTCGAGGTCGAGAGCCTGCCCATCGTCGCCGGCCAGTCGGCCGTGCAGATCGCCCGGCGCGCCATGGACGCGGCCCGCCTCGGCGGCTTCGACGTGGTGATGCTCGACACCGCCGGCCGCACCACCCTCGACGAGGCGCTGATGCAGGAGGCGGCCGAGGTCAAGGCCGCCACCAACCCGCACGAAGTTCTGCTGGTGGCCGACGCCCTGACCGGCCAGGACGCGGTCGTCACCGCCCGGGCCTTCGACCAGCGCCTCGGCGTCACCGGCATCGTGCTCACCCGCATGGACGGCGATTCGCGCGGCGGCGCGGCGCTGTCCATGCGCGCCGTCACCGGCAAGCCGATCAAGCTCGTGGGCACCGGCGAGAAGGTCGATGCGCTCGAGGAGTTCCACCCCTCCCGCGTCGCCAACCGCATCCTTGGCATGGGCGACATCGTCTCCCTCGTGGAGAAGGCGGCCGAGACCATCGACCACGAGCAGGCGCTCCGCACCGCGGAGAAGATGCGCAAGGGCAAGTTCGACCTCGACGACCTGTCGATGCAGCTCGCCCAGATGGAGAAGATGGGCGGCATCGGCGGCCTGATGGGCATGCTTCCGGGCATGGGCCAGATCAAGAAGCAGGTCGAGAACGCCAACCTCGACGAGAAGATGTTCGCCCGCCAGCGCGCCATCATCTCGTCGATGACCGCACAGGAGCGCAAGAATCCCGACATCCTCAAGAACTCCCGCAAGAAGCGCATCGCGGCGGGTTCGGGGACGAAGGTCGAGGAGCTGAACAAGCTCCTCAAGATGCACCGGACCATGGCCGACATGATGAAGGCCATGGGTTCGGGCAAGCGCGGCATCGGCCAGGCCCTCGGCTCCATGTTCGGCATGGGTGGCGGAATGGGCGGCGGCGGGATGCCGGGCCTGCCTCCGGGCATGCCGGAGCCGACGCCCGAGATGATCGCCGACATGCAGAAGCAGTTCGGCGGCAAGCTGCCTCCGATGCCCCCGGGCCTCGGCGGTGGGGGCAAGATGCCGGGCCTTCCGGGGCTCGGCGGCAAGGGCCTGCCCGGCCTCGGCGGCTTTCTGCCGGGGAAAAAGAAATGAGCGGCCCCGAGACCATGGCGGCGCAGGGGATCGACCCCGAACTCGTGCGCCTGCGCGAGAGCATCGACAATTTCGATGCCGCCCTGATCTACCTGCTCGCCGAGCGGTTCCGCTGCACCCAGCGGGTCGGCGAGCTGAAGGCCCGCAAGGGCCTGCCCGCCTCCGATCCCGGGCGGGAGTCGATGCAGATCGCCCGCCTGCGCAAACTCGCGATCGACGCCAAGCTCGATCCCGATTTCGCCGAGACCTTCCTGACCTTCGTGGTCAAGGAAGTCATCCGGCACCACCAGACGATTGCGGCCAATCACAACGCAATCGAAGAGAGAAAGTAGACATCATGTCCCTCAAGATCCGTCTCACCCGTGGCGGCGCCAAGAAGCGCCCGTACTACCGCATCGTCGTCGCCGACGCCCGCGCGCCCCGCGACGGCCGCTTCATCGAGAAGGTCGGCGTGTACGATCCCATGAAGGCCAAGGACGATCCGGCCCGCATCGTGCTGGAGTCCGACAAGATCCAGGCCTGGCTCGCCAAGGGCGCCCAGCCCACCGACCGCGTCCTGCGCTTCCTCGACGCCGCCGGCCTCGCCAAGCGCCCCGTGCGCAACAACCCGCAGAAGGCCGAGCCGGGCGAGAAGGCCAAGGAGCGCGCCGCCAAGCGCGCCGAGAAGGCCGCTGCCCCGGCCGAAGACGCCGCGGCCTGAGGCGCCAGCGATGGCCCGCCGTCCCCCCGGTCACACGCCCCACGGGGACGGCGGACGCCGCGCGCGTCCCGGACGCATCGGCGAGAGCGTACCGACTTCGGCCCACCGACTGAGGCCCGATGCCGATGCGCCCCTGCCCGCCACCGATCCGAGCCTCGTCCAGATGGGCGAGTTCGGCCGGGCGCATGGGCTCAACGGCGAGATCCGCCTGAAATCCTACACCGGCGACCCGCAGGCCATCGCGTCCTACGGCCCGCTCCTCGGCGCCGACGGCCGCCGCATCGAACTCACCGACCTGCGCCAGGCCGGCGGTGCCGCGCCCGACCTCCTCGTGGTGCGGGTCAAGGGCGTGACCGACCGCACGGGGGCGGAAAGCCTCAACCGCCTCGCCCTTTACCTGCCCCGCGAGCGTCTCGGCACCGTGGCGGACGCGGACGAGTTCTTCACCGCCGATCTCGTGGGTCTCGACGTGGTCGACACCGCGGGCACCCGCCTCGGCACCGTCGCGGACGTGCCGAATTACGGCGGCGGCGATCTCCTGGAGATCAAGCCGGCGCTCGGCGGCGCCACGGCGCTGCTGCCCTTCACCAAGGCCTTCGTGCCGGAACTCGACATCGCCGGCGGCCGGGTCGTGATCGATCCCCCCGACGACCTGTTCGCTCCGGCCGGGCCGCGCCCGCCGGAGGAGCCCGTCTAGGGCCGGAACGGCGCTCCCGCACAGCGGCGATCCTCGATCGCATGAATCCGGGCGATCTCGCTTCCTGTCATGCCAATCTGTTCCTGGTCCTTCGATGAAGGGCAGGACAGCGCGAACAACATCGCGACGGGCACACCAGCCCTGAGGCGCCCGCCCTAACCCCGCCCCTCCACCATCACCGCCTTCGCCCGTTCGATGGGCGCCGGGCTTCGCGCCATGGGGCCGTCGAACGGGCGCTCGTGCAGGGCGACGACCCCCAAAGTCGTCACCATGGCGATGGAGAACATGACGAGCGTCGTCGCCTGCGCCACGGGGCGTTCGAGGTGGACGAGGCCGATGGCGACGAGGGTCAGCCCGGCCAGAACCATCAGGGTCAGCCATTTCGATTGATCCCCCTGCGCGTCGCTGAGCGCGAGGCGTTCACCCCGGGCCGTACGCAGGTTCATCACGGCGTCGAGCAGGAGGGCATGGGCGGCCCGGCCCGCCGCCTCGTGCTTGGGGTCGGCCGACACCGCCATCAGGCGACCCAGGGCGGCCCCCGCCACGGGCGACGACAGCCCGTCCGTCATCTTCGGCCATTCGTCCAGGATCAGGGCGTTGGCGTAGGTCACGAGGGCGGCGCGGATCTCGCTCATGTCCGACACCGTGGCGAGGCTGAGATCGTGGGCCGCCAGGAGGTTCGAGCGCTCGTTCTGCACCACCCGCCCCGCCTGACGCTGGCGCTCCCACGCATCGTTGGCGACGGTACCCGTGAGCAGGGCGAGCAGCACCGAGATCGCGGTGAAATAGGCCGGTACCATGCCGGTGCCGAGGCGCAACAGGATTGGCCGGGTCCGGCGCGAGTTGGTCAGGAGCACGAGGAGCCCGGTGGCTCCCGCGAAGACACCGCCCAGGCTGGTGAAGATCAGCCAGACCGGAAAGTCGAGCCACAGGCCGAGGATCACGCCGCGCCTCCCGTCGAAAAGTTCGTCGGGACCGTAGCGCCAAGCCCGCTACCGAAGGGTGAACCACCCTCAGCGCGGCGTCGGGGCGGTGCGGGTCGCCGTGTCCCGGCAGGGCCGGATCGCGGCGGGCTCCGGCCGGGCCGCGACGGCGGGGGCTTCGAAGATCGCCAGGTAGCCGACGCCACCGTCGAGGACCTGAAACCCAGTCTCCCGGTAACCGATGGCGGCGAGTTCGCAGCGCAGCAGGGCCGGCGGCGTGCCGTGGCGGGAGGGAATCGCGTCGGCGTCGACGATGCCGACCCGGCCGCCGGGCTTCATCGCCGTCGCCAGATTGTACAGCAGGCCGAAGGGCTGGGTGATCTCGTGGTACATGTGAACGAGAACCGCGGCATCGACGGAGACCGGGGGCAGACGGGGGTCGTGCGCCTCGCCCCGCACCACCGTGACGTTGGGGAGCGTCGCCACGCGGCGTTCGAGGCCCGCGAGGTAATCCGGGGTCACGTCCTCGGCGAGCACGCGGCCCTGCGGGCCGACCCACGTCGCAAGCCGCACGGTATAGTAGCCGCTGCCCGCACCGATATCGGCCACGGTCTGGCCCGGCCCGATCCCCATGAGGCGCGCGACCTGCCCGACCTCGTCGACCCAGTCGCGCTGCCCTTCCTGGGCCCAGAGCGGCGCGATGATCTCCGCCACCGGCCGGTCGGGTTTCGGGAAGGCGGCGGCCGGGAGACCCGGCGGCCCGAGGGGCTCGGCGGCGTGCGCCGGCACGGGAAGGAGGCCGAGGAGAGCGGCGGCAAGCGGAGCGAAGCGCATCATGGCGGGACAACCGGCCCCGGCCGGCAAAGGTGCCCGCCCGTCGTGCGTTGACCCGCCGCCCCAGCCCGCGTCATGGAGCATCATGACTCAAGACCGCACTGCTCAAGACAGCACGACTCAGGACCCCGCAGACCAAGACAGCACGGCTCAAGACCGCACGGCCTGGCGCGCCACCCTCCTCACCCTCTACCCCGAGATGTTTCCCGGGCCGCTTGGTCACTCCCTCTCGGGCGAAGCCCTGGCGCGGGGCACCTGGACCCTGGAGGCTCGCCAGATTCGCGAGCACGGCCTCGGCCGCCACCGCGCCGTGGACGACACCCCCGCCGGGGGCGGGGCCGGCATGGTGCTACGCTGCGACGTGCTGGCGGCGGCCCTCGACGCGGCGGCCCCGGGGGACGATCCGCGCCCGCGCCTGCTCATGAGCCCGCGCGGAAAACCCCTGACCCAAGCCCGCGTGCGCGCTCTGAGCGCGGGGCCGGGCGTCGTCGTCGTCTGCGGCCGGTTCGAGGGCGTCGACGAGCGGGTCATCGCCGGACGCGGCCTGGAGGAGGTCTCCATCGGCGACTACATCCTGTCCGGCGGCGAAATCGCAGCCCTGACCCTGCTCGATGCCTGCGTGCGCCTGCTCCCCGGCGTCATGGGCAAGCTAGCCTCGGGCGTCGAGGAGAGCTTCGAGGGCGGGCGCCTCGAATACCCGCACTACACCCGGCCCCGGGACTGGGAGGGGCGAACCATCCCGGACGTGCTCACCGGCGGCAATCACGGTGCCATCGCGCGCTGGCGCGGCGAGGAGGCCCTCCGCCTCACCCGCGAACGCCGGCCGGACCTGCTCGACCCGTCCGAGCGGTGAGACACAAGTCATGGTGGGGCGAATAAGCCGTCTGTAGGCTGCCTCAAACGGCTTTTATCGAAAGCCAACTGAGTTTCATAAAAAGAAACTTGCCCCGACGCCGCGCGCGGTTCACTGCTCCGGGCGGGCCACTCCTCCCCAACGAGGAGCTTTCATCTGTAAGGATGACCACCATGAGCCGACCCACCACGCGCCCCCGCGTGCCGAATTTCTCGTCCGGTCCCTGCACCAAGCGCCCCGGCTGGAGCCTCCAGGCCCTCGAAGGCGCCGCCCTCGGGCGCTCCCACCGCTCGGTGATCGGCAAGGCCAAGCTCAAGGAAGCCATCGACCTCACCCGCACCGTGCTGCAGGTGCCGGCCGATTACCGCATCGGCATCGTTCCGGCTTCCGACACCGGTGCCGTCGAGATGGCCATGTGGTCGATGCTGGGGACGCGCACCGTCGAGGTCGTGGCCTGGGAGGCGTTCGGCCTCGAATGGGTCACGGACGCCCTCAAGGAACTCAAGATTTCCCCGAAGGTCCATGTGGGGGATTACGGCATCCTGCCGGATCTGTCCGCCGTCGATACCCGGCACAACGACGTGATCTTCACCTGGAACGGCACCGCCGCCGGCGTCCGCGTGCCCGACGGCGACTGGATCGCGGCCGACCGCGAGGGCGTCACCATCTGCGACGCCACCTCGGCCGCCTTCGCCATGCCGCTCGCCTGGGACAAGCTCGATGTCGTAACCTTCTCCTGGCAGAAGGTCATGGGCGGCGAGGCCGCGCACGGCATGATCGTGCTCTCGCCCCGTGCCGTCGCGCGCATCGAGGGCAATACGCCGGCTTGGCCCGTGCCGAAGGTCTTCCGCATGGCCAAGGACGGCAAGCTCATCGAGGGCATCTTCAAGGGCGACACCATCAACACGCCCTCGATGCTGGCAGTGGAGGATTACCTCGACACGCTGAACTGGGCCAAGAGCATCGGCGGCCTCGAGGCGCTCTTCGCCCGTGCCGACGCCAACGCGAAGGTGGTCCACGACTGGGTCGCCCGCACCCCATGGATCGGCCATCTCGCCGCCGATGCCGCCACCTACACCAACACCGGCGTGTGCCTCGTGATCACCGATCCGGACGTTCTGGCGAAGGGTGAAAAGGCCGTCGAGGCCGTGGCCAAGGGGATCGCCGACACCCTCGACCGCGAGGGCATCGCCTACGACATCGGCGCCTATCGCGATGCCCCGGCGGGCCTGCGCATCTGGTGCGGTGGCACGGTGGAGGCCTCGGACCTCGAAGCGCTGATGCCGTGGCTCGACTGGGCGTTCGCCGCCGAGAAGGCGAAGCTCGCGCAGGCCGCGTAGGGCCGCCCCCCCTCTGCGGGGGAGGATGCCGGATTCGTACACCCGCACCGTCGCCGTTCTGAAGGCCCGAAGGGGTTCATGAAAGGCGCGACCGGCCCCCTCTCCTGGAAGGAGAGGGTTGGGGTGAGGTGTGCGAACCATCCGAAAAGGTCACACACCTCACCCTGTCCCTCTCCTGGAATGTGTGGGGGCCCGCGCTGCCCGCGATCCGTGTGAAAACGGTCATCCGCAGGAAAGGGGCGAGGTGCCCTGCGCCAAACCCCAAAATCCCTTTTCCTAGAACCCGGAGGCCATCATGGCTGCTCCCAAGGTGCTCATTTCCGACGCTCTCTCCGATGCGGCCGTGCAGATCTTTCGCGACCGCGGCATCGACGTCGACTTCATTCCCGACCTCGGCAAGGACAAGGACGCCTTCACGGCGATCATCGGCCATTACGACGGGCTCGCCATCCGCTCGGCCTCCAAGGTCACCAGCAAGGTCATCGCCGAGGCGGGTCGCCTCAAGGTGATCGGCCGGGCCGGCATCGGCGTCGACAACGTCGACGTGGCGGCGGCGACCGCCCGCGGCATCATCGTGATGAACACGCCCTTCGGCAATTCCATCACGACGGCCGAGCACGCCATCGCGCTGATGTTCGCCCTGGCCCGCCAGCTGCCCCAGGCCGACGCCTCGACCCAGGCCGGCAAGTGGGAGAAGAACCGCTTCATGGGCGTGGAGCTGACGGCCAAGACCCTGGGCATCATCGGCTGCGGCAACATCGGGGCCATCGTGGCCGACCGGGCCATCGGCCTCAAGCTCAAGGTGGTGGCGTACGATCCCTACCTGTCGCCGGAGCGTGCCGTGGAGCTCGGCGTCGAGAAAGTCGAGCTCGACGCCCTGCTGGCCCGGGCCGACATCATCACCCTGCACGTGCCGATGACGGACAAGACCCGCAACATCCTCTCGGCCGAGGCCATCGCCAAGACCAAGCGCGGCGTGCGGATCGTCAACTGCGCACGCGGCGGCCTCGTCGACGAGGTCGCCCTGCGGGCCGCCCTCGATTCCGGTCATGTCGCCGGCGCGGCCCTCGACGTGTTCGTCACCGAACCCGCCAAGCAGAACCCGCTGTTCGGGCATCCGAACGTCATCTGCACGCCGCATCTCGGCGCCTCCACCAACGAGGCCCAGGAGAACGTCGCCCTGCAGGTGGCCGAGCAGATGTCCGACTACCTGCTCCAGGGCGCCATCACCAACGCCATCAACTTCCCCTCCATCTCCGCCGACGAGGCGCCGCGCCTGAAGCCGTTCGTGGCCCTCGCCGAAAAGCTCGGCTCGTTCCTCGGGCAGCTCACGGAGGCGCCGATCAAGGGCATCCGCATCATCTACGAGGGGGCGGTGGCCTCCATGAACACCCGTGCGCTGACCTCCGCCGCCATCACGGGTGTGCTGCGGCCGTTCCTGCAGGACATCAACATGGTGTCGGCCCCGGCGCTCGCCCGGGAGCGGGGGATCGTCGTCGACGAGATCAAGCGTGAGGGTGCGGTCACGGATTTCGAATCGGTGATCCGCATCACTGTCGACGCCGAGGACATGCCGCGCGACGCGGCCGGGACCGTGTTCCACGACGGCAAGCCCCGGGTGATCGAGATCCGCTCCATCGCCATCGACGCGGCCTTCGCGCGCCACATGCTCTACGTGCGCAATCACGACAAGCCGGGCTTCATCGGGCGGCTGGGCAGCATCCTGGGCGAAGCGAACGTCAACGTGGCGACGTTCAACCTTGGCCGCGAGGAGGAAGGTGGCAGCGCCATCTGCTTGTGCGCCGTCGATGCGCCGGTGTCGGATGCGGTGCTGAAGCAGATCGACGCGATCCCGCAGGTGCGCCGGGTTCGGGCCGTGAGTTTCTGAAACGGGCTCGGTGGACGCGCGGCGCCCGGGGCCACCCGGGCGTCGTGCGATCCCCCTCCCAGCCCGGCCGTACGGATCGGTGAAGCGCGGGTTACCGTCCCTGCAAGGCGGGGCTTGATCACATCCGACGGTGGCGGGCCGCTGCCGGAAACGCAGGGTTCGCGAAGCCGCGGCCTCGGACGGGCGTCAACGGTCGGGCGTCGGAAGTCCGGGCAGGGCGGCCAAGGCGGGATCGGAGATCGCCATCACTTTGAACAGGCTGCCCATGCCGCGCCGGGTCGGATCTGTGAGACGCGAGACGGCTGCGGCGATCCGAACCGCCTGCTGCGGCGTTGCGCCGGCTCCCAGGCGCTCGGCACGCGCGCCGAGGCCAAGGGCCTGAAGGAAATCACGCTGGTCGACCGGTCCGTGCACCCGGGCGCCTTCGGCCGAGGCGGCCCGAGCCAGGGCGGAGAAATCCACGTGGGTGGTGAGGTCGGCTTCCCCCGGTGCCGCCAGGGGATCGACGAAGCGGTGCTGCGCCACCGCCTGGAGCGAATCGCCGAAGCCCGGCTGCGTATGACCGTAATCAATGGACAGCAGGGCGCCCCGGTCGCGCACGAGGCGCCGGGCGAGGATGCGGACTGTGTCGAGGGCGGCGCCCGGCAGGGTGAGGATCACGCCGACAGGGGCTTGATGCACGATGCGCGGATCGGGCTCAGCGCCGAGCCCGAAGGCGAGGCGCTCCCCCTCGGGTGTCAGGCCGATGCAGCGCTCGAACCAGCCACGCTCCGTACGCTGGAACTGGCGCACCGGCAGGGCGTCGAAGAATTCGTTGGCCACCACCAGGGCGGGCCCCGGCGGCACGGTCTCCACCGTCTCGTGCCAGGTCGGCCGGACGGCGGCGAGACGTTCGGCCTGCGCAGCCCGCAACACCGGACTCGTCTCGACGAGGTGGAGGTGGGGGCGAAGATCCGGGGCGGCGCGGGCGAGGGCCCGGAGCGCGTCCTGCATCAGGGTGCCGCGCCCGGGGCCGAGTTCCACCAGTGCGAGGTCGCCGGGCGCGCCGAGGGCACCCCAGGTGGCGGCGATCCAGATGCCGACGAGTTCGCCGAACATCTGCGAGATTTCCGGCGCGGTGGTGAAATCCCCGGCCGCGCCGAGGGGATCGCGCGTGCGATAATAGCCATGGACCGGATGGCCGAGGCAGACGTCCATGTAGCGCGCCAGCGGCATCGGCCCCGTGGCGAGGATCTCGTCGCGCAGAATTGCGAAGAGCGGCGTCGTCACGTCGGATCGGTCCGGGCGGGATCGGGTCGCTTGGAAACGGATTCCCGCGGTGCGGTCACGCCACGGGCGGCGAGCAGAATGGTGGCGATGCCGACCAGCGCCATGGGCACGCAGAGCAGCATCCCCATGGTGATTCCGCCGGTGCGCCAGTCCTCGGTGCCGAAGAGGTAGCCGAGCTGCCGGTCGGGCTCGCGGAAGAACTCGCAGAACGTCCGGGCGAGGGCGTAGCCGAGGACGAAGATCCCACTGAGAAGTCCCGGCCTACGGAAGCCGAACACCCGTACCGCCACAGCCATCACCCCGAACAGCAGGGCGCCTTCCGTGGCCGCCTCGTAGAGCTGACTCGGGTGGCGGGGCAGGGGGCCGCCGGAGGGAAACACCACGGCATAATCGAAGTCCGGGGCGATACGGCCCCACAGCTCGCCGTTCACGAAATTCGCGATGCGGCCGAAGAACAACCCGATGGGGACGGTGACGGCGGCGAGATCGAACAGGCTGAAGGGCGCGAGATTCCGCGAGCGCGCGAACAGACCCATGGCCAGCACCGCCCCGAGGAACCCGCCATGGAACGACATGCCGCCGTTGCGGATGGCGAGGATCTCCAGGGGGTCGTTCAGGTAGAGGGGCAGGTTGTAGAACAGCACGTAGCCGATGCGCCCGCCGAGTACGACGCCGAGCGCCACCCAGACGATGAGATCGTCGATGTCGTCGAGGCTCGGCCGCTTGCCGGCCCCCCAGAGCCGGTCGATGGCCACGAGCCGGCGGGCGTAGAACCAGCCGCCGAGCAGGCCCGCGATGTAGGATAGCGCGTACCACTTGATGGTGAGCGGCCCGATGGCCACCGCCACCGGATCGATGGCGGGAAACGGCAGGGCGAGGAGCGGTGGCATCGGCGGGCGTCCCGATCTGAGCGGCTCTCGCGGACCTCCCGCGGCCCCTCACGGGCCCGGATTGGGGCGGGTAGCCCCGAGGAGTTCCGCGAGGGACTCCGAAGCCGGGCATTGGACGCGTGGGGCCGGGCGCGTCAAGGCCGAGCCCTGCACGGGGCTCATGTGAGGTGGGGCAGCCTCAGCCCTCCGCGATGAGCAGGATTCCGTGGGCGTCGGGCCCCGCGAGACCGATCACGCTGCCGTCGCGTGCGGCGTGAAGCGGAACGTGCGGCCAGTCGCGCGCGAGCCGGTCGCGAAGGGCCGGCAGGTCGCGGAGGCCGAAGCGGAGCCGGGAGGTGAACCGGTCGCGGGCCGTGAAGGGCCGGCGGGCGGCGGTGGGAACGGGCGCGCGGTAATGCAGGAGTTCGACGTGCGGCACCGCCTCCGCGTCGGGCCGGAGCGCGATCACGTCGACCACGGGCTCGTCCAAGCCGTCGAGGGCGGCCTGCTCGTGCCCGCTGTTGCGGCTCCGTCCGTCGAGGTGCAGCCCGAGGGCGTCGCGGAAGAATGCGATGGCGGATTCCGCGTCCGCGACCGTGATGGCGGAATGATCGATGCCGCGAAACAGGCCGGGGGCTTCGGCCCAACGCCGGGCGCCCGCGCCCTCCGGAAAGGCCAGGAGTTCCAGGGGATGTCCGTCGGGATCGCGGAACTTCCAGGCTGTGACGCCTCCGGAGGTGGGCGGCAGGCGCTGCGGACCGCCGCGCGAGATCGGCACGGGTGCGAAGGCGTCGAGGCGCGCGACGGCGCGGTTCATGTCCGCGACCACGATGGCGGCGTGCTGGAACCACGGATCGTTGGCCAGGGCACCGATGGGGTAGCGCTGACCGGGCGTATCGAAGGCCAGGAACTCGATGCTCTGGTCCCCAAGCCCCATACGCAACCGCCCCCCGCTGGCCTCGGGAAGGCCGAGCGCATCCAGTACGGCGCTCGGGATACGTTCGACCGGGCCGAGGCGGCGGAAATCGAGCCCGTCGCGGTAGAACGCCTCCGTTCGGGCGAGATCCGCCACCGTGCGACTGAGCCCGAGGAGACGGGTGACGCGGGGCCTCACAGCAGGCGCGCTCCGCGCTGGTTGAGGTAGATCGCTTGGAGGCGCTGGCCGGCGCAGAGGAACAGGCGCGACCGTTCACGACCGCCGAAGGCGAGGTTGGCGACGGGGCCGGGCGTCAGGATCTTGCCGAGCAGGGCGCCGGATGGGTCGATGCAGTGGACGCCGTCGCCGGCGCTCGACCACAGGTTCCCGTCCGTATCGCAACGGAACCCATCGGCGAAGCCGGGCTCGACCGTATGGAACACCCGCCCGCCCGACAGGCTGCCGCCTGCGCCGACCACGAACACCCGCAGGTGCCGCGTCGGCGCATCGGCGAATTGCAGGCCGCTCTCGGCGATGTAGAGCCGGGTCTCGTCGGGCGAGAAGCACAGGCCGTTCGGCCCTTCGAAATCGTCGGCCACGATGGTGAGGTCGCCGGTGCCCGGATCGAGGCGGTAGACCCGTGCCGGCAGTTCGGAGACCTGCTTGCCGCCCTCGTAATCCGTCTGGATGCCGTAGGGCGGATCGGTGAACCAGATCGTCCCGTCGGACCGGCAGACGATGTCGTTGGGCGAATTCAGGCGCCGTCCCTCGTACCGGTCGGCCAGCATCGTGACGGTGCCGTCGAGTTCGGTCCGGGTGATGCAGCGCCCGCGGTGCGAGCACGACAGCAGCCGCCCCTCGCGGTCGCGGGCGTGCCCGTTCTCGAAGCCGCTCGGCATGCGGTAGACGCTGAGGCCGCCGTGCTCGCTCCAGCGCATCACCCGGTCGTTGGGCAGGTCGCTGAACAGGAGTTCGTTCCGGTCGCCGAACCAGACCGGGCCCTCGCACCAGCGAAACCCTTCCGCGAGGGTCTCCAACGGAGCGTTCGGCAGCACGAAGGCGCGAAAGCGCGGGTCGTGGATCTCGAAGCCGTCCATGGCGACCCCCTCAGGTGAAGCGGCCGGGCTGGTTCACCGTGGGGGACACGTCGAGGCCGACCACCATCATGGTGCAGGGTTCGTCGCCCACGGTGCCGGAGAGATGTCCCTTGCGGCCGTCATGCGCCACGGTGTTCTGATCTTCGCCGAACATGAGGTCGCCCGGCCCCATCTCGACCCGGTGCCCGTCCATGGTCTCGACGAACCAGCGCCCCGTCAGGACGGCGATCCACTGGGGCTTCGGGTTCTCGTGCCATTCGCCGACCCAGCCGACGGGGAGCACCGTGAAGGTGACGCCCGCCTTGGTCGGGTCCTGCTTGTCGTTCCATTGCGGCGCCACATCCGGGCCGACACCCTGGAACCGGAAGTTCGAGAGGCTGACCCGCTCCTGGCGGCTGATCCCCTCCGGATCGGTGAAGACGTGCCAATAGGGCATGGTCGGCGTCGTTCCGGTCATGGCGGGTTTCCTGTCTCAGGGTCGGGCTGGTGCGGCCGGCATACGGCTCTCCGCCGCTTGCGGGCCGCTCGAGAAGGGATGGTGCGCGACCTGCGAGGCCGGGGCGTAGCCGCCGCCGATCACCACGAGCAGCAGACCGCCGACGAGGCCGAAATTCTTGAAGAAGTCCCAGAAATGGGCGCGCCCTTCGCCGTCCCGCGACCAGAAGCCGGGGAACTCCCAGAAGCGGTGGAACAGCACGGCCGTCACGCCGCAGAAGCCGGCGAGTAGAAAGGCGCCGGCCCGGTCGTACCAGCCGGTCACGATCATCACCGGCGTCATCGTCTCGACGAGGATGCCGAGCACGAGGAGCAGCGCCGGAAACGGCAGGGGGCCGGAGGCGGCCTGGGACAATGCCTCGTCCCAGTGAACCACCTTGTCGTAAGCGCTCAGGGGAAACATGCAGACGAGGCAGATCTTGGCGAGCAGCGGCACCGCCACGAGATCGAGCCAGGTCATCGGCCGGTATCCGCTGCGTCGGACGCAGGGTTCGCAGCGAACGCAGCGATCATCGGAGCCTCGTGCGGTGTTGCAGGGCACGAGCGTGTCCCACCCGCTTCCAACGCCACTCCGTCCGTACGGTTGCGCCCACGCGCGGCATTGTGTGCACCGCAGCGCGGAACGGGGCGGACGGGTTCACGTTGGCCGTCTCGAACGTCCGGCGGATCGTTCGGCACGGCTGCCCAGCCCAGGATCGACCCATGTCCCAGGATCGTTACGACGTCATCGTCATCGGCAGTGGTCCCGGCGGCGGCTCCCTCACGGCGGCCCTGGCGCCGACGGGAAAACGCATCCTCCTCCTCGAGCGCGGCGACTACCTGCCTCGCTCGCAGGCGAACTGGAGCGCCAAGACCGTGTTCGTGGACGGTGCCTATCAGGCCAAGGAAACGTGGTACGGCGGCGATGGGCGGGCCTTCAGTCCGGCACTGCACTACTACGTGGGCGGCAACTCGAAGGTGTACGGCGCAGCCCTCCTCAGGATGCGCGAGCGCGATTTCGAGGCCGTGCGCCACGTCGATGGTGTCTCACCGGCCTGGCCGCTCGGCTACGACGTGTTCGAGCCGTACTACACCCGGGCCGAGCGCCTGTTCGCCGTCCATGGCAACCGGGGCGAGGACCCGGGGGAGCCCTGGGCGAGCGCACCCTACGATCACCCCGCCGTCTCCCACGAGCCGCGCATCCAGCGGCTTTCGGACGACTGGGCCCGGCACGGCCTGCACCCATTCCACCTACCGCTGGGCATCAGGCTCGACGAGCGGAACGGCCGGCCGACCCCGACGAGCACCTGCATCCGCTGCGACGCCTTCGACGGGTTCCCCTGCCTTCTCAACGGCAAGGCCGACGCTCAGGTGATGACCGTCGATCCGACGCTGGCCGCGTACCCGAACGTCACCCTCCTCACCAACGCCTACGTGTCGCGTCTCGAAACCGATGCGTCGGGCCGCCGGGTGACCTCCGTCCGCGTCACCCGAAGCGGCGAAGAGGAGCGCTACAGCGCCGACATCGTCGTGGTGGCGTGCGGGGCCCTGTCGTCGGCCCTGCTGCTCCTGCGCTCGCATTCCGACGCGCATCCGAACGGTCTCGCCAACGGATCGGATCAGGTCGGGCGCAACTACATGCGCCACAACATGTCGGTGCTGATGGCACTGTCGAAGGAGCCCAACGACACGGTCTTCCAGAAAACGCTGGCGGTGTCGGACTACTACTTCGAATCGAAGGCCTGGGAGTATCCGATGGGTCTGATCCAGATGTGCGCCAAGACGCATCCCGATCAGATCCGCGGCGAGGAATTCCCGAAATGGACGGGCTTCCTGCCCGAGGCGCCCTTCGCCATGGTGGCGCGCCATTCCATGGACTTCTGGCTCCAGAGCGAGGACCTGCCGCACCCCGACAACCGGGTGAGCCTCGGAGCGGACGGTCGGGTGATCCTCGACGTGACGGAGACCAACCGCGAAGCCCACGACCGCCTGCGCGACACCCTGGAGGGCCTGCTCCAACCGGCCGGTGCCTACACCTACCTGTTCGAGCGCTCGCTCTACCTCGGCAAGAACATTCCCCTGAGCGGCACCGCCCATCAGGCCGGGACCCTGCGCTTCGGCACCGATCCTCAAACCTCGGTGCTGAACCTCGATTGCCGGGCGCACGAGGTCGACAATCTCTACGTCACCGATGCGAGCTTCTTCCCGTCCATCGGCGCGGTGAACCCGACCCTCACCATCGTGGCGAACGCGCTCCGGGTGGCGGCGCACCTTGAGGAACGTCTGGGCTGAAAGCGGAAGCGCCCGGGGCGAACCCCGGGCGCTTCTCCGCGTCGTAAGCCGGTCCGGGCGCTCAGGCGGCCCGGACGGTGGCGAGGAATCCGTCCACTTCGGCCCGCAGGCTCTCGGACTGGCGCGATAGATCGGCGGAGGCGCGCTGGACCTGTGCGGCGGAGGCGCCCGCTTCCTCGGCGGAGGTCGCCACCGCGGCGATGTCCTGCGTCATAGCCCCCGTGCCGGCCGAGGCCTGCCCCATGTTGCGGACGATCTCCTGGGTGGTCACGCCCTGTTCCTCGACGGCCGCCGCGATGCTGCCCGTGACCTGGCTCATCCCCTCGATGCGTCCGACGATGCCCTGGATCGCGCCGGCGGCCTCCCCGGTGGCAGCCTGGATCGCCTCCACCTGCTGGCCGATCTCCGTGGTGGCGCGCGCGGTCTGCTCCGCCAGATTCTTGACCTCCGCGGCGACCACGGCGAAGCCGCGGCCGGCCTCGCCGGCGCGTGCCGCCTCGATGGTGGCGTTCAGGGCCAGCAGGTTGGTCTGCCCGGCGATCTGGGAGACCATCCCGACGACGTCGCCGATGCGCGCGGCGGCCGTCGAGAGCCGGCGCATGGTGTCGGCGGTGCGGCCCGCCTCGTCCACGGCCTTGCGCGACATGTCGGCGGCCTGCTCGACTTGGCGGCCGATCTCGCCGACGGTCGCACCGAGCTCCTCCGCCGCCGTCGCGACGGCGTTGACGTTCCCGGCCGTCTCGTTGGCGGTCGCCGCGACGGTGACGGAGCGCTGCGCGGTTCCGGCCACGGCGGTGATCATGCTGTCCGACGCGGCATTGAGGCCGGAAGCCGCCTGCGACACCGTCTCGACGATCCGTCCCACGGAGCGCTCGAAGCCGTCGGCGAGCTCGGCCAGCAGCGCGCGGCGATCGGTCTCCTCCCGCATCCGCGCGGCGGCGGTGGTCTCGAGCTGGCGGGCGGCGTCCTCCAGGGAGATGTCGCGGATGGTGACGACGGCCCGGGCGATGCCGCCGATCTCGTCGGCGCGTCCGCTGCCCGGCACGTCGGCCAGGGTTTCGCGGCGGGCGAGGGCGTCGAGGGCACGGGTGAGGGCGCCGAGGGGACGGACGATGCCCCGGGCGAACAGGAGACCGAGGAGGGCGGTGAGCACCAGGACGCCGAGGGCGGTCAGCGCGAGGGCGCGTGTGAGGGTGCCGACGGCGCCGAGGATCTCGGTGTCGGATTGCGCCGCGACCAGGGTCCAGGGGGCACCCATCACCGAAACCCGCGCCGTTGCCGCCATCCGGTCACCGTCGGCGGTGGCATAGGTGAAGGGACGGTCAGTGTTGAGGAGGGCGGGGCTCAGGCCGAGACCGGCCGCTTCCATTCCAGCCGATATCTTGCCAGCCGATATCTTGCCAGCCGAGACCTTGCCGGCCGATCCGGCGCCCGCTTGGGCGATACCCAGGGGCGGGTTGCTGCGCAGGCGCCCGTCGGTGCCGACCGCCACGACCTCTCCGGTGTCGCCGAGACCGCCGCGGTCGGACAGGGTCCGGTCGAACAGGGCAGGCGTGACGCGCATCACCACGAAGCCCATGCGGGTCGCCGCCTGGCCCGTGCCCATGGCGACGTTGGCCCGGCGCGTGATGGATTGCCCGAGAAACGCCGACGGTCCGGCTTCGGCCGGATAGGCGGCGAAATCCTCGTAGAGCGTCGCCGTCGCATCCGCGCCCTTCAGGCGTTCGATCAGGCGGGCGAGCCCGGTCTTGGCGAGGTCGGCTTCGGACAGGGCATGGGCGAAGTCGGCACCCTTCGTGGTGGTGTAGACGATGCGCCCGTCCTCCGAGACGAAGATCAGGTCGGCGTAGCCGCGCCGCTCGATGAGCTTGCGCGCCACCTCCTGCACCTTGGCGTGCCGGCGCGCGTACATCGTGCCCGCCGCTTCGGCATTCAGGCGATCCTCGAGCTTGGTCGGGGACGTGTAGGCCTGCACGACGGCGGCGAACTCGGCCTTCGCCGGATCGAGGGCTTCGACGAGATCCGTGAAGTTGCCGCCGACCTGCGGATTGGCCGCCGTAGTGGCGAGATCGCCGGCCGCGCGCTCGGCGACGAGTTCGATCCCGATCTTGCGCGCCGTCGCGGCGAGCTGGAGCCGGTCCTGCGCCCCTTCCATGAGGCCGGAGCGAGCGAAGTACCAGCTCAGCCCGCCCATCGCCGTGGCGCTGACGAGGGCGAGCCCGACCGTGATGGCCGGCAGGCGGATCTTGAGGCTGGAATAGGCGGACATTCGGGGGGCACCGGGGCGAGAACGCCTCGGTTTACCGGGCAATTTCTAAGGAAGACTTATCCCCGTCCTATGCCGGCAGCTAAAATCTATTGAGTTCGAATCATAACTCGATCACATCTGCCCTGCGAGATAAAATGCTTCCCACTACTGATCTGCGATAGAATTTCGTCGGTGTCCGACGTGGGACCGTACCCCGATGGCTCGATAGCCTGAACGTCTCCGCAACCGGACGAGGCATCTACCCGCTCATGTGTGGTCGTCGAGGAACATCCGGTAGGCGGGGTTATCGGTCTCGTCGATGCATGGATAGCCCAGGGCCGCGATGGCCGCGTCGAAGCGAGCCCGTTCGGTCGGCGGCACATCGATCCCGGCGAGTACTCGGCCGTAATCGGCACCGTGGTTGCGGTAGTGGAACAGGGTGATGGCGAAGCCCTCGCCGAGACCGTCGAGAAACTTCATCAGGGCGCCCGGGCGCTCGGGGAACTGGAAGCGATAGAGCCGCTCGTCGGAAAGTCCGGTCGCCCGGCCGCCGACCATGTAGCGGATATGGACCTTGGCCATCTCGTTGTCGCTCATATCGAGGGCTCGGTAGCCGGCCGCCGAGAGCTCCGCGATGAGCGCGCGCTTCTCGACCGCGCCGCCAGGCAAGTTGATGCCGACGAAGATCTGCGCCTCGCTGCCGCGCGCATAGCGATAATTGAACTCCGTGATGGCGCGCGGACCGAGGGTTCCGATGAAGGCGCGGTAAGCGCCCTGCCGCTCGGGAATCGTCACGCCGAGCAAGACTTCGCGCTGTTCGCCGATCTCGGCGCGCTCGGCGATGTGGCGCAGGCGGTCGAAGTTGAGATTGGCACCGCTTGAGATCGCCACCAGGGTGCCGGTCCCGGCGCCCTCGCGCGCCGCGTAGGCCTTGGCCCCGGCCAGTGCGAGCGCGCCCGAGGGTTCGGAGATCGCACGGGTGTCGTCGAAGATGTCCTTCACCGCCGCGCACATGGCATCGGTGTCGACGGTGATGACGCCGTCGAGGTGTTCGCGGCAGAGGCGGAACGTTTCCTCGCCGGCCTGGCGCACGGCGACGCCGTCGGCGAATAGGCCGACGGTTGGCAGCATCACGCGTTCGTTCGCCGCGAGCGCCGCCGCCATGCAGGCGGCGTCGTCCGGCTCGACGCCGATCACCTTGGTCTCGGGCCGCAGGTATTTCACGAAGGTGGCGATTCCGGCGGCCAATCCACCGCCCCCGATGGGGACGAAGATCGCCTCGATGGGCCCGGAATGCTGGGTCAGGATCTCCATGCCGATGGTGCCCTGGCCGGCGATCACGTCGGGATCGTCGAACGGGTGCAGGAAGGTCAGGCCTTGCGCCACCTCCAGTTCACGGGCGTGGCCGAGGGCTTCGTCGAAGGCGTCGCCGAACAGGATCACTTCGGCGCCGCGCGCCCGGCAGGCATCGACCTTGATGGCCGGCGTGGTGCGCGGCATCACGATGACGGCCCGCACGTTCAGCCGCGCGGCGGCGAGCGCCACACCCTGCGCGTGGTTGCCGGCGGACGCGCAGACGACGCCGCGCGCCAGCACCTCGGCCGAGAGGCCCGACATCTTGTTGTAGGCCCCGCGCAGCTTGAACGAGAACACCGGCTGCAGGTCCTCGCGTTTGAGGAGGACCGGGCGCCCGAGGCGCGCGGACATGCGCGGCATCGGGTCGAGGGGGCTCTCGACGGCGACGTCGTAGACGCGGGCGGTGAGGATCTTTCGGATGTAGTCGGTCAAGGAGACGGGTGTCCGATTCGGGTGGGCGACGGTTCGGTTACCCGCACATAGGTCCGGCGCACGAAAGACGCGAGGCCGCTTCGCTGATCGGACGCCGGCCACCGTGCGGCTTACGGCTGCGCGTCGGCTCAGCTCACCCGCTCGAACAAGGCGGCGAGCCAGACGAGGGCCGCGACGGCCTGGGCCAGGAAAGCCCCGGCGGAGGCCAGATCCTTGACGATGCCGATCTTGGGGTGATGGCCGGGGTGGAGATGGTCGCAGAGCTTTTCGATGGCGGTGTTGAGGAACTCCGCCGCCAGCATGAGCAGGAGGCTCGCCACGAGAGCGACGCGGACCCAGAGGCTGGCGCCGACGAGGAACGCCAGTGGCAAACCCAGGAGCAGCAGGGCGAGTTCGAGGCGCACCGCCCGCTCCGTGCGGGCGCCGTGGGCGAGGCCGCGCCAGGAATTGAGGAAGGCGACGAGCAGCGCGCGCATGGTCAGGCCTTTGGAGCGCCCGCCGGAGCACCTTTGGCGATCCACTTGGCGAGCAGCGGTCCGGTGATCAGCACCACGAAAAGCCGCAGGGTCTGCACCGCGAGCACGAACGACACGTCCGCCTTCGAGCCCACCGCGATGATCGCCACCGAATCGAGGCCGCCGGGACTCGTGGCGAGGTAGGCGGTCAGGAAGTCGATGGGTAGGATTTGGGTGAGGCCGTAGGCCCAGACGGCGCAGAGCGCGATGACCGCGACGGTGGCGATGAGGATTCCGGGCAGGGCCGTCACCGTCTCCCGCAAGGTCTCCCGGCGGAAGCGCAGGCCGACGTACCAGCCGATGGTCGCGTAGGCGAGGTCGAGGAGCGGGATCGGCAGCGCCATGCCGACGAGTCCGGCGGCGTGGAGCGCGGATCCGAGGAGCATCGGTCCGATCAGGGCGGCGGCCGGCAGGCGCAGGAGGTGTGCGAGGGCAAAGCCCACGGCCGCCACCGTCAGGGTCACCAGGACGGTCAGCGGCGGTGTCGTGCCGGCGGCCGGTGCGGCCGGCGCTGCGACATCGGTGAGGAGGCGTGCGACCGCGGAGGCCGACAGCACCACCACGACGACCCGGACATATTGCATGAAGGCGACGAGGCGCGGATCGGCGCCGTACTCCTCCGACATCGCCACCATGGCGGCGGCTCCCCCTGGGGAGGAGCCCCAGGCGGCGGTGGTGCCGGGCAGGATGCGCAGGCGCGTCAGGGTCCAGCCGACGACGGCGCCCGCCACCACGGTGACGAGGACCACGGCGAGGATGATCCACCCGTCTTCCGTGATGGTGGCGACGATCTCGGCGGTGACGGCTTTTGCGACGAGGCAACCGATCATCGCCTGTGCGGCGAGGAAGCCGGGCTTCGGAACGCCGAGCCCGGCGCCGCCGACGCCGAACGCGATGGCGGCCAGCATCGGCCCGAGCAGGAGGGCGGCGGGAAAATGCCCCAGCGTCAGGCCGTACGCGAGGGCGCCCGAGGCCGCGACGAGCGCCACCCAGAGGCCGAGGGACCGGAAGAACTGCACAGCGGGAGCCGGGAGGCGAGAGCGGGGGAGGGAGGGCCGTAGGGGAGATCTGGCGCGCTACACCGGATCGGAGACGCTGTCACGACGGGCCGATGCGGGTGCCGAAGCCCCGTCGTCGCGGCAGGCGGTGGTACCGGCCGGTGCGTGCGCGCGGAAGAAGGCGGCGAGGTGCGCGAGGCCGGCGCCGCGCGGATCGCTGGCACGCCAGGCGAGAGCGACGGTACGGCCGGGACCGTCGACGTCGAAGCCCCGCGTCACGGTAAGGCCGCTCGGATCGGGCGCCGCCGGCACGGCGAGGGCCGGCAGCAGGGTGTAGCCGGCCCCCGCCGCCACCATGGAGCGCAGGGTCTCCAGACTCGTGGCGTGGCGGCCGGCCGCACTGCCGGCGCCGCAGGCCGCCACGGTCTGGTCGCGCAGGCAATTGCCTTCATCGAGGAGAAGAAGGTCCGGCCCGGCGATGTCGCGGGCCCGCAGGGCGCCGCCGCGGGCCAGGGGATGCTCGGCCGGGCAGGCGAGCAGGAACGGCTCGATGAACAGCGGCGAGATCGTCAGCCCTGACGACGGCACCGGCAGGGACAGCAGGGCGGCGTCGATGCGCCCGTCGCGCAACCCTTCCAGAATTTCCGCCGTGCGCGCTTCGCTCAGCGCCAGGGCCAGCAGCGGGAATTCCTGGCGCAGGCTGCGCAGGACAAGGGGAAAAAGGTAGGGGCCGAGCGTCTGGATGGCAGCGAGCACGAGGCGGCCGGTGAGCGGCGCGCCGCGTCCCTCGCTCGCCAGCACCAGCAGGCGCTGCGCCTCGGCCAGCACCGTGCGGGCCTGCCGGACGATGCCTTGGCCGGCGGGGGTGAGCATCACCCGGCGGTTGCCGCGCTCGAACAGGACGAGGCCCAGGGATTCCTCGAGCTTGCGCACCTGCACGCTCAGGGTCGGCTGGCTGACGTTGCAGCGCTCGGCGGCGCGACCGAAATGCGTCTCCTCGGCGACGGCCACGACATACTCGAGGTCGCGCAGGGACAATCCAGACAGGTTCATAGGCTGCATCTATCAGAACGTTTGCCACGATGCATTGGCCAAACGATCCACGGGGGTCCATAAGCTGGTCTCAGAACAATTCCAGGGTCGATGGCGTTCGCGAGCCACGGTGCTCCGAACCCATCCCCCGGTCCGATTCAACCATTTGGAGAGAGCACCGCATGAGCGATCAGCGCCCGATTCTGACCACCCGTCAGGGCCACCCGGTTCGCGACAACCAGAGCACCCGCACGGTGGGCGAGCGCGGTCCGGCGACCCTCGAGAACTACCAGTTCATCGAGAAGATCACGCATTTCGACCGCGAGCGCATTCCGGAGCGCGTGGTGCACGCTCGCGGTGCGGGCGCCCACGGCTACTTCGAGGCTTACGGCAAGATCGGCAACGAGCCGGCCTCGAAGTACACCCGCGCCCGCGTGCTCAACGAGACCGGCGTGAAGACGCCGATGTTCGTGCGCTTCTCCACCGTCGCGGGCGCCAAGGAGTCGCCTGAGACCGAGCGCGACCCGCGCGGCTTCGCGGTGAAGTTCAAGACCGTCGACGGCAATTGGGATCTCGTCGGCAACAACCTCAAGGTCTTCTTCATCCGCGACGCGATCAAGTTCCCCGACATGATCCACGCGTTCAAACCGGACCCGGTGACGAACCGCCAGGAGGCGTGGCGCTTCTTCGACTTCGTGGCCCAGCACCCCGAAGCCATCCACATGGTCACCCACCTGAAGTCGCCATGGGGCATCCCGGCCAACTATCGGGAGATGGAAGGCTCGGGCGTCAACACCTACAAGCTCGTCAACGACCAGGGCGAGGCGGTGCTGTGCAAGTTCCATTGGGAGCCCAAGCAGGGCATCCGCAACCTGACTTCGGCCCAAGCCTCCGAGATTCAGGCCAAGGATGTCGGCCACGCCACCCGCGACCTCTACGACAACATTTCCAAGGGCAACTTCCCCGAGTGGGAATTCTGCGTGCAGATCATGCCCGACGGCCCGAACGACCACCTGTCGTTCGATCCCCTGGACGACACCAAGCTGTGGCCGGTGGAAGACTTCCCGTTGCTGCCGGTGGGCCGCATGGTGCTCGACCGCGTGCCCGACAACTTCTTCGCGGAAGTCGAGCAGTCGGCCTTCGGCACGGGCGTGCTCGTCGACGGTATCGACTTCTCGGACGACAAGATGCTCCAGGGCCGGACGCTGTCCTACTCGGACACGCAGCGTTACCGCGTCGGCGCCAACTACCTCCAGCTGCCGATCAACGCGCCGCAGCCCGGCGTGAAGGTCTATTCGAACCAGCGCGACGGCCAGATGACCTATGGGGTCGACGGCCATGGCCAGAACCGCCACATCAACTACGAGCCCTCGACCATCGGTGAGGGCCTCGCCGAAGCGCCCAAGCCCGCCAAGGACTACCACCAGCCGGTGGAGGGCCAGCTCGGCCGCTTCCAGACCTCGCGCACCGAGGACGACTACACGCAGGCCGGCGTGCGCTACCGTTCGTTCCAGGATTGGGAGCGCGACGACCTCATCGCCAACCTCGTCGGCGACATGAAGCAGTGCCCCGAGGCGATCCAGCTGCGGATGGTCTGGCACTTCTCTCACGCGGATGCGGATTACGGCCGCCGCGTCGCCGAGGGGGCGGGCATCGATCTGGCGAAGGCCCTGGCCCTGCCGCCGCTTCCGGGCCGCGCCGCTCCGGGCAAGCGCCTCCAGGCCGAGACCTACACGGACGGCAGCGAAGCCCACCGCGTCGCCGCCGAGTAAGCCTCAGGCGCCGTAGACCGGCGTCACCGGAACCCCAGCCCCGCACGGCCCCCCGGCCGTGCGGGGTTTTTCGTTGGTCCGAGGGATCGTCGGCGGCTGTCCCGCCGCAGGGGGCGGCGTCTCATACCGGTTGATCGCTTCGCGATGCGGATTTGGGCTTCGCTCAAGCGCCGCGCGGGTCCGGCACGCCGACGGTCCGGTTCTGCCCGGCCCAGAAGCTGCAGATCAGTGCGCCCCCGGCGATGAGACAGAACAGGGTGACGGAGGCGCCCCAGCCGCCGGTGAGGTCGTGGGCGAGGCCGAAGCCGAGGGGGCCGAGGGACGCTAGGGTGTAGCCGACGCTCTGGGACATGGCGGCGAGATCCGCCGCGCCGGCCGTGTCGCGGGCACGCAGGACGATGAGGGTGAGGCCGAGGCCGAACAGGCCACCGAGGGCGCCGCCCAGCAGCATACCGAACGGCAGAGCGAGACCGAGGGGCCCGAAGACCAGGCCCAGGATGGTCACCACGGCGAGGCCCAGCAACAGCATGGCGAACAGGCGCTGGTCCTTTGCCCGCGCGGCGAGGGACGGCACGACGAGGGCGAAGGGCGCCTGCCCGATGCTCATGAGGGACGCGACGTAGCCGGCCTCCATGGCGCTGAGGCCTCGGTCGTGCAGCACCACCGGCAGCCAGCCGAACATGATGTAGGCGAGCGACGATTGCAGTCCCATGAACCCGGTCACCTGCCAGGCGAGCCGGTCCCGCCACAGGGGGCGCCGCCGCACGGCGCGTTCGGCCGGGTCGGGCGCGCGGGCGAAGGGGAGCCACGCCAGGGTGGCGACCAGGGCCGGGACGCTCCAGAGGCCGAGGGCCGTGGACCAGTTTCCGGCGGCCTGCGTCAGGGGCACGCTGAAGCCCGCCCCGGCGGCGGCCCCGAGACACAGGACCATGGTGTAGAGCCCGGTGACGCGGCCGACCTGGGTGGGGAACTCGCGCTTCACGAGCCCCGGCAGCAGGACGCCCGACAGGCCGATCCCGAGGGCGGCGAGGCAGGCGCCGGCAAAGAGCGGTCCCAATCCGCCAAAGCCCCGGAGCCCCGAACCGAGGGTGACGATGGCGACGGCGAGCAGGACGCCGCGATCGGCGCCGAGTCGGCGGATCACGAGGGGGCCCAGCACGCAGGCGAGGCCGATGCACAGCACCGGCAGGGTGTTGAGGAGGGCCGCACCCCGGGTCCCGAGCCCGGTCGCCGCCTGGATCGTCTCGATGAGCGGCCCGACGGTGGTCAGGGCCGGGCGCATGTTGAACGCGACGAGCAGGATGCCGGCGCCGAGGAGGAGGGGACGCGCCGCCGACACCGGCCGGCTCACGCCGACCGCCGTCGCGCCGTGAGCGCCAGGATGAGGGTGAGGCCGAGCAGGATCGCGAAGGGAGCGTCGCCGAAGCGGGCGTAGGGGGTACGATCGGCGAGCCGCACGGGGAGATCGGCGTCGAGGACGCCCTCGACCCCGACGGGCAGGCTCGCGACGATCCGGCCATGGGCGTCGACCACGGCCGAGATGCCGGTGTTGGCGTCGCGCACCAGGGGCAGGCCTTCCTCGACGGCGCGCAGGCGCGCCTGGGCGAAGTGCTGGCGCGGGCCGGGCGTGTCGCCGAACCAGGCATCGTTGGTGAGGTTGAGGATCAGGCCCGGCACCGGCGGCGGTCCGCTCGGACCCGCTTCCGGCACGATGGCGCCGGGGAAGATCGCCTCGTAGCAGATGGTGGCGGCGATGGGCGGCAATCCCGGTACCGACAGGATGCGCTGACGGGCTCGGTCACCGGCGGTGAACCCGCCGGGAATCGACACGAACTGACGGATGTGCAGGGCCCGCAGGAATGCGTCGAGGGGGCCCGGCAGATACTCGCCGAAGGGGACGAGGTGAACCTTGTCGTAGACCTCACCGAGTTTCGGCCCGGCCGCGAGGGTGAGGATCGCGTTGAAGAAGTGCGGGCGCTCGCCCGGGAGCGATGTGTCGGCCCGGGCCGCGCCCGTGATCAGCTGCTTGCCCGGCGGCAGGGCGGCGGCGATGCGGGCCAGGGCCGCCGGGTCGCGCTGGATCAGGAACGGAAACGCCGATTCCGGCCAGATCACGTGGGTGACGTCGGACAGGCCCGACCGGTCCGGGGCGGCGGCCCGGTCGCTGAGCTCGATGTAGCGGTCGAGGATGTCTTCGCGGTTCTCGGGGCGGAACTTGGCGTCCTGGTTCAGGTTCGGCTGGACGAGGCGCAGCCGGATGCCCGCCACGGTGGCGTCGGGCCCTGCCGGCAGGCGCGCCGCGCCGAGGAGCGCCATGGACCCGAGTACGATGCCCGCCAGAACGGTCGGCACCAAACGGGCGGACGGGGACGCGCCCGTCGCGAGGGTCGCGGGAGCGGCGGCGATCAGGACCGCCAGGAGGGTGAGGCCGTAGAGGCCGATTCCGGCCGCACTCTGCATCAGCCAGAGGTTCTGGCCGAGCGCCATCCCGAGGGTGTTCCACGGGAAACCCGTGAACAGGTGGCCGCGCAGCCACTCGCAGGCGGCGAGCCCGAAGGCGAGGGCGAGGACGCGCCCCGCGCCAGGCGACCAGACGAGGCGGGCCAGGGCGAACCCGAACCCGTAGAACACGCCCAGCACCGCCGGCAGGCCGATCACTCCGAGGGGCAGGGCCCAGGCGAATTCCTCCGCTTCCACCAGGAAGGCCGAGCCGAGCCACCACAGGCCGGCCGTGAGATAGCCGAACCCCCAGGCCCAGCCGATGAGGCCGGCGGTCCGCAGGGTATGCCAGGCGCGGCGGCCCGTGGGAGCGCCGTCGAGGAGCCAGACGGCCACCGACAGAGCGACGGCGAGGGCCGGAAGGGCGCCGAAGGGCGGCATCGCCAGGGCCCCGAACGCCCCGGCGCAATAGGCAACGAGCAGCCGGCGCCACCCCGCGCTCAGCATCACCCATTGGGCGAGGAGGGCGAGGGGGCCGGGCGCCGGCATGGCGTCGGCGCGGCCAAGAGTCATCGAACGACCGTCGCCGTCACGATGCGGGGGCTTCGAGGCTCGGATTGGGTGCGGGCGGCGGCAGCGCCAACGGCACCACCGACGCGATCTGCGCATCGCTGCGCTTGAGACGCAGGCGCTTCACCCGCCGTGGATCCGCGTCGAGTACCTCGAATTCGAGGTCGCCCGGGCCGGCGATGAGTTCGCCGCGCGAGGGCACGCGTCCGGCGAGGGTCACGATGAGGCCCCCGATGGTGTCGATCTCCTCCGCCATCTCGCCGACCGCCGCGACGAGGTCGACGCCGCTCGCCTCCGACACCTCGGCGAGGCCCGCACGGGCGTCGGCCACGAAGACGTCGCCTTCGCCCTCGACGCGCTGCACGAGGCGGCCTTCGGCGACGTCGTGCTCGTCCTCGATGTCGCCCACCACCATCTCGACGAGATCCTCGATGGAGATGAGGCCGTCCGTGCCACCGTACTCGTCGATGACCAGCGCCATGTGGGTGCGGGTCGCCTGCATCCGCACGAGGAGGTCAATGGCCGGCATGGAGGGCGGCACGAACAGGACCGGACGCTGGATCCGGGTGGAGGCGAGGGTCGCCGAAAGATCGACGCTGGCGAGGTTGAGAGTGCGCAACGCGCGGGCACCCCGGCGGGGCCGCGGGACCGGTGTTTCGTCCGAAGGCTCGGCGGGGGAGGACTCGACGGGGGTCGCGCCCGGCCGCCGATGGCCGACCTCCGCGCGGGCGGCGATATGCTCGACGAAGTCGCGGATGTGGACCATGCCCTTCGGGTCGTCGAGGGTCTCGCCGTAGACGGGCAGGCGTGAATGCCCGGCCGTGCGGAACAGCTTGAGCAATTCGCCGAGACTCGTGTCCATGGACACGGCGACGATGTCGATGCGGGGGATCATCACGTCGTCCACCCGCACCTTGTGCAGGCCGAGCACGTTCTTGAGCATGGCGCGCTCGATGGGCGAGAAGGCGTTCTCGCCCGAATCGGGTTCAGCCAGCCGGTCCTCGATATCGTCGCGCAACGAATCGCGCGGCCGGAGGTGGAAGACGTGCAGCAGACGGTCGTACCAGGGCTCGCGGGGGTGAGCCTCACCGTCGTTCGCGCTGGGCGCGGCCTGGGCCGCGCCGCGACTTCGATCGTTCGTCATGTCTCTCTGATCTGGGATGACGGGCGTTGCTGCCGCTCAATCGGCGTAGGGATCGGGCATGCCGAGGGTGGCGAGGGCCGCGATTTCGAGCGCCTCCATGGCCTCGGCGTCCGCGTCGCCCGTCTCGTGGTCCTGACCGAGGAGGTGGAGGGTGCCATGGACAAGGAGGTGCGCGAGGTGGTGACTGAGCGGCTTCGATTGCTCGGCACTCTCGCGCAGCATCGTGTCATACGCAAGAACGACATCGCCGAGCGGCCGCGCCATTCCCGCATGGGGGGGCTGCGGGGGCGCAGGAAACGACAGGACGTTGGTGGGCTTGTCCTGTCCGCGCCAAGTCCGGTTCAGGGCCTGCACCGCAGCGTCGGTGGTGAGCAGGACGCTGACCTCCACCGCTTCCTTGGGGGAATCCGGTGCGATGGCGAGCCCGGCCTCCACGGCGCGGATCACGAACGATTCGAGGTCCGGCACCACGTCGTTCCAGCGTGCGTCCTCGACGGCGACGTCGATTTCGGTCTCGATCATGAATTGGGCCGGCGGCGCGGATTCGGGTTGCGGTCGGATTCGTGCTCGCCGTGGGCGGCCGATTCGTAGGCGGTGACGATGCGGCGCACGAGGTCGTGGCGTACCACGTCGACGTCGCGGAAGGTGACGCGACCGATGCCCTCGACGCCGTCCAGGATTTTCACCGCCTCGACGAGGCCCGAGCGTTGGCCCGGCGGCAGATCGACCTGGCTCGGATCACCCGTGATGATCATCCGGGAGTTCTCGCCGAGGCGCGTCAGGAACATCTTCATCTGCATGGAGGTGGTGTTCTGCGCCTCGTCGAGGAGCACCACGGCATTGGTGAGGGTGCGTCCGCGCATGAAGGCGAGCGGCGCGATCTCGATGATCCCGGTCTGAAGGCCACGGTCGACGTGGCGGGCTTCCATGAAATCGTAGAGCGCGTCGTAGATCGGGCGCAGGTACGGATCGACCTTGTCGCGCATGTCGCCGGGCAGGAAGCCGAGGCGCTCGCCGGCCTCGACGGCCGGGCGGGACAGGATGATGCGCTCCACGTGGCCCTGCTCCAGCAGCGAGACGGCGTGGCCGACGGCCAGCCAGGTCTTGCCGGTGCCGGCCGGGCCCTCGGCGAACACGAGTTCGCGGGTGCGCAGCAGCTTGATGTAGGCGTCCTGCGCCGTGTTGCGGGCGCGCACGGCGCCGCGCCGGCGGGTGGCGATCTGGTCGAAGACCGGCCGGTCGGGCTCGGCGCTGACCTCGGCCGCCGGGAACAGGGTACCCTGCTGCGTCGTCTCCTGGATCGCGCCGTCGACGTCGCCGAGCGTCAGGGCGGTCCCGCTGGCCCGGACGCGGGCATAGAGGCGCTCGAACACCTTGCGGGCGAGTTCCGCCGCCTCGGGCGAGCCCTTGATGACGAGGTGGTTGCCCAAAGCCGTGGCGGTGACGCCGAGGCGCCGCTCGAGATGGGCGACGTTCTGGTCGTACTGGCCGAAGACGAGGCTCGCGAGACGGTTGTCGTCGAAGGTCAGGGACGCCTCGAGGGATTCGACGATCTCGCCCGCCCGCGCCGCCGGGCCGCGCCCGCGCAAGGGGCCGATCCGTCCGATCCCGTCAGATGCTGCCACGCCGGTGTCCTTCGATGGTGATGCCACGGAACGGGGCCGCCACGCTCACGCCGCGACCGCCGCATCGGCGACGGTCTCGCCGAACAGGCTGTTGGAGCCGGCCCTGACGATCCGCACGGGCACGAGGGTGCCGATGGTGGATGTGGGCGCGTCGAACTGAACGGGTAGGAGGTGAGGCGTCTTGCCCGCCACCTGACCGGGGTGGCGCCCGGCCTTCTCCACGAGAACCTCGACCACGGCGCCGACATACGAGGCGTTGAAGGCGTGGCGCTGCGCATCGAGAAGGGTCTGCAGGGCGTGCAGACGGCGGGTCTTCACGTCCTCCGGCACCATGTCGTCCCACTCCGCCGCGGGCGTTCCGGGGCGCGGGCTGTACTTGAACGAGTAGGCGCTGGCGAAGCCGATGTCGGCGACGAGCCGCAGGGTCTCCTCGAACTCCGCCTCGGTCTCGCCGGGGAAGCCGACGATGAAATCCGACGACAGGGCGATGTCGGGCCGCACCGCCCGCATCTCGGCGATGCGGTCGCGGTAGCTCGCGGCCGTGTGCTTGCGGTTCATGGCCTTCAGCACCCGGTCGGAGCCCGACTGCACCGGCAGGTGCAGGAACGGCATCAGGGCCGGCAGGCTGCCATGGGCCGCCACGAGGTCGGACGTCATGTCGTTGGGGTGGCTGGTGGTGTAGCGCAGGCGTAAGATGCCGGGCAGCGACGCGATCTCGCGCATGAGGTCGGGCAGGGTGGCCGACCCGCCGTCGAGGCCGACGCCGTGATAGGCGTTCACGTTCTGGCCGATAAGGGTGATCTCGCGGGCGCCGCCCTGGAGCAACCGCTCCGCCTCGGCCCGGATCGCCGCCACGGAGCGCGAGACCTCGGCGCCGCGGGTGTAGGGCACCACGCAGAAGGCGCAGAACTTGTCGCAGCCCTCCTGCACCGTGAGGAAGGCCGTGACCCCGAGGGTGCGCCGCGCCGGCAGGTGGTCGAACTTGTCCTCGACGGGGAATTCTGTATCGACCACGCGCTTCGTGCGCGAGCGGGCGAGGAGATCGGGCAGGCGGTGATAGTTCTGCGGGCCGACCACCACGTCGACGCTCGGCGCGCGGGACAGGATCTCGGCCCCCTCGGCCTGGGCGACGCAGCCCGCCACCACGATGCGGGTGTCGTGTCCGGCGGCGGCGCGCTCGGTCTTGAGGACGCGCAGGCGTCCGAGTTCCGAATAGACCTTGTCGGCCGCCTTCTCACGGATGTGGCAGGTGTTGAGGATGACGACATCCGCCTCCTCCACCGTGTCGGTGGCGGTGTAGCCCTCGGCGCCGAGCACGTCCGCCATCCGGGTGGCATCGTAGGCGTTCATCTGGCAGCCGTAGGATTTGACGAAGGCTTTCTTCAACAGTCCGGTCCCGACCCGTGGTTCGCCACGGCCTTAACACGGTTCCGGCACGACGTCGCGACCCGGAAGCCGGATCAGAGGGCGGGCACGCCGGAGGCTGTGTCCTCGGGGGCGGCGTCGGGCAGGAGGCGCGCGCCGCCCCAGACCGCGCCCTTGGGCGGGCGACCGGTGACCGCGCGCTGAAGGGCCTCGCGCACGGAGGCCTCGGCCAGGGCCGTCGCGCGCTTGCGGTCGGTGCCGGCCTCGAACGCGATGGGGGCGCCCCAGACCACGTGCACGTCGATGGGGCCGTTCGCGAAGAAGTCGGAGAGGTGAGGGGCGAGCTCCATGTCGCCGTACCACGCCACGCCCGGCCGCTCGGACCGGACCATCGGCAGACCGTTGCGGCGCGGATAGGTGATGGCGAGGGGCTGGAGACGGATTCGGTCCGGCCCGCCGGCGGTTCCGTCGATCGCGGCGCGGGCCGCACCCACGAGGGACGAGCGGAACGGCAACAGGCGGGTGCCGTCCCCTGTCGTGCCCTCGGCGAACAGCACGATGAGATCGCCCGAGGCCAACCGGCTGGCGACGGTGGCGTTGACGTCGGCGGTGGCGGCGCGCCGCGCCCGGTCGATGAACACCGTCCGCTGCAGGCGCGCCAGGGTGCCGACGACGGGCCAGCCGGCGATCTCGGATTTCGCCACGAAGGAGAGCGGGCGCAGGGACCCGAGCACCAGTATGTCGAGCCAGGAGATGTGGTTGGCGAGCACCAGGGCCGCCTCGCCCGGGTCCGGCGGGGTGCCGCTCTGGGTCACGCGCACGTCGAACAGGCGCAGGAAGACCCGGTGGAAGCGCGTCGGCAGGTCCCCGGCAAGGCGCCCGCGCCCGTAGCGCAGGCTGAGCAGATGGGGGCCGACCATCAGCCCGAAGGCGAGGGCGCAGAGCGCGAGGCGCAGGAGCGTGCCGATGCGGGTCATCGGGCCGCCGCCGGACTCACGCCAGCTCGGAGGTCATGGTGAGGGCGGTGGCGCGGCTGCCGTCGGCGCGGTGGTAATAGCCCGTACGCGCGCCGACCTGCCGGAAGCCGTGCCGGGCGTAGAGCTTGAGGGCCGGGGCATTGCCCTCGTCGACCTCGAGGTGGACCCGCCGTACGCCGTTGACGGCGAGATGGGCGAGATGGTCGCCGACGAGCCGGCGGCTCAAGCCGTTGCCGCGCGCGCCCGGCGCCAGCACGACGGTGAGGATCTCGGCCTCGTCGGCGGCTTTGCGCGAAAGGACGAAGCCCTGGATGGTGCCGCCCTTCCACAGGGCGTGGGCCTCGGTGGAGCGCTCGCACAGCATGCGCTCGAACTCGTGGGCGTCCCACGGGCGGGCGAAGGCGGTGGCGTGGAGGCGCGCGAGGGCGCGGGCCTGACCGGAATCGCGCAGGATGGCGACGTAGGGCGCACCGCCCCAGGCGTCCCACCACGCGGACCACATCTCGAAGGGCCAGAACGGAGTGACGGGTCGCGTCATCGGCGGGCGAGCCTCGCGTGATCCTGGGGCTGCGCGTCGGGGCCGCGCAGGTAGAGCGGGCGGGCGAGAGCCTGGGCGGGGTCGGCCAGCATGCCGAGGGAGGCGGTCCAGGCGATGTCGGCGGCGCCGGTTCCGGCGAGCTGTACGTCGAGGCCGCGCCCCTTGAGAAGGGCGGCCAGCGCCGGCGCGCCGGAGCCGACGAGGGTCACGGTGCCGTCGAGCATGGCGGCGGCTTCCTCCAGGGGGAGAAGACTCGGGGGGATGACGATTCCGTCGCCCATGCTCATGGCCTGGACGTAGACGGCGCCGTGGCGGGCATCGATGGCGGCGACGATGAGGCCTGCACCGTTGAGGGCGAGGAGCGGAGCGAGGAGCGCCGACAGGGTGGTGACGCCGACCACGGGAATGCCGGTGGCAAGCCCGATGGCGCGGGCCGCCGAGAGACCGACGCGCAGGCCGGTGTAGCTGCCGGGGCCGACGGTGACGGCGACACGGTCGAGGGCCTCGAAGCCGCCCTCCACGCGGGCGACCACGCGCTCCACCATGGGCAGCAGGGCCTCGGCATGGCCGCGCCCGAGGATCATCGACTCGTGGGCGAGGAGATCGTCGGACTCGTCCGTCGCGATGCAGACGGAGCAGGCGTCGAGCGCCGTGTCGATGGCCAGGATACGCAACGTCACTCCCGATGTGCCCCGGCCCCGCGTGAGCCGATCACGCGCCCGCCGGGAGCTCGATGGTAGGACAAAAACGGCCGCCCCGTGAGAGCGAGGCGGCCGTTTTCGATGAATTCACGGTGCAGTGTTGCCGCTTTGCGCCGCAAGTCGGCGCGGTCGGTCTCAGATAGCCTGAACTTCGCGGATCTCGGGCAGGAAGTGGCGGAACAGGTTCTGTACGCCGTGCCGCAGGGTGGCGGTGGAGGAGGGGCAGCCCGAGCAGGCGCCCTTCATCTCGAGGTAGACGACGCCTTCCTTGTAGCCCCGGAAGGTGATGTCGCCGCCGTCGCCGGCGACCGCCGGGCGCACGCGGGTCTCGAGGAGGTCCTTGATGGTGACCACGGTCTCGGCGTCGGCCGGATCGAAGAATTCCTCCGCTTCGTCGTCCTCGGAGCTGGTGCCCTCGGCGAGCACCGGGGCGCCGGACTGGAAGTGCTCCATGATCGCGCCGAGGATGGCGGGCTTCACCTGCGGCCACAGGTTCTCGTCCTCCGCCTTGGTGACGGAGATGAAGTCGTGGCCGAAATAGACCCCGGCGACGCCGGGCACGTCGAACAGGCGCTGCGCCAGGGGCGAACGGGCGGCGGCCTCGGCGTCGCGCGCCTCGAAGGTGCCGGTGTCGAGGACGACGCGGCCGGGCAGGAACTTCAGGGTGGCGGGGTTCGGGGTGGCTTCGGTCTGGATGAACATGGGTACGAAATCCTCGTCCGCGGCGCCGGTTCAAGGCCGGCCGGGAATCATGCCGGGATCGCCCGGCATGGATATCCATGTGGACCCCGTGGGCGATTTTCTCAACTCCCATGGGGAACTCGGAGCCATGGCCGCCTGGGGAAGGATCGGTGCTTCTCGGAGCGCGCGCGGCCCGAAACAATCGACGCCGCGTAGACAAAAATACACGCCTCGTGTATGGCCCGCCTCAACTCAAAACAGGATGCCGAAATCCTGACGCCCACGATCCCATCCGGGGATCCCGGGCGCGCACCGGCAGGACGTGACCCATGAACATCATCCAGCAGCTCGAGCAGGAGCAGATCGCTTCGCTCAACAAGACCATCCCCGACTTCCAGCCCGGCGACACGGTCATCGTGAACGTCAAGGTGAAGGAAGGCGAGCGCACCCGCGTGCAGGCCTACGAGGGCGTGGTGATCGCCCGCTCCGGCGGCAGCCTCAACGAGAGCTTCACCGTCCGCAAGATCTCCTACGGCGAGGGCGTCGAGCGCGTGTTCCCGCTCTACGCGCCGCTCATCGATTCCATCGTCGTCGTGCGTCGCGGCAAGGTGCGTCGCGCCAAGCTGTACTACCTGCGCGACCGTCGCGGTAAGTCCGCCCGTATCGTCGAACGCGCCGACCGTCCCGCCGAGAAGGCCGCCAAGGCCGACGCGTCGAAGGCGAACAAGGACGCCCGCAAGGCCGAGAAGGCCGCCAAGTCCGCCGCGAAGACCGCCGCCGCGGAGTGAGTTTTTTCGGATATCCATCCATGGAAAAGGCCGGGCGATTGCCCGGCCTTTTTCGTTTGTCCATCGTGCCGATCCGCTTCCTCATCCTGAGGTGGTGGAGCGAAGCGGAGCCCTCGAAGGAGGGCTCCAAGGATCGCATTGGGAATGGAGCCCTCCTTCGAGGCCGCTGGCGCGGCACCTCAGGATGAGGTGATCGGTGGGAGGAACGGTATGGGAAACCGTCGCCCGCTCATCCCCGCCGCAGGGCCTCCAGCACCTTCGCGCCCGGACGACCCGTCGCCGGCATGCCGAGGCTGCGCTCGATCTCCTTGATGGCGTCGCGGGTCTTGGACCCGACCTTGCCGTCCGGCTCGCCGACGTCGTAGCCGCGGGCGGCGAGCCGGGTCTGGAGGTCGCGGCGCTCGGCGCGCGACAGGGGCGGGTCGTCGGTGGGCCACTCGACTTGGATGCCGGCCCGGCCCCGCAGGCGGTCGGACAGGACCGCGATGGCGAGGCCGTAGGATTCGGCGGCGTTGTAGGAATACAGGGCGTCAAAGTTCTTGGTGACGGCGAAGGCGGGGCCGTTCACCCCGGCGGGGATCAGGATGCCGATGGGCGCGTCGCCGGAGAGCGGACGCCCGTCGATCCGGGTCACGCCCATGGCGGCCCAGTGGGAGACGGCGTGGCGGTTCTTGCGGCCGGCACCGCTGGCATTGAAGCCGCGCGGCAGGCGCACCTCGTAGCCCCAGGGCTGGCCGTTCTGCCATTTCGCCACGCGCAAAAAGTTCGCCGTGGAGGCGACGGCATCGGGGACCGAATCGACGAGGTCGCGGCGCCCGTCGCCGTCGCCGTCGACCGCCAGCCGCTGGTAGGTGGTGGGCATGAACTGGGTCTGGCCGAAGGCGCCGGCCCAGGAGCCGTTGAGGCGGGAGGGATCGATGTCGCCGCGCTCGATGATCTTGAGGGTGGCCATCAGCTCGCCCTTGAAGAAGTCCTTCCGGCGGTGGTTGGCGCAGATCAGGGTGGCGAAGGACTGGACCAGCGGCATCTTGCCGAGGTTCTTGCCGAAGTTCGATTCGACGCCCCAGACCGCCGCAATGGTGTAGCGGTCGACGCTGTAGCGCGATTCCGCGTTGGCGAGGGCCTGAGCGTGCTGCTTCATGGCCGCCTTGCCGTCGTCGACGCGCTCGTCGTCGACGAGAGCCGCCATGTAGTCCCAGATCGGTGTCTTGAACTCGGGCTGGGCGCCGGCGAGTTCGAGGACCTTGGGGTCGTGGGCGATGCCATTCGTCGCGGCGCGGAAGGTCTGGGCCGAGATGCCCTGCGCGGCGGCCTGGGCCTGGAGCCCGGCGAGGCAATCCTGGAAGTCGGCCCGGGCCTCGGGGGCTGCCGTCGCACCCGCGAGGCAGAGGAGGGCGGTGAGCGTCGCGCGCGGCGTCATGGGGCGGTCTCCGGAGCGGATGTTCGGGTCTGCCCACCGTTAAGGCGTGCCCATGGTAAACGAACCATGAGCACGTCCGGTCTCAGGCCCAGCCGCGCGCGGCGATCTTCGCCTCGTAGGCGTCGATGGCCGGGGCCCGCTTCAGGGTCAGGCCGATCTCGTCGAGGCCGTTGAGGAGGCTCTCCTTGCGGCCCGGATCGATGTCGAAATGCAGGGTGCCGCCGTCCGGCCCCTTGATGGTTTGGGCCTCGAGATCGACGGACAGGGTGGCGTTGGCGCCGCGCTCGGCATCCTCGAACAGCTTTTCCAGATCCTCGGCCGAGACCGTGATCGCCAGGATGCCGTTCTTGGCGCAGTTGTTGAAGAAGATGTCGGCAAAGCTCGTGGAGATCACGCAGCGGATGCCGAAATCCGTCAGCGCCCAGGGCGCGTGCTCGCGCGACGAGCCGCAGCCGAAATTGTCGCCCACCACGAGGATCTTGGTGTTGCGATAGGCCGGCTTGTTGAGGACGAAGTCGGGGTTCTCCGAGCCGTCGTCGCGGTAGCGCATCTCCGAGAACAGGCCCTTGCCGAGCCCCGTGCGCTTGATGGTCTTGAGATACTGCTTGGGGATGATCCGGTCGGTGTCGACGTTGATGATCCGCATGGGGGCCGCGACGCCCTCGAGGGTGGTGAATTTTTCCATTGTGGTTCGTCCGGTCCGGAAAACGTGTCGGACCGTCTCTACCAGTGCACGGGTGCGACCGGAACCGTCCGTCCATCTTGTCGCGCGCATGTCTCGCGAACGTCGTCGGCCTGGCCTATGCTCGGGGCGACGCGACCCATCCGGAACCAGCCGATGACCGAGACCGCCAACCAGTTCAAGAAGGCACCCAAGCGCAAGAAGGAGAAGACCCGCTCCGTCTCCGTCTCGCCGGAGATGCGGCAGGCCTATGCGGACCTCATCAAGCAGAAAGAGGAACGCGAGGATTACGCGAAGCACCTGCCCTCCGAAAAGGGCAGGTGATCGTTAGGGAAGGTGATCGTTCGGGCGGTCGAGCGTGAGAGCCTCAGACCCTGAGGCTCAGGCTTACTTGTTCTTGCCGGCCTCGATCACGTCTTCCACCGTGCGCAGGCCGGCGCGCGGGGCGTTGACGAGGCAGGCCATGTTGCCGGGTGGGTGCTGGTTCTTCCACATCTTGGTGTGGGCCTGGGGGATCTTCTCCCACGGGAACACCTCGCTCATGCACGGATCGATGCGCTGATCCATGACGAACTGGTTGGCGGCCGAGGCCTGCTTGAGGTGGGCGAAGTGCGAGCCCTGGATGCGCTTCTGACGCATCCAGACGTAGCGGGCGTCGAAGGTGATGTTGAAGCCGGTGGTGCCGGCGCAGAACACGATCATGCCGCCGCGCTTGGCCACCAGGGTCGAGACCGGGAAGGTCGACTCGCCCGGGTGCTCGAACACGATGTCGACGTCGTTGCCCTTGCCGGTGATGTCCCAGATCGCCTTGCCGAACTTGCGGGCTTCCTTGAGCCAGGTGTTGTACTCAGGGCTGTTCACCTTCGGCAGCTGGCCCCAGCAATCGAACTCCTTGCGGTTGATCACGCCCTTGGCGCCAAGCCCCATGACGTAGTCGCGCTTCGACTCGTCGGAGATCACCGCGATGGCGTTGGCGCCCGACGCCGCGCAGAGCTGGACGCCGAACACGCCGAGACCGCCCGAGGCGCCCCAGATCAGGACGTTCTGGCCCGGCCGCACGGTGTGGGGGGCGTGGCCGAACAGCATGCGGTAGGCGGTGGCGAGGGTCAGCGTGTAGCAGGCCGCCTCTTCCCAGGTGAGGTGCTTCGGCCGGGCCATGAGCTGGCGCGACTGCACCCGGCAATACTGGGCGAAGGAGCCGTCCCCGGTCTCGTAACCCCAGATGCGCTGGGACGGCGAGAACATCGGATCGCCGCCGTTGCACTCCTCGTCGTCGCCGTCGTCCTGGTTGCAGTGGATGATGACCTCGTCGCCGACCTTCCAGCGCTTCACCTTGGCGCCGACCTTCCAGACGATGCCCGACGCGTCCGAGCCCGCGATGTGGTACTCGCCCTTGTGCACGTCGAAGGGCGAGATCGGCTCGCCGAGGCCGGCCCAGACGCCATTGTAGTTGACGCCGGCGGCCATGACGTAAACGAGCACTTCGTCGTCGCCGATCTCCCAGACGGGGAGGACTTCGAGCAGGTGGGACTGTTCCGGCGGCCCGTGGCGCTCGCGCCGGATCGCCCAGGCGTACATCTTCGCCGGCACGTGACCGAGGGGCGGGACCTCGCCCATCTCGTACAAGTCCTTGATCTCAGTCGTGCTCGACGCAGCGCTCGCGGCCATCTCAGGCTCTCCCTTATCTTGTTGTGAGCGACCCTATATCGGCGAACCGGAAGCGCTCCAAGGCCCCAGAAAGGCCATGAAGGCCCGGTGCTTGTGGGCGACTCGCTGTCCGGGCGGCGGCCTGTATTCGTATACAATATTTTTCGCGACGTTGCTGAGCGATGCCGCGGCGTATCCTGTCGGTATTTCAGATGCTTAAGTGCATCGCGGCATCCTACTTTGGTGATGCCCCGTTCAATTCGCTTTCGCCGTGCATCTAGAATTTTTCCAAGCCTTCGCGTGTCGCGGCCCGCCTGCCGAACCTTCGGCCAGATGACGCGCGCGCTGCGCTTGGTTAGGGTGCCGGCCATCACGCGCGGTCAAGCGCGGCACAGCATCCAACGGAGTCGAGTGGAATGAGCGCGAACGCGACCGTCGCCGAGGTCAAGCGCGACAAGCCCTGGATCATCCGGACCTATGCCGGGCATTCCAACGCCAAGGAATCGAACGCGCTCTACCGGGGCAACCTCGCCAAGGGGCAGACCGGCCTGTCCGTGGCCTTCGATCTGCCGACGCAGACGGGCTACGATCCCGACCACGAACTGGCGCGCGGCGAGGTCGGCAAGGTCGGCGTCTCGATCGCGCATCTCGGCGACATGCGGACCCTGTTCGACCAGATTCCGCTGCAGCAGATGAACACGTCGATGACCATCAACGCCACGGCGCCGTGGCTGTTGTCGCTCTACCTCGCCGTGGCCGAGGAGCAGGGCGCGCCCCTCAGCGGCCTCCAGGGCACGACCCAGAACGACATCATCAAGGAATACCTGTCGCGCGGTACCTACGTGTTCCCGCCGGCCCCCTCCCTGCGGCTCACCAAGGACGTGATCCTGTTCACGACCAAGGAAGTGCCGAAGTGGAACCCGATGAACGTGTGCTCCTACCACCTGCAGGAGGCCGGGGCGACGCCGGTGCAGGAGCTGTCCTACGCCCTCGCCATCGCCATCGCGGTGCTGGACACCGTGCGGGACGACCCCGATTTCGACGAGGCGAGCTTCGCCGACGTGTTCAGCCGGATCTCGTTCTTCGTGAATGCCGGCATGCGGTTCGTCACCGAGATCTGCAAGATGCGGGCGTTCTCGGAGCTTTGGGACGAGATCGCCCAGGAGCGCTACGGCATCACCGACCCGAAGAAGCGTATCTTCCGCTACGGCGTTCAGGTGAATAGCCTCGGACTGACGGAGCAGCAGCCCGAGAACAACGTCCACCGCATCCTCATCGAGATGCTGGCCGTCACCCTGTCGAAGCGCGCCCGCGCCCGCGCCGTGCAGCTTCCCGCCTGGAACGAGGCGCTCGGCCTGCCGCGCCCCTGGGACCAGCAATGGTCCATGCGCATGCAGCAGATCCTCGCCTTCGAGACGGATCTCCTCGAATACGACGACATCTTCGACGGCTCGACGGTGATCGACGCCAAGGTCGAATCCCTCAAAGCCGAGACCCGCAAGGCCCTGGAGGAGATCGGTGGCATCGGCGGGGCCGTGGCCGCCGTCGAGACCGGCGCCCTCAAGCGGGCGCTCGTGGAATCCAACGCCAAGCGCATCTCGGCCATCGAGGCCGGCGATCAGGTCGTGGTCGGCGTCAACAAGTTCCAGGCCGGGGAGCCCTCGCCCCTCACCGCCGGGGAGGGGGCCATCTTCACCGTCTCGGAGACCGTGGAGATGGAGGCCGAGCAGCGCATCCGGGCGTGGCGGTCGCAACGCGACGGCAAGGCCGTGGAAAAGGCCCTCGCCGATCTCGAAGCCGCCGCGCGTTCCGGCGCCAACATCATGCCGGTGTCCATCGCCGCCGCGAAGGCCGGGGTCACCACCGGCGAGTGGGGCACGCGCCTGCGCGAGGTGTTCGGCGAGTACCGCGCACCCACGGGTGTCGGCCTCGACACGGTGTCGTCGGGCGCGGCCGAGGAAGCCAAGCTCCTCATCGCGGATCTGGGCGAGCGCCTCGGCGAAACGCCGAAGCTCGTGGTCGGCAAGCCTGGCCTCGACGGCCATTCCAACGGCGCCGAGCAGATCGCCCTGCGCGCCCGCGACGTCGGCTTCGACGTGACCTATGACGGCATCCGCCAGACCCCGGCCGAGATCGTCGCCAAGGCCAAGGAGACCGGCGCCCACGTCGTCGGCCTGTCGATCCTGTCCGGCTCGCACGTGCCCCTGGTGCGCGACGTGAAGGCGAAGATGCGCGAAGCCGGCCTCGACCACATCCCCGTGGTGGTGGGCGGCATCATCTCGCCCGACGACGAACTCGTGTTGAAGAATATGGGCGTCACGGCGGTCTACACGCCGAAGGACTACATCCTCGACACCATCATGGTCGGGCTGGCCAAGGTGGTGAATCGGGCGCTGGACAAGCAGGCCGCCGACAAGGCTGACGGGGTGAATTCCCGCAAGGATGCCGAGAAGGTCTTCTGACGCTACCGAGCCGTTGGAAAGTCTGAGGACGATCGCCTCGGGCGTTCGGGGGTACTGGAAGTCCCGCCACGCTTTGCCATCCCGGGGCCCCCAGCGGACCCGGGTTCGCCTGCGACGCCCCGGAACGACACCCTGGCCCTATGCGAGTGCCCTGTGTCTGGCAGGGGAGGACCCGGCCGAGACCCACGCCGCTACGGGTCTGTCCTGGACCTGAGCGAACGCGGCCGAAGATCGTCGGATCACTAATCCTCCCAGGCCGAAAAGAACGGAACGGCTCCCCCCGGACGCCCCACGGACCGCCCATGCTCCTCGCGCCGCTCGTCGCCGTTCCGCTCGCCGCCGGCTTGAGCGCGGGACTGATCGTTGCCCTTCAGCCGCTGCTCCGGCGCTATGCCCTGGCGCGGCCCAATGCCCGGTCCAGCCATACGGTGCCGACGCCGCAGGGGGGTGGCATCGCCATCGTGCTGGCAGTCTTCGCCACCGTCGGCGTGGTGCTGGCCCTGCGCGGTGCCGGACTCGATGCCCTGGAGGCCCTCGTCCTCGCCCACGCCGTCCTGCTGCTCGCGATCCTGGGTGCCGTCGACGACATCCGCCCCCTGCCGGCCTCCCTCCGCCTCGGCGTACAGGGCCTCGTGGTCGCCGGACTGGTGCTGGCGGTGGGTGGGCGCCTGATGCCGGGCTTGCCGCTGCCCGTCGAACGGGGCGTCGCGATCCTCTCGGGACTCTGGTTCGTGAACCTCGTCAACTTCATGGATGGGCTCGACTGGATGAGCGTGGCCGAGTTCGTGCCCCTCACGGGCGCCCTCGTGTTCCTCGGTCTGTCCGGAGGGCTGCCGTTCCTGCCCATGCTCGTCGCCGCCGCGCTCCTCGGGGCGGTGCTCGGCTTCGCGCCGTTCAACCGCCCCGTGGCCCGGCTCTTCCTGGGCGATGTCGGGTCGCTGCCCCTCGGGCTCCTCGGGGCGTGGCTGCTCTACCGCCTCGCCGCGGAGGGTGGGCTCGCCGCCGCGATCCTCTTGCCGCTCTACTATCTCGCCGACGCGACCCTGACCCTGGGGCGCCGGTTGCTGCGGCGGGAGCCGGTCTGGCAGGCCCATCGCTCGCACTGGTACCAGCGCGCCACGGATAACGGGTTCCCGGTGGTCGCCGTCGTGGGCCGTGTGTTCGTCCTCAACCTCGCTTTGGCGGCCCTAGCCAGCGCGACCTTGCTTTGGCCGTCCTGGCCCGTCACCGTCCTGGCCTCGGGGGCGGGGGGCGCCCTGGTGGCAAGCCTCCTGCACGCCTTCGGGCGGCGCCGGAGGCCCGGTTGAGGCAGGAGACGATCTTGGGCGGACAGCTCATCGCATTGACGGGCTCCACCGGCTTCATCGGTCGGCATCTCCTCCACGCCCTCTCGGCCCGGGGCTACCGGGTCCGCGTGCTCCTGCGCCGGCCCGTCGCCGTACCGGATGGGGCGAGCGGCGCCGTGGTTGGCGACCTCAGCCGACCCATGAACATGGCTGCGGCTCTGGCCGGCGTCGATGCCGTCGTTCACTCGGCGGGCCTCGCCCACGCCATGTCGGGCACCCCCGAGGACGATTACCGGACCTCCAACACGCAGGCCACGCGGCGCCTCGCCGAAAGCGCGGCGCGGGTCGGAATCCGCCGTTTCGTGTTCCTGTCCTCGATCCGCGCCCAGACCGGACCGAGCGCCGCCGGACCCGTCCGCGAGACCGATGCGCCCGAACCCACGGACGCCTACGGACGCTCGAAGCGCGACGCCGAGGCGGCCCTGGCCGAGATCGGCCTCGATTGGGTCGCCCTGCGGCCGGTCCTCGTCTACGGTCCCGGGGTGAAGGGCAACATGGCGGCCCTGCTGCGCCTCGCGCGCACGCCCTATCCGCTGCCGTTCGGGGGCTTCACGGCACGGCGCTCCCTCGTGTCGGTGGACAATCTCGCGGCGGCGGTGGCCACGGCGCTCGCTGCACCGGCCCCCCTCGGCCGTGCCCTCGTGGTCGCCGAGCCCGATCCCCTGACCCTGCCCGAGATGATCGCGGCCTTGCGGCACGGCCTCGGCCGGGCGCCGAAGCTCGTCGCGGTGCCGCCCGGCCTCATCGGGGTCGCCTGCCGTCTGGCGGGACGGGAGGAGGCCTATGCCCGCCTCTCGACGGGGCTCGTCGCCTGGGCCGACGGCCTGTCGGCGCTAGGGTGGGCCCCGTCGCACACGACGGGCGACGGCCTTGCCGCTTTCGCCCGAGCCGAGACCGCATGAAAAAAGGCCCGGCGCAGCACGCCGGACCTTTTCTACTTTCGATGCCTTAGGCTCAGCGGCGGACGTCGAGGACATCGCCCGAGCGGCTGTCGAGCACCACGGAGATGTCGTCGCCGCGGCGATCCGAGCCGCGCACGATCATCCGGGGGCCGCGCCGGTCGACACCGTCGACATCGACGAGGCCTTCACGACGGGCAATGCGGGCCGCCTCGCCTCGGGTCAGCTCGCTGCGCGGCGGGCCACGGTCGTCGTAGCCGCGGCGGTAGCCGGGATCGACCTGAACGCCGCCGGGTCCGATGGAGATGCCCTGCGCGAGGACCGGCGCGCCGGCGAGGCCGAGGGCCGTCGCGAACAGGCTGCCTGCCAGAAGCTTCGAAACACGCTGCAAGATCTTCTCCTCGGATCGACGGACCGGCTCCGGTGTCGTTCGGCCGGCCCGGTCCCTGATGTTCGGGTCAGCGCCTCAATTCGGAAGCGCGACCGTTGGTTCCCGCGATTTACGCGAGGGATCAACCGGGATCGGACCCTGCGGTTCCGCCATTGTCCTGGCGCCTGCCGCCGGACGGTTGCGGAAATCGGGGATCGCCTCGCCGAACACCGCTTCCGCCGCCGCCCGGTCCTGGGCCGCCACCGCCGCGTGAAGGCGCACGACCCAGCCGTCCAGGACCGTCCGGTCGGCGAAGACGGGCCGCGCAGCCATGACGCCGTCGATCCCGTCGAGGGCGATTCGGGGCTCTTCACGGGCGAACAGGATCTCGTTGAGGCGCTCGCCGGGCCGCGAGCCCGTATGGACGATGTCGATGTCGACGCCCGGTTCGAAGCCGGCGAGCCGGATCATCCGCTCGGCGAGATCCCCGATCCGCACGGGCTGGCCCATCTTGAGCACGTAGACCGCCGCGCGCTGGTCGATTCCGTTGGCGCAGGTGGCGACCCGTGCCTCCCGGTCGGCATGGGAGGCGGCGGTGAGGACGAGGTCGGCGGCTTCCCGCACGGTCATGAAGTAGCGCACCATCTCGGGGTCGGTGACGGTGACGGGGCCGCCCCGGGCGATCTGCGCCTTGAACACCGGCACCACGGAGCCGACGGAGCCCAGCACGTTGCCGAATCGCACGGCGATGAGCCGCGTCGGGACCGTTCCGGCCGCGCAGCTCTGCGCGGCGTCGTGGGCCTGCGCCACCATCTCGGCGAAGCGCTTGGTGGCGCCGAGCTGCGACACCGGCTCGATGGCCTTGTCGGTGGAGATCATCACCAGGGCCCGGGCACCCACCGCCAGGGTGGCCTCCGCGACATTGATGGAGCCGAACACGTTGGTCTTGATGCCCTCGGTCCAGTCGCGCTCGAGGTAGGGCACCTGCTTCAGGGCGGCGGCGTGGAACACGTAGTCCGGCCGGAACGCAGCGAAGACCGCGTCGAGGCGGTCGCGGTCGCGGATGTCGGCCAGCACGCCGGTGACGTGCGCCCCGGCGATATCCGGCCGGCTCAGGATGCCGTGGAGCGCCGGCTCCGAGCTCTCGACCACGAGCACGGCGGCGGCGCCGAACGCTACGGCCCGGGCGCAGATCTCCGAGCCGATGGAGCCGCCGCCGCCGGTCACGATCACCCGAGCGCCCGTGAGCAGGCGCTCCAGGCGCGGCCGGTCGATGGCCACGGTGGGGCGCAGGAGCAGGTCTTCGATCTCCAGGGGTGCGAGGCCGGCGTCGCGCATGTTCTCGCCAAGACTCGTCACCCGCGACAGGGGCAGGCCGAGGCGGCGGGCCCGGGCGATGAGGTCGTCGGGCGCGGCCTCCGGAGCGAGCGCGCTCGGCACGGCGACGAGGCGGCGCACGGGGGTGCCGTCGCGGGCGAGATCGGCCACCACCCGTTCGAGGTCGGCGAACGATCCCAGCACGGGCACGCCCCGCATGGTCTGGCCGGTCTCGTCGGCGCGGGGCGACAGGATGCCCTTGGGCGCGAGGCGCCGCACGGAGCCGGATTCGATGGCCCGGACCAGGATCTCGATGTCGGTGCCGCGCCCGAGCAGCAGGGTCGGGGTCGTTGCGGTGCGGGCGTGGCTCTGCCGCGAGCGGGCATATTTCAGGTAGCGGAAGGCGAGACGCGGGCCGCCGAGGAGGAAGATCTGCAGGACCCAGTACAGGCCTATGGCGATCTTGCCGAAGAAGTAGAACCCGTACATCGTCGAGGAGACGAGGACGTAGTCGAGCACGAGGAGGGTCAGGGCGAGTACGCTCGCCGCCCGCACGATCCCGGCGAGATCCGGCAGGGAGGCGAAGCGCCACTTCGTCCGGTAGAGCTTGAACCGCCCGTAGACGAGCCCCGCGAACATCACGAAGGGCGGCAGCAGCAGGGGAAGCGCGTGCAGGCGCTCGGCGAGGAGATCGCCGTTGAAGCGGAACACGAAGGTGAGGATCACGGCCAGAGCGGTCGCCACGCAATCGTGGACCACCATCACCGCGTTCTTGTAGGTGCGCTGCTGCATGAACTCCGGCCCATACGGGCTCCGGCCGAGGCGCGGTATCGGCGCCGCGCCCGTTCCTGTCAACGCGGCGGGCTTACCCGCCGGGGCGGAGTGCCTTCAGCACGGCGTCGTCGGTCTCGTCGAGATCGGGGGCGTCGATGTGGCGGAAACGGGCCTGGATCAGGCCGAAGGCGCCGAAGGCGAAATGCCCGGCCGCCACGATGGCGAGAAGCACCCAGCCGTAGGGCTGGGCCCGCAGGGCCGCGAAGGCCCCGGCCAGCCCCTTCACCTCGGAGGAGGCTTGGTACCACGCCGCCGCGAGGAAGAACCCGCCGATGATGAGGAAGGCGACGCCGCGGGCCGCGTAGCCGAACTGGCCCACGGGTTTGGCCCAGTGGCACTGCCCGGCGTCGAGCTTCAGGCGGTCCGTGACCTTGCCGGTGGCAGCCTTGACGAGGAAGGCGACGCCCCCCGCCATCACCCCGAGGCCGATGAGCCCGACGAGCCAGAGGCCGAAGGGTTTCGACAGGAGCCAGGCGGTCCAGTCCTGCATGCCGTCGCCGCCCCGCGCACGGCCGAGGCCGAGGGCGAGACTGCCGGCGGTGATGGCGAGACCGGTGTAGATCACCGCGCTGCCGATATGGGCGGCGCGGACGACGAGACCCTTCGGCGAGGTGCCGCGACGGTCGGCGTCGGTCAGGCCCTCGACGAAGCGCCACAGGGCGAAGCCGAGGAGGCCGATGGCGATGAACCCGACGAGGACGCTTCCGAACGGACCGGCGAGGACCCAGCGGATCGCGCTCTCGCTGTCGTCGGCGCGGCCACCACGTCCGAGGGCTGCCAGGAGCGCGAGACCGCCGACGATGCAGTAGACGACGCCGCGCGCGCCGTAGCCGAACCGGGCGAGGCGTTCGATGACGTTTCGGCCGAGGAGGTTCACGGAAATCCCGGGGGTGGGGCTGCGATCACTCCACCGAACGCGCGGCCTTGCCCGAGAGTGCCACGTAGAAGCCGAGACCGTCGCCGGCCGGCAGGGTCTGGAGGCGTTCGACGAGCCCCTTGCGCTTGGCGTCGAGGAGCAGGCGCCCGGTGGGCTGGAACAGGGTCTCGCCCCCGCCCTCCGGCGGCGGATCGAGGCGGATGGCCACCGTCTTGCTCTTTCCGAAGCGGCTGCGCTCCAGCATGTCGGCGAGGGACGCTTCCGCCGTCGGGCGGTTGGTGCCGCGCAGGTCGAGCACGGATTCGGCGTCGGTGACGCCGAGGGCGCCACGGAGCTTGTCGGCGTAGAAATCTTCGAAGTGCGGCAAAGGGCGAAACCTCGGATGGGCGCGACGGCTGCGATCCTGAACCGAACGGACCGCTTCGTCCAGGCGTCGCCATGAGGCCGAACGGCGCTACAGGATGCGGCGGTCGAGGCGCAGGATGCGACACGGCGCGCCGCTCTCGGCGGCCGGGGCGTGGGGCGCCCGGATCAGCAAGGCTTCGGCTTGGCCGAGGACGGACAGCATCGAGGAATCCTGCCGGTTCTCCGGGTGGACCACCGGCAGGCGGTCGGGCGCCGTATCGAGGCGCGCGCGCAGGTAGTCTTGCCGCCCGTCGTTGGCCGGCATGGCGTGGCCGAGGATCGCCGGCTCGCTGCGGTCGGCGCCGGCTTGTGGGTCACCCAGCAACGCCCGGATCGCCGGCACCACGAACAGCAGGCCGCAGACGATGGACGAGACCGGGTTGCCGGGCAGCCCGATCACCGTGGTGGGACCGAGGCGCCCGTGCATCAGCGGCTTGCCGGGACGCAGGGCCACGCGCCAGAACCCGAGTTCCAGCCCCTGGCGGGTGAGGGCCGACTGCACGAGGTCGTGGTCGCCCACCGACGCGCCCCCGAGAGTGACGAGGAGGTCGGCCTTTGCCGCGACGGCCCGGAGGAGTGCGGCTTCCAGGGCCTTGAGGGTGTCGCCGACGATGCCGAGGTCGAGGGTCTCCGCCCCGGCCTCGCGGGCCAGCGCCGCCACCGCGAGGGCGTTGGAGGCGACGATCTGGTCCCAGCGCGCCGGCTCGCCCGGCGCCACGAGTTCGTCGCCGGTTGCCAGGATGGCGACCCGGGGGCGCCGGCGAACGCCGATCCGGCCATGGCCCGCTGCCGCCGCGAGGGCCGTGCGGCGGGCATCCAGGCTCTCGCCGGCCCGCAAGAGCACGTCGCCTTCGTGAAAGTCGAGGCCGCTCGGGCGCACGAAGCGCCTGGCCGCCACGGGCTCGCGGGCGACGACCCGGCCGTCCCCAGCTTCGGCGTTCTCCTGGATCAGGATGGCGTCGGCGCCCTCGGGCACCGGGGCACCGGTGAAGATGCGAACGGCCTCGCCCGGCCCGATCGAACCTGCAAAGCCGTGGCCGGCCGCGCTGGTGCCGATCACCCGCAGGGTGGCCGGGCAGGTGGCGACGTCGTCGGCGCGCACGGCGTAGCCGTCCATGGCGGAAGCGGGGAAAGGGGGCTGGGTGCGGGTGGCCCGCACATCCTCCGCCAGGGTCCGACCGGCGGCTTCCGCGATGGCGACGGTCTCGGCCGGGACGGGGCCGGCGATGCCCGCGAGGATGCGGGCGAGCGCTTCCGCGACGGGGATCGGCCCGCTCAAACGGCATCCTCCGCCAGATAGGCGCCGGAGCGGCCGCCATCCTTGGCGAGCAGCCGGATACCCTCGATCCGCATGCCCCGGTCCGCGGCCTTCACCATGTCGTAGATGGTCAGGCACGCCACCGAGACGGCGGTGAGGGCCTCCATCTCGACCCCGGTGGGACCCAGCACCTTCACCTCGGCGGCGACCCGCAGGCCCGGCAGGGATTCGTCGATGGTGCAGTCGACCCGCACCTTCGAGATCAGGAGCGGGTGGCACAGGGGGATGAGCTCGTGGGTGCGCTTGGACGCCATGATGCCGGCGAGCCGCGCCGTGCCGATGACGTCGCCCTTCTTGGCGTCGCCCTCGCGGATGAGCGCCAGGGTCTCGGGCAGCATCACCACGGTGCCGACGGCCCGCGCCGTGCGGGTGGTGGCGGCCTTGTCGGAAACGTCGACCATGTTGGCCGCGCCCGCCGCGTCGAGATGGGTCAGTTCGGCCAACGGTCCGTCCTCATTTGTCCCCGAACAGCAGGTGCCGGGTCGCTTCCGCCACGTTGTCCTGCCGCATCAGGCTCTCGCCGACGAGGACCGTACGCAGGCCGTTCTCCCCGAGCCGCACCACGTCGGCGTGATTCGAGATGCCGCTCTCGGCCACCGCGATGCGGTCTTCCGGCACGCCGTGGCCGAGGCGGATCGCCGTCTCGAACGAGACCTCGAAGGTCTTGAGGTTGCGGTTGTTGATGCCGATGAGCCGCGTGCCCAGCGGAATGGCGCGGGCGAGTTCGGCGTCGTCGTGGACCTCCACCAGCACGTCCATGCCGAGATCGTGCGCGGTCTCGACCAGGGCCTGCGCCTCGTCGTCGTCGAGGCAGGCCATGATGGCGAGGATGCAGTCGGCACCCCAGGCCCGCGCCTCGAACACCTGGTAGGGCTCGAACAGGAAGTCCTTGCGCAGGACCGGCAGGGCGCAAGCGTCGCGCGCCTGGGTGAGGTACTCCGGCTTGCCCTGGAACGAAGGCGTGTCGGTGAGCACCGAGAGGCAGGTGGCGCCGCCCGTCTCGTAGGCGTTCGCGATGGCGGCGGGGTCGAAATCGGCCCGGATCAGCCCCTTCGACGGCGAGGCCTTCTTCACCTCGGCGATGAGGGCCGGCCGCCCTTGCGCGATGTGCGCCGCGATGGCGGCGGCGAAACCGCGCGTCGGCTCCATGCCGGCGACGCGCTTCTCGAGCTTGGTCTGCGGCACCCGCAGCTTCGCCTCGGCGATCTCGCGGCGCTTGTAGGCCTCGATGCGGGCGAGCACGTCGCGGCGCCCGGGGGAGGCCGTCTCGTCGGTCGCGGGATCGGGCGTCGCGGGATCGGACATGGGGGCCGCCTTCAGGCGTTCGAGACGTGGACGAGGGCGGCCAGCGTCGCGCGGGCCGCTCCGGAATCGAGGGCGTCTTGCGCCCGCACGACGCCCTCGCGGAGGGTCGCGGCGGCACCCGCCACCACCAGGGCGGCGCCGGCATTGATCACGCCGATGTCGCGGTAGGCGTTGCTGGCGCCTTCCAGCACCCCGTGCAGGGCGGCGGCGTTGTGCTCCGGGTCGCCGCCGCGCAGGGCGTCGAGGGTGTGGAGGCTCAAGCCGACTTCGCGCGGGTCGAGGGTCGCGTGGGTGATGTGGCCCCCGTCCAGGGCGACCACGGCCGTGGGGCCCGTGACGGTGATCTCGTCGAGGCCGTCGGAGCCGTGCACGGTCCAGACCCGCTCGCTACCGAGCTCGGAGAGCACCCGGGTCAGGGGCTCGGCCCAGGCGGGGGACGAGACGCCGAAGAGCTGGAACTTGACCCCGGCCGGGTTGGCGAGCGGCCCGAGGAGGTTGAAGATCGTGCGGGTGGGGAGTTCGGCCCGCACGGGCGCCACGTGACGCATGGCGCCGTGGTGGGTCTGGGCGAACATGAAGCACAGGCCGGCCTCGGCGAGGCAGCGGGCGAGGCCGTCGGGATCGAGGCCGATGCGGACGCCCAAAGCCGCAAGCACGTCGGCGGCGCCCGAGCGCGAGGTGGCGGCGCGATTGCCGTGCTTGGCCACCGGCACGCCGCAGGCCGCCGTGACGATGGCCGCAAGGGTGGAGACGTTGTAACTCCCCGAATGATCCCCACCGGTGCCGACCACGTCGACGGCGCCCGGAACGGCGGCGACGGGCAGCATCCGCGCGCGCATGGCCTCGACGGCGCCGACGATCTCGTCCGCTGTCTCGCCGCGTACCTTGAGGGCGATGAGGAAGGCGCTGGCCTGGACCGGCGTCACCTCACCGGACAGGAGATCGTCGAAGGCGCGCCTCGCCTCGGCGCGGTCGAGGCTCGTGCCGGCGGCGACTTTCGCGAGGAGCGGCTTGAACGAATCCACCTGAACGAATCCACCGGCCGTCTGGAATGAGATCAATCAGTGCTGACCGATCGCTCAATGCACGCCGGGCCGGCCCTTGTCACGTGCCGCGTTCCAGGCCGCCGCGATGTCGAGGAAATTCCGCAGAATCTGCGACCCGTGATGCGACAGGATGCTCTCGGGGTGGAACTGCACCCCGTGCACCGGCAGGCGCGTGTGCTGCAGCCCCATGATCAGTCCGTCGGCTTCCGCCGTCACCGCCAGGGCCTCCGGGCAGTTCGTCCGCTCGACCACGAGGGAATGGTAGCGCGTTGCGTCGAACGGGCCGTTGAGCCCGCGGAAAATGCCGGACGCCCGGTGCTCGATGGACGAGACCTTGCCGTGCATGGGTGCCGGCGCCCGGACCACGTCGCCGCCGAAGGCCTGCCCGATGGCCTGGAGCCCGAGGCAGACGCCGAAGATTGGGATCTCGGCCGAGAGGTCCTTGACCACGTCGAGGCAGATGCCGGCCTCGTTGGGCGAGCACGGGCCCGGCGACAGCACCACGGCATCGGGGCCCCGTTCGCGGATCTCCGCCAGGGTGACCTGATCGTTGCGCACGACCTCGATGCACCCGCACAGGGGACCGATCAAGTGGACGAGGTTCCACGTGAACGAGTCGTAATTGTCGATGACGAGGACGTTGGACATCGTTCGCTCACTGGCCATGCACGGCGGTTTGACCGCGCAGGGCGGTCCGGTCAATCGCGGGGCCTACTGCCCCCGCCGCGCCTGGCTCGCATACATCACCGCGTCCTCCGCCGCGCGGAACAGGGCCTTGGCCTTGTTGACGCATTCCTGCTGCTCGGAGGCCGGGTCGGAATCGTAGACGATGCCGGCGCCGGCCTGCACGTGCATGCGGCCGTCCTTCACGATGGCCGTGCGCAGGACGATGCAGGTGTCCATCTCGCCGCGGGCGCCGAAATAGCCGATGCACCCGCCGTAGGGACCGCGCTTCTCGCGCTCCAGCTCGTCGATGATCTCCATGGCCCGCACCTTGGGCGCGCCCGAGACCGTGCCGGCCGGAAACCCCGCCGCCAGGGCGTCGAGGGTGTCGTGGCGCGGATCGAGGTCGCCCTCGACGTTGGAGACGATGTGCATCACCTGGCTATAGTATTCGAGGAAGAACGAGCCGGTGACGGTCACCGAGCCGATCTTGGCGACGCGGCCGACGTCGTTGCGGCCGAGATCGAGCAGCATGAGGTGCTCGGAGCGCTCCTTCGGGTCGGCGAGGAGCTCGGCCGCCAGGGCCTTGTCCTCGGCCGGCGTGCCGCCGCGCCGCCGGGTGCCGGCGATGGGCCGGATGGTGACGCGCGCGTCACGCACCCGCACGAGGATCTCGGGCGACGAGCACACAACCTGGAACGCCTCGAAGTCGAGGTAGCACAGGAACGGGGCCGGGTTCGTGCGCCGCAGGGAGCGGTAGAGCGCGATGGCCGGCAGGGTGAAGGGCGCCTCGAAGCGCTGCGACAGCACCACCTGGAACACGTCGCCGGCGACGATGTACTCCTTCGCCCGCGCCACCATGCCGAGATACTGGTCCGGCGTGGTGTTCGAGACGGGCTCGGGGGCCGCCATGGCGCGCGGGTCGCTGCGCGCCTCGATGGGGAGCGGGCCTTCCAGGGCCTCCGCCACCCGCTCGAGGCGGGCGAGGGCGGCCTCGTAGGCGGCGCGCGCGGGGATTCCGGGCTCCGGCCGCACGGGGCCGACCACGGTGATCACATCGCGCACGGAATCGAACACCACCATGACGCGGGGGCGTACCAGGATCGCGTCGGGCACGCCCAGCGGATCGGGGTTCGGCTCGCCCAGCTTTTCCATGGCGCGGACCATGTCGTAGCCGAGATAGCCGAACAACCCCGCCGCCATGGGGGGCAGGGCGTCGGCGTCCGGGTCGGGGTCGATGGCGCTCTCGGCGATGAGGGCGCGCAAGCTCGCGAGCGGGCTCGCCGCGTCCGGTACGAAGTCGGTCAGGCCTGGGTCGCGGGCAATCTCCGGCCGGCCGTCGCGGCAGCGCCAAGCCAGGTCGGGATCGAGCCCGATCATCGAGTAGCGGCCGCGAACGACCCCGCCTTCGACGGATTCGAGCAGGAAAGCCGCTCCCGAATGGCTGGCGCGCAGCTTCAGGAACGCGGCGACGGGGGTTTCGAGGTCGGCCAACAGGGTGAGGTTGAGGAGGGTCGGACGTCCCGCCTCGTAGGCCTGCACGAAGGCCGCGTCGTCCAATGCCTGTGTCATCGCCCGATCAATACTCACCGCCGCCGACGGCGCGGCGGAAGGCCGTCTGGTTGACGGTGATGCCCACCGATTTCTGCACCTCGGCGATGTACTCGCCGAGCACGTCGTCGGCGAGCGTCGACTGGAAGCGCTTGGCGATGGCCTCGTCGGCCGGGGCGCCGGGGACGTAGGCCGGCATGGTGGCGGCCGTGCCCTTGAACAGGGCCCGGCGCTCGCCGGCCTCCGCCGAGGCCGCCTTGCCGACGGCGGTTGCGAAGATGCGGTTCACCACGTCGGCGGTGAGGTCGCCCTGGGGCTGGTTACGGGCGATGTCGGACACGGTCTCGACGTTGAGGCCGGCGGCCTGCGCCACTGCCTCGACGGTCTCGCCCTTGTCGAGGCGGTCGGACAGCTCCTTGGCTTTGGCCGCGAGGAGGCGCGCGCTCTCGGCGGCGCGCCAGCGGGCCACGACCTCGTCGCGGACGCTGTCCAGGGGCTTGTCGTGGGCGCGATCGATATTGGTCACGTCGTACCAGACATAGCCGCCCGACTTCGTACGCAGGGGTTCGTTGTCGCCACCGATCTCTGAGCGGAACAAGGCCGCCACGGTGGTCTCGCGGTCGGGGATGCCGGCCACCGGATTGCCCTCCGCGTCGAGGCCCTGCGCGTTCAGGGCCGGCACGGCCACGAGGGGAAGACCGCGATCCTTGGCGATCTCGGGCAGCGACTTGGTGTTGGCGCGGGCATCCTCGATGGCGTCGTGGGCGGTCTCGATCCCGCTCGTCGCCCGCTCCAGCGCGATGGTCTTGGCTATCTCGGCCTGGACGTCGGCGAGCGGCTTCAGGGTCTCGGGCTCGATGGCGGTGACCCGGAGCAACACCGTGCCGAACCGGCCCTTCACGGGCTGGCTCACGGCGTCCTTGGGCAACGCGAACGCGGCGTCGGCCACGGGCTTGTCGAACAGCTCGGCCTTGGTGAGGGTGCCCAGCGTCAGATTCTTGGCGTCGGCGCCGCTCTCGGCGGCCACGGCCTCGAACGGCGCCTCGTTGGCCTCGATCTTCCGGCGCGCCACCTCCGCCGCCGCCTCGTCGGGGAACACGATCTGCTGGATCGTGCGGCGCTCGGGCGTGCCGTACTTCGCCTTGTCGGCCTCGTAGCGCTTTGCGACCTCTTCCGCACTCACGGTCTCGGCCTTGGCGATAGCTTGCGGATCGAGGACGAGGAGATTCACCGCGCGGGTCTCGGGCGCCCGGAACGCGAACTTGTTCTCCTCGTAGAAGGTCTTGATCGCGTCGTCCGTGGGCGCCGGGATCTCGCCGACGAGGGAGGGCGGCAGCATCATCAGCGCCACGGCGCGCCGCTCCGTGGTGTAGCGGTGCACGGCCTCGCGCAGGGCCGCCGGCACGTGAAGGTCGGAGGCCACGGCCTCGGCGAGCTGGAGACGGGCGGCGACGGAGCGCTGCTCGCGCACGAAGGTCGCCTCGTTGAGGCCGGCACGCTGCAGGGTCTGGAAGAACAGCGACGGATCGAACTTGCCGTCTGCGCCCTGGAAACTCTTCTCCTCGCGGATGGCGCGCAGGACCGCGGCATCGGGGATGCTGAGGCCGAGGGACGCCGTCTGCTGGTCGAGGGAGGCCTCGCTCACGAGCTGGGCCAGTACCTGACGGTCGAGGCCCAGCGCCCGGGCCTGATCCGGCGTCAGGGTGCGGCGGGTCTGGCTCTGGTAGCGCTGGAGCTGGTTCTGGTAGGCCGTGCGCACGGCCTCGGCCGAGATCGGCGTCTTGCCCACGGTCGCGACGGTGCTGGTGGAGCCGGCACGGAAGAACTCCTCGACGCCGAAGATCGCCACACCGGCGATGAGGAAGACGAACACCACGGAGAGGATGATCTTGCCGAGCCAGTGCTGGCTCGCCTTGCGCATGTTCGTCAGCATCGAAGCGTCCGGGTTCTTGTCTTCGGGAACGGGCGGCGGCGAGACCGGCCCCATTCTGTAAGGTCGCCCGCGATAGACCATCCGCGCGCCATCGCAAAGACCGGCGCGCAAAGACCGCCGCTCTCGCGCTTCCGCCGGTTTGCGCCTGGCCCGGCTGATCTGGTAGGGCCGGCGCGAAGCTGGACGGGTCGAGACGCGGAGCGAAGATTCCATGACGAAGGCGGGGCGCAGGCCACTGGTCGCGGGCAACTGGAAGATGAACGGCCTGCGCGGCTCCGTCGCCGTGGTCGAGGCCGTTCGCAACGGTCTGAGTCCGGATCTGCTCTGCGAGGTCGACGTCCTGATCTGTCCACCCTCGACCCTGATCTCCTCCTGCGTCGCGGCGGTCTACGGTTCGCCCATCGCCATCGGCGGCCAGAATCTCCACGCCAAGGCGAGCGGCGCCTTCACGGGCAGCATCTCGGCCGAAATGCTCGCCGATCTCGGCGCCTCCTACGTCATCGTCGGCCATTCCGAGCGCCGGGCCTATCACCACGAGACCGACGACGGCGTCCACGCCAAGGCTTTGGGCGCGCGCCGCGCCGGCCTGTGCGGCATCATCTGCGTCGGCGAGACCCAGGACGAGCGCGAGGAGGGCCGCACCCTCGACATCGTGCGGGCGCAGCTCGCCATCGGCGTGCCGAAGGGCGCTACGGGCGCCGACACGGTCATCGCCTACGAGCCGGTCTGGGCCATCGGCACCGGCCTGACCCCGACGCCGTCCGACATCGCCGAGGTGCACGCGTCCCTGCGCGAGATGCTCGGACAGCTCATCGGCCCGGAGGCCGCGAAGGTCCGCATCCTATACGGTGGCTCGGTCAAACCCGGAAACGCCCGCGAACTCATGGCGGTCGAGAACGTCGACGGCGCACTCGTCGGCGGTGCGAGCCTGGTGGCGAACGACTTCCTGGGGATCGTCGGCGCTTACGCCCGCTGACCCGGCGGCCCATTGGCGTTCCGGCGCGGGTTGGTGTAACAGCCGGCTCAAATCACCGGCCGGCGCGGGGTGCGTGCGTCGCGCCCGATCCCTCCCGCGTGCGCCCCCGGCGGTGCCGCCCCTGGATAACCGATGCAGACCGTCCTCATCTCGATCCACCTCATCGTCGTGCTCGGCCTCATCGCCGTGGTGCTGCTCCAGCGCTCGGAGGGCGGCCTCGGGCTCGGCGGCGGCAGTAGCGGCGGTGGCGTCTCGGGCTTCATGACCGGGCGCGGACAGGCCAATGCCCTGACCCGGGCCACGGCGATCCTGGCGGCGCTGTTCTTTGCCACGAGCATGACCCTCGGCGTGCTGTCGCATCGCAGCGCCGCCCCACGCTCGATCCTCGACGGCGCCGGCACCACGACGCCCGCCGGCCAGCCGAATGCCGGAAATCTCCTCGATACCCTGCGGCAGCAGCAGGGCGGCACGCCGCCGGCGGCTCCGGGCGCCGCCGCGCCGGCTCCGAGCGCCGCCCCTGCGCCGGTCGCGCCGACAGCGCCTGTCGCCCCCGAGGCGCCGCAGTCGCGCTGATCGCAGTCGACGGATACCCGCCGCTTTTCACGCCCGCCCGACGTTTCGCTGCTGGGTCGGCACCGGCCCATCCGGGCTGGAAACCCGAACCGACGCCCCCCGAACGGACGACATTCCGTGCATGCCCGGCTTGCGCGGGGGATAAGCGTTATTGTGGTTTGGCGAATCGTCCACCCTTGTTTATGAACCGAGGCCCATGACGCGGTACGTTTTCATCACCGGCGGCGTGGTCTCCTCGCTCGGCAAGGGTCTCGCATCGGCCGCCCTCGCGGCTCTGCTCCAGGCGCGCGGCCATACGGTCCGCCTGCGCAAGCTCGACCCCTACCTCAACGTCGATCCGGGCACCATGAGCCCGACGCAGCACGGCGAGGTGTTCGTCACCGACGACGGCGCCGAGACCGACCTCGATCTCGGCCATTACGAGCGCTTCACCGGTCTGCCGGCGACGCGGGCCGACAACATCACCACGGGCCGGATCTACCTCGACATCATCACCAAGGAGCGGCGCGGCGACTATCTCGGCGCCACCATCCAGGTGATCCCGCACGTCACCAACGCCATCAAGGCGTTCGTGCTCGAGGGCAACGAGGCGTTCGACTTCGTCCTCGTCGAGATCGGCGGCACGGTGGGCGACATCGAGGGCCTGCCGTTCTTCGAGGCGATCCGCCAGCTCGGCCAGGAACTGCCGCGCGGCGCCACGGCCTTCGTCCACCTCACCCTGCTGCCCTACATCCCGTCCGCCGGCGAGCTGAAGACCAAGCCGACCCAGCACTCGGTGAAGGAGCTGCGCTCCATCGGCATCCAGCCCGACATGCTGCTGTGCCGCTGCGACCGGCCGATTCCCGTGGACGAGCGCCGCAAGCTCGCCCTGTTCTGCAACGTGCGCGAGACCGCCGTCATCGAGGCGCGCGACGTCGCCTCCATCTACGACGTGCCGCTGTCCTACCGCGAAGCCGGACTCGACCGCGAGGTGCTGGCGCATTTCGGGATCACACCAAAGGGCGAGCCGGACCTGACCAAGTGGCAGACCATCTCCGAGCGCGTGCGCAACCCCGAGGGCGAGGTCTCCATCGCCATCGTGGGCAAGTACACGGGTCTCAAGGACGCCTACAAGTCGCTCACCGAGGCCCTGACCCATGGCGGCATCGCCCACCGGGTGAAGGTCAACCTCGAATGGATCGAGGCCGAGGTGTTCGAGCGCGAGGACCCCGCGCCGTTCCTCGAAGGCATCAACGGCATCCTCGTACCCGGCGGCTTCGGCCAGCGCGGCGCGGAGGGAAAGATCCGGGCGGCGCGTTACGCCCGGGAGCGGAAGATTCCGTATTTCGGCATCTGCTTCGGCATGCAGATGGCGGTGATCGAGGCGGCTCGGTCGCTGGCCGACGTGCCGGACGCGAACTCGACGGAGTTTGGCGAGACCACGGAGCCCGTGGTCGGCCTCCTCACGGAATGGCTGCGCGGCAACGAACTGGAGCAGCGCGCGGCCGCTGGCGACCTCGGCGGCACCATGCGGCTCGGCGCCTACGACGCGACGCTCCACGCCGACACGAAGATCGCCGAGATCTACGGCACCACGGCCATCTCCGAGCGTCACCGCCATCGCTACGAGGTCAACATGGCCTATCGCGAGCGCCTGGAGGCCCGGGGTCTGCGCTTCTCCGGCCTGTCGCCCGACGGGCTGCTGCCGGAGACCGTGGAGCATGTCGGCCACCCGTGGTTCATCGGCGTGCAGTTCCACCCGGAGCTGAAATCCCGACCGTTCGAGCCGCATCCGCTGTTCCAGAGCTTCGTCGGCGCCGCCATCGTGCAGAGCCGGCTGGTCTGAGCCGGGACGACGCGCCGCGCCGGGAAACGTTTCCGCGCGGCGCATGAGCGCTTCCTTATCCTCCCCGGCATGCCTAACTCTGGTGCCGACAGGACTCGGGTCGCTCGCGCCCCGTGTCGTCGCGACCGGGCCAGGAGGGGGCGTGACCGAGATCCTGTTCTACCACCTGCAGCACCAGCCCCTGGAGCGGGTGCTGCCGAGCCTCGTCGAGCGCTCCTTGGAGCGGCAATGGCGCGCGGCGATCCAGGTCGCGACGGAAGAGCGGCTCCAGGCCCTCGACGACGGCCTCTGGACCTACACCGACGACAGCTTCCTGCCCCATGGCACCGACCGCGACCCGGATCATGCGGGCCATCCCGTCGTGCTGACCCTGAAGGGCGCCAACCCCAACGGTGCTGCCATCCGCTTCCTCGTCGAGGGGGCAGCCTTGCCGGAGGATGCCGACGATTACGCCCGTATCTGCGTGCTGTTCGACGGCACCGACCAGGACGCGCTCCTGCGCGCCCGCGAACAGTGGAAGGAGGCGAAGGCCGCCGGCCACGCCATCGCCTACTGGCAGCAGGACGAAGACGGCCGCTGGCAGAAGAAAGCCTGATGCGCGCTCCCCGAGGACAGACCATGCAACGCTTCGCCCTCGGCTTCGCGGCCGTGCTGCTCCTGACAAATCCCCTCGCCGCCCAGCCCTCGCCCCACGGCGAGCGACCGGCTCAGGAAGCCCGCAAGTCCCCCGAGGCGCGGGGGCCGGAGGGGCGCAAGCTCCCGGCCGACGCGGTCACCGAGCACAGCGTCGCCCTGCCGGACGGGCGTACGCTGGCGTTCACCGCCCGGGCCGGCAGTCTTCCCCTGGTGGACGAGGCCGGTAAGCTCCAGGCCGAGATCGCCTTCATCGCCTACTCGATGCCGGGCAGGACGGGCGCTCCGCGCCCCGTCACCTTCGCCCTCAACGGCGGACCGGGGGCGGCCTCGGCCTACCTCAACATCGGGGCCATCGGGCCCTGGCGCCTGCCCGTCGAGGGCGCGAGCATCAGCCCGTCGGCGCCCATCGGCCTGGTGCCCAACGACGGGACCTGGCTCGACTTCACCGACCTGGTCTTCATCGATCCCGTCGGTACCGGGTACAGCCGCGCGGCGGACGGCGACGGCAAGAAGTACTGGAGCGTCGACGCCGATGCCTCGATCCTGTCCTCGGCCATCGCCCGCTGGCTGCGCACCAACGAACGCATGGCCGCGCCGAAGTTCTTCGTCGGCGAGAGCTATGGCGGGTTCCGGGGGCCGCTCATCGCGGCCAAGCTCCAAGAGGAGATCGGCGTCGGCCTGTCCGGCCTCGTCCTGCTTTCACCCGTCCTCGATTTCGCCTGGCTCCAGACCCCCCGCACCACGCCGTGGGGGCATATGCTGAAGCTGCCGTCCTTCGCCGCCGCCGCCATCGAGCGGGCGGGCGGGACGCCGACCCGCGCGACCCTGGCCGAGGCCGAGGCCTACGCCACCGGCCCCTACCTCGCCGACCTTCTGAAAGGACCGTCGGATGCGGCCGCCGTCGCACGCCTCGGCGACCGGGTCGGGGCCCTGGCCGGGCTCGATCCGGCCTTCGTGCGGCGTCAGGCCGGGCGGCTCTCGTTGAGCGGTGTCCAGCGCGAGATCGGTCGCGACACCGGACGTGTCGCCAGCGCCTACGACACCGGCGTCACAGGCTGGGACCCGGACCCGTCGGCCCTGTCCTCGGGCTTCGAGGACCCGCTGCTCACCGCCATCCAGGCACCGCTCACGAGCGCGATGATCGCCCTCTACGCGGAGCGCTTGAACTGGAAGGTGCCGGATCTGCGCTACGAACTCCTCAACGGCGCGGTCAACCGGAGTTGGACCTGGGGAAGTAGACGCATGGCGCCCGAAGCCCTCGGTGCCCTGCGCGGCGCCCTCGCCCTCGACGGCAACTTGCGGGTGCTGGTCGCCCATGGCTTCACCGATCTGGTGACGCCCTACTTCGCCTCGAAGCTGTTGATCGACCAGATGCCGGCCTTCGGCGGCGGGCGCTTGAGCCTCTCCGTGTACCCCGGCGGACACATGTTCTATTCCCGTCCGGATTCCCGCGCCGCCTTCCACAAGGACGCCGCCGCGCTGTTCGAAGAGGCGCTCAAGGCACGCGGCACGGTGGTGGAGCCGCAAAAGCCCACGCAGAAGGATAAATTGTGATCCCACGCCCCGCCCATCGGTTGTCGCCCCTCGGGCTCCTCGTCCTCGCCGGCTGGGGGCTTTCCGCCTGTACAAGCACGGAGACGCGGGCGCCCGAGCCGGTGCCGGTGGCGACGCCCGCCCCGAGGCCCGCTCCAGCCCCGACTTTCTCGGGGCCGGTGCTGAACGGGGACGGAAGTTGTTCCGGTCCGGTTCCCACCGGGGCGACCGCCATCGAACCCGGCATCGGCGAATGCGATCTCGTGCGCCTGAAGGGCAAACCGCCCACCGACGTCCTCGTCGGAGAGGGCCGCTCGGGCCGCGAGGTGCAGGTGCTCTATACGGAGCCCGGCGCCAAGGAACTGTACTTCTTCGTCAACAACCGCCTCGACCGGATCGTGAAGTAGCGCATCGCCTCAGTAGCTCGGCACCAGCCGTTCCTCCGGCATCGGCGCTTCGAGATGGAAGCGCAGGCCCGCCGGGTTGTAGTCGATGGCCACGAGGGCATTGCATTGCTGGGCCAGCACCCGCTGCAGCAGGGTCGAGCCGAAGCCCTTGCGCTCCGGCACGGAAACGGGCGGGCCGCCGGATTCCGTCCAATCGAGGTTGAGCGTCCGGCCGCTCTCCGTCTGTGCCACCGACCACGTCACGGTGATCCGGCCGCCCGGCTGCGACAGGGCGCCGTGCTTCGCCGCGTTGGTGGTCAACTCGTGGAACGCCATCCCGGCCGGAACCGCGAGGTCGGCGGCGAGCTCGATGGCCGGTCCGTCGAGGGCGATGCGTCCGCCATCCGCCGCGTTGTAATGGCCGAGTTCGTTCTGCAGCAGCTCGTGCAGGGGCGCCGTCTGCCAGTAATCCTCCGTCAGCAGGGTGTGGGTCTTGCCGAGGGAGACGATGCGGTCCGAGAACGAGCTGTAGAACGCCTCGATGGTCTTCGTGCTGCGCGCCGTCGCCCCGAGCAGGCCCTGCACCGTCGCAAGGGTGTTCTTCACGCGGTGATGCAGTTCGCGAATCAGTAGCGCCTGACGCTCGTGGGTCTTCTGACGTTCCAAGAGATGCGCCTCGACTTCCCATTGCCGACGCCGCGCGCGCAGCGCCGAGCGCACGGCGCTGGCCAAGACGGCGGGGTGGAACGGGCGCTCGAGGACGGTGACGTTGCCGAGGAGGCTGGTCAGCCGTTCGTCGGGCGTCGCCCCGCGGTGATTCAGGAGCACGAAGGGGAAGTCCGACCAGGGCGGCTGGAGCTCGACCCAACCGGCGATGTCCCGGCGATCGGACTTGAGAAGCGCTTCCTCGGTGACCACCGCGCAGGCCGCGCCGTCGAGACCGGCGACGAGATCCTCGAGGCTGGTCTCGATCCGCGATGGAATCCCGACCTGGCGTAGGATCGCGGCGGCCACGGCTCCGTCCCGACCGACGGGCGCCAGGATAAGGACGTTGGCGTCACGGCTTGGCATGGCTGGCGCCGGCCTGGGTCTCGGAGGTGCGAGTCGGCTTGCCCGTTTCCCGGTCGTCGAGAAGATCGCGGCGGTCGCCCTCGTAGGTCGGCACGCCGGTGAGAACGCCGCGGAAGCCCGTCAGCGCTTCGCCCACGCGCAGGCCCTGGGTGTCGATCCGGAATTCCCGGATCGTGTCCTCGTGCATGCCAGTGCGCTTCTTCAGCACCGAGAGGGCGCGGCGTACCCGGCCGGAGGCCTCGAAGAACCGCAGCATCACCACCGCGTCGCTGACGTAGGTGAGGTCGACGGGTGAATCCATTCGCCCGACCATGCCGTGCTGGGCAAGGATCAGGATGGTCACCACGCCCTGCTGGTTCAGGTAGGTCACGAGCTCGTGCATCTGAAGAACGAGGGCGGGCTGGCCCGTCATAGCGCTCATGTAGCCGGTGAGACTGTCGATGACGACGATCCGGCTGCCGTCGTTCTCGACGGCGTCGCGGATACGGCCGGCGAAATCACCCGGCGAAACATCGGCCGGATCGATCTGCTCGACGCGCAGGAGCCCATCCGCGACGAAACTGCTGAGATCCATGCCGACACCGGCGGCACGCCGCAGAAGAATGCCGATGGTCTCGTCGAAGGACAGGATGAGCGCACGCTCCTTCCGTCGGAGGGCGGCGGCGAGATAGCTGAGCGCGAGGGTCGATTTGCCGGCGCCCGAGGGGCCGATCACCAGGGTCGTAGTGCCCCGGTCGAGGCCGCCACCGAGCGCCCGGTCGAGTTCGGGCACGTCGCTGGAGACGGTCTCCTCCGGAAAGGTCGTGTGATGCCCGGCGGCCACGAGGCGGGGGTAGGCGCGCAGGCCACCCTTCCGGATGGTGAAGTCGTGATAACCGCCGTGATACTTCGTGCCGCGCATCTTGATGACATGCAGGCGACGGCGCCCGGCGCCGTAATCCGGCGTCACCTGCTCCAGGCGGATCACCGCATGGCTGATGGAGTGGAGATTGAGGTCGTTCTCCTCCGCGCTGAGGTCGTCGAGCATCAGCACGGTGGCGTTGTTGAGAAGAAAGTAGCTCTTGAGCGCCAGCACCTGGCGCCGGTAGCGCAGGGACCCCTGGGAGAGCAGGCGGATTTCCGACAGGCTGTCGAACACCACCCTGGACGGATTGACCCGCTCGATCTCCGCCAGGGCCATCCGCACAGTCTCGCCGAGTTCGAGGTCGGAGGAATGAACGAGACTCTGCTGCAGCTTCGCGTCGAGGCTGAGTTCGGGTGGGACGAGCTCGTAGATGTCGATGCCGTCGAGGCTCCAGCCGTGGCGTTCGGCCACCGACAGGAGTTCGCGCCGGCTCTCCGAGAGGGTGATGTAGAGCGCACGCTCACCGAGCTTCACGCCGTCCATGAGGAACTGCAGGCCGAGGGTGGTCTTGCCGCTGCCCGGGCGCCCTTCGATGAGGTGGGCCCGCTGGGCCGCATAGCCGCCGTTGAGAATGTGATCGAGCCCCGGTACCCCCGTGGGGATCGGCATGGCGTCGGCGGTGGCGGGGGTGGTCATTCGGCGACTCTGTTCATCGGGGCCTTGTCATCAAGGCCTTGGGCACCCTAGGGCCGAGCCGGCGAAGCGTCTTCGACCGACGGGCAAAAGATACGCCATTCTCTCGTTCCCGGCGCCGTTGAACGGGTGGGAGCGGGCGGGGTTCCACCCGGACCTGCGTGGCATAGAGCTTCCCCGCGTCCCGACCGGACCGCCGACGCTTCACCGCAGCATTCTTGCGGATCAGTCAAGCCTTTGCAGAAGGCCCCCGGCACCGTATCACCACCGGCCTTGACCGCATGGAGCGGTCCGTCCGGGTCGGTCACGCCCGCGAAGCCCTTTCGAGCCGACGGAACCCGGACTGTCCGATGCGCGAACCGAACGCGATCGATTTCTGGCGCGGGCTCGCCCTCGTCACGATCTTCGTCAACCATATCCCCGGCAACACCTTCGAGCGCTATACCTATTCGCAGTACGGCATCTCGGACGCGGCCGAGCTGTTCGTGTTCCTCGCCGGCTGGTCCATCGGCATCGCCACGCGGGGACGGGACGGACGCCCCGAACCGCGCCTGAAATCCGTGCTGCGACTCCTGTCGCGGACCATCGAGGTCTATCGGGCGCAGATCACCACCATGGCCCTCGCCCTGGCGATGATCGCCGGCACCGCCCTGGTTCTCGACAATCCGCTTCTCCTCGAATGGCACAATGCCGGCGGGTTCTTCGCCGATCCGATCCAAACCATGGTCGGCTTCGCGCTGCTGACCCATCAGCTCGGCTTCTTCAACATCCTGCCGCTCTACGTGGTGCTCCTCGGCATCGCGCCGATCTTCGTGCTGCTGGCCCGTGTCAGCCGCGTCGCCGCGCTGGCCCTGTCGTTCGGGCTCTACTTCGCGAGCCTGGTGTTCGACTTGAATCTGCCGTCCTGGCCGGGGGAGGGCGACTGGTTCTTCGATCCCCTGTGCTGGCAGCTTCTCCTCGTCCTCGGGTTCGTCGCCGAGGACTGGAACCGGCGCTCCCCGTGGCTGCGGACCTGGTCCGTCCGTCTCGTGCCCCTCGGCATCGCCATCGTGCTGACGGGCATCGTCCTGTCGGTCCTCGAGATCCGGCCCGATCCCCTGCTGGTGCCGGAGCCGCGCCTGCTCTTCACCTTCGACAAGACCTACCTGACCCCCGCCCGGCTGATCCACTTCCTCGGGATGCTGCTCGCGTTCCAGACCCTCTACGCCGTGCTGGCACCACGCCTCGGCCCGGTGGCGGGCTACCTCGCCGGCCTCGGCCGCAACTCCCTCGCCGTGTTCTCCATCGGATCGCTCCTGAGTCTGGCCGCGCAACTCGTCCGCTTCTGGACGGGTGGCGGTGTCTTCGTTGACGTTTCCGTCGTAGGATCGGGCCTGATCGCACTGGGTTTCACCGCATGGTTCGTCGAATGGCGCTCCCGCAAGCCGCGGCCCTCCTCGCCGCCAGCCTGACGCTCGCCGTCGGCCTGACACTTGCCGCAACCTGCCGCCCCGTCCGCGCCGAGCCGTCGGCGCCCGCGCCCGCGCCCGCGCCCGCCGCCGCCGCGGGCCCGGCCACCGTGGTCTCGCCGCCGAAGACCATGGTGATGACCGCGCCGGGGCCGGACGGCGCCGAGGCCCTCGACGTCACCCTGTCGCCGGAATGCCGGGTGCCCGGCTCGAAGCTGTACACCCTAGCGCGTCTCGGCGCGGTGAAGCTCGCCCTGACGGAGAAGCGGCCGGTGCGGGTGCTCACCGTGGGCTCGTCGTCGGCCGGCCCCGGCGCGTCGGCGACTTACCCGGTGAAGCTGGAGACCGCCCTGGAGCGCTCCCTGCCCGATGTCGACGTGGTGGTGGAGAGCCGGGGCATGCAGGGCGAGATCGCGTCCGGCGCCGCCGAGCGCTTGCGCAACATGGTGGCCGAGATCGAGCCCGACCTCGTGATCTGGCAGGTCGGCACCCACGACGCCCTCGCGCGGGTGGACGCGGAGGATTTCGCCAACGCCCTCGACGAGACCGTGCAGTGGATCAAAGGCCACGAGATCGACGTGGTGCTGGTCACCCCGGTCTATACGGCGAGCCTCGCGGCGGACGAGTATTACAACAGCCTGGTGCGCAAGGTTCAGGAGGTGGCAGTCCGCGAGGGCGTGCCCCTGGTGCAGCGCTACGAGGCGATGCGCTACCTGTCGGGCCAGGGCCAGAAGGGGGAGGGGCACCTGCTCGGTTCCCAGTTCCGCCTCAACGACCTCGGCCTGCGCTGCATGGCCGAACACGTCACCCGCGCCATCACCCTGTCGCTTCTCCAGGCCGATACCGTCGTCACCGGAACCACGAAGACGCCCACGGCCGTGATCGTCCCGCCGCGCGATGCGGCGGTCAAGGCGGCGTCCCCACCGCCGTCCATCCTCGTCGCCCCCGGCGATTGATGCCGAGAGCGCTCTCCGCCGAAGTGGATGTCGGTTCGACGGAAAAGAGCGCGGCAAAATTAAAGGTTTCGCGATACGTCCCGACCCAACGTGGTCGGACGCGGCTCTAGCCGACGCGCCGATTCCGGGTCGTCGCACTTAACCCCCTCGCAAGGCCGGTGCGCTAGACCCGATCGTCGGGCCAGGGACGCACGAATGGGCATGGCGACGGATCGCATCGGCGCATCGGTTTGGGGCACCCTCGCGGCGCGTCTGCGCGGAGCCCGCTCCGGGCCGGCCCGGGCCGCCCTCGACGTGTTTGCCATCCGCATCGCTTCGGCCGGCTTCGCCTACGTCGCGCAGGTTCTCATGGCCCGCCTCATGGGCGGCACCGAGTACGGCATCTTCGCGGCCGTCTGGGTCTGGATCGGCATCCTCGGCCATTCGGCGACCCTCGGCCTGTCGCAGGGGGCTTGCCGCTTCCTGCCGGCGGACCAAGCCGTGGGCCGCGACGACGCGGTGCGGGGCTTCCTCTTCGGCGGCGCCGTGGTCACGCTGCTGGCCGCCGGCCTGCTGGCGGGCGCCGGGCTCCTCGTCCTCCGGGCGGAGGGAACGCTGCTCGCCGGCCCCTACGGTGCGCCGATCCTGCTCGCCGCCGCCATCCTCCCCCTGTTCGCCCTGCAGGATTTCTGCGAGGGCGTCGCCCGCAGTCAGAATTGGGCGGTGCTCGCCATCGCGCCGCCCTACCTCCTGCGCCAGGGGCTCATCATGGCGGCGATGGTGGGGGCGGTGTGGTCCGGCGCTCCGGCCGAGGCCTGGGTCGCCGTCGCCTGCACCCTCCTGGCTACGGCGCTCGCGGCGTCCCTCCAGGCTATCTGTCTCATCCGCCGCCTGCGTGCCGTCCATCCGCCCGGGCCGCGCGCCTATCGCTGGCGCCCCTGGCTGCGTGCCTGCCTGCCCATCGCCCTGACGGATCTCGCCAGCGCCGGGTTCAACGTCGTCGACGTGGTGATCCTCAGCGCCCTGATGCCGCCCGCCACCGTGGGCCTGTACTTTGCCGCCACCCGCATCCAGCAATTCGTCGCCTTCGTGCATTTCGCCGCCTCCGCCGCCACGGCGCAGCGCTTCACCGCCGCCCATGCGGCCGGGGACCGGGGCGGCCTCGCCGCCCTGGTGCGGATGCAGGGCGCCCTGACCCTGGCGGCGACGCTTCTCGTCGGGGCCGGCGTGCTGGCGGCCGCGCCCCTGCTCCTCGGTCTGTTCGGCCCCGAATTCCGCGACAGCCTGCCGATCCTCGCGGTTCTGGTGGCGGGCAGCGTCGCCGCGAGCGTCTTCGGGCCGGGCGAGGACCTTCTGACCATGCTGGGCGGCGAGGGCGTCTGCGCGGCCGTCACCCTGGCGATGCTGTGTCTCGCCGCCGGTTTGTGCTGGGTGCTGGTGCCGCCCTACGGCGTCATCGGCGCCGCGATCGCCATGGCGGTCGCCACCACCGTGCGGGGCCTCGCCATGGCGATCGCCGCCCACGCGATCCACGGCCTCGCCACGCCGGTCCGGCTCGGCTCCTTTCGGACACGAGACCGATGATCGCTCCGACCCGCCGGATATCCGGACCCGATCCGACCTTCGCCGTCGTCGCTCTCACCGACCTCTCCCGGCACGGGGCCGCCTGGGACGGCCTCTTCGCGCGGGCCATCGATCCGCACCCGCATTACAGCCGCCACGTTCTGGAGGCGCACCGCAGTGCCGGCCTCGTGTCGGACGATCTGCGGATCGTCACGGTGCGGTCCGGCGACCGCCTCGACGCCGTTCTGCCGTTCCGGCTCACCTACGACCTGTGCGGCCTCGGCCGTCCCGTCGCCCGTCCGTTCCTGTCGCCGTTCGTCACCGCGACCCTGCCCCTCGTCGCCGACGGACCGGAGCTGTCGGCGACCCTCGCTTCCCTCGTGGCGGGCCTGCGCGCCGCATCCGGCGGGCGGCCCTGGCGCTGGCCGCTGCTCGCCACCGGGACCCACCTCGGACGGGCACTCTCCGCCGCCTTGAACGCGGCGGGCTGGGCGCTCGGCGAGGTCGACGCCTTCCCGCGGCCGGTGCTCGATCGGCGCGCCAGTCTCGCTGCCTTCGAGGCCGACCATCCCAACCGGGCGCGTCTCAAGGATCTGCGCCGGCGCCGGCGCAGGCTGTCGGAGGGGGGTGCCCTGACCCTGGAGACCGCCACCGCAGGTGAACCCCTGCGCGCGGCCGTAGCGGCTTTCCTGGCCCTGGAACAGGCCGGATGGAAGGGCGCCGCCGGAAGCGCCTTGGCATGCCGCACCTCGCATGCCGCCTTCGCGCGGGCGCTCTTTTCCGATGCGGGCGGGCCTGTCGGCGCGCGGGCGGATCTCCTCATGCGCGACGGGCGCCCCCTCGCCATCAGCCTCGCGCTCGTTGCCGGCGGGACCGCCTGCCTGCTGAAGACCACCTACGACGAAGCCGAGCGGGCCGGGGCGCCGGGCCTCGTGCTCGAAGCCGAGATCGTGCGCGCGCTTCAAGAGACCGGCTTCGCCGAGCGCCTGGACTCCGCGACCCTCGCTGGCTCGGCTCTGGAAAGCCTCTACCCGGATCGCGAGACCGTCGCGGAGATCATCGCTGCCCCCGAGGGCGTGCGCGGGCTCGTGTCCGTCGAGCGGCGGGTTCGTCTCGCCCGGTTCGAGCACGCCGCCCGGGCGCAAGCGAAGCGACGTCTCGCCGAGAGCGCGTTGGCTCAGAGGTTGATGGGCAGGGGCTGACGCCCCACATCGTGCCTCGCGACTGGCCCACATCGGTTCGCCAGACAGGAAGCGCCGTATGTTTCGCCCGACCCTCGCCCTCACCGGAGCCTTGTTCCTCGCCATGACCACAGCGTCTTCCGCCGCCGAGACCGTGACCCTGCCCTCCGGGCTCCAGTACCGCGACGAGGTCGTCGGCACCGGACCCGAGCCGAAGGCCGGCCAGAAGGTCAGCGTCCACTACACGGGCTGGCTCGACGACAACGGCAAGCCGGGCAAGAAATTCGATTCCTCGCGGGATCGCGGCACGCCCTTCACCTTCACGCTCGGCGCCGGTCAGGTCATCGCCGGCTGGGATACGGGCGTCGCCACCATGAAGACCGGCGGCAAGCGCACCCTCATCATCCCGTCCGACCAGGGTTACGGCGCACGCGGTGCCGGTGGCCTGATCCCGCCCAACGCCACCCTGATCTTCGATGTTGAGCTTCTCGGCGCCAAGTAGGCCGAACACTTCAAGCTGGCTCAACACGCGAAAGGCCGGATCGGGTTGCCCCGATCCGGCCTTTCTTCGTTTCGCAAACCCGATCGGGCTGCGCCTCACTCGCCCGAGAGGGCGGCCTTGGTGCGGGACCACCAGCCGGCGCGCTTGGGCCGGTCGGGATCGAACGGCGTCAGGACCACGGCGACGGGCTCGGGCGTGGGAGCCGCAACCGCAGGCTCCGCGCTCGGCTCGACCTCGGCGGACGCTGGCGCCCGGGAAGCCTGCTCGTCGACCTGCGCTGCGGCCGGCTCGGGCGCCGAGGCGACGGGCAGATCCTCGGCGACAGGCAGATCCTGTCCAACCGGCAGATCCTGGCTGACGGGGTCGGCGCTCGCCTGCGTCGCCGCGATGACGGCTTCCGCGCTCACCGGCTCCTCGCCGCCCGCGAAGGCCGTGGGGGCATCGGCCACGGTCTCGGACTCCGAGGCCTCGGCGTCCGTGTCCGTCGACTCGCTCGCAGTGTCGCGCGAACGGCTGTCCCGATCGCGCCCCCGGCCACCGCGACGGCCCCGGCGACGGCGACGGCCGGAGCCGTCATCCTCGCCCGTGGTGACGATCTCGGTCGAGCCGTTGACCTCGGAGCCCGTCTCCTCGGCCTGGGGCGTCGATCCGGCCTCATCGGACTCGTCTTCTTCGGACTCCGACCGGCCTTCGTCCTCGCCGCCCACCTGAGCGCCGCTATCCTGACGTCCACCACGACGGCGCCGACGCCGGCGACGGCCGCCGCGGCCTTCGCCGCCTTCGTTGGTTCCCTCGCGGGCCTCCTCGGTGTCGGACGCCTGAGATTCGGTCTCCGCTTCGGCCTCGGCGGTCTCGACCACCTCGTCCTCGAACTCCTCGTCGTCCTCCGTCTCCATCGCCGGGTTGATGGCGATGGCGCGGACGCCCGTGATGGCGCCCTCGGCGCGTACGGCCGGCTCGCCGCGGTCGAGCTGGAACGCCGCCGTGGTGGCGAGGCGCTCGTCGGCCGCGATGGTCACGGTCACGCCGAAGCGCACCTCCAGCTCGTGCAGGTGGCCGCGCTTCTGGTTGAGGATGTAGAGCGCGGCTTCCGTGCGGGTGCGCAGCACGAGGTTGTGCGTGGCACTCTTGAGGAGCGATTCCTCAATGGCGCGCAGGATCTGCAGGGCCACCGACGCCGTGGCGCGCACGAAGCCGGAGCCGCCGCAATGGACGCACGGGAGCGAGGAACTCTCGAGCATGCCGGTGCGGATGCGCTGACGGCTCATCTCGAGCAGGCCGAAGGGCGAGATGCGGCCGACTTGGATGCGGGCGCGGTCGTTCTTCAGGCACTCGTTGAGCTTCTTCTCGACCGCGCGGTTGTTGCGCTTCTCCTCCATGTCGATGAAGTCGATGACGACGAGGCCGGCGAGATCGCGCAGGCGCAGCTGGCGGGCGACCTCCTCGGCCGCCTCCAGGTTGGTGCGGAGCGCCGTGTCCTCGATGTCGTGCTCGCGGGTCGAGCGGCCCGAGTTCACGTCGATGGAGACGAGGGCCTCCGTCGGATTGATGACGAGGTAGCCGCCGGACTTCAGGGTGACGTGGGTCGAGAACATCGCGTCGAGCTGCTGCTCGACCCCGTGGCGCGCGAAGATCGGCGTCGGGTCGCGGTAGGGCTGCACCACCTTCGACTGGCCGGGCATCAGCATGCGCATGAAGTCGCGCGCCTCGCGGTAGGCCGCGTCGCCCGCCACCAGAATGTCGTCGATGTCCTTGTTGTAGAGGTCGCGGATGGCGCGCTTGATGAGCGAGCCTTCCTCGTAGACGAGGGCCGGGGCCGAGGAGGACAGCGTCAGCTCGCGCACGCTCTCCCACAGGCGCATGAGGTATTCGAAATCTCGCTTGATCTCCGGCTTGGTGCGGGACGCGCCGGCCGTGCGCAGGATGACGCCCATGCCCTCGGGCACCTCCAGATCCTGCGCGACCTCCTTGAGGCGCTTGCGATCGGCGGCCGAGGTGATCTTACGCGAGATGCCGCCACCGCGGCCGGTGTTGGGCATCAGCACCGAGTAGCGGCCGGCGAGCGACAGGTAGGTGGTGAGCGCCGCGCCCTTGGTGCCGCGCTCTTCCTTGACGACCTGCACCAGGATGATCTGGCGGCGCTTGATCACCTCCTGGATCTTGTAGTGGCGGCGATAGGTGCGCGGGCGCTCGGGGATCTCGGCCAGGGCGTCGCCGTTGCCGCCGACCTGGGCGATCTTGGGCTCGCGCTCGCCGTCCTCGCCCTCGTGGTCCTCGTCGTCGTCCTCGTCCGAATCGTCGTCTTCGTCGGAATCCTCCTCCGAATCGTCGTCTTCGTCCTCGTCCTCCTCATCGGACTCGTCCTCGTCGGATTCATCCTCGGAGGTCTCGGCTGGGGCCGCGACGGGTTCGGCGGACCCGCCCATGGGCGCGGCTTCGAGGGCGATCTCGGCGGCCGGCTCGACATGAGGCGCCGAGGCGACGTGCGCCTCGGCGGTGATGTGCGGCTCGGGAGCCGCTCCAGTCGCCTGAGTCTCGGTTGCGGAAGCGTCCGTCGCGGGTGCCTCGTCGGCATTCGCCTGGGCAACGGCTTCCTCCGTGGATTCCACGGCGTGCTCGGCCTGAGCCAGCTCGGCGGACGCATCGCTGCCCGTCTCGGCCGAATGCGCCGCCGTGTCGTCGAACCCGGACACGGTCTGCTCACCGACGTTCACGGCCGAGACGTCCGTCTCGGCGGCGTCGGCCGACGGATCCGCGACGCTCACGGTCTCGGCGGTCTTGGCCGAGGCGGCCTCGGCGCGGCGGCCGCGCGAGCGGCGGCGGGGCTTGCGCTCCTCACGCTCGCGATGCTCCTCGGCGTCGCGCGCCTCGTCCTCGAGCAGGGCCTGCCGGTCGGCGAGCGGGATCTGGTAGTAGTCGGGGTGGATTTCGCTGAAGGCGAGAAAGCCGTGGCGGTTGCCGCCGTACTCGATGAAGGCCGCCTGGAGCGAAGGCTCCACCCGCGTCACCTTGGCGAGGTAGATGTTGCCCCGAAGCTGGCGCCGGTTGGCGGCTTCGAAGTCGAACTCCTCGACCCTAGACCCGTGGACCGTGACGACCCGGGTCTCCTCCGGGTGCATCGCATCGATGAGCATCTTGTTGTTGTTGGCCATGACGAACTTTCGACAGGGCGGCCGACGTCGTTCTCCTCGAACCGAGCGGCTCCCGTGGCGTGCCGCCCCGTCCCGGCCCATCGGGCCGGACGGTCAACGCGCGCGACGATCCGAAAACGCGGATCGCGGGAACTGTGGGGAAGGGATTGCCGTCAACCGCCTTTGGGCGCCGGTGATCGGCGCGCGTGGGGTTGATCCTGGTCAGGGCCGACGGGACTGCGGCGCCACGCGAAACGCGCATGCGTCGAACACGAGCAACGGCAACCGATGCTGTGTGTCCTCCCATCCTCTCCCTGACCTCGCGAAGACTCTTGGGCCGGATACCGCCGGCCACGGATTTCGAAGAATGGCCGCGAGCCGAGCGGCCGCAGCTTGAACCGTCACCTGCCCGGCTCTTTGGAGCACCGGCGAGCATGGCGCGGGAACCGACGGCGAAGACGCCCGAGCGATCACTCGAAACGTCCGCGGGCCGCGGAGCATACCGCACGGCACCGGGAAGGGTACAGTTTCATTACAGATCGCCGCAGGGATTTGGCAAGATGGAAACGCCGCACGTCCCGCGATAAGTCCCTTCCACGACGGGGCAATGGCGACCCTGACGCCCGTCTAGCCCCGGGGTCGCGTGCCCCCGGCCGGCGAGGGTTTTTCCATCGACCGTCTTCACCGGTCCAGCGCCCGGCCCGATGCAGCGTCAGGGAAGGGAACGCAGCGATGGATGGCGACGCGACGTTCCGCCTTGCGACCGATCAGGGCCGCGCTCGCCGCGCCGCCGAAGCGCTGTTCGCGTCGGTGAGGCGCGAGCTCGTGCCGATCATGGCCCGCGCGGGTGTCGCGCGCTGGCCACAACCCCATGCCAACCGACGGCGTGGCACAAGGAACAGTTAACCATCCCGGCCGTATCGCTTAACCGGACGCCATCAGGAACCGGAACGCCGGACCCATGTTCGCATCCCACCGCCTGCTTCGGTCGATCGTCCTCGCGGCGAGCCTCGCGCTGACCGCCAGTCCCTCCGCGCGGGCCCAGGACGGCGACAAGTCCGTCCGCGCGTCGGCGGCGGTCGCCATCGCGGCGGACCTGTCGAGCGGCGGTCCCGGCATCACCAAACTCACCCTGACCCTTTCGAAGGCCATCGAGGCCCGCGCCTTCGTGATGGAGCGGCCCGACCGCGCCGTGATCGATCTGGCGGAGGTCAACTTTCAGCTCGGCACGGAGACCGGGCGCAAGCGCGAGGGTGTGGTCGCCTCGTTCCGCTACGGCCTGTTCGCACCCGGACGCTCGCGCATCGTCGTCGACCTCGCCCAGCCCGCCACCGTCGGAAAGATCGAGACGGTGACCCGCGCCCGCGACGGGGCCGTGCTCCTGACCGTGGAGTTCCAGCGCAGCGACCGCGAAGGCTTCAAGCGCGCTGCGGTGGCGAGCGATCCGGCACCCCAGGCGCGCAAGGCCGTGGCTCCGCCCGAGGCGACGGATGCCCGCCCGCTCATCATGGTCGATGCGGGCCACGGCGGCACCGATCCCGGCGCCATCGCGGCCACGGGCGTGTTCGAGAAGGACATCGTGTTCGGCTTCGCGCAGGCCCTCGTCGCCCGCCTCGAATCGGGCGGACGCTACCGGGTGCGGATGACCCGCGACCGCGACGTGTTCGTGCCGCTCTCCGAGCGGGTGCGCATCGCCCGCGACGCGAAGGCCGACCTGTTCGTCTCGATCCACGCCGATTCGATCCAGTCCGCCCCGCAGGTGCGGGGTGCGACCATCTACACCGGCTCGGAGAAGGCCACGGACGCCGAATCGGCCCGCCTCGCCGAGCGCGAGAACAAGGCCGACGCCGCCGCCGGCACGGAGTCGAACGAGGGGCCGGGGCACGTCGCCGACATCCTCCAGGAACTCACCCTGCGCGAGACCCGCACCTTCTCGTCGGGCTTCGCCAAAGGCCTGATGGCCCAGCTCGGCCCCGTCATGGAGATGAGCCCCAAGCCCCACCGCGAGGCCGGCTTCATGGTCCTGCGCTCGCCCGACGTGCCGTCCGTGCTGGTGGAGCTCGGCTACCTGTCGAGCAAGCGCGACCTCGATCTCCTCCAGTCGGAGGCCTGGCGCGCCGACGTCACCGGCGGAATGGCCAAGGCCATCGACGCATTCTTCGGCAACCGGACCTCCCTGACCCGGCCGAACCCGCCCCGGCGTTCGGCGGCAATCGCCCCAGTTTCACCATAGAATGAGAGTGAAACCGGGGCTCACGGCGCCCCGGTCCAACCGACGTCGCGACTTCGACGGGAACGGCCGCGCGGGTAGCCCCAAGCGAACGCCGCCCTTCCTCATGCCCGCTGCCGCGAGCGGCGAGCCGCGTCCAGGCCGGACCGGTGGCAGATTCAGCGACGAACGGGACCCGGATGCGCATCATCCTTCGTTTCTTCGGCTTCCTGTTCAGCATCGGTGCGATGCTGTTCGTGGTCGCCTCGGCCGCCGGGGCGTTCTTCTACTGGAAGTACAGCCAGGATCTGCCGGACCACGCGGCGCTCGCCAATTACGAGCCACCGGTGATGAGCCGGGTGCATGCTGCCGACGGATCGCTGCTGGCCGAGTACGCCACCGAGCGCCGTCTCTACCTGCCGATCCAGGCGATGCCGAAGATCGTCGTCGCGGCCTTCCTCTCGGCTGAGGACAAGAACTTCTACAAGCACGGCGGCGTCGATCCGGAAGGGCTGGTCCGCGCCGCGCTGACCAACTTCAAGAGCGGCAAGAAGCAGGGCGCCTCGACCATCACCCAGCAGGTGGCGAAGAACTTCCTGCTCAGCCCCGAGCAGACCTTCGAGCGCAAGGCCAAGGAGGCGCTCATCGCCTTCCGGATCGAGGCCGCCTACTCGAAGGACAAGATCCTCGAACTCTACCTCAACGAGATCTTCCTCGGCACCATCGTGCCCGGGCGCAATCTGCACGGCGTCGCGGCGGCGGCGCTGGACTACTTCGGCAAGTCCGTCCACGAACTGACGATCAACGAGGCGGCCTACCTCGCCGCCCTGCCGAAGGGGCCGAACAACTACCACCCCTATCGCCAGACCCAGAAGGCCCTCGACCGGCGCAACGAGATCATCGGCCTGATGGCCCAGAACGGGTACATCACCAAGGAGGAGGGCGACGCCGCCCGCAAAATGCCGCTCGGCGTCAACCCGCGCGTCGCCTTCGCCAACGCCGCCAACGCCAACTACTTCACCGAAGAGGTCCGCCGCGAGATCGCCGAGCGTTACGGCGAGAAGAAGCTCTACGAGGGCGGCCTCTCCGTCCGGGCGACCCTCGACCCGAAGATGCAGGCCTGGGCCCGCAAATCCCTCGTCGACGGCCTGATCCGCTACGACCAGTCCCATGGCTGGCGCGGGGCCCAGGCCAAGGTCGACCTCGTCGGCCGCGACTGGGGCTTGGCCGTAGCCGAGGTTCCGGGTCTCGGCGACGTGCAGCCCTGGCGCCTCGCCGTGGTACTGAGCACCACCGGGGGTGCCGCGCAGATCGGCCTCCAACCCCGGCGCGAGGCTTCGGGCCAGGTCTCGAAGGATCGGGAGACCGGCACCATCGCGGCCGAGGGGACGCGCTGGACCGGCCGCTCGCCCGCCGCCGCCCTCAGTGCGGGCGACGTGATCTACGTCGAGGCGATCGACGGCGGCCGCGGGGCCTACCGCCTGCGCCAGCGTCCGGAAGTCTCCGGCGCCATCGTGGCCATGGACCCCTACACGGGCCGCGTCCACGCCATGGTGGGCGGGTTCTCCTACGACGAGAGCCAGTTCAACCGGGCGACGCAGGCGATGCGCCAGCCGGGCTCGTCGTTCAAGCCGATCGTCTACTCGGCGGCCCTCGACAACGGCTACACGCCGTCCTCGATCGTCCAGGATTCGCCCATTACCATCGAGGCCGGCCCCGGCCAGGAGGCCTGGACCCCGTCGAACTACGACGGCAAGTCCGGCGGCCCGCACACCCTCCGCTACGGCATCGAGCACTCGAAGAACCTGATGACCGTGCGGCTGGCGAAGGACGTCGGCATGCCGCTCATCGCCGAGTACGCCCGCCGCTTCGGCGTCTACGACGACATGCTGCCGGTGTTGCCGATGTCGCTCGGCGCCGGCGAGACCACGGTCATGCGCATGGTGACCGCCTACTCGATGCTCGCCAATGGCGGCCGGCGTATCCGTCCGACCCTCATCGACCGCATCCAGGACCGGGTCGGCGAGACCATCTACAAGCACGACGCCCGCAAGTGCCTCGGCTGCGACGCGGAGAAGTGGTCCGGCCAGGACGAGCCGAAGCTCGTGGACGATTCCGAGCAGGTCCTCGATCCGCTCACCGCCTACCAGATGGTCTCGATCATGGAGGGTGTGGTCCAGCGCGGCACCGCCACCATCCTGAAGCAGGTCGGCAAGCCGCTCGCCGGCAAGACCGGAACCACCAACGACGCCAAGGATGCGTGGTTCGTCGGCTTCTCCCCGGATCTCGCCGTCGGCGTCTATATCGGCTTCGACAAGCCGCGCTCGCTCGGCGACCGCGCCACGGGCGGCGGCCTCTCGGCCCCCATCGCCCTCGACTTCCTGAAGCAGGCCCTCAAGGACAAGCCGCCCACGCCGTTCCGCGTCCCGCCCGGGATCAAGCTCATCCGCGTTTCGGCTTCGTCCGGCATGCGTGCCGGCTCCGGCGAAGGCCCCGGCACGATCCTCGAGGCGTTCAAGCCCGGTACCGCGCCGCCCGATGCCTACGTCGCGGCGCCCAGCAACGCCCCGCCCAGCGGCGGCGCTCCGCCGGACGCGGACCGTGCCGCTCAGGCCGGCGGCCTGTACTGAGACGCAGCCTTCGAAGCGGCCGGGACCCGATCCCGGCCGTTTTCGTTCACCGGAACCCTATTCCCGTTTGTCAGAAGCCCTTGCGCGCCAGGGCCAGGGCCGCGAGCTTGTCGATGTCGAAGCCGGCCTGGGGCACGTCGACCATGAAGCGTTCGGCGATTTCCGAAACGACGAAATCGGGGCGGACCCGCGCGATGGTGTTCCAGTCGATGCTCGTCGACCACAGCACATGCACCTCCCGGAACGTGTCGGCGAAGAGCGGCGTCAGGGTGCCGGTGGCGCCGTTGGGCGTATGATGCGCGTACGAATCCCCGAACAGGACGAGGCGGCGTGGATCGGCCCCGGGTGACGCGTTGCGGAAGATCGCGTGGGTGCCGATATGCGCGTCGCGCCCCCGGCCCTCCTGCTCGAACGCCGTGATCAGCGCGTTGGCGTGGACCCTCCGGGCCGCGCTCTCGAACAGGCACGGCTCGGCGACTTCGCAGCGGACCGGCGTGAACTTCGAACCGAGATCGCCGCCATAGACCTGGGGCGTGCCGATGCGGCGCTGGGCGATGTCGTAGCGCGGACGCACCCCGAGGCTCCGGCAGATCTCCGCATAGGCGAGCCAGCCCCCCGCGAAGGTCCAGTGGGTGTCCGTGTGGCGATAGAGCGCCGTGTCCCGGGCCCGCACCCGGAACGGCGGTACGAGATCGACATAGGTTCGACGGGCCGGCGACAGGCGCAACCAGCGTTCCAGGCGCACGGCCGGCGCGCGGTCGGGGTCGAGGGCGAGGCCGTCGAAGGCGTGGCCGTGGATGGCGAGCTTTTCCGGGGCCACCACGTGGGCGTAGCGAATCCCCATCTTCTCCAGGCGTCGGGTCCGGGCCTCGAGGAGGCGACGCCAACGCCATAGCTTCGCCCGTGGAAATCCGGGCGCGCCGTATTGCGCCTGGACGGCGTTGCTGCCCCCCGTGAGGAACAGCCAGCCGTCGCGCCCGACATGGATGTCGGGATGGATCGCGGTCTGTGTGTGCGGCTCTGCGGCTGCGGAAAGGCTCATTCGGGGGGTCTAATCGGGTTCGCGGCGGCGTGCCAACGCGCCCGGGTTAGTGCCTTGATCGGACGCGGGTTTCCAAGCCGATATCCAGGTTGCCCCCGGTGTGGCCCATCGGAATCCAGACGTCGCCGGTTTCAGTGGTGGTGATGCGCGGCCGGGGCGCCGGGGGCGGTCGCGTTCGGGCTCGTCGCGCCGATGGGCGCGACCGAGAAGGTGACCGGGACGGTCCCGGCGCGTTCGAAGGTCAGGGTGCCGGAGACGGGCTCACCGACCTTCGGGGCGGACTTGAGATCCTCGAACATCAAGTGAAGACCGCCGGGCTTCAGTTCCAGGGTCTGGCCGGGTGCGATGGGCAACCCGTCCGGCACGGCCGCCATCTTCATGACGTTGCCCGCCATGGTCATGGAATGGATCGCCCCCCGGCCCGCGGTGGTGATGGCCGCCCCCGTGAGCCTGTCGGCCTGCGTACCGGTGTTGGTGACGCGAACGTAGCCGCCCGCGACCTTGGCGCCCCCCGGCGTCGCCCGCATCCACGGTGTCTCGATCCGCAAAGTCCCGGCCGTGATGGGCTCGGCGGCGCGCGCCTGCGGCACGAGACCGAGGGCGGAGGCCACGAGAGCGAAGCGCAGGGCGGTACGGGCGGTTTGATTCATCGCAGGGGTCCGTTGGGTCGTGCGGTAGGACGAGATGGCGGGGTCCGGTCGGGGACGGCCGAAGCGGGACGACCATGCGCGCAAATCGATCGTGCGCAAGGGCACTTCTTCGGCGTGCCCACACCCTGCGGTGATTCCCCGGGCGACCGGGCCACGACGGCGCCGTCGCGGAGGCGCCCCGGAACCATCGCGTGCTTCGAAAAAAGCGAGCTGTATCGGAGACTTGCGGAGAGTGGCGCGGCCTGTCTGCCTCCGATCCTCCCCGGCCCGATGCGGTGCTTCGGCGCTGCCCGAGCGGTCCGTAGACCCGATTCGTGCCTGCACCGGCCCTGTGGCGGGGGCGATACGCCCGCGCGGAAGTCATCGCGAAGTCCCGCAGCGCCATATTGTAGCCCGGACGCCATGAGTTCTTAACCGCACCCCGACACGTTCGCGGCAAGGGGTGCTTCGGACACGGCGTCATGCGCCGGCGGCCGGGCACCACACGCCGCACCCTACGTCAGATCAGAGTTCGCCCGATGCTGAAACAGGCTCTCCATCCCAGGTCTTCCGGCTTCCACAGGTCCCTCGGCCTCGCCCTCGCCGCGTCCGTGGCCTTCATGGCTCAGTCCGCTTCCGCCCGCGAGCCCAGCGGCTACGCCCAGGCCGAGTGGGCGCAGGACTACGCCGCGCCGACCACCATGCAGGTGCAGCGCTCCTCGACGCCGATCCTGTCGCCGCAGACGATCGCCGCCTCGGAGCAGACCATCGAGCGCTACCGGGATATCGTGAACCGGGGTGGCTGGAAGCCGGTCTCGGGGGCCGACCGCCTGCGCATCGGCTCCAAGGGCCCGGCCGTGAGCGCCGTGCGTCAGCGCCTGATCATCTCCGGCGACCTCGATTCGGCGTCCGGCGGCTCGGGCGTCTACGATTCCTACGTGTCGGCCGGCGTGAAGCGTTTCCAGGCCCGCCACGGCCTCAGCCAGACCGGTGCCATGAGCATGGCGACCCAGCAGGCCATGAACGTGCCGGCCGATATTCGCCTGCACCAGCTCGAAATCAACGTGGTGCGCCTGCGCTCCTACGCGGGCAACCTCGGCAACCGCTTCGTCATCACCAACATCCCCGCCGCCCTGGTCCAGACCGTGGAGAACGGCCAGGTCGTGACCCTGCACGCCGCCGGCGTCGGCAAGATCGACCGCCAGTCGCCGATCATGAACACCAAGGCGACGCAGATCAATTTCAACCCCTTCTGGACGGTCCCGGCTTCCATCGTGAAGAAGGACCTCATCCCCAAGATGCAGAAGGATCCGAACTACCTCACCGACAACAAGATCCGCATCTTCACCGGTGAGACCGAGATCTCCCCGGCCTCGGTGAACTGGAATTCGGACGAGGGCACGCGCTACCGCTATCGCCAGGATTCGGGTGCCGACTTCAACTCCATGGGCATCGTGCGGATCAACATTCCGAACCCGCACGGGGTGTTCATGCACGACACCAACTCGAAGGGTGTCTACGGCGACGACTTCCGCTTCATCTCGTCGGGCTGCGTGCGCGTGCAGAACGTGCGCGAGTACATCACCTGGCTCCTCAAGGACACGCCCGGCTGGGGCCGCGACCAGGTCGAGCAGGCCATCGAGAGCGGCAAGCGGGTGGACGCCACCCTCAGCACTCCCGTGCCGGTCTACTGGACCTACATCACCGCCTGGGCGACCCCGGACGGCTCGGTGCAGTTCCGCGACGACATCTACAAGCGCGACGGCGTGAACGTGCCCTCGACCCTCTCGGCCCCGACCCCCGTGGCCAGCGCCGAACAGGTGCCGAGCTTCGAGCCGGGCGACGAGGAGAACTGAGGCAGCGAAAGGGGATCGGCTTCTCGAGTCCCTGATCTTTTCCGGGGCGGGTGCCATAGGGCCCCGTCCCGGATGACGGCATCCTGTCTGTTGTGTTTGCTTGTCGATCCCGGCCGATTCAGGACATTTGGCTCGTGTGAGGCTGGGACGAGCACAAAGTCACTTCGCGAAAACAGTTCTCAATGGCGTAGGGAAGCCTCGATCTTCGGTAGCAGAAGTTCGTTCTCGCGTGCCATGCGTATCGCCTCTTGGTCCCGGAGGATAAGACTGTCCTGGGGATCGAATACGACGCCGTCACGCATCTGGGCGAGTGTCACGGCAGCGATATAGGCGGCAACGCATTCGGGTAAACCGGACCAATAGAAGGCATAAGCGGTGCTCCACCTTCTACCAAAGTCGATATCGTCGTAGGTTTCCGTGAGTTTGTCGAAATCGCACGGTCGAAATTCGAACGAAGCATCACGGGTTTTCCATTTTGCTTTGATCAGGCCCCCTTCCCCTATGAGGATCTGATCTCGGGAGAATTTCAAGTCGAACCCAAATCCGTCGATGGTTTTTTGCCATTCGACAAGGTTCGGAAACTGGCCGTCATAGAAAACGTAAAGATCCATGCTCATGGGTTCGGCCCTATGATTGAGAATTAACTAACCATCGCGTAGATGTAGCTTTTCGCGTCGAGTCCCTTCGAGATGTGCAGCTCGACGATAGGGACGTCGTCGCCAACGCCGAGATGCTGTCGGATCTGTGCTGCGCGTTCCGGGGTGAGCTTCGCGCCACCGGTCTTGACATCCCATACCGCCAAGATGGGCGCGGCATTCGTTCGACCGTCGCGGAGAACAATATCCGTCCTGATGCTGCCATCGAGGCCATACCGCACGGTGTCGCCGAGACTGAAACTCTGTTCGACTCCGCGCCGGCCTATCCCAGGAAAATCGGACTCTCTGATGAGTTTTGCTGCCTCGGTGTGGATGGCCGTTCCGTAGAGAGGCCCCCTTCCGGTCCCGACATTGGCGACGACTTCCTTCATGACCTCCACGAGGCGATCGGACGTCAGATCGATCTTCGGATGACCGGTCCGGTCGCGTCGAACGACGACGATGCCAGATCCGCCTCCTCCACCATTCCACCGCCCTCTCTCGTCGCGAGACTGGCTGGCGTTGAACCCGGCCTTCACGGCATCGTAGGCGCTTCGAAGTAGAGCCAGTCGCAAGCGGATGGCAGCGACCTCGCATCGGTGGAGAGCAATCTGGAACTGCCGCGACATCATGCGTACCTCCGAATCGATGTAGGTCCTTATTCCCATACCATCTCGGAAAATACAACTTATGAGTGTTTTATCGCGTGACGATCGTTCCGGTTTGGCATCGCCGGAGTGGCGGCACGGTTTGTTCCAGGCCTTCGTGCCTTCGTTTCAGAGAGCGCGTGAAAGTTTTTTTGTAGGACACCGCAAATTAGCTGCGCTTGGCCCGATCCCGCCGCCCGTGTAATAAAATGCGCATCGAGCGTCCGCCCGCCGTAACGCCAGCGGATAACGGACGCCTTCGCCCGTTCAACAATCGAGGCCATCCATGAGCGCCGGTACCGTTGCCGACAAGCACTTCTCGAATTCGTTCTTCAACGCGTCGCTCGCCGACGCCGATCCGGAAGTGGCCGCCGCCGTCGGTCAGGAACTCGGTCGTCAGCAGCACGAGATCGAGCTGATCGCCTCCGAGAACATCGTCTCCAAGGCGGTGCTCGAGGCTCAGGGGTCGGTCCTCACCAACAAGTACGCCGAGGGCTATCCGGGTCGCCGCTATTACGGCGGCTGTCAGTTCGTCGACATCGCCGAGAACCTCGCCATCGAGCGCGCCAAGCGCCTGTTCGATTGTGGCTTCGCCAACGTGCAGCCGAATTCCGGCTCCCAGGCGAACCAGGGCGTGTTCATGGCTCTCATGCAGCCGGGCGACACCTTCCTCGGCCTCGACCTCGCCGCCGGCGGCCACCTCACCCACGGCGCGCCCCCGAACGTCTCTGGCAAGTGGTTCAAGCCGGTCTCCTACACCGTGCGCCGCGACGATCAGCGCATCGACATGGAGCAGGTCGAGGCGCTCGCCCACGAGCACAAGCCCAAGGTGATCATCGCGGGTGGCTCCGGCTATCCCCGTCATTGGGACTTCGCCAAGTTCCGTGAGATCGCCGATGCCGTCGGGGCCTACTTCTTCGTCGACATGGCCCACTTCGCCGGCCTCGTCGCCGCCGGGGTGCACCCGTCGCCGTTCCCGCACGCGCACGTCGCCACCACCACGACCCACAAGACCCTGCGCGGCCCGCGCGGCGGCATGATCCTGACGAACGACGAGGCGCTGGCCAAGAAGTTCAACTCGGCGATCTTCCCCGGCCTCCAGGGCGGCCCGCTCATGCATGTCATCGCCGGCAAGGCGGTCGCCTTCGGCGAGGCCCTCAAGCCCGAGTTCAAGATCTACGCGCGTCAGGTCATCGAGAACGCCAAGGCGCTGGCCGACACCCTGATGTCGGGCGGCTACGACATCACCTCGGGCGGCACCGACAACCACCTCATGCTCGTCGACCTGCAGAAGAAGGGCCTCACCGGCAAGGCGGCGGAAGCGGCGCTCAGCCGCGCCGACATCACCTGCAACAAGAACGGCGTCCCGTTCGATCCGGCCAAGCCCACCATCACGTCGGGCATTCGGCTGGGCACCCCGGCCGGCACCTCGCGCGGCTTCGGCGTCGCCGAGTTCAAGCAGATCGGCGGCTTCATCGTGGAAGTCCTCGACGGCTTGGTCGCCAAGGGTGAAGCGGGCGATGCCGAGATCGAGGCGGCCGTGAAGCAGAAGGTTCACGCCCTCACGGACCGGTTCCCGATCTACGCCTGAGACAGGGCGGTGTTCGCGCTTAACGCGTGCACCGCAACACGCTAAGGGAAACGGCCGCGGACCGGAGGGTGCGCGGCCGTTTCTCGTTCTTCCCCGCTCCCCACACAGGTGTCCGCCCGATGCGCTGTCCCTATTGCAGCGGCCCCGACACCCAGGTGAAGGATTCGCGCCCCACCGACGACGCCATCCGGCGGCGCCGGGTCTGCCCGGATTGCGGCGGCCGCTTCACCACCTTCGAGCGGGTGCAACTGCGCGAACTCACGGTGCTCAAGCGCTCGGGTAAGCGGGTGCCGTTCGACCGGGACAAGCTCGAGCGCTCCATCGGCGTGGCCCTGCGCAAGCGCGCCGTCGACCCGGAACGCGTCGAGCGCCTCGTCAGCGGCATCACCCGGCAGCTCGAGAGCGGCGGCGAGGGCGAGATCACCACGGAATCCATCGGCGAACTGGTGATGGAGGGGCTGAAGGGGCTCGACGACGTCGCGTATGTGCGCTTCGCCTCCGTCTATAAGAACTTCCGCGAGGCCAGCGACTTCAAGGCGCTCCTGGGTACCTTGGCCGAGGCGCCGCCCGGGGCCGCTCAGGGCGAGGAGTCCGACAGCACGGTGACGCCCCTACGCGCCAAGCCCCGTCCGCGACCATGAGCGCGCGCGACACCGCCTACATGCGGCTGGCCCTGGCCCTCGGCCACCGCAATCTCGGGCGGACCTGGCCCAACCCCTCCGTCGGCGCCGTCGTGGTCGCGGACGGGCGCATCGTCGGACAGGGCGTGACCGAGGCCGGCGGGCGGCCCCATGCCGAACCCCAGGCCCTCGCCATGGCGGGCGCGGCCGCGCGCGGCGCCACCCTCTACGTCACCCTGGAGCCGTGCTCGCATCACGGCCGCACCCCGCCCTGCACCGACGCCATCCTGGCGTCCGGGATCGCCCGCGTGGTGACTGCCCTCGAAGACCCCGATCCGCGCGTCGCCGGACGGGGACACGCCCTCCTGCGCGAGGCCGGGATCGCCGTCGCGACGGACGTCCTGCGGGAGGAGGCGGCCCGCGACCATCGCGGCCACGTCACCCGCGTGACCCTCGGGCGGCCGAGCCTGCACCTCAAGCTCGCCCGGACCCGGGACGGCTTCGCCGCCGGGGCGCCTGACCAGCGATTGCGCATCACCGGCGCAATCGCCGACGGCGCCGTCCACCTGTGGCGGGCCCATGCCGACGCGATCCTCGTCGGCATCGGCACGGCCCGGGCCGACGACCCGTCGCTCACCGTGCGCCTGCCCGGCCTGTCCGGGCGCTCGTCCCTGCGCGTCGTCCTCGATTCGAGCCTGCGGCTCCAGCCGTCGAGCCACCTCGTTCGAGGCGCGCGCGACATTCCCACCCTCGTGGTCACCACCCGCAACGCGCCCGCCCATGTGAAGCGGATGCTCGTTTCGTTCGGCGTCGAGGTGATCGGCGTCGCCGCCGATGCGGCCGGGCGGGTCGATCTGCCCGCTGCCCTGGAAGCCTTGGCCGAGCGGGGCTTCACCCGCCTGTGCTGCGAGGGCGGCCCCCGCCTCGCCGATGCCCTGGCGCGCGCCGACCTCATCGATGTCTGCACCCTAATCACCGGACCCACGGCCCTCGGGACGGGCGGCCTGCCGGCCATCGGGTCGCACCTCGCATCCAGCCTGGAGAAGGGCCATCTGAAGCCCGTCGAAGCGCGCACGTTCGGTCCCGATCGCGCGATCACGTATGAGCGGAGCGTCTAGATGTTCACCGGTCTCGTCACCGATGTGGGAGAGGTCGTCGGCGTATCGGGGGACGACCGCCTGCGCCGCATCCGCATCCGCTCCGCCTACGATCCGGCCACCATCGCGCTGGGCGCCTCCATCGCCTGCTCCGGCCCGTGCCTGACGGCGGTCGCCGTGGACCCGGTGGCGGGGGGATGCGAATTCAGCGTCGACGCCGCCGCCGAGACCCTGGCGCTGACCACCGTCGGCACCTGGGTCGCGGGCACGCGGGTCAACCTCGAACGCTCCCTGAAGATCGGCGACGAACTCGGCGGCCACCTCGTCACCGGGCATGTCGATGGCCGTGCCGAGATCGTCGCCCGCGACTCCGTCACCGGGGGCACCGGCGATCCGCAATGGGCGCCGAGCGACCGCTTCACCCTGCGGGCTTCGGCCGGCCTGTCGCGCTTCATCGCCCAGAAGGGTTCGGTCTGCCTCGACGGCACCTCGCTGACGGTCAACACGGTTGCCGACGATCTCTTCTCCGTCCTCCTCATCCCCCACACCCTGGCGGTGACGACGTGGGGCCAGCGTCGCCAGGGCGATGCCCTCAACCTCGAGGTCGATCTCATCGCTCGCTACGCCGCGCGCCTCACGGAGGCGCAAGGCGCCCTGACCCGCTGAAGCCCTCCGCCGGGGAGCCGCTTGTCGGCCGGGCGCCTTCGGTCTATCGCTCGGCCCTTCCGATCGGGCAGGCTACGGCACGGGCTCGACGCGCGAGCCGGGACAACCCGGCCGATCCAGGGCGGCAACGTCGAGACGCACGAAAAGTCCGCTCCCGCGCCGCGCATCCACAAGGCCCCACGATGGTTTCGACCCAGCACGTCCCCCGCCCGTCGCCCGCCATCGTCCGGGGCGCCCGCGTCCTCGTGGTCGAGGCCCGCTACTACGACGAACTCGCCGATGCGATGCTGGCGGGCGCGCGTGCCACCCTCGACGCGGCCGAGGCGGAGACGACGGTGGTGACCGTGCCGGGCGCCCTCGAAATCCCTGCCGCCATCGCCATCCTGGTCGAGGCCGCCGCCCGCGCCGGCCAGCCCTACGACGCCGCCGTGGCGCTGGGCTGCGTCATCCGGGGCGAGACCGGACATTACGACATCGTCGCGAACGAGAGCGCGCGCGCCCTCATGGACCTCTCCGTCGCCCGGTTGCTGCCGCTGGGCAACGGCATCCTGACGGTGGAGACGGAGGCGCAGGCCTTCGCCCGCGCCCGCGTGTCCGAACTGAACAAGGGCGGCGGTGCCGCCGAGGCGGCGCTGGCGGTGCTGGCCCTGAAGCGGGCCGCCGCGGCCGCGCCCGTCGGAGAGGATTGAGCCCCATGGCCAAAGTCATCGAGCGCAGCGGCGCGCGCCTCTCCGTGGTGCAGGCGCTCTACGAGATGGAGATTTCCGGCAAGGGCGTCATCGAGGCAGTGGCCGAGTTCGAGACCTTCTGGATCGGCCAGACCGTCGACGGTGTCGAGCACCCGCCGGCCGAGATCGCCTTCTTCCGCGATCTCCTGCGCGGCGTGGTCGAGGAGCAGCGCGCCATCGATCCGATGCTCGACAACGCCCTGTCGCAGGGCTGGCCCCTGAAGCGCATCGAGATGGTCCTGCGCGCGATCCTGCGCGCCGGGGCCTATGAGCTCATGCACCGCCGCGACGTGCCGGCCCGTGCCGCCATCTCCGAATACGTCGATGTCGCCCACAGCTTCTACGGCGGCGACGAGCCCGGCATGGTCAACGCCGTCCTCGACAAGGTGGCCCGCGAGGTCCGGGGCCAGGAATTTGCGGGTCTGCCGGGTTCCAGCCTGCCCGGTTCGGGCCGGGCGTGAGCCGCGACCGTCCCACCGAGGACGGGCTGATCGCGCGTTACTTCGCGCCGCTGGCCGGCCCCGGCGCAGACGGGATGCGCGACGACGCCGCCACCCTGACGCCGACCCCCGGCCACGACCTCGTGCTGACCGCCGACGCCATCGTGGCCGGTGTACACTTCTTCCCCGACGATCCGCCGTCCTCCATCGCCCGCAAGGCCGTCGGGGTGAACTTTTCGGATTTGGCCGCCAAGGGGGCGGCTCCGCGCGGCATTCTCCTGACCCTGGCCTTGCCCGACGATTGGACGGAGGCGTGGCTCGCCGCCTTCGCCACAGGCCTCGGCGACGCCCTGTCGGCGTTCGGCGGCGCGCTGCTGGGCGGCGACACGGTCCGGGCCGCCGGGCCCCTGTCGGTGGGCGTCACGGCGCTGGGCGAAGTGCCCGCCGGCACCATGGTGCGGCGGATGACGGCGGCGATCGGCGACGTGCTCTGCGTCAGCGGTACCATCGGCGACGCCGCCCTCGGCCTGCCCCTGTGCCGTTCACCCCTGCCGGATTGGGGCGATGCCATCGGCGCGGCGGATCGCGCCGCCCTGGTCGCCCGCTACCGGCATCCGCGCCCGCGCCTCGGCCTCGCACCGGTCCTGCGGCGGCACGCCCGCGCCGCCATGGACATCTCGGACGGGCTCGCGGGGGATCTCGCCAAGATGCTGAAGGGGGAGGGGCGCTGCGCCCTTGTCCGTCTCGCCGACGTTCCGCTCTCTCAAGCTGCTGCAAGCGCCGCAGCGCACGCGCCGGACCTGATGGATACGATCGTCACCGGGGGAGACGATTACGAGATCCTCTGCGCGGTTCCACCCGAAAGCCTCGCGGCGATTCGCGCCGGGGCGGAAGCCGTCGGCATCCCCCTCCACCCCATCGGCACGGTCTTGGCCGGGGACGGGCCCCCCGTCTTCGAAGCCGCGGATGGCGCGCGAAAGACCTACGCGGCGGCCTCCTTCAGCCACTTCTGACGCGGCGCATTAGGCGGCCTCGTCGTCCTCGGGCGGCTCCGGGTCGGCGGTCCACTGGGTGGCGAAGGCCGCGAGCTGGCGGGCGTCGGCGAACGCCATCACGGCGACCACCCGGTCGGCCGGCATCGCGCCCGGATAGGGGGCGAGCAGCACCGTCTCCTGGGAGAACTTCGCGCCGGGCGCGTGTTCGGCGATCCAGGCCTCGGCCTCCGGCGCGAGCCGGGTCGGATCGGAGGCGTCGCGGGCGCGGGAGTCCGACCGCAACACCAGCACGTAGGGGCCGAGCGTCGGGTTACGCTGCTGAAGAGCCTGGATGATGTCGATCATGGTGTCCTCGTCGCGCACCGGACCCGAGCCCGGCGGCGGCCTACGGTTGAATATCTTCGCTGATACTAATTCCGGCTCGATCGTTCGGGGGCCGACGCGGGTCCCCCTCTCCTTCCAGGAGAGGGGGCACGTCGCGTGAATACCGACCGAAGTCATCACCCGGAAACCGTATTAGCCAAAAACCCTCAGTGCAGTTTCACCCGCGATTCCGTACGGCGGGTCAGCGCGCGGGCGACGGCGTCGAGGGCGGTCTTCACGGTGCCGTGCAGGGCCTGCTCGTGCATCTTGTACAGCGAGCGGTACATCATCCGGGCGAACAGCCCGGCGATGAACATGTTCTTGCCCCGCACGAAGCCCATCAGGCTGCCCACCGTCGAGTATTCGCCAAGGGACACCAGCGAGCCGAAGTCGCGGTACTTGAACGGCTTCAACGGCTTGCCGGCGATCTTGGCGGGGATGAGCTTGATGAGATGGCTCGCCTGCTGATGCGCCGCCTGGGCGCGTGGCGGGATCGGCGTATCCGAGCCCTTCTCCACGAGGTAGGCGCAGTCGCCGATGGCGAAGATGTCTGGGTCGCGCGTGGTCTGCAGGGATGGCGTCACCACGAGCTGGTTGTTGCGCGTGGTCTCAAGGCCGCCGATGTCGTGCAGGAACGGCGGCGCCTTCACGCCGGCGGCCCAGACCACGAGTTCGGACGGAATGAAGCCCCCGTCGGCGAGTTGCACGCCGTCGGCCCGGACCTCGGTGACGCGGGCGTTGATCCGCACTTCGACGCCGATCTTGTCGAGCAGGCGCACCACGTCCTGCGACAGGCGCTCGGGCACCGCCGGCAGGATGCGGGAGGCCGCCTCCACCAGGGTGATCTTGAGGTCTTTGTCCGGGTCGATCCGGTCCAGGCCCGTGGAGGCCACGTCGCGGGTGGTCCGATGCAGCTCGGCCGCGAGCTCGGTGCCCGTCGCGCCGGCGCCGATCACCGTAACGTGGAGCTGGCCCGGACGCACGGGGCCGACCTGGGTGTGGGCGCGCAGCATGCCGTTGACGAGGCGCTGGTGAAAGCGCACCGCCTGGTCCTGCGTGTCGAGGGCGATGGCGTTCTCCTTCACCCCCGGCGTGCCGAAATCGTTGGTGGTGGAGCCGACCGCGAGCACCAGGGTGTCGTAGCCGATGGACCGCACGGGCGTGACCTCGCGCCCCTCCGCGTCGTGGCTCGCGGCGAGCTGGATCGTGTGCGTCGCCCGGTCGAGGCCGGTCATCTGGCCGATGCGGTAGCGGAAATGGTGGCGGTGGGCGTGGTGGAGGTAATCCACCGCGTGGTGGCCGACATCGAGGCTGCCGGCGGCGACCTCGTGCAGCAGCGGCTTCCAGATATGGGTGCGCGCGCGGTCGACGAGGGTGACGTGGGCCTTGCCGGACTTGCCCAGCGCGTCGCCGAGTTTCGTCGCCAGCTGAAGGCCCGCCGCGCCGCCGCCGACGACCACGATGCGATGCAGGTTTTCCACGGATTCGCCCGGTACCATGCGTTTGTCGTCCTGCGTCTCGTCAAGGAAGGGGGCGGATGTCGAGCCAGCGTGAACGCCGTGTGGCGCCGGGGGCACCGCCCATTCTTAGAACGCTTATATTTGGGGTGAGCCCGTTCGGGTCAAAGAAAATTATGCGTCAGGCAGGCGCGCCGGGCTGGCGCAGGGGGTGCGCCCGCGCGAAGGCCTCCTGCGACAGGCAATCCTCCGCGATGCGCCGGACCGTCGGGTAGGGCGCGGTCTCCACTCCGAAGATGCCGGTGCCGACCCAGAGGCTGACAAGGCAGAGGTCGGCGTGGCTCACCGCGTCGCCTTGCGCGTAGCGTCCGGTCCCAGGCTCCCGGGTCAGGCGAGTCTCGAGGGTCTTCAACCCGCTCTCGAACCAGTGGCGCACGAAGCCCATCATCCGGTCCTTCGGGATGTCGTAGGCCTGCATGAGGTAGTTGCGCACCCGGGGCACATAGAGTGGGTGGGTGTCGCAGGCCACCACCTGGGCGAGCGAGCGGGCGCGGGCGCGTGAGCGCGGATCGGCCGGCAGCAGCGGCACGGCGGGGTGGATGTCCTCGAGATAGTCGAGGATGGCGAGCGACTGGGTCAGGGGCGGCCCGTCGCCGTCGAAGAAGGCCGGCACCGCGCCCTGCGGGTTGATCGCCAGGAACTCTGGCTTGAATTGGTCGCCCGCATCGAGATCGATGAAGGTCTCTTCGCAGGGGATGCCCTTGAGGTTGAGGGCGATCCGCACCCGGAAGGCGGCGGCCGAGCGCCAGTTGCCGTACATCTTCACGCGCGTCGTCTCTCCGTGGCGATGCGCGACCACACCCGACATCGCTCCGGACCGCAACCCCCTCCGCCGGGGACCGTCATGAAACCGATGCGGTGGCCGTGATCCTGCTTTGTCGCAGGCGAATTTGGCAGCGCGGGATTCCTCGCGCATAGCGGACCGACGCTGAAGACGCGGGCGCGCGGCCCCAGGGATGGACGAGCATGCAGATCGAGACGCCCTACCTCATGTTCCTCGGCGACGTACCCGACACCCTGGCGGCCAAGACCGCCTACGGCATCAAGGATTGGCGTCCCGAATGGTGCGTCGGCCAGATGCGTCTGCCCGGCTGCGCCGCCGATCTCGGCATTCCCGACCTCACCCTCGCGCAAGCCGTGGAGAAGGGCTGCCGCACGATGGTGATCGGTGTCGCCAACGCGGGGGGCGTCCTGCCCGACCACTGGGTCTCGGAGATCGTCGCGGCGCTGGAGGCCGGCCTCGATATCGCCAGCGGGCTGCACGCCCGCCTCGGCGCCGTGCCGGCCATCGCGGCGGCGGCCGAGGCCAACGAGCGCCAGCTCCACGACGTGCGCCACACCTCCGAGACTTTCGCCACGGGCAAGGGCACGAAGCGCCCCGGCAAGCGCCTGCTCAGCGTCGGCACCGACTGCTCGGTGGGCAAGAAGTACACGGTGCTGGCGCTCGAGCGCGGCATGCGGGATCGCGGCCTCGACGCGGATTTCCGCGCTACGGGCCAGACCGGCGTGTTCATCTCGGGACGTGGCGTCGCCATCGACGCCGTGGTGGCGGACTTCATCTCCGGCGCCGTCGAGTGGATCGCCCCGGCGGCCGCGCCCGACCATTGGGACCTTCTGGAAGGGCAGGGCTCCCTGTTCCACCCGTCCTTCGCCGGCGTCAGCCTCGGGCTGCTGCATGGAGCGCAGGCCGACGCGTTCATCGTCTGCCACGAGCCGAGCCGCACCGCCATGCGGGGGGTGCAGCATCCCCTGCCGACGATTCGGGAGGTCATCGACCTCACGGTGCAACTCGGACGCCTCACCAATCCCGACATCCGCCCCGTGGGGATCGCGGTGAACACCAAGAGCCTGGAAGAGGGCGCCGCCCGGACGCTGCTCGCCGATCTGGCCCGCGAGCACGGCCTGCCGGCCACCGACCCCGTGCGCTTCGGCGTCGGGGAGATCGTCGACCGTCTCATCGCCGAGTTCCCGGCCGGGGCCGCCGCATGAGCCGGGTCCTCGCCGCCGCCATCGAACGCTTCCCCATCGCGGGGGCGTTCACCATCGCGCGCGGCAGCCGCACGGAGGCCGTCGTGGTCCTTGCCACCATCACGGATACGGAGGGGCGTGTCGGGCGCGGCGAGTGCGTGCCCTACGCCCGCTACGGCGAGACCGTGGACAGCGTGCGCGATCTCATCCTGGCGCAGGCCGATGCCATCGCGGCTGGGGCGTCGCGGACGGATCTGCTCACCGCCATGAAGCCGGGCGCGGCCCGCAACGCCCTCGATTGCGCCCTGTTCGACCTGGAGGCGAAGCAGCTCGGCCGCCCGGCCTGGGAGATCGCCGGTCTCAGTGCCCCCGAGGTCGCCACCACCGCCTACACCCTCAGCCTCGGCGATCCGGAGAGCATGGAGGCCGCCGCCCGCGCGGCCGCCGCCCGTCCGCTCCTCAAGGTGAAGCTCGGGGGGGAGGGCGACCCGGACCGGATCGCCGCCGTGCGCCGCGGGGCGCCCCGATCGCGCCTCGTGGTCGATGCCAACGAGGCATGGCGGCCCGAGACCCTGGAAGCGAACCTCGCCGCTTGCGTCGCGGCGCAAGTCGAACTCATCGAGCAGCCCCTGCCGGCGGGCGAGGACGAGATCCTGGCCACCATCCCGCGGCCGATCCCGATCTGCGCCGACGAGAGCCTGCACGACCGCGCCGGCCTCGACGCCCTGGCGACCCGCTACGACGCCATCAACATCAAGCTCGACAAGGCCGGCGGCCTCACCGAGGCGGTGATGCTGGCGCACGAGGCCCGCGCCCGCGGCTTCTCCCTGATGATCGGCTGCATGGTCGGAACATCGCTCGCCATGGCGCCCGCCATGCTGCTCGCGCACCACGCCGACTTCGTCGATCTCGACGGTCCGCTGCTTCTGGCGCGGGACCGAGACCCCGCCCTGGTGTTCGACGGCAGCCTGATCCACCCGCCGACGCCGGAGTTGTGGGGGTAGGACGTGCTCCGTACTTCTCCGTGAGCCGGTCTCCTCAGGGCGCGCCGACCACCCGGAGCGGGCTCGAACGACGCGTCCGGCTCGTCGTGTCAGGCGCAGCACAGCGGGTCTGGTTGCGGCCGGCGGCCTTGGCCTCGTAGAGCGCGATATCGGCGCGTTTGTAGAGATCGGCCGTCGCGCTGCCGACGCCGGAGGTCGGCACGACGGTCGCGGTGCCGATGCTCACGGTGACCGAACCCGCGCCCAGGGACGCCGCCTCGACCGTCAGCGTCGCCATCTCCGCGTGGACGCGATCGGCGATCCGCAGGGCACCCACCGAGTCCGTTTCGGGCAGGAGCAGGACGAACTCCTCCCCGCCGACACGAAAGACGAGATCCTCGGGACGGTGAACGCTGGCTGCGAGGCAGCGCGCCAGCCCGATCAGCACCTCGTCGCCGACCGCATGGCCGTAGCGGTCGTTGTAGCGCTTGAAATGGTCGGCATCGACCACGAGCAGGGACAGCGGTTCGCCGGTGCGCCCGGCACTCCGCCACGCGCGATCGAACATCGTCTCGAAGCGCCGCCGGTTCGACAGGCCCGTGAGGGCATCCGTCTGCGACAGCCGGGCCAGCTCCGCCTGCGCCTCCGAGCGGCGGCGCAACTCGCGTCCGAACAGCAGCGAGAGGCTGGCGGTGAGGCCGCACAGCACGAGGACGATGAGGCCGAGGACGAGGGCGTGCTCGCGCCACTCGGCCTCGACCTCGTCGCGGGACAGGGCGACATTGAGGAGCATCGGATGATCGCCGATGCCCGTGAAGCTGTAATGTCGTTCGAACCCGTCGCTGAATGTGCGGCTGACGAAGCTGCCGCGTCCTTCGCGGACGAAGCGAACGAAGTTCGGGACCTCGGCGAAGCTCTTGCCGATGGTGTCTCCGTCGAACGGATAACGCATGATGCGTGTGCCGTCGCGCAGATACAGCGCGATGGTGCCGAGGCGCCCGAGACCGATATCCTCGAACAATCCGCTGAAGTACGTCAGCTTCAGCGAGCCCAGCACGACACCGCCGAACGAGCCGTCCGGCTTGTCGATGCGGCGGCTGAGGACGAGGACTTGGGTTCCGAGAAGCTGCGACACGATGGGGCCGCTGATCACGAGGCCGAGATCGGCGCGCGCCCGGTGTGCCTGGAAGTAGGCGCGCGCCGAATTGTTGAGCTTGCGCGCCGGCACGGCCCCGGAATCCACGATGCTTTCGCCATGCTCGTCGAGGACGAGCATCACGCCCATATCCCGCGCCGAGATGGCCCGGTCGAATAGGATGAGCTGCCGCATCTCCGGGGTCGCCTGCGCGACGCCGGGTTCCCGCAGGTTGTCGATGACGCCCTGGAGGGACAGGTCGATGATTTCGATGTTGCGGGCGATGTCGCGTTCGAGAACCTGGAGAAGGTTCTTCGAATTCTGCTCGGCCTTGCTCCAGGCATCGCGGCGCAGGTCGAGCAGCATGATCCCGGACACGAGAAGCATCCCGATCGGCGCGAGAATTCCGAGGGCGATCCCGAGGCGCCCCAGGCGGAGCGTAGGCAAGCGAAGCACGAGCAGGCCGATCGCCGAAAGGATGCGCCGCCGACGAGCCACCACACGCTACCTCCGTGTCCGCATCCACACAACCCAAGGGTAGCACGAGGGAATGAAGCGAAGGTTTCAGTGGTGCGTACGATCGTGTCGAGCGAAGTCCATTTCGCGAAGCGATCGTCGCCAGGTATCCATCGGACCTACCCGCGCACGATGAAGCGCAGGGCATAGACGAGGGCGGTAAACGAGATGAGACTCACCGCGTAGAACACCACGAACCACAGCATGCGCCGGTTTCGCCCCGACGCACCCGAGGATTCGTTACCCTCCGAGCCGCTCCCGCCGGGGTCGGCGCCGCGTCCGGCGTCCCTCAATGTCCGTAGCCCCCCGCCTGAATGTCCTCGGCGACTTTGCCGCGAAACACCCAGTAGGCGTAGGCCGTGTAGGCGAGGGTCAAGGGCATGACCACGGCATAGCCGACGAGGGCGAATTGCAGGGCGCTGACGGCGTTGGCGGCCTGCCAGATCGTCATGCGTGGCGGCACGATGTAGGGGAACAGGCTGATGGCGAGGCCGAGGAACCCGAGCAGGAACAGCGCGATGGCGAGGAGGAACGGCGCGAGATGTCGTCCTCCCGCGAGGGCGCGGTGGATGCCCCAGGCCACCAAGGCCGTCACCACCGGCACGGGCGCGACGTAGAGGATGTTGGGCCAGGACACCCAACGCCACTGGATGTCGAGGCCGAGGAACGGCACCCAGGCGCTGACGATGGCGATGCAGGCGACGGTGGCGAGAAGAAACTGCCGGCTCTTGCGGCGCGCCCAGATCTCGAGCTCGCCCGAGGTCTTCATCACGCACCAGGTGGCCCCGAGCAGCCCGTAGCCGCAAACGAGGCCGATCCCCGTCATCACGCTGAACGGGGTCAGCCAGTCGAGGGTCCCGCCGGTGAAGCCGCGCCCCTCCGTCTGGAAGCCCTGCACGAAGGCACCGAGTACCAGTCCCTGCGCGAAGGTCGCCACCAGGGAGCCGTAATGGAAGGCGTAGTCCCACAGCGCCTGCGAACGCTCCGCCTTGAACCGGAACTCGAAGGCGACGCCCCGGAAGATCAGCGCGATGAGCATGAGGATCAACGGCAGGTAGAGGGCCGGCAGCAGGATCGCGTAGGCGACGCTGAACACCGCGAACAGGCCGCCGCCGCCGAGCACCAGCCACGTCTCGTTGCCGTCCCAGATCGGCGCCACGGAGAGCATCATCCGGTCGCGCCAATTCCCCTTCCGGGCGGCGGTGAAGAGGATGCCGACGCCGAGGTCGAATCCGTCGATGACCACGTACATGGCCACCGCGAGCGCGAGCAGTCCCGACCAGATCAGCGGCAGCCAGAAGGCCGGCCCTTCGTAGTCCATGCCGAATCCGAACATCCGACCGCGCCCCCGTCGTCATACCCCCGACAGCAGGTTTAGCCGCACGATCCCCGCAATGCCAACCGGACCCCGCCGGGGCGCTACCGCGACGCGACGCCCCGCCACGGCGGCTGCCGGTCGGCCTCGGCCAAGGTATCGGCGGAGGCCGGACGGGTCGTGCCGAGGCGCCGGACGAGGCCGTCCACCCCTTCGCGCACCAGCTGTTCGCGCGTTTCCGCCGGCATCGCGTCGAAGGCGGCCGCGAGAGCGTGGGCCGGCGCCTGCGGCGACACCGCCGGGAGGGTCGGCACGGCGTCCGGGCGGTCCCTCAGGAGCGCGAGGTAGGACAGGCCGCCGATCACCACGGCGGCACGGATGAGGAACAGCATGGCTCGGTCCAGGGTCCGTACGGGGCGGCGTCGAACAGCGTGAACTCCAGGAACGCACGCGAGTGGTAAAGCAGACATGAGCCGGTGGACACGACTCGTCGCGATGGTGAACGGCGTTTTATTGGGTCTGAGATCGAAAGCGTCGTCGGCTTTGTGGGGCCGATACGATCAGGAGCCGGGCGTCACCGGATTTTTCGGGCGTGCCGCCGCGAGAGCCATCCGTCTCGGACGATGCGGTTACTTTCCGGAAAGCATGTGGAGACGTGCGGCACCCCCCTCGCAAGACTCGCTTAAGTCGGCTCTGCGACGGTTCGGTCAGTCGAGTTCAGGTCGAGCCCGAGTTCAAGTCGAACCAAGGGGCGTCGGACGGGCCGGTAAGGCCTCCATCCGCGCTGTGCGTGTCGGTATTGCGTATCTACGGTGCCCTGGCGTCCCTCATCGATACCCGTTTGGCGGGTCTCGTCCATGAGTCGGTGATCGACGACGCCGCCGTGCGGTTTCGTCATGAGCGCTTCCTCGTCTCGCGCCTGGCCACCGGTTTGGTGATGATGCTGGGTCTGCCGCCCTACCTGCTTCTGCGGGGCGTGCCGAGCGGCATCGAGGCCCTCGCCATCGCCAGCCTGCTGCTCCCGGTCTTCGCCGCCGTCCTCCTGTCGCGCACCGGCATCCTCTGGGTGGCACACGCGATCTCGTCGGCCGGCCTCACCGGCCTCGTGGTCTGCCTCGCGATGATGACGGGCGGCGCCAACTCCGCCGCCGCCATCTGGCTCGTGGCGATTCCCCTCGAGGCCGTGGTCTCGGGCTCGCGCCGGGCAACCCTCGCGGCCGCCATCGTGGCGGCCCTCGGGGCGCTCGCCGTCGCGTTCCTGCCGCCGCTCGGCGTCAGCGGCGTCCTGATGGAATGGTCCCGGACCCTCGCCATGCCGGTCTTCGCCATCACGGCCATCGGCCACATCACCGCCCAGGCCATCGAGCACTTCCGCCACGAAGGCCGGTGGCTCGCCAAGCTGCGCGACAACGAACTGCGCGATCGCATGCTCCTGTCGGCCATCGACGACCTCGTGACCTGGCACGATTGCAACGGACGCGTCATCGAGGCCAGCGCGTCGTCGGCCCGCTTCATCGGCGCCGAGGCAAGCCGCCTGCGCGGTCACGGCCTCCTGGAGCGCGTTCATGTCGGCGACCGGCCGGCCCTGCTTCAGACCCTCAGCGACGTCGCCGCTCACGGCGTGCCCGCCACGGTGCAGTTCCGTCTCCAACTCGACGCCGCCGCCGTGCGGGCCGAGGGGGCGCCCCGCGTGATCTTCGCCGAGATGCGGGCCCACCGCATCGACGCCGCCCGCACCGGCCTGCCCAATGCCCTGGCTTCCGGCTCGAGCGTCGTCGCCGTGACCCGCGACGTCACGGAGCACCGCCGCCACGCCGAGGAATTGGAGCGCGCCCGCGCCGAGGCCGAGCGCGCCGACGAGGTGAAGAGCCGCTTCCTCGCCACCGTGAGCCACGAGCTGCGCACGCCGCTCAACGCCATCATCGGGTTCTCGGAAGTCCTGGCGGGCGAGGGCGCGATGACCATCGGACCGGAGCAGAGCCGGGAATACGCCGTGATCATCGGTGATTCGGGCAAGCACCTCCTCGACGTGGTCAACACGCTCCTCGACATGTCCCGCATCCAAAGCGGCCACTTCGATTACGCGCCGGAGACCTTCGACCTCAACGCCCTCGTGCGGACCTGCTGCGACCTGATGCAGCTCAGGGCCGTGAAGGCCGGCGTGGTCCTCGTCCGCTCCGACGATACCGCACCGATCCACATCACGGCCGACCTGCGCGCCTGCCGGCAGATGATGATCAACCTCCTGTCGAACGCCGTGAAGTTCACGCCGTCCGGCGGGCGGGTGGAGGTCGCCATCCGGCAGGCTGGCCATCACCTCGATCTCATCGTCACCGACACCGGAATCGGCATCGCGGCCGACGATCTGCCCCGGGTCGGCGACCCCTTCTTCCAGGCTCAGAGCGACACCCGCCGCTCGCACGAGGGCACGGGCCTCGGTCTCTCCGTGGTCCAGGGGCTCGTCGGCCTGCACAGCGGCGCCATCGCCATCGAGAGTGTTCCGGGCCAGGGCACGAGCGTCATCGTCACCCTGCCGGTGACCTGCCGGACGCAGGCCAACCTCGCCGGTCCGGCCCCGATCCGCACGGCTTCACGCGTTCCAGGCGCCACAGACACGGCGCGGTCGCCGGCGCCGATCCGTCGGCCCATCGGCCTGTTCGAGGCCTCGTCCGAGCCCGTCCGCGAGAGCTACGTGCCCGACGGAGGTTCGCCCCTGCGGCGTGCCGGATAGGACCGGCCCATCGTCACCCAGAGCGGCCGGACCCGGCCGCTTGCCCCGACCTCCCCATCCGCGTCCCGTGCGCGGGTGGGGCGGCCCAGTTTGAGGGAGCCGCCATGCGCGATCAGCGCGAGATCATCGTCCCGCCTCAGCCGCGCGGACCCCGGGCCGATGCCGCCACCCGGCGTCAGCGCGCCGGCGCGAGCGCACGGCCGGGCGGATGGCGGTCCGATCTCGGCGCTGTCGTGCGTTGGGCCGGTCGCCTGTGCGTGACGCGACCCGGCGATGTTCTCGGCTTCGTCGTCGTCGTCGGTGCCGCGGGATTCATCTCCTTGAATGCGCTGGGTTATCAGATGGGCCGTCATCCGGCCCCGATCTTCCCCAAGCCCGCGCCGCGCCCGATCGCGTCCGCGCCGCGCCCGATCGCGTCCGCGCCGCGCCCGATCACCGAGAAGCCGCCCGCCCGCCGGATCGAGGCGAACCGGCCCGATGCCGGCGAAGCGGCGAGGGCGGCCGTTCCGAAGGCGGCGGTTCCACAGACATCCGCCAAGGCGGACCCCGCCAGCGCCGAGCCGTCGAAGCCGGATGCACCGAAGTCCGAACCTGCGCGGATCGCCCTCATCCAGCCCGCGCCGCGTCCGGTCTCCCGCGACACCATCGGGGAGATCATCCGCGAGGGCGAGACCACGGCGTCCGTTACGCCGAAGGCCGATCCGGCGGTGGCGAAGGCGCAGCGTGCCCTGGTCAAGCTCGGCTACGGACCCCTCAAGGCGGACGGCGTCCTCGGCACCGGCACCCGGGCGGCCATCGAGCGGTTCGAGCGCGACCGCAAGCTTCCGGTGAAGGGCCAGCCCGCCGGCCGCACCCTGCGCGAACTCGCGGCTCGCGCCGCCGCATCGCCGGGCTGATCGCTTTCGCGGGAAATCCCGCTATAGCCGGGCGATGGCTCGTCTGCGTTCGGATTTCTGGGTCTCGGCCCATCTGCGCCGTCTCGGCATCGAGGGCATCGCCGCCGTCCAGCGGCGGCGCGGCGCGGCGGAAGCGGGGGCGATCTTCGTAAAGGTCGATCGCCTCGACGGCCGCGCCGACCTCTACGGGCCGGCGCCCCAATCCCTCGTCGATACGGATGGCGACACGGATCGGCGCTTCGTCGCACTGATGCGCGAGGCCGAGCCCGCCGATGTCGAGCTCCGCATCGGCAAGGAGGTGCGGTTCGATCACGATCTTTGGATCGTCGAGATCGACGATCGCGCCGGCCGGCACCTCCTCGATCTGGCCGAGTAGGCGCGCTCCGCCCGTCGAGGAACGCTCAGGAACTCTGGCGCAGGCGACCGGGGAGGGCGGGGCGAAGGGGCGCGCGCTCGGCGGCGGCCGGCGAGACGCGCGGGCGCGCGGCGTCGGGGGCGTTGTAGGGCTGGTGCGCCCGTGCATCGCCCGCGCGCTCGGGCAGGGCGGTGTCGAGAATGGCGGCGAGCAGGCTGCGTGCGGCGGGGCGCTGAACCTTGCGGAACAGCTTCACCAGGTCGAACACCCGGTCGACGGAGCGGGCCACGGTCTCGTTGAGGGTCAGGAAGACGTAGACGGCCTCCTCCTCGTGAAGGCCCGCGGCACGCAGGGCGAGGGTAAGCAGGTCGTAGCGCAGGTGCGGGTCCGGCGTCGCGGCCAGGAAATCCCGGCGCAGGCCGAGCATCTCGGCGAGCGCTCCGATGAAGCCGGCGATGTCGCCGCGTCCCGAGAAGCCTGTCAGGATCGCGCCGGCCTCGCGCGGCGGAGGCGGGCATGGGCGCAGGGCCGCGGTCGCGGCCACCGCCTCGCCAATGGCGTCGCGCCGGGCTTCGTCGGCGTAGAGGAACAGGGGCGACAGGTCCGCCGGGACGAGGTCCGTGCGCGCCAGGAGCGCCCGGCCGAGGTCGGCCGACCGCCGTCCGCGCCCGACGAGGCGGGCCAGGGTCTCGGCCCCGAGGACGATGTGCGTGTTGCCCGCGAGCGCCAGGTCGACTTCGCCGACCGCACGGGCCGACAGGGCGTTGACGGTGCTCCGGTCGATGTCGGGACGCGCCGCGATGGCGCCGCCCAGATCCGTGCCGTCCGAGAGCGCAGCCTCGATCACCGTCGGGGTGAGGGTGGGCGCCTGCGCGATCACGGCGTCGCGGACGGCCCCGCCGCGCGCGGCCAGGATCGCCAGGATGCCGGGCGGCGTTTCCGGGAAGGCCGCGAGCTTGCGCGCGACGATCTCGGCGGTCTCCTCGTCGACGATGGGGATGAGGCCGCCGGCCAAGGCCTCGAACGCTTCGAGGGTCTTCCGGTCGCGGAACGGTGCGGACAGGAACAGATCCGTCTGCACGCGCAGGATCACGGGTTTCAGATCGAGGGTGTCGAGGCGCGACAGTTCGATCAGGCCGGAGAGGTCCGGCGCATCGTCGACAGATGGGTGCATGGCACTTCGATTACGCAGAACTCGCTGTCCCGAGACTTAGCGTGTTTGCGTGAATCAGCCTTTAAACCCCCGGGGGTGGGCGCGTGTCGTCCTGCGCCATCCCCGCAGATCACAGGGTGTCCATCGACCCGTGATCCGCCGTGGTGTCGCGACGTCTCACACGACGCGGCGATCCTTCCCGTCGGCCGCCTTGTCCACGGCCTTGGGCATCGGAAGGACCACGGGTGTCGACGTGCCGGCCGGCATCGGGTTCGAGGCGGCGGGAATGCCGGACGCCGCGGGGGAGGACGTCGTACCGTTCAATCCAGCAGGCACCGGCGGCTGGGCCGGCACCGGCGGCTTGGCGGACTCCGGCGGTCGGGCCGGTTCCGTGGGCTTCGCGGCGTCCAGGGGCTTTGCGACTTCGATGGGCAAGATCGCCCCCTCCGGCGGCTCGGCCTCGTCCGTCCCGGTCTCCGAGGGGCCGGCCAGAACCTCCGTCGGGGTCTTCCACACGAAGGCGTCGAGGCGGCCGGTGACGGGAGAGACGGGGGCCCAGCGCTCCGATGCGATGCCGTCGGCGATCCACAGGGGGTCGCGCGGGGCATGAGCCGCGCGGGAGAGCCACTCGCGCGAGCGGCCCGTGCCGGCGCCGTGTTCGGCCTCCTCCAGGCGCGCCATGGCGAGGCAGGCCCGCACGGAGGGCCGGTCGGCGAGCAGCGGTGCGAGGGCTTCGCGGGCCTGGGTGAACTCGCGCGCCTCGTAGGCCGCCTGAGCCATGGCGAGGCGAGCCTCGGGATGCCACGACGACAGCCGGGCCAGGGTCTCGGCGCGGGCGAGGCGGTCGCGCACGGAATCGCCGGTGCGCAGGGTCAGGTAGGCCTTGGCGAGATCCGGATGCGGACCGGCGCGCCACGCGGCCTCGATGATCTTGGCGGCCTTCCGCAGGTCGCCGCGGCGCGCGAGCAGGCGCCCGGCCAGAGCCGCCGCCGGTACGAGGTCGGGGGCGAGCTTGACCGCCCGAAGTACCCGCTCGGTGGCGGCTTCCGGCTCGCCGGCTTCGCGCTCCTGCGCGGCCGCGGTGAGGAGCACGGCGCGCTGACGGCGGGCGAGACCCTTCTCGATGAGGCCTAGGGAGGCCCGGCGCTCGACGGTTTCCGTCGCGCCGCTCCAATCGCCGTCGGCGCATTGGGCTTCCAGAACGGCCTCGTTGGCCCAGGTGACGCTCGGAGCGAGGCGCGCGGCCTCGGCCGCGTAGGCACGGGCGGACACGTCGTCCTCGCGGCGACGGGCCTCGACGAAGAGGCCGCGTAGGCCGAGCACCCGGGTCTCGGGATCGTCGACCATGCGCTGGAACGCCGATTCGGCGGCCTCGCGGTCCCCCGAAATCTGTGCGGCCTGGGCCTTCAGCAACAGGGCGAGGGGCTCGGCACCGAGCAGTCGTTCGGCATCGTTGGCGTGGCGCCGCGCCGCCATGGGATCGCCGGAGCCCACCGCGACCATGCCGCGCGACAGGGCCGAGTAGCCCTTGGCCCGGCGCCGGTCGCGCGAGCCGCGCACCAGGGCCTCCGGCAGGGTGATGAGACCGCGCACGATGGCCCAGATGAAGCCGACCACGATGGCGGCGATGAGGACGCCGATCAGCGCGATGGCGAGGCTAGTGGCGACTTCGTAGCCGTTCCACACGATGGTGACGGAGCCGGGATGGTCGGCGACCCAGGTCGCGCCGTAGGCGGCGACGGCAAGGAGGGCCAGGAAGGCGAGAGCGCGCCACATGGGATCAGAAACTCCTGGGCGTGGGGCCGGTCGAGCCGGCGGCGCCGTAATCCGGGAACGGGAGCTTCGGATGCTCCCGTCGATTCATTCGTCGGCGGCATCGGGCGGGGATACCGCCGCGACGGGGCCGTGCCTTACCGCGACGGGCCCGCCGCGGGCAGGCCCTTGAAGGCCTCCGCGAGCAGAGCCTGCGCCGCCTCGCCGGCCGCCGCGCGGGACTTCAGCTTGGTCCCGAACTCGCCGGCCTGGGCGCGGACATCCTCCGGCAAGGCCGCGAAGGCCTGGGCGGCTTCCGCGACGGCGCCCCGGTCGAGGGCGTCCTGCACCTTCGGCAGCGGGTCGGCCGCGGGCGCTGCGCCCTGCGCCGACGGCGCCGCGCCATCGACCTTGCGCACCTGCACGATGGATTCGGCCATGCTCATCAGCTTCTGGCTGAAATCGCCGGTCTCGGCCACCGAACGCACCTGTGCGGAGCGGCGGGCCGCCGCGATCGTCTCGGACACGGTGCGGAATTCGGCCGCAAGAGTACGGGCCGTCGGGGCCCCGCGATCGGCGAAGACCGCCACGGCGGTGAGCCGGGCCGGATCACCCGGCTCGTAGTTGCGCAGGGCGGAAAGGGCGTCGGCGTAGGGCGTTCCGGCGTTTAGGGCGGTCACGATCCGGTCGGCCGAGACCACCCGCAGGGCGGCTTGAACGGTGGCGACCTCGGCGCGCTCGGACAGGGCCTTGTCGAGGCCGGCGATCCTGTCGCCCTGTGCCTGAAGCTGGGTCTGAATCTGACGCTCGATGCCCTTGGCGGCTTCCGCGGCTTGAGTCTTGCCGGCTTCCGCCGCCTGCTGGCTCGCCTGGGTGGCGGCCTGGACCTTGGCGTCGAGGGCCTGCTGCGCGTCCGTGAGCTTCTGGCCGAGGGTGCGCGTCGCCTCGGCGTTGGTCTTGATCGCCTCGGCATTGGCCTTGGCCCGGTCGTCGAGGGCGGTCTGAAGCGCCGCGAGCTTCGGGGTCAGGTCGGGCTGCTCCGTGGGCTTCGGCACGGCGGCGATCTGGGCCTCCACCGCCTTCAGGCGCTCGGCGAGGGCCGTCACCTGCGCGGTGTCGTTGTTCGCGGGCGCCACCGCCATGCGGGCCTCGCCGCCCTGCTGGCCTGGCTCCTCCTGGAGGGCCGAGACACGCTGGTCGAGGCTGTCGAGGCGCGCGGCGACGTCGGGCGGCAGGGTCGCGGTCGCCTGCGGCGCGGTGCCGTCGCCGCTGGGAACCGGCGCGGCGCTGGCCTTTTGCAGGGCCTCGCGGGCCGTGGAGACGGCCTCCGGCACCGCCTTGAGGGCGGTCTCGTTGGACGCGACGCGCTGGGACAGGCGCGCGACCTCGTCCTTCGGCGCCAGCGCCGCGATGCGCTGATCGAGGGCGGCGAGGCGTCCGTCGTCGGCCTGAGGCAGCACGCCCGCGCGTTCGACGGCGAACAGCAGAGCGGCTCCGATGACGCCGCCGAGAAGGCCGGCGGTGGCGACGGAGCCGAAGCCCGGCCCACGCGCCGCCGGTGTTAGCGGAGGCGTCGGCGCGATCTTCGGCGTGGTTCCGCCGGACCCGGCTTTCGGATCGGCCGCCTTGGGAGTCTCGCCAAACTTGCCGGTATCCGAAGGCTTGGTGCCGGCGTCGGGTTTGACACCATCTCCAGGCTTGGCACCATCTCCGGGCTTGGCGTCCGCCGGCTTGGTGGCGACACCCGGCATGATGCCGGCGCCCGTCGCCGACGCTTTCTGGGCCGGTGCCGGATCGGGCAGTCGCTTGGCCTTCAGATCGATGATCGGACCGTCCGTCGCCCCACCGGACGGCTTTGCCGCGCCCTGCGCGCCGCTCGGGAAGGTCGCGGTCCTCGGCGAATCCTTGGGGGGTTCCCTGGAAGCGTCCGGCTTCGGCGGCTCGCTCTTGCCCACCTCGCTCTTGCCGATCTCCGGCTTCGCGTCCTTCGACAGGTCGGCGGACCTTGCCGGCTCCGGCGGCTTCACATCCGCGGGCTTGTCGCCACCCAGCACGCCGGACGCAGCGGCTTTCGGGGCGTCGGGGGATTTGACGCCGTCCAGCGGCCTGGCATCCTTGCCCACGGGCTGGGCGTCCTTGGACGCTTCGGGCGGCTTCGGCGCACCCGGCTGGCCGACGCCCGCAACGGCGGGCTTGGTGTCACTCGTGGAGGGGGCGGTCTTCGGGGCATCGGGCTTGCTCGGCGACGCATCCGGCTTGGCACCAAGGGCGTTCGACGTCGGTGCGTTCGACGTCGGTGCGTTCGGCTTTGCCGGCTCGGGCGGGCGCGTGCCGGACGCATTGCCCGGGCGGTTGGCGTCGCTGTTGGGTGGTTTCACGGTTCGTTGCTCCCTTCCCGACGCTGCCGTCGTCACCCGACACCGGTTCGGTGCCCCCGGGTTCGGCGATCGCAGCCCAGCTTATTCAGATTCGTCCTAGCATCACGGCCCGCGCCGGAGCGAGGCCCTTCCGTCAGGTTCCCGCCACCAAACCCGCCAGAAGGCTCTCCTCGTCCGGCCGTGCCGCCACGAAATGCGCGTCGAGACCCGCCGCGGCCAGGGCGGCGGCCACGTCACTCGACAAGCAGTAATGCTTGAGCGCGCCGAAGGCTCCGCTTCGGCCCGCGCGGCGTGCCAGAAGTTGTGCGGTCTCGGCGCTGCGGCGCGAGTAGTGCAGCACCGCGTCGAGGGCGGCCGGATGAGCCGCCAGTGCCGCCGCCACGGCCGGCGGAAGCGTCGCCTCCGCCACGGCTGCGTAGGCGATGGCGGCGGTGACCGCATATCCCGCCGCCCTGAGGGAGGCGGCCGGCTCGGACTTGCCTTCGGCGCCGGCGACATGGAGGAGGGCGCTGCCAGCCGGCAGGGTGGCGCGGACGAGGGCGGACAAGGCGGCGGCGTCGCCCCCGGCCTCATGCACCGCTTCGAGCCCGGCCCGGCGCGCCAGATCCGCCGTCCGCGCGCCGACGGCGAACGCCGGCAGCGTGGCGAACCGTGCCCGGTCCGCCGCCGTCAGGGCCGCGACGGCATTGGTACTCGTGAGCAGCAGGCCGGCGAAGGCGCCGTCGGGCAGGACCGTGCCCGTGGGGCGGATCGCCAGCACGGGTGCCACGAGGGGCGCGTGGCCGAGCGCCCGGAGTCTCTGCCCCGTCCGCGTCGCCCCCGGCTCCGGCCGCGCCACCCAGATCCGCATTCCACGAAACCTCGTCCAGTCGTTACCCTGCCCCTCGTTGCCCTGATAGCGCCGGGCCGGCTAGGATGCATCCGACGCAGCAGCTCGCCGCCGCAGCCGGTGATGCCTTGACGCGGCATCCGCAGGTTTCACCCGTGCCGCAGGAACGTACCCGCTCCATGACCGTCCGCATCCCATGAACGTCCTGATCCCATGAACGTCCTCGGCATCGAAACGACCTGCGACGAGACCGCCGCCGCCGTGGTCTGCCCCGGCGAGGGCGGACGCGGACGCATCCTCTCCAACGAGGTCCTGAGTCAGATCGCCGAACATGCGGCCTATGGCGGCGTGGTACCGGAGATCGCCGCGCGCGCGCATGTCGAGGTCTTGGACCGGCTCATCCTGCGCGCCCTCGACGGCGCCGGCCTGCGTCTGGCTGAAGTCGACGGCATCGCGGTGGCGGCCGGCCCCGGCCTCATCGGCGGCGTGCTCATCGGCCTCGTTACCGCCAAGACCCTGTCGCTGGTGGCGCGAAAGCCCCTCATCGCGGTCAATCACCTCGAGGCCCACGCGCTCACGGCGCGCCTCACGGACGGGATCGGCTTCCCCTATCTCCTTCTCCTGGCGTCGGGCGGCCACACTCAGCTGGTCGCGGTCAAGGGCGTCGGCGATTACGTGCGGCTCGGCACCACCATCGACGACGCCATCGGCGAGGCGTTCGACAAGGTCGCCAAGCTCCTGGGCCTCGGCTACCCCGGCGGGCCGGAAGTCGAGCGCCTGGCCGAGACCGGCGACCCCGAGCGCTTCGCCTTGCCGCGGCCCATGCTGGGCCGGCGCGAAGCCAACTTCTCCCTGTCCGGCCTCAAGACCGCCCTGCGGATCGAGGCCGAGAAGCTCGCTCCGCTGTCCAGCGCCGACGTCGCCGACCTGTGCGCCGGCTTCCAGGCGGCGGTGGTCGACGTGATCGTGGATCGTCTGCGGGTCGCCATGCGCGACTTCGCCGCCGTCGCCGGGCATCCGACGGCGTTGGTCGCCGCCGGCGGCGTCGCGGCCAACGGCGCCATCCGGCGTGCCCTCACCACCCAGGCCGGGGAGGCAGGCCTCGCCTTCGTGGCGCCACCCGTCGCGCTCTGCGGCGACAACGGCGCCATGATCGCCTGGGCGGGCATCGAGCGTCTGCGCCTCGGCCTCGTCGACGATCTCACCGCGCCGGCCCGTGCCCGCTGGCCGTTCGCCGAGCCCGTCGCCGCGGCCTGACAGGAGCGCCGCATGAGCAAACCCATCGCGGTGATCGGCGGCGGCGCTTGGGGCACGGCGCTCGCCAACGCCGCCGCCGTCGCCGGACATTCCGTGACCCTATGGCTGCGCGACGCCGAGGCCGCCGCACGCCTCGAAGCAACCCGCGAGAACGCACGCTACCTGCCCGGCGTGCCCCTCCACGCCTCCATCCGGGCCACGGCCGACGCATGCGCCTTGCGCGACGCCGGCACGGTACTCATGGTGACGCCGGCCCAGACCCTGCGGACGGTGCTCGCCGACCTCGCCCCGTCTTGGGCCCCCGGGACGGCGATCGTCCTCTGCGCCAAGGGGATCGAGCGCGGCAGCGACCGCTTCATGAGCGCCGTCGCCGCCGAGATCCTCGGACCGGACGCCCCCGTGGCGGTCCTGTCGGGCCCGAGCTTCGCGGCGGACGTCGCCCGTGGCCTGCCCACCGCCGTGACCCTGGCGGCCGCCGACGCGGGGCACGCCGCGCGTCTCGCCACCGCCCTGTCGGGGCCGAACCTGCGCGTCTATCACACGGACGACGTGCGCGGCGTCGAGGTCGGCGGCGCCGGCAAGAACGTGCTCGCCATCGCCTCCGGCATCGTCGCCGGGCGGGGCTTAGGCGAATCGGCCCGGGCCGCCCTCATCGCGCGGGCGTTCGCCGAGCTCATGCGCTTCGCCCGCGCCTACGGCGGGCGCCCCGAGACCCTCATGGGGCTGTCGGGCCTCGGCGATCTCGTGCTCACCGCCTCCTCGCCGCAATCGCGCAACTTCGCCTTCGGTCAGCGCCTCGGAGCCGGCGCCTCGCCCCAGGACGCCGCCGGCGGCAAGCTCGCGGAGGGTGCCTACACCGCTGCGGCCCTGGTCGCCCTGGCGCGGGCGCGGGCCGTCGAGATGCCCGTGGCCGAGGCCGTCGCCGCCGTCGTGGCGGGCGAGGCCAGCGTCGAGACCGTCATCGCCGCGCTCCTGGCGCGCCCGCTCCGGGGGGAGGCCGAGTGAGGATGGGGCCGATCCATGCCTTCCTCGCCGGCGAGGGATCGGACGGCGAAGGACGCCGTCTCGCCGACGTGATCGCGTTCGGCGACGCCCGGATCGAGGGCGTGCACGATTTCATCCAGTGGTGCTTTCCGCTGCGCGAGGCGAGTCTCGCCGTGCCGGGCGCTCCCGTGCTGACCCGCGCCGAGACCGAGGCGATCCGAGCCGACCCGGCGGCGCTCTCGGGTCTTCGGGCGGCGCGTGATCGCATGATGCGCTTCTATGGGGACACCAACGGCTGGCTGCGCGCCCACGATCACAACCACCTGCGCATCACCCGCATCCTTCGGGCTCTTCGCAATCTGTTGGGATCACGGGAGGCGCAAGCGTTTCACGCCTTCGTGACCGTACGCAATGCCGAGGCCGGCGCGCCGATCAACCCGGACAGCCTGCGCTACTGGGCGAACGCGCTCTCGGGGGACTGACGGCCACGCTTCCCGGATGGTATGGCACCCGCCGTTCCCCGGAGATCCGCATGGCCCACTGGCTCTACAAGTCCGAACCCGCCACGTGGTCGTGGGACAGCCAAGTTGCGGCCGGGGCCGCCGGCACCCACTGGAACGGCGTGCGCAACCATGTGGCCAAGAAGAACCTGCAGGCCATGGAAGTCGGCGAGCTGGGGTTCTTCTACCATTCCAACGAGGGCAAGGCGGTGGTCGGCATCGTCGAGGTGATCCGCCCGTACTACCCCGACGATTCCGACGCCACGGGCCGGTTCGGGATGGTGGATCTGCGCGCGGTGGAAGCGCTCCCCCGGCCGGTCACCCTGGAGGCGATCAAGGCCGAGCCACGCCTCGCCGCCATGGTGCTCGCCAACAATTCCCGCCTGTCGGTGCAGCCGGTGACGGAGGAAGAGTGGGCGATCGTGCGGGCGATGGGCGGGCTCGGCTGATGCCTGACCTCACCCTTGCCGCTGGGCCTGCGTCACCGCCACGTGGATGAGTTCGGCGAGCGTTCGGACGCCGAGCTTCTGGCGCATCTGCGAGCAGGCGTTGGTGACGGTCTTGTAGCTCACCGACAGGTCGCTCGCGATGGCGCCGTAGGACTTGCCCTGAGCCAGACGCGCCAGGATCTGCTGCTCCCGCGGCGTCAGCTGGGCCTCGGGCGTGCGGCGCGGGTCCGTGCGCAGCATGGCGACCTCCGTGGCGAGGCGCCGGTCGAGGTAGACCTGTCCGGCACGGACCCGGTCGAACGCCTCGAACAGCTCGCCCGAGGCGTGGTCCTTCAGGACGTAGCCGAGCGCCCCCGCCTCCAGCGCGCGGGCGACGATGACCGGATCGTTGTGCATGCTGAACACCAGGATCCGAACCTGCGGATCGACGCCGCGCATCCGGCGGATCAGCGCCAGGCCGGCGAGGCCGCTGCCCTGGAAGGTCAGGTCGCAGATCACCATGGACGGCTTCAGGCGGTGGAAGGCTCGGTAGGCCGCCACCACCGTGGTGGCCTCGGCGATGCGCTCGATGCCGGCATCCTCCAGCACGCGGCGGCAGCCCTGGAGCACGATGGGGTGATCGTCGACGACCAGGACCGGGGCCCGGAGGGAAGTGGTGTGGATCGCGTTCATGCAGCGGGGATCGCGCTCGAGTCCTCGGACCGTTCGGACTCGAACGGAATCATGATCCGGACAACCGTCCCAGGCCGGCCATTGTCAAGCGCCAATGTGCCGCCCAAGGCCTCGACGCGCTCGCGCATCCCCGACAAACCCAGCCCGACCCGGTGGTCGGGCGTGATTCCGCGGCCATCGTCATGCACTTCGATGGCGAGGTGCGATCCGGAGCCGTCCTGAACTTCGCCCGCCTCCACGGTGACGCGCGCGGCCCCGCCATGCCGAACGGCATTGGTCATGCTCTCCTGGATGCAGCGGAAGACCGTGAGATCGGTGACGTCGCCGTAGCCGGCCCCGAGGCGATCGAACGTGCCCGTGAAGGATGTCCCCGAGTGCCGGCGGGTGAAGTCGCGCAGGAGCAGGACGAGGCAATCGGGCAGGGGCACCTGACCCAGGGCATGCGGGCGCAGGCGGTTGAGGAGGTCGCGGTTGAGGGTCTGGACTTGACCCACGATGGCGCTGATCTCCTCGGCGCGCTGGGTCAGCTTCCCCCGGTCCGGCGCCGCCTCGGCGGCGGCCATGCGGATCACCGAGGCGGCGTTGGCTTCGAGGGCGAACAGGCAGGGGCCGAATTCGTCGTGGAGCTCGAGGGCCGTCGCCCGCCGCTCGTCGTCCTGGGCGGAGAGGAGCTGGCGGTTGAGGCGCCCGTTGGCGGCACGGGTTTCCGACAGGGCCTGGGCCACGCTGTTGAAGCGGGCGGCGATGACCGCGAGTTCGCGCGAGGCCGGCGGCGCGAGGCGTGCGGTGTAATCCTGCCGTTCGAGCTGGGTCAGGCCATCGGCGACCTGCGTCAGGGGTGCCAGCACCCGGCCGAAGGCGACGTAGAGGGCGGCGAGGAGCCCGAGGCTGACGATGAGGCTCGCCAGCGACAGGGAGACGGCGTAGCCCCAGACCTCGTCGATCTCGTCCCGCGGCTGGGTGGTGATGCGAGCGGTGCCGAGGCGCTTGCCCTGGACCACGATGGGCAATTCGTGCTGGCGCGGCTCGGGGGCGATGAGGGCGACGAACCAGTGTGGTGCGTCGTAGGCGTCCCGGCGCTGGCGATGCGACGGTGCCGGGACGACGGCGCCCGCCGCGTCGAGGACGGTGACGCGCACGTGGCGCAGGCCCTGCACACGCAGGCGCAGGGTCTGCAGCAGGGTGTCGGGCGAGGCGGCCTGCGCCAGATCGATGGTGTCGGAGACGAGAAGCTCGACATTGGACAGGGCCGCCTTCATCTCGACCTCGACGGCGGAGCGCGCGTTCAGCACGATGACCCCGCACGAGAGCAGGGCCGCCAGGAGATCGATAGCGATGACGAGGACGATCATCCGCGTGCGGGTCGGCCAGCGTGCCCACAGGGTGGGGCGGGCCGCCCAACCGGGCGGGCTCGATGCGGGGGCCGTCGTCATGGTGGGGGTGCCGGGAAGCGGATGAGGGACGTTCCACTTGTAGCCGAGTCCGGGCGGGATGGAACGTGTAGCCCCGCGCCGTCCCGTCCCGATGAATCCGCGGGGATCCGGGACCGGCTCGCCGCATTCCTCGACGATCCGGCCACCCGGTGGAGTCTCGGCGGATTCGGTGCCGGGGCCGAGTTCGGTCGTGCGCCCGGCGAGGCCGTCGCGACCATGGGGCGTTTCGGCCGGCTGACGTGCCGCGGCGCCCTGATGCTCGCGCCCGCCGACGACCTCGTGCCGGTGGCCTACGAAACCGGGTTCCGTGGCGGCTGGAGCCATGCGGTCGCCCTGTGCCTGACCGTGGGGACGGCTCTGGTCCCCGGGCCGGAGGTGGTCACGCCGCTCGGGCCCGACCTCGCGGCTGCCCGGCCCACGGATCGCGAGGCGTTCCTGTTCGACCTCGGCCTCGGGCTGCCTCAGGGGTCGGCCTGCCTGCGGACCCGCGATCCACGGATTCTCGACAATCTGTGGGGAGCTTGCGGTGGGGCGGCCTTCGCGCCCGGCAGTCCGGTGCCGGGGCTCCTCGTGGAACGCCGGCTCGACGTGGTGATGACGACCCGTCTCGGGCGGATCGAGGTTTTCGGCGGTCCCGTCGGCTCCGGCGCGGCCGCGCCGCGCGCCTACGTCGCCCCGGAGGTCGTACGGGCGCGCCGGACCCATGCGGCGACCGCGCCGATCCCCTCCGGTCTGGTTCCGTGCGCCCATCTCCATCCGCCACACCCGTGCCGCGACGCGAACGAGCGACCGATCGCGTTCGACCGCGCGCACCATGACGCGTTCCAGGCGCTGCTGACGTGCTGGGGCGATCCGGGCCGGGTCGCCCTCAAGGCCCGGCTCCTGGCGGGCGAGGCCTTGCCGAAGGGCTCCGACCGCGCGGACCGCGGCGTTGCCCGGGTGGTGGCGGCGCAGGCCGACTTCATCGAGCGAGCGTCCTAGCCGGGGGCGCGACGCACCTCTGCAAGATGGTGCCTGCGTCGTCCCGGGACGTGACGAAGACGAACCGCGATACCACTCCTTAAAGCCTCCGGCCTAACACAGATCTAATCCGGGTAATCTCGGGCTTCGACTGTCGATACGGTGCCGGACATCTTCATGCCCCATTGTCGGGATCAGTTCACGGACACGGCACCGCGTCATCGACCGGACGCGACCGCCGGGTGTGTTCGGGATGAGTCCACGCTGATGTCGATTGCCATCGATCCGACCGAGCGGCGCATCGCCGCCGAAGGGCGCGCGCCCGCCGAGCCCAAGGCGCCATCGCGCGTCATGCGTGCCGCGCTGATCGCGGTTCTGGGCGGTGTCGGCCTCGTCGGCCTGTCCGCCGGGGCGTATTCGATGCTCTCGGGTCTCGCCGGCCCGCCGCCGTCCAAGGTCCGGATCGGGCGAATCTCGGCCGATTGGCCGGATTTGCGCGACGGCGTTCCTGCCCTGGCGTCGTCCCACCGGCCCTCGGGTCCGGTGCCGGCGGAGGCCGATCCGCTCCCGGTTCGAGCCGTCGTCGCGCCGGTCGAGGCCAAGGCCCAGGAAGCCAAAGCCTTCGAAACCAAAGCTCTCGAAGCCAAAGTCGTCGAAGCGAAGGCGCCCGAGACGAAAGCGGTCGAAGTCAAGCTTCTCCAGACCAAGCCTGCGGACGTGAAGGCTGTCGACACCAAGCCGGTTCAGGTCGCCAACATCGCGTCGCCTTCGAAGCCCGCGCGCCTGCCCCCCATCGAGAATGCCGCGACGGTGCCGTCCGCGCCCGCCGTCGCCCTCGTGGAGAAAGCCCGCACGGCCCCCCTCGTCGCCCCGACTCCCGTCGAGACCACCCGCGCCCGTGCCACGACCGGCGGCACCTTCGCGGCCCTTCCCCCGGCGTCGGCCGAAGCCGGGCCGAAAGCGAAGCCCGCCCCGGTCGTGGCACGGACCAAGCCCGCCGCCAAACCCGTACCGGCTGCCTCCGAAAAGGTCGCAGCCGCGCAACCGGCCCAGGCCGCAGAGCCGGAAGCCGAGGAGACCGAGATGTTCGGCATGAAAGTGCCGTCCCTGGCCCCCGTCGGACGCAAGCTCGTCGAAGGCGTCGAGGCCCTCGGAAACGCGGTCAAGCGCTTCCCCGAACAGTTCTGAGAACGACGTCGGCCAAGGCCTGCTGTCATCGGGTACGATGATTTCAGGCAACGAGCTGCTGCGACCGGAATCGTCCGCGTCGGCCCGAACCCCCGCGCATCGAAGTTGAAGGCGTTCGCCGTGGAGCTTCGGTCGGTTCGAAGGCCGGCTTCGAGGCCTCCGCGCGGGTCCTGCGGTTCAGGTCCAGCGGGGATCGAACGAGCACGACCCGGTGTCGGGACGTGCTCGCGAGGTGACGGTCGCTCACCGAAGAGGAGCCGGAGGGCCTCGGGCTACTTCGTCCGGGCGCGCGGCTTCTTGCCGATCTCGCGCTCGTGACGGGCGCCGCGCGGGCTCTTGAAGCCCTTGGGGCCGCTGGCCTCCTGATCGCTGCCGGGACCGTCCAAGAGCGCTTCCACCTGGATTTCGGGCGAGCCGTTCTTGGCAAAGGTCTGGGCGAAGCGGGACGCTGCGCCGCCGCGCACCTCAAACTTGGTCTCCCGATCGAAGATCCGGATGGCCCCGATCTCCTGGCGCCCGATGCTACCGCGTCGGGTCAGCATCGGCAGCAGGCGGCGCGGGTCGGCGTTGTCGCGCCGGCCGAGGTTGAGTCGGAACCAGACAGACGGACCTTCCGCGTCGATGCGGGCGGTGTCGGCGGGGTCGTAGACCGGCCGGGCCTTGCGCTCGGGGCCGGCGCCCGGATCGGTGACATCCTCGGGCTCGGGCAGGCGCGCCCGGTAGATTCGGGCCAGCGCCGCGGCGAGCTCCTGCGGCGTGCGACGGGCCAGCAGGGCCTCGCCCATGGCGACATCCTCCTCGGCCGGGGCATCGGTGAACAGTGGGTCCTGCCACATGCGTTCGCCGTCGAGGGCGCGGATCTCCTCGGCGGTGGGCGGGCCGGCCCACTCGGCGTTGACCTTTGCGATCATCAGCATCTGCTCGGCGCGGCGACGCTTGGAGGCCGGGATCAGCAGGACGGAGGTGCCTTTCCGTCCGGCGCGGCCCGTGCGGCCGGAGCGGTGCTGGAGCACCTCGGCGTCGTGGGGCAGGTCAGCGTGGATCACCAGGCTGACGGTGGGCAGATCGATGCCGCGGGCGGCGACATCGGTGGCGACGCACACCTTGGCGCGCCCGTCGCGAAGGGCCTGAAGGGCGGCGTTGCGCTCGCCCTGGCCGAGTTCGCCCGACAGGGCCACGGCGGAGAAGCCGCGCTCGGTCAGCACCGCCTGGAGGTGGCGCACGGCGTTGCGGGTGTTGCAGAACACGATGGCGGTCGGAGCATCGGTGAAGCGCAGGGTGTTGACCACCACGTGCTCCAGCTCACGCGGCATCACCCGAACGGCCCGATAGGTGATGTCTTCGTGGCCGCGCTCTTGGCCCTTCACGGCGATGCGCAGGGCGTCGTTCTGGTAGCGCTCGGCCAGCGTCGCAATGGCTTTGGGCAGGGTCGCCGAGAACAGCAGCGTGCGCCGCTCCTTCGGGGTCACCGACAGGATGAATTCGAGGTCGTCCCGGAAGCCGAGGTCGAGCATCTCGTCGGCCTCGTCGAGGACGGCGACGCGCAGATCCTGGGTGGCGAGGTTGCGGCGCTCCAAGTGGTCGCGCAGGCGGCCGGGCGTACCGACGACGATGTGGGCGCCGTCGTTGAGCTGGGCGCGCTCGCGCCGCGGGTCCATGCCGCCGACGCAGGAGATCACCCGCGCGCCGGTCTCGGCGTAGAGCCACGTCAATTCGCGCTCGACCTGTAGGGCGAGTTCGCGGGTGGGGGCGATGACCAGGGCCAGCGGCGCGCCGGCCGGACCGAAGCGCTCGGCACCGTCGAGCAGCGTGTCGGCGAAGGCGAGGCCGTAGGCAACGGTCTTGCCCGAGCCGGTCTGGGCCGAAACGAGGAGATCGCGCCCCTGCGCGGCGGCTTCGATCACCGCATTCTGGACGGGGGTAGGGTCTGCGTAGTCACGCGCGGCCAGAGCTCGGGAGAGCGGGGCCGGCAGGGTCGGAAAGGGCACTGAGGAGCCTTGCGGGCAAACAGGCTGGAACCCGCCGGGGATGGCCGCGCTAAGCGCGGATCGATCCCCCGGATGCGTGATTCCGGCCTCGATCGGTTACGGATACGGTGGCTTGTAGCCGGAACCGCGGCCATGCGCCATGTCTGCGCGCGCATGGGTGGTTTCCCGCACAGTTAAAGCTTGTCTTTCGAACTCGGCCGTGGCCCCCGTGAGCCAGCCGCCCTGCGGGCGGTGCCGTCCGTCCCGATGGCGGCATGAATTCGGACGTCCACAGGGGGAAAGATGGGGGCGGTGTTGCGTCTGGTCGTGGCGTGGGCGAGCGTCGCCGCGTTCTTCGTGTTCGGGCCCGCCTGGCTCGCCGACCTCGGATCGCCGCTCTGGGCCACGGGCCTGTTCCTGTGGCTGTTCCTCGTGATCCTGTGGGCGGCGTTCGGCGTGGTCCACGAGGCCGAGGAACTCGCCCATCGCCTCGGCGAGCCCTACGGCACCCTCGTTCTCACCCTCTCCATCGTGGTGATAGAGGTGGTCCTGGTGTCCGCCGTGATGCTGTCCTCGAAGGCGGTGCCGACGCTCGGACGCGACACGATGTTCGCCGTGCTGATGATCGTCCTCAACGGCATCGTCGGCCTCGGCCTGCTCATCGGCGGCCTGCGCCATCACCAGCAATCCTACAACCTGCAGGGCACGTCGGCCTTCCTGTCGGTGATCATCCCGCTCACCACCATCGCGCTGATCATCCCGAACTTCACCACCTCGACGAGCGGCGGCACCCTGACGCCCGTGCAGGCGATCTCGTTCTCGCTGTTCACCGTGTCGCTCTACGGGATCTTCCTGCTGATCCAGACCGGACGGCACAGCAGCTTCTTCATCCACGACGGCGGGCGGATCGCGAAATCGAACCCCGGCACCGTTGTGCCCGAAGCCGAGGCGCCCGAGGCGGACCGGCAGACGGCCGCGATCCTGAAACACGTCGGTCTCCTCGTCGCCAACATCCTGCCCATCGTCCTGCTGTCGAAGAGCCTCGCGGCGATCCTGGACCACGGCATCGCGGCGCTCGGTGCGCCTTCGGCCCTCGGCGGCGTCCTCATCGCAGCCATCGTGTTCACCCCGGAGGGCATCAGCGCCCTGAAGGCGGTGGCGCGCAACGAGCTGCAGCGGGCGATCAACCTCTGCCTCGGCGCCGCGACCTCCACCGTCGGCCTCACGGTGCCGGCGGTCCTGGCCGTAGGCCTGCTGACGGGCCAGACCGTGGTCCTCGGCCTCGCGCCGACGGAGATGACGCTGCTCGTCGTAACCCTGATCCTCAGCACCCTGACGTTCTCGGGGCTGCGCACCACGGTGCTGGAGGGGGCCGTGCACCTCGTGGTGTTCTTCGTCTATCTGGTTCTGATCTTCAGCCCGTGATTCGGCGGACATCATGAGCGACATCCTCGTCATCGGCGCCGGCGTGGTCGGACTCGCCGTCGGTCGGGCGCTCGCCCTGCGGGGCCATGCCGTGGTGGTGGCGGAGGCCGAAGGCGGCATCGGCACGGGCGTGTCCGCGCGCAACTCCGAAGTGATCCATGGCGGGATGTACTATCCCGAGGGCTCGCTCCGGGCACGGCACTGCGTCGACGGCGCCCGGAGGCTCTACGGGTTCTGCGCCAGCCACGGCGTACCGCACCGCGCCTGCGGCAAGCTCATCGTCGCCACCGATGCGGCCGAGGGCGCCGCCATCGCGGCGATCCATGCGCGCGGGATCGCCAACGGCGTCGAGGGTCTGGCGCTCGTCGACGGGGCCGAGGCCCGCGCCCTGGAACCCAATCTCGCCTGCGTCTCCGCCCTCCACGCCCCCGGAACCGGCATCGTCGACAGCCACGCCCTCATGCTCGCCCTGCAGGGCGACATCGAGGATCGCGGCGGCGCCATCGCGTTCCACAGCCCGGTCGCGCGCCTGTCATGGGCGGACGGCGCCTGGGTCGCGACGGTGAACGGGGATGCGCTGCCGTTCGACGCCGTCGTCAATGCCGCCGGTCTCGGAGCACAGGCTATCGCGAAAGCAATCGACGGGTTCCCACCCGACCGCATCCCGCGAAAGATCCTCGCCAAGGGGAGCTATTTCGGCTGCCTCGGCCGCCCGGCTTTCGCGCGGTTGATCTATCCGGCCCCCGTCGAGGGCGGGCTGGGAATTCATCTCACCCTCGATCTCGCCGGGCGCATGCGCTTCGGTCCCGATGTCGAGTGGGTGGAAACCGAGGATTACGCCGTCGACCCCGATCGCGCGCAAGCCTTCGCCCGTGCGATCCGCCGGTATTGGCCCGGTTTGCCCGACGGGGTGCTGACCCCCGATTATGCCGGCATCCGTCCAAAGATCACCGGCCCGGGCGAGCCCGCGGCGGATTTCATCATCGACGGGCCAGCGCAGCATGGGCTGGACCGCCTCGTCCACCTGTTCGGCATCGAGAGCCCGGGCCTCACCGCGAGCCTGTCCCTCGCCGAAGAGGTTGCCGATCGGCTGTTGGCGTAGGAGATCGACGTCAGCCGCCGAAGCGTTCCGTCCGAATGGTGCCGGGCGCAAGACCGGCATCGACGAGGAGGTCGGCGGCCGTGTTCACGAACGAATTCGCGCCGCAGATGAAGGTGTGGCGCGGGCGCCCGAGGCGTTCGAGCGCCTGTCCGATGAGGGCGGCATCGATGCGCCGGCCGCCCTCGCCCGTCAGGTTCAGGATCCAATCGAAGCCGGGCTCGTCGCGGCGCCTCCGGTCGAGTTCGTCCCGGGCGATCGCCTCTGCCGCTTCGCGGACCGAATAGACCAGAAGGACCGAAGCGTCGGGCGCCGCGATGGCCCGATGGCGCAGCATCGCCAGGAGCGGCACCACGCCCGAGCCGCCGCCGATGAGGAGCAGGGGGCCGCCATCCTCCGGTCGCCACACGAAGGCGCCCCCGATGGGACCGCGCAACGCCACGGTGTCGCCGACTTCCGCTACCCCGTCGAAGAACCCCGAGACCTCGCCCTCCGGCAGGCCCTCGACCATGAGTTCGACGATCCCGTCCGGGCTCGGCGCGGAGGCGATGGAGTAGCTGCGCTGAGCCTGGTAGCCGTCGGGTGCGGTCAGCCGGATATCGACGTGCTGCCCCGCGAGAGCCGGGCGGTCGAGCGTCACGGCCAGCCGGAAGCACTTTACCCGCGGGGTCACCTGACCGATGCCCACGATGGTGGCATCCAGCCAGGGCAGAGGCTTCATCTCAGTCACCGGTGAAGCGCTGCTCGCGCCACGGGTCTCCGTACATATGATAGCCCCGCATCTCCCAGAAGCCACCTTCGTCCTTCTGTGTGAAGCGCAGACCCTTGAGCCACTTGGCGCTCTTCCAGAAGTAGAGGTGCGGAACGAGGAGGCGCGCCGGGCCGCCGTGATCCGGCTCGATCGGCGCGCCGTCGTAATGGGTCGCCACCATGGCCCGGCCCCCGGTCAGGTCGGCGAACGGCACGTTGGTGGTGTAATCGTCGTATCCTTCCGCCAGGGCGAACGCCGTCGGCGCCGCGACGCCCGCATCGGCCAGGAGATCGTCGATTCCGACGCCCTCCCACGCCGTGTCGAACTTCGACCACTTCGTGACGCAGTGGATGTCGCCGCCCCAGCGCGTGCGCGGCAGGGCGTTGAATTCGTCCCAGGTCCAGATCTTCAACGGTCGCGATCCGGCCCGGAGGGTGAAGCGCCACGCGTCGAGATCGATCCGCGGATTCGGCCCGATCTGCAGAACCGGGAAATCCTCCGTGAGATATTGGCCCGGCGGTAGGCGCTCGCGCGTCGCCTCGGGCGGGCGTCGTCCGGTGAAGCCGCGTGTGCTCATGTCACCCTCGTTCGGGCTTTCGAAACCGCGCCTCCTTCCCCGTGCATCGGCGGGGAGGGCGCGTCGCGGCGCCGGATCAGCGGTCGCGCATGACGATCCACAGGGCGTGCACCATGCCCGGAACGATGCCCAGGACCGTCAGCAGGATATTGAGAAGGAACTGCAATCCGATGCCTGCCGTCATCAGGACGGCCAGGGGCGGCAGGAAGATGGCGAGCAGGATGCGAACGAGATTCGACACGATGTCTCCGGGACGTGATGGTGCCCGCGCAAGGGCGCGATAGCAACATTGCCGTTCCGACGATGGTTCCCGGTGGCTGTTTTTAAACATCTGCGTGCGATTTTGACGAACGGCGCGGCACACCCCGATAGGCTATGATCAAGACGCTCATCCACGAAATGGAACACGCCGTCACTATCGGAACACCCGATCAGCGTGCGGCGATGCTTCGCCGAATCACGGCTCTGTTTACCGATCACGCCGTCGCCCTGGGCGAGAGCGGGATCGAACCCTTCGATGCGATCATCCTTCACCTCGCCCGAAACGTCGAGGCCGCGGCCCGTTCGGCCCTCGCCGAGGAGATCGCCGATATCGCCAATGCCCCGCGCCGCGTCGTGCGCGACCTCGCCTTCGATCCGCAGATCACCGTCGCGGGGCCGGTCCTCGCCCGATCCGTGCGGCTCGACGAGGACGACCTGCTTCGGATCGTCAGGGAAGCCGGCCCATTGCATCTCGATGCGGTTTCGCGGCGACGGACCCTGAGCGAGCGGATCACCGACATCCTCGTCACGCGGGCGGCGACCCAAGCCGTGCGCCGGATCGCCGGGAACGAGACCGCGCACCTGTCGTCGACGGGATTCGGGACCTTGGTGGACTTGGCGGGGAAGGATCCGGTTCTGCGGGCGGTGCTCGATCTGCGCCGATCCATCCCCGAACTCCGCCGGATCGAAGCCCCGCCGCTCTCGCCGGCTTCCCCCGGGGGCGTCGATCTCGAGGAGAAGGCGATCGTCGCCCTCGTGGTACAGGGACGGGTGGACGATGCCCTGGCCGCCATCGCCCGCATCGCCGGGGTGCCGACCGAGATGGCGTCTCAGGCCCACCGTAATCCGGATCTCGATCCGCTTCTCTTTCTCCTACGGGCGTCCGATCTCGGGTGGGGGACCCTCAAGCACCTGATCCAGGCCCGGTCCGGCCGTCGCCTGTCGCCGGAGGACATGCGGGGGACCTTCGAGGCGTTCCAGGCCCTGTCGGTGGCCACGGCCCGCCGTTCGGTCCGCTTCACCGCGTCCAAGGGCCGGACCAAGGCCGCTTGACGCCGCGGCGCACGGGCTGCCACCCCTGGTCTCAGGAGGCGCCGTGCTGGTCGACCTGTTCCACTACCTGACGACCCCCGCCCCCTGGTCGCATCGCCGGCGGGGCTACCTGCGCGAGAGTGTCCTGCTCCTGTCCCGCTCGCGCCGGTGCCGGACGGCCTGGGAGCCGCATCTCACACGGGCCCGTGCCGTGATCATGCGGGCCTGCGAAGGTCTCCCTCGATATCGCACCGTCGTCGTTCTCGGCTCGGGCCTCCTCGACGACGTACCCCTGGACCACCTCGCCCGCCGCTTCACCCACATCCGCCTCGTCGATGCCGTGCATCCGTGGCCGACCCGATGGACGGTGCGCCACCGTCCCGACGTCACCCTGGTCACGGCCGATCTCACCCGGCCAGGGGCGGTTCCCGATCACGGGGGCGGGCCGGAGATCGATCTCGTGATCTCCGCCAACCTGCTTTCGCAACTGCCGATCCTGCCCGTCGACGGCTCCGGAGGGGCGGATCCGCAGCTCGGTGGGCGGATCGTCCGAGCTCATCTCGACGGCCTGTCCCGCCTCGCGGCGCGGGTCTGCCTCGTCACCGACGTCCTGCAGACCGAAGAGGACCGCGACGGCCGTGTGACCGACCGCCTCGACCTCCTCCACGGCGTTCCGCTTCCGACACCCGACGCGTCCTGGACCTGGGATCTGGCGCCATTCGGCGAGGCCGCGCGGAACCGCCGTCTCGTCCACCGCGTCCACGGCTACGCGGACTGGCATGCCGCACTCGGCGGCCCAGACCGGCCCTGAACGCGAAAAGCCGCCCAACGGGGGCGGCTTTCCAGAGCGATCGCGGCAAACTTATTCGGTGATCGGCGTCACATCGTCGGTACCGGCGGAGCCGGGCTCGGCCCCATCGGTCCCCTCGAAGCGGGCCCGGCGGCGACGGCGTGGCTTCGGAGCCGTCGGCGTTTCGTCGGGGGCGGACGGGGTTCCCTGCGGAGCGGATTCCTCCGCCGTGCGGGACTCGACGGGCCGTTCGGCGGGAACGGGACGCGGCGGCGTCATCAGGAAGGCCGGCAGGCCGGACACGTCCTCGGCCGGCGCACGCTCGGCCTCGTCGCGACGGCGGCTCCGCCGGGGCGGTGCATCCGCCACCCGGCGCGGCTCGGTCGGCTGGAAATCCGGCCGCGCGGACTCCGGACGGACTGGCTCCTGCCGCACGGGTTCGGGGCGGACGAAGTCCGGTCGCACCGGTTCCTGACGGGCGGTCTCCTGCCGGACGAAGTCCTGACGCGGGGCCTCGTCGCGCCCGCCATCCTGCGGGGCCTCGGCGTTTCGATTGGATTCGAACCGCGCGCCGTTGTTGCGACGGCCATATTCCTGGCGCGGCTGCTCGTTGCGGGGCTGATCCTGCCGATCCCGATCCTGGCGCTGCTGGTCCTGGCGCTGCTGGTCCTGGCGCGGCTGGTCCTGCCGACCGTAATCCGGTCGCTGGTTGTCCTGTCGCGAAGAATCCGGCCGATTGTAGTCCTGCCGCTGGCCGTCCTGCCGGGACCCGTCGGGGCGCTGGTTGTCGAAGCGCTGCGGACGGTCGTTGCGGTTGTTGAAGCGGTCGCGCCGGTCGTTGCGGTCGTTCCGGTTCTGGCCACCGTCCTGACGCGGATACTCCTGACGCGGCGAATCCTGCCTCTGGGACTCCTGTCTCTGGGACTCTTGTCTCTGGGACTCTTGCCGTCCCTCGTAGGCCGGCGGCTGATACGCCGGCTGGGGCTGCTGGCCGGGATCGGTGTAGTCGTCGTTGTAGGAATGGGCGGCGTAGCCGAGCGGTGCGCCCTGGTCGTCGCCACCATCCTCGTCGCCGTCGTCGTCGAAGCCGTTGCGGGCGTAGCCGCCGGCGGCCTGCTGACGGTTCTGCTCCTGCGCGCCCGAGATGATGCGAAAATAATGCTCGCCGTGCTGGAAATAATTCTCCGCCGCCACGGGATCGCCGCTCGCCTGCGCGTCACGCGCGAGCTGAGCGTATTTATCGGCGATGTGCTGGGCGGTGCCGCGAATCTTGACGTCCGGACCGTTCGATTCGTAGGACCGGGTCAGCGGGTTGGGACCCTTGGGGCGGTTGCGACCGCGCACCCGTCTGTTCTGGTTTGGTCTCATCGGTCTCGATTGACCCTCGTTCGTACGGGAGCTGGTGAGGCGGTCCGGGACCCGGCGGCCTTGAGCCGAAATCCGGCCCGGCCATGGTGACCCCGGGAGGGGGACCGTGTGATCCGGTTTGTCAGGTCCGCGATCGGAATCGGAATGCGCCGTGCTTGCCGTGTGTCCCGGTCCACCGAGGCTCGCGCTCGCGTTCAGGCGCTCTTCGGTTTTCAGGCTCGAAGTGACCAAGTTCCTGCGCGTCGTCTCACAGCGCGCCAACCTGATCGTGGGGAGATCGCTGAGGAGCGTCGCGGACTACGAGCCGGCACCATTCCTGCCACGACCCGTCTCGACGGATCGTTTTTCGATCTGACTGAGAGCCTAGCCGGTCGCCGCGACGGCAACAAGCATTTTTTCGCGCCACCCCCGGTTGTTCACGACGATTCTCGTCCGAGCGGCGCATCCCGTCCCCGACATCGCCATCACTTCGACGCGAACGCGACCACGCGGGCATGTCCAGCCAGGTCGTGGGTGATGCCGGCCGCCACGAAGCCGCGCTCGCGGCCGAGGGTCAGCACGGCCTCCGCCTGGTCGTGGCCGACCTCGAACAGCAGGCTTCCGCCCGTCGCCAGCCGCACCGGCCCCCGCGCCACGTCATCCAGGATGCGCCGGTAGGCATCGAGCCCGTCGACGCCGCCATCGAGGGCCGCTGCCGGATCGTGGAGGCGGACTTCATCGGCCAGGGTCGCGATGACGCCGACCGGGATGTAGGGCGGATTCGAGACGATGAGGTCGAACGCGGCCATCAGGCCCGCGCACCAGTCGGCACGCACGAAGGCGGCCCGGTCGCCGACCCCATTGGCCGTGGCGTTGGTGCGGGCCTGGATCAGGGCGCCTTCCGAGCGGTCGAGGCCGATGCCGAAGGCGTTGGCGCGCTCGGACAGCAGGGCCACGAGGATGCAGCCCGAGCCGGTTCCGAGGTCGAGGATGCGCAAGGGGCTTGTGCGGTCGGGATGGCGTCCGAGGGCCGCTTCCACCAGGGTCTCGGTGTCGGCGCGGGGCACCAGGGTCTCGGGCGCCAGTCCGAACGGGAGGCCCCAGAATTCCCAGGCGCCGCCGATCCGGGCCACGGGTTCGCCCGCGAGGCGCCGGGCGAGGGCCTCCGATAGGGCCGCCGCGCCCGCCGGCCCGATGGGTTCGAAGCCACCGAGGATGAGCTCCGTCCCGCTGAGGCGGAGGACGTCGAGGACGAGGAAGCGGGCGTCGCTGTCGGCGATGCCGCCCTCGGCGAGGCATCGGGTCGCGTGCCGTAGGGCTTCCTGACGAGTCGTGCCCGCGATCAGAGACATGGTCGTGACCGGAGACATGGCCGGCTCAGGCCATGCCCTCCGCGGCGAGCAGCTCGGCCTGATGCTCCGTCACCAGCGCGTCGATCAGCTCGTCGAGGGCCACGCCCGCCAGCACTTCCTCGAGCTTGTACAGGGTGAGGTTGATGCGGTGGTCGGTCACCCGCGCCTGGGGAAAGTTGTAGGTGCGGATGCGCTCCGAGCGGTCGCCCGAGCCGACCTGCGACTTGCGGTCGGCGGCGCGCACCGCGTCCTTGGCCGTGCGCTCGGCATCGTAGAGCTTCGAGCGCAGGAGCTGCATCGCCCGGGCCCGGTTCTTGTGCTGCGAGCGCTCCTCCTGGACGAAGATCACGATCCCGGAGGGCAGGTGGGTGATGCGGATGGCCGATTCCGTCTTGTTGACGTGCTGGCCGCCGGCGCCCTGCGACCGCATGGTGTCGATCTTCAGGTCGGCATCGTTGATGACGATATCGACCTCCTCGGCCTCGGGCAGCACCGCCACGGTGGCGGCGGACGTGTGGATGCGCCCCTGCGTCTCGGTGTCGGGCACGCGCTGCACTCGGTGGGCGCCGCTCTCGAACTTCAGGCGGGCGAACACGCCCTTGCCCTTCACCTCGGCGATGACCTCGCGGTAGCCGCCGACGGTGCCCTCGCTCTCGGAGATCACCTCGACCTTCCAGCCCTTGGCGTCGGCGTAGCGGCCGTACATCCGGAACAGGTCGCCGGCGAAGAGCGCGGCCTCGTCGCCGCCGGTGCCGGCGCGGATTTCCAGGATGGCGGATTTCTCGTCGGCGGAGTCCTTCGGCAGCAGGATGAGCTGCAGGGCGCGGTGCGCCGCCTCCAACCCGGCTTCCGCCTCGGGCTTCTCGTCGGCCGCCAGCGCCCGCATCTCGGAATCGCTGCCCGGCTCGTCCATCAGCGCCTGGATGTCGGCGAGGTTGGAGGCGGCGGCCCGGTAGGCGTGGATCGCCGCGACGACGCCCTCCAGCTCCGACAATTCGCGGGACAGCTGGACGAAGGTGTCGGAATCCGCCGAGCCCGCGCTGAGGGTCGCGGTGACGATGTCGTGGCGCGTCAGGATGGCGTCGAGACGGTCGGAAGGAATGGGGGTCATCGCCCGTGGGGTACTCTCACCAGTGTTTCGGGTCGGCGCGGTCGGTCCGGAGGGGCCAGGGTCGGAAACTCTGAAGGCCCGCTAGATAGGAACGCCGTGCGCCTTGGCGAAGGCGCTGAGCGCCGGCCGGAGGGTTGCGCCTTCGCCGGCGCGGGCCATCTCGGCGTCGATGACGGCCGCGATGGCGGCGGCGTCGAGGGCGAGCACCATGGCCTTCACCGGGCCGATGGCGGCCGGTGACATGGAGAGGTGCCGGAAGCCGAGGCCGATGAGGGCCATGGCCTCGAGGGGCTTGCCGCCGATCTCGCCGCAGACCGTGGCCGGGCAGCCGGCCGCCGCCGCCCGCTCGGCGATGAGCCGGAAGGCGCGCAGGGCCGGCACGCTCAGGGTGTCGAACCGGCCCGCCACCCGCCGGTTCTCGCGGTCGACGGCGAAGAGGAACTGCATGAGGTCGTTGGACCCCACCGACAGGAAGTCGGCGGCCCGCGCGATCTCGTCGATCTGGAACAGGAGCGAGGGCACCTCGACCATCACGCCGAGCTTGCAATCGCTCGGCAGCGGGTGGCCGTGGCGGCGCAGGTGCGCCTTCTCGCGCTCGACGATGGCCTTGGCGCGGGTGAACTCGTCCACCGTCGCCACCATGGGGAACATGATCTTGAGGGGCCGGCCCCCGGCCGCGCGGAGCAGCGCCCGCAACTGCACCCGCAGCAAAGCCGGCCGGTCGAGTCCGATTCGGATCGCCCGCCAGCCGAGCGCCGGGTTCTCCTCCTCGAGGGCCGGCATGTACGGCAGGATCTTGTCGCCGCCGATGTCGAGGGTGCGGATCGTCACCGGCAGGTCGCCGGTGGCGGTGAACACCGCCTCGTACAGGGTCTGCTGCTCGGCCGCCGACGGCATGCGCTGGGCGACCATGAACTGGAGTTCGGTGCGGAACAGGCCGATGCCGTCCGCGCCCGTCTCGGCCAGATGGGTGAGGTCGATGAGCAGACCGGCATTGAGCTGCAGGCCGATGGCGACCCCGTCGCGGGTCACCGCCGGCAGGTCGCGCAGGGCCCGGTACTGCTCCTGACGCTTGGCGCGGACCCGCACCATCTCGCCGTAGGCCGCCTCGATCTCGGGACCGGGCCGGACCTGGATCTCGCCCGTTGCGCCGTCGACGATGATGGCGTCTCCGGCGTCGCAGAGCGCCGTGGCGTTGGCGATCTCGCCCACCGCCGGGATGCCGAGCGCCCGCGCGACGATGGCGATGTGGCTCGTCGGGCCGCCTTCCTCCAGGACGACGCCGCGCAGGGCCGTGCGGTCGTAGTCGAGCAGGGCCGCAGGCCCCATGGAGCGGGCGACGAGGATCGCGTTCTCGGGCAGCACCCGGTCGCCGTTGCCCTCGTGGCCGATGAGGGTGCGCAGGAGCCGGTTGGCGAGGTCGTCGAGGTCGTGCAGGCGGTCACGCAGGTACGGATCGCTCTGGCGCATCATCCGGGCGCGGTTGTCCGACTGGACCCGCTCGACGGCGGCCTCTGCCGTCAGGCCCGACTGCACGGCCTCGCGCATCCGGCGCAGCCAGCCCTTGTCGTGGGCGAACATCCGCACGGTCTCGAGGACCTCGCGCGATTCGCCGGTGCCGATGCTGTCGCCGCGTTCCACGAGGTCGTCGATGGCGGAGCGGACTTCGCCGATGGCCTGTTCGAGGCGCTCGACCTCGCGGTCGAGGTTCTCGGCGATGAGCCGCTTCACGACGATGCGCGGCTCGTGCAGCACCACGTGCCCGAGGCCGATGCCGTCGGCGAGCGCCACGCCGCGCTGGCTCACGGCCCGCCGGGCCGCGGACCCGGCCCCGGGGGCCAGCGCCTGGAGTTCGCCCGAGGCGATCATCTCCGACAGCACCATGGCGGTGGTCTGGAGCGCCTCGATCTCCTCCTCCGAATAGACCCGGTAGGTCTTGTTCTGCACCACGAGCACGCCGAGCGTGTTGCCCGCGCGCAGGAGCGGCACACCCAGGAAGGCGTGATACGCCTCCTCGCCCGTCTCAGGGCGATAGGAGAAGGACGGGTGCGACTGGGCGTCGGACAGGGAGAGCGGCTCGGCCGTCTGCGCGATGAGGCCGACGAGGCCCTCGTCCGCGCGCATGCGGGTGAGATGGACCGCTTCGCGGTTCAGGCCCTCGGTGGCGAATAACTCGAGGGTGTTGTCGTCGCTCAGCACGTAGACCGAGCACACCTCCGCCACCACGTTGGCGGCGATCAGGGTGACGATCCGGTCGAGACGTGCCTGTGGACTGACCGGCTCCGCCATCGCTTCGCGGAGGCGGCGCAGCAGCAGGCGCGGTCCTCCAGGCGCAGCGGGCATGGTCCCTCGATCCGGCTTCGGTTCGAGGCGTGATCCGATCCGGCCGGATCGCGCCTCTCATTCCTTGTGTGTCGTGCCCTCAGACGAACCGGTATCCACTTCGTCGGACAGCGCGCTCACGCGGCATCACGCGCAAGAATCGTGCGCGCGATGGGCCAATGTGTTCAGGCCTGGTCGAGGCCGTATAGCGAGTGGAGCGTACGCACGGCAAGCTCCGTATAGGCGGAGTCGATCAACACGGAGAACTTGATCTCGGATGTCGTGATCGCCCGAATGTTGATGCCCTTCTCGGCGAGCGCCCGGAACGCCTTGGCGGCGACGCCGGCATGGCTGCGCATGCCGACACCGATGGCCGAGACCTTCACCACGTCCGTGGCACCCTCGATCTGGGCGAACTCGATGACGCCGCTCTGGGCATCGAGGATCTGGCGCGCACGATCGTAATCGGCGGACGGGACCGTGAAGGTCATGTCCGTGGTGGACTGATCGCCCGACACGGTCTGGATGATCATGTCGACGTTGATGTTGGCGTCCGCCAGGGGCCCGAAGATGGCGGCGGCGATTCCGGGGCTGTCCTTGACCTGGCGCAGCGTGATCTGCGCCTCGTCCTTCGAGAAGGCGATCCCGGTGATGATCTGCTGTTCCATGGTCTCGTCCTCGTCGCAGATGAGGGTTCCGGGGCGTGCGTTGTCGGGCGGGTCGAAGCTCGATCGCACCGTGGTCGGCACCCGGTGGACCATGGCGAGCTCGACGGAGCGGACCTGCAGGACCTTGGCGCCCAGGGAAGCCATCTCCAGCATCTCCTCGAAGGTCACGCGCTCCATGCGCCGGGCCTTCTGAACGACGCGCGGATCGGTGGTGTAGACGCCGTCGACGTCCGTGTAGATGTCGCAGCGCTCGGCACCGATGGCGGCCGCGATGGCCACCGCGCTGGTGTCCGAGCCGCCCCGGCCGAGGGTGGTGACCCGGCCCGTCGCCTCGTGCATGCCCTGGAAGCCGGCGATGACCGCGACCTCGCCGCGCTTGAAGCCAGCATCGAGGCGGGCGCCGTCGATGCCCTCAATGCGGGCCGAGCCGTGGGCGTCGGAGGTGAGGATCGGGATCTGCCAGCCCTGCCACGAGCGGGCTTTGAGACCGGCCTTGCGCAGGGCGATGGCCAGCAGGCCGGCGGTGACGAGTTCGCCCGAGGCCACCACGGCGTCGTACTCGGCCTCGTCGTAGATCGGGTTCGCGTCCTTGACCCAGGCGACGAGCTCGTTGGTCTTGCCCGACATGGCCGACACCACAACAGCGACCTCGTAGCCGGCCGCGACCTCGCGGGCGACGTGGGCCGCCACGTTGCGGATGCGCTCGACATTGGCGACGGACGTGCCGCCGAACTTCATCACCAAACGGGCCATGCAGCGTCCGCGTCGATTCTCGTGGAAAGGGAGCCGTGGTGCGGCGGGCCGGACAAACGCCCGCGTCGCTCTGCGGCTGTACCGGACAAGGCTTCGGCGGGTACAAGGGCTACCCGAGCGTGTCAACAATCGGGGCCGGTGGGCCGTGACCCATCCCCGGGACTGTTGTTCCACCGAACTTTTTTCCGCCCAATCAGACGGACCCGATGACCGGACCCACCTCATCCTCCATCGACCGCGACGAGGTCGCCCGCTTCGAGGCCATCGCGGCGACGTGGTGGGACCCGACCGGGCCCATGCGGGTGCTGCACCGCTTCAATCCCGTACGGCTGGCCTATATCCGTGACGCCGCCTGCCGGCATTTCGACCGGGATCCGAAAGCGCCGTTCCCCCTCGACGGCCTCGCCATCGTCGATGTCGGGTGCGGCGGCGGCGTGCTGTCCGAACCCCTCGCGCGCCTCGGCGCCCGGGTGACGGGGCTCGATCCGGCGCCGACCAACGTGAAGGTCGCCCAGGCGCACGCGGATGCGGCCGGCGTGAGCGTCGATTACCGGGCCCGCACCATCGAGAGCGTGGTGGCGCAGAGCGAGCGCTTCGACATCGTGCTGGCCATGGAGGTGGTGGAGCACGTGGTCGATGTGCCGGCCTTCGTCGCCACCGCCTGCGCGGCGGTGAAGCCCGGCGGGCTGCTGTTCTCCGCCACCCTCAACCGCACCCTGCGCTCGTACGCCCTCGCCATCGTGGGGGCCGAATACGTCCTCGGCTGGCTGCCGAAGGGCACCCACGACTGGGACAAGTTCGTGAAACCCCACGAACTCATCCGTGCCGTCGAGGACGGCGGCCTCGCGGTGACGGACACCACCGGGGTGGTGTTCAATCCGCTGGACGGCTCTTGGCGGGCGAGCCGCGACACGGCGGTGAACTACATGATCGCCGCGCGCCGCGCCTGAACTCCCGGCGGCCTCGCGTCGTTGACCGCGCGCAACCGGAGGCCGTCATGCTCGAGAAGATCCCCCACGCCGTCGGCGAGGCCCTGTCCAGCCTCAAGGCGGGCATCGCGGCGACCACCTACCACGCCGACTTTCCCGACACGCCCGCGACGGTGCGGCTGACGAGCCCGGCCTTCGCCGAGGGTGGGGCGATCCCAGCCCGTTTCACCGAGGACGGCGAGAAGACGTCTCCGCCCCTGGCCTGGGACAACCTCCCGCCGGGGACCGTCCGGGTCGCCCTCATCGTCGAGGACGCGGGCAGCCCGACGCCGCGCCCCCTCGTCCACCTCATCGCCTGGAACCTGATGCCGGAGGCCGGCCCCCTGGCCGAGGGCGCGCTGCCGAGCCCCGGCGGGGCGCACCAGTCCCAGGATCTCGGCAAGAACAGCTTCCTTCAGGACCAGTGGCTGCCGCCCGATCCGCCCACCGGCCACGGGCCGCACGAGTACCTGTTCCAGATCTATGCCCTCGACGTGGCTCTCGCCCTCGACGCCTCACCGGGCCGGGGCGCCGTGATCGACGCCATGCGGGGCCATGTGCTCGCCAAGGGCTGCCTGACGGCGACCTACGCCCGGACCTGAATCGCATTTGGATGTTGCTCCGCTCGGTCCGCCCGGTGCATGGGCGCACCGGGACAGGGACGGAGCGTTTCCATGAAGGCCTTGCTGTGCACCCGCCTCGGCGGCCCCGACGATCTCTCCCTGGAGGACATCGCCGAACCGGTGCCGGGGCCCGGCGAGGCCGTGGTGCGCATCACCCTGGCGGCGCTCAACTTCTTCGATACCCTCATCATCGCCGGGCGCTACCAGGTGAAGCCGGAGCTGCCGTTCTCGCCCGGCGGCGAGGCCGCCGGCGTGGTCGAGGCCCTCGGGCCGGATACGAAGGGGGTTTCGGTCGGCGACCGCGTCATCGTCCACCAGAAGTTCGGGACCTGCCGCGAGCGCATCGCGGTCTCGACCCGTCATCTCACGCCGATTCCCGATGCCGTCTCCGATGAGCAGGCCGCCGGCCTGACCATTACCTATGGCACGTCGCTCCACGCCCTGCGGGACCGGGCGAAGCTCCAGCCGGGCGAGACCCTGGCGGTGCTTGGCGCCTCGGGCGGCGTCGGCCTCGCGGCGGTGGAACTCGGCGCCATCATGGGCGCACGTGTCATCGCCTGCGCCTCGTCGCCGGAGAAGTTGAGGGTCGCCGAGGCGCACGGAGCCACGATGAGCGTCGACTACGCCGCCGACAACCTGCGCGAGGCCCTGCGGACCCTCACGGAGGACAAGGGCGTCGACGTGATCTACGATCCCATCGGGGGCGACTACGCCGAGCCGGCCCTGCGCTCGCTGGGCTGGAAGGGGCGCTACCTCGTCGTCGGGTTCGCCGCCGGCGACATCCCCCGTATCCCGCTGAACCTCGCCCTCCTCAAGGGCATCGACATCCAGGGCGTGCACTGGGGCGTGTTCGTCGATCGCGAACCCGAGGCGCATGCGCAGAACCAGCGCCAGCTCCTCGCCTGGGTCGCGGAGGGCCGTCTAACCGCCAAGGTCCATGGGGTCTATCCCCTGGCGGATTACGCCGAGGCCCTCGGGATCCTCAAGCGGCGCGAGGCCGTGGGGAAGGTGCTCCTGCGAATGTGAGCGCCTTCCCGTGGGATCGCCTCAGAGCAGGCCCTGCGCCTTGGCCAGCGCCACGAGGTCGTGCTGGGGGCGGGCGCCGATGTGCTGGATCACCTCCGCCGCGGCCAGGGCGCCGAGACGGGCGCTCGCGGCGTTGTCGAGGCCCCGCACATGGCCCGCGAGGAAGCCGGCGGCGAACAGGTCGCCCGCACCCGTGGTGTCCACCAGTTCGTGGACCGGGGAGGCCTCGACGCTGCGGATCTCGCCACCCTTGACCACCATGGCGCCGTCCGCCGAGCGGGTGACGAGGCCGAGGAGATGCTTGCCGCGGGCGTCGCGCTCGTCGCGCAGGGCCTTGAGGGCGACCTCCGCGTCGTCGGTCTCGTAAAGGCTCTGCAACTCGCCGATGTTGGCGAACAGGATATCGACGCTGCCGTCGCGGATGAGCCCGAGGAATTCTTCGCGATACCGGCCGACGCAGAAGGCGTCCGACAGGGTCAGCGCAACGGCGTTGCCGGCGGCGTGGGCGATCTGAACGGCCTTGCGGAACGCGTCCTTGGCGGCCGGCGGATCCCAGAGGTAGCCCTCTAGGTAGGTCACGCGCGCGTTGCGAACGGTGGCCTCGTCCACGTCGGCCGGGGACAGGTTCTGGCAGGCGCCGAGATACGTGTTCATGGTACGCTCGCCGTCCGGCGTCACCAGGATGAAGCAGCGCGCCGTGGCCGGGCCGTCCGTGGCCGCCGGCACGGTGTAGCGCACGCCCGTGGCCTTGAGGTCGTGGGCGTAGAGACCCCCGAGTTCGTCGTCGCGGACCTTGCCGATGAAGCCGGTCTTCGCGCCGAGGAGGGCCGCGCCGACGGCGGTGTTGGCGCCGGAGCCGCCCGATACGATGGTGGCCGGCCCCATGGCGTCGAACAGGGCCTCAGCCCGCTCCTCGTCGATGAGCTGCATCGCGCCCTTCGGCACGCCCTGCTCGGCGAGGAACGATTCGTCCGCGCGGGCGATGAGGTCGACGATGGCGTTGCCGAGGACGAGGAGGTCGAGGGATTCGGGCATCTATCCGTCCAGTCTGGCCGGGGGAAAAGGATGCGCCGGGCTGTGGCACCAGCCCCGCCGGGGGTCAAGCGAGGGCGGCCGTCCCAACGCTCCGTCCATCCCTCACGACTCGGCTAAGGGAGACTCGGTGAAGAGAGCGGCTCCCGTGAGGGTCAGGCCCGGTGGCTCGAGTTCGAGCCGCCCCGTGGAGGCGAGCCGCGTCTCGATCAGGTCTTCGGTTCCGCGCCGATGGTGAATGACCATGCGCCGCACCGGATCGACGATGAGAGAGTGCATCACGCTCGGCACCCGGAAATACCCGACGAGCTTCTGCGTGGTGTCGATCTGTCCGGTACTCGGGCACAGGACCTCGACGACCACGATGGGGGCCGGGGCCTGCGTGGCATCGGGCCCGAGGCGTTCGCCGCAATGCACCAGGGCGTCCGGCTCGAAGCAGGTTGGCGCATCCACCCGCACCGTGATCCCGTCGGGCAGCATACGACAGGGAAGCCCGGCCTCGCGAATGCCTGCGCGGAGCGCAAGCTGGACGGAGAACTTGGTCTCCGCATGCCGCACGCGCTGCGGGGCCATGGCGAAGACCTCTCCGTCGACGAGCCCGTAGCGGCCGGGCTGATGCTCCGCCCAGGCCAGGAAGGCGTCGACATCCATGCCGGCTTTGGGCTGCGCGCTCATGGGCGACAGCCTCTCATGCGCCCCGAAGACTGCGAAGGCGCCGGTCTTACTGAAGCGCCTTCACCTCGCACTGCGCGTAGTCCGAGGCCGCCTTCACGTAGGCGTTCAGGCCCTTCACGTAGGCCTCCGCCAGGGGACGGTAGACGGCGATCTGGGCGTTGTAGGCCTTGATGGCGTCGTTGTAGCTGTAGGCTTCCCAGCCGGGGCAGCCGCCCTTGGCGTCGACGCAGGCCGGCTTCTCCGGGAAGGCGGGTTTGGTCGGCCGGGCGCTCACAGGCGGCGGTTCGGCGCGGGGGCACTCGGCGCGGGCCGCACCGACGGCGAGGAGGCAGGCCATGCCGGCCGCCCAGATTGTTTTCGTCATCGCGTCCCCCGAACCATCGGCACGGACTCATGCGGGAGGCCGGGCGCGGCCGCAAGCCGGCTTCAGCGCGCGGCCACCGCTTCGGCGGGCCGGCTCCGCACCGGTCGGGCCTCTGGTCCCGCGCCCCTGCCCGCACCCTTGCCCGCGCCTTTGCCGAACCGGTCCCAGATGCGGCGCGCGGCATCGATGACGGGCAGAACCAGACCGAGGCCGAGCACCCACCAGGCCGGGCGGATCATGTCGGGAAAGGCGAGGTTGGCCTGGAGCACGCGCCCGGCCGGGATACCGCTGGCGAGCCCGTACCACGCCGCCTCCAGTCCGGCGGTGGTGAGCGCCACCGCGACGGCGAGCCCCAGCAGGGTCAGGGGGTTGATGGGCCAGCGCAGGCGCTGCAGGGCGCGCCAGCCCATGAGGAGCAGGAAGGCGCCGGTCCAGAACACCGGGTCGGAGACGTCGATCTTGGCCTGCAGGAAGTAGTGGACGAGGCCGAGCACCGCGAGGGTGTAGACCGTCTTGTGCAGGCGCGGCCACGCCTTGCCGAGTCGCCTGATCATGCCGTCCGTGGAGGTCACGCCGAGGACCACGAACCCCACGAGGGCGACGAACCCGATGGTGAGGTAGATCCGACTGACGATCTCCGAGACCACCTTCGTCAGCACGAAGTTCTGATCGACCACGTAGAGCGCGAGGTGGATGAGCGCGTAGGCCAACACCGTCAGCCCGAGCATCCGCCGAACGAGGATCAGCTTCGGCCAGTTCGCCAAGCGCCGCAGGGGCGTGACGGCCAGGGACAGCAGAAGGAAACGCACGGCCCATTCGCCGGTGCCGTGCAGGAGCGCGGTGATGGGCTTGGCACCGAGCGCGTCCGCCGCATAGGCGCCGGCGAGCCAGAGGCCGGGCGCCAGGGCGAACAGGAAGACGCCGAGCTTGAGGCCCGAGAGACGTCCGGCGCGGTCGCGCCAGGGTGCGGAGATGGCGGGCAGGGCGGGCATGGCATGTTCCGAATGCGCGGCTGTCGGGGCGACCGGTGCCGCCGACGGTCCTATCTACGTGGCGAAGCGGGCCGAAGTTACGGCCGGCGACGTGCGGTCGCACACCCCGCCCGCGCCGTGCCGGGGGACGATGCGGCATCGAACGACGTGTTGTATGCCGGGCCGAACCGGTCCCCATCGCAGAAGCCCAGCATGCCCGCATCGAAGCCCGCCGCCGACAGCCTCGACGACCTGACGCCGGAGACGGCGCGCGGTGAGCACACCTCCCTTTCCGAGCGCATCGCCGAGGCCGACCGCCTGTATCACCAGGAGGACGCGCCGGAGATCTCGGACGCCGAGTACGACGCCCTGCGCCGCCGCCTGGAGGACATCGAGGCGCGGTTCCCGGACCTCGCCGGCACGGGGGCGGCGAGCACCTCCGTCGGCGCCAAGCCGTCGGAGAAATTCGCCAAGGTCCGGCATGCCGTGCCGATGCTGTCCCTCGGCAACGCCTTCGCGGACGCGGAGGTCGAGGAGTTCGTCGCCCGGGTGCGCCGGTTCCTGAATTGGCCCGAGGGCGAGACGCTGGCCTTCACCGCCGAGCCGAAGATCGACGGATTGTCCCTGTCCCTCCGCTACGAGGGCGGCCGCCTCGTCACCGCCGCGACGCGGGGCGACGGCGAGACCGGCGAGGACGTCACCCGCAACGCCCGCGTGGTGGACAGCATCCCCGAGACCCTCTCGGGCGACGACGTGCCGGAGATCTGCGAGGTTCGGGGCGAGGTCTACCTCTCGCACGCGGATTTCGCGTCCATCAACGCGCGCCAGGAGGCCGCCGGCAAGGCCCTGTTCGCCAACCCGCGCAACGCCGCCGCCGGGTCCCTGCGCCAGCTCGATCCCGAGATCACCCGCTCACGGCCGCTCAAGTTCTTCGCCTACGCCTGGGGCGAGATGTCGGCCTTGCCAGATGAGACCCAGTCCGGAATGATCCAGGCGTTCGGGCGCTGGGGCCTGCCGGTCAACGACCGCACGAAACGCTTCACCGACGCGGTGGCGATGATCGCCCATTACCGCGGCATCGAGGCCGCGCGGGCGGATCTCGGCTACGACATCGACGGCGTCGTCTACAAGGTCGACAGCCTCGCCCTGCAGCGACGCCTCGGCTTCGTCTCGCGCTCGCCGCGCTGGGCCTTGGCCCACAAGTTCGCCGCCCAGAAGGCGCTCACGGTGGTCGAGGGGATCGAGATCAATGTCGGCCGCACCGGCTCCCTCAATCCCCTGGCCAAGCTGCGGCCGGTGACGGTGGGGGGCGTCGTGGTGTCGAACGCCACGCTCCACAACGAGGGCTACGTCCAGGGGGTCGGCGGCGACGGGGAAAAAATCCGCGACGGCCGCGACATCCGCGTCGGCGACACGGTGGTGGTGCAGCGGGCCGGCGACGTGATCCCGAAGGTCATGGACGTGGTGCTCGACAAGCGCCCTGCGGACGCGACGCCCTTCGTCTTCCCCGACCATTGCCCCGCCTGCGGCAGTCGGGCGATCCGGGAGATCAACCCGCGTACGGGCAAGCCCGACGCCGTCCGGCGCTGCACCGGCGGCCTGATCTGCCCCGCGCAAGGGGTGGAGCGCCTGAAGCACTTCGTCTCGCGCAACGGCTTCGACCTCGAAGGCTTCGGCCAGACCTACATCGAGGTGCTGTTCGAAGCGCACGTCATCAAGCAGCCGGCCGACCTGTTCCGCCTCGATTTCGCGGAGCTGAAGGCCGCCATCGTGGCCCGCCGCGAAGCCCTGTCCGCCGAGCGCCGGGCCGAGGGCGCACCGGCCCCGAAGAAACCGACGAAGAAGAAGGGCGAGGAGGAGGACAAGGCGATCCACAACCTGCTCGCCGCCGTCGAGGACCGCCGCCGCCTGCCCCTCAACCGCTTCCTGTTCGCCCTCGGGATCCCCGACATCGGCGAGTCCACGGCCAAGGCCCTGGCGAAACGCTTTCCCGACATGGCCGCCCTGATGGGTGGGGTCGCGGCAGCGGCCGCCGCCCAGGCGGGGCCGGACTGGATCGAACTCTCGTCGCTCCCGCGCATCGGCCCGACGACGCGCGACCGCCTGCTTGAGGTCGGCTACCCCCGCGAGACCTCCGATGCGGAGGAGGGCGAGGCTGGGGTGGAAGCCGGCGAGGCGCCCGGCCGCATCCGGCTGTCGGCGCCCCAGCGCGCGAGCCTGCTCGCCCATTACGGCGACGCCGATGCGGCGGCCGCCGGGATCGCCCGGGCCGCGTCCCAGCGCCCGGGCGACGCCTACCGGCACTTCGCCGACGACGCCGAGATCGGTCCGGTGGCGACGGATTCCCTCATCGCGTTCTTCGGCGAGCCGCACAACGACGCCGCCGTGCGGGCCCTCCTCGAGGCCGTCACCACGGAACCCATGGCGGCACCCGTGACGGCGACGGCCTTTGCCGGCAAGACCGTGGTCTTCACCGGCTCCCTCGAACGCATGACCCGCAGCGAGGCCAAGGCCACGGCCGAGCGCCTGGGCGCCAAGGTCTCGGGTTCGGTCTCGGCCAAGACCGACCTCGTGGTGGCCGGGCCCGGCGCCGGCTCCAAGCTCAAGGACGCCGAGAGGCACGGCGTGGAGGTGGTGAGCGAGGAGGCCTGGCTCGCCCTCGTGGCGAGCGCTTGAGGTGGCTTCCAGCGCGGCTTACATGACGCGCATCGCCTCGGGCGCGCAGGGCACCCGCTATTTGACACCAATCCTTTGACACCGATTCTTGCCCTCGACTTCGAGACCGCGAACGAGCGTCGCGACAGTGCCTGCGCCGTCGGTCTCGCGTGGATCGCGGACGGGGCGGTGGTGCGCCGGGAATCGCGGCTGATCCGGCCGCCGGACCTGCGGTTCTCCCCCGGCAACATCCGGGTCCACGGCATCGTGCCGGCGGATGTGCGGACGCAGCCGACGTTTCCCGAGGTGATGGCCGAGTTCCTGCCCGACCTGGCGAGCGGCCTCGTGCTCGCCCACAACGCCGGCTTCGACATGGGCGTCCTGCGCGCGTCGCTGGTCGCCTACGGCCTGCGGCCGCCGGCCTTCTCTTACCTCTGCACCGTTCAGATCGCCCGCCGGGTGTTTCCCGCGGAGGAGGGCTGCGGCCTCGGCAAGGTCGCGGCGCGCCTCGGCATCCGGTTCGAGCACCACGATGCGGGCGAGGACGCCTATGCGTGTGCCGAGATCGCCCTGGCGGCCATGCGCCGGACCGGCGCGCCCGACATCTTCGGCTTGTCCCGCGCCATCCGGCTGCCGATCACCACAATGCCGGAAGGGCCGGACCGCGTCCTGCCGCCGCGCGCCGGCCCGGGACCGTCGTCCGATTGCGCCCGGTCGGGGCCGCGCCTCCCGCCGCCCCTGAGCTTCACCGTCAAGGGCTCGCGCGGCGACCGCTACGCCATCACCCTGGAGGACCGAGCCACGGGCCTGCGCCTGCGCTGCACCTGCATGGCGGGGCGCTACGGCACCGCGTGCCGCCACGTCGCGGCGCTCCTCGTCGGCGACATCACCGACCTGCTGTCCGGCAACCACGACGATGTCGAGCGCCTGCGTTTGCGCATGGAGGCAGCCGCCGAACCCTGATCCTCAGGAGCGTTCGAGGCGGGCCGGCAATTTGCGGACCTTCACCCGTCGGACGAAGCGCGGACCGGCGAGAAGGCGTTCGCGCCGCACCAGATCGCCGGGGCGCGGCGCGCCGACGCCGATGACGCCCTCGCCCCGGGCGGCGAGGCGGGCCGGCAGACCCGCATGCGGGCGGCGCAGGCGGCCCAGGGTGACGTCCGGTCGGGCGGTGCCGATGAAGCGGTCCAGGATGCGGATCCAGCCCTCGGCGGGCACGTCCCCGGCCTCCAAACAGAGCACCCATTCGCGCCGGGCCGCCTTGGCCCCGGCCGACCACGCCGAGCCGCCGCGCGGGCGCAGGACGAGCTTGGCGCCGGTGGCCTCCGCCACGGTGTCGATGGCCGTGCTGTGGCTGGGCGCGACGATGACCGCATCGCCGACGAGCCCGGCGGCGACGCCGGCCACGAGGGCGCCGAGGGTGTCGGCGAGCCGATCGACCGCATCGGGATCGGCCGGCCGTGCCACATGGATCAGAGCGGAGATCATGCCCGCGCATACCGCATTTTTCCCCGGACTGAAGCCGGTCACCGGCCCGGTTTCCTGCCCGGACTGCGCAGGGGCCGACCCAGAAGCCGCTTTGCCCGCAATATGTGCAGCGTCTCGCGGGCATGTTCATGATATGTTCGATTCGGCGGCGGGTGATGAAGGTTTGGCATGGAGACGGAGTCGCCGGACGCGGACATAGGAGAGGGCGCGCGGCGCCTCGCCACGACGACGCGGCCGAGCGACGCCCGGCGTGGACGCGGCGCGACGGCCAATCCCACCGGACGATTCGAGACTATCAGCCGCGAGATCTTCGACGACGGGTGGGAGGCCGACGCCCCGGCGCCCCTGCGCACGATGGTGACGGCCGAGCGCGCCCGCAGCCTCATCACCCGCAACACCTCGCCGGACATCTCGTTCGATCGCTCGATCAACCCCTATCGCGGTTGCGAGCACGGCTGCGTCTACTGCTTCGCCCGGCCCAACCACGCCTATGTCGGTCTCTCGCCCGGCCTCGATTTCGAAACGCGGCTGTTCCACAAGCCGGATGCGGTGAAGCTCCTGACCTCCGAATTGTCGGCGCCGGCCTACCGACCCGCCACCATCGCCCTCGGGACGGCGACGGACCCGTACCAGCCCATCGAGCGCGAGCACCGCCTCACCCGGGGCATCCTCAAGGTGCTGGGCCGATTCCGGCATCCCGTCGGGATCGTCACCAAGTCGAACCTCGTGGTGCGCGACCTCGACCTGCTCACAGATCTCGCCCGCGACGATCTCGTGAAGGTCGCCGTCTCGGTCACCACCCTCGATCCCGATCTCGCTCGCCGGCTGGAGCCGCGCGCGCCGCACCCGAAGAAGCGCCTGGAGGCCATCGAGCGCCTGAGTGCCGCGGGAATTCCCGTCATGGTCATCGCCGCCCCGGTGATTCCCTCGCTCAACGACCACGAGATCGAGGCGATCCTGACGGCGGCCCGCGAACGCGGCGCGCGGGAGGCGAACCACGTGCTGCTGCGCCTGCCGCTGGAACTCGACGCCCTCGTGGACGACTGGTTCGCCGAACACTATCCGGGGCGGCGCGCCCACGTGATGTCCCTGGTGCGCCAGGCGCGGGGCGGGCGCGCCTAAGACGCCACGTATGGCCGGCGCATGGTCGGAGCCGGTGCCTATGCTGACCTCATCGTGCGCCGCATGCGCCTCGCCCGCCGCCGCCTCGGCTACCCGGAAGAACGTCTGAAGCTCAGGACCGATCTGTTTGTCCGGCCGACGGCGCAGCTGTCGCTGTTCTGAAATCGGTCTCGGGTCCGTAGGCTCTGGTGAAGCTGCAGCGGTGATGGGCCGAGCGGCCCAGTGTCGCGAGGCCGGCGAGGTGCACCTTGGTGCCGTAGCCGACATTGCTGTCCCAGCCATAGGCGGGGTGGCGCCGGGCGAGGGCGCGCATGGCCGCATCCCGTACGGTCTTCGCCACGATGGAGGCGGCGGCGATCTGCGGCACGAGGCGGTCCCCGCCGACCACCGGACGGCATCGTTCGACGTCCGGGATCGCGTCGCGGCCGTCGACCAGCACCGGGGCGTCGAGTCCGAGGCGATGGACCGCCCGCGCCATGGCATCGAGGGTGGCGCCCCGCACGTTGATGCGGTCGACGAGCGCCCGCGACCCGGCGGCCAGGGCCACGCGCGCATGGGCACGGATCAGGGGGGTGAGGCGCTCGCGCTCGGCCCGCTTCAGGCGCTTCGAATCGTCCAGCGCCGCCAGGATCTCGCCCGGGAACGCGTGCGGGTCGAACCACACCGCCGCCACGACCACGGGTCCGCACAGGGCGCCGCGTCCGACCTCGTCGCAGCCGATCACCGCCGGATAGTCTTTCGCGAGGGCAGCGTCGAAGGGGAGCATCGGGGTGAACACGGTGTCGGGAATGGGGCGGGACCCTGCCAGTCCGGCCCGCCCGAGTCACCACGCCGGTGCGTCGGTTCCTGTGCCCAAACCGATGGTCCTGCTCGGTGTGCCGTGGCGCGCCTGCGGGCCTGCCGTGCCGTGGGCGGCGGCGATGTTGGCGTAGAATTGCCGTGCGCTCTCGGCCCAGGTGTAGCGCAGGGCCTGCGCCCGGCATCGGTCGCGCGGGATGGTCAGGGCGGCAAGCGCCGCCTTGCGCAGGTCGGGGTCGAGGACGCCCGCATCCGTACCCCCAATGACGTCGAGGGGGCCGGTGACCGGGTAGGCCGCGACGGGCACGCCGCAGGCCAGGGCTTCCAGGAGCACGATGCCGAAGGTGTCGGTGAGACTCGGGAACACGAACACGTCGGCGGCGGCGTAGACCGCCGCCAGGGCCGCGCCCGTGCGGGTGCCGAGGAAGTGCGCGTCGGGGGCGAGCGCGGCGAGGCGCGCCCGGTCCGGTCCGTCGCCCACCACCACCTTCGAGCCGGGCAGGTCGAGGGACAGGAAGGCGGCGATGTTCTTCTCCACCGCGAGGCGCCCGACGAACAGGAAGATCGGCCGGGGCAGGCCCGCGAGGGGATCGGGCGCCCCTGCGTCGGGCCGGAACAAATCGGTGTCGACGCCCCGGGTCCAGCGCATGAGGTTGGTGAAGCCGCGGGCGGCGAGATCGCGTTCGAGGGAGGGTGTGCTCACCATGGTGCCGCTGGCGGCGCCGTGGAACCGGCGCAGCCAGGCGTAGCTCCACGATTCCGGCACGGGGGCGCGGGCCGCGAGGTATTCGGGAAACCGGGTGTGGTAGCTCGTGGTGAACGGACGGCGATGGCCGAGGCAGTAGCGCCGGGTGGCGTAGCCGACGGTGCCCTCCGTGGCGATATGGACATGGGTCGGCCGCAGACCGTCCCAGCGGCGCGCCACCGCCGCGCGGGTGGCACAGGACAGGCGGATCTCCGCGTAGCCCGGGAGGGGTACGGAGACGAAGTCAGCGTGGGTGAGAAACACCGTGTCGATGCCGAGGCTCGCGCCCGCCGCCGCCATGTGCTCGAGGGAGCGCACGACGCCGTTGACCTGCGGGTGCCAGGCATCCGTTGCGATGAGGAGCCTCATGCGACGGCCCGGGCGCCGTCGGGCCGCGGCCCGGCGAGCTCGGCGTCACGGGCCTCCCGGGCCCGCACCAGGCTCGGATAGTGCAGCACCTCCATGGTGCCGTCGTAATGCTCGACGATGGCGGTGCAGGATTCCACCCAATCCCCGGTGTTGAGGTAGGTGAGCCCGCCGATGGTGCGGTTGGCGGCGTGGTGGATGTGACCGCAGATCACCCCGTCGGCGCCGATGCGCCGGGCCTCGGCGCTGAGCAACTCCTCGAACTTGCCGATGAAGTTGACGGCATTCTTCACCCGCAGCTTGGCCCAGGCCGAGAGCGACCAGTAGGCCAGCCCGAGGCGGCGGCGCAGGGTGTTGAGGTGGGTGTTGACGAACAGCGCCGCCGTGTAGGCACCATCGCCGAGATACGCCAGCCACCGGGCGTGGCGCACCACCATGTCGAACTGGTCGCCGTGGATCACGAGGTAGCGCTTGCCGTCCGCCGCCACGTGGAGGCGCTGGTCGGCGACCTCGATGCCCCCGAAGGTCATGCCGATGTAGTCGCGCAGGAATTCATCGTGGTTGCCCGGAACGTAGATGAGGTTCGAGCCCTTGCGGACCTTGCGCAGGAGCTTCTGAACCACGTCGTTGTGGCTCTGGGGCCAGTACCAGCCGGACTTGAGCTGCCAGCCGTCGACGATATCGCCGACGAGGTAGATCTCGTCGGCATCGTAGTCGCGCAGGAACTCGAGCAGCAGGGCCGCCTGGCAACCCTTGGTGCCGAGGTGCATGTCCGACAGGAACAGGGTTCGGACGCGGATGGTCGTCTCCGGATCTTCGCCCATGGTGGTCTCCGAGCGGCTCTGCATCGGACCGAGCCAAACCGGATTCCCGTATCACTTTGATGACGCCGGCCGGCCCCGGGGGAGGGGCGCCCTGCCGTGCGGCACCGCATCGCAAGCCTTTCTGGACTATAAAATTATTTGACGTTTCGCGAAGTTTTTCGGGTTTTCCTTCCTGCGTGAAGGCAGGCATAGTCGCCGCAAGATGCCCCATCGGACCGCGCGAGACATCGTGTGTCCGGAGCCCCGAGAGGTGAAGAAGGGCAGCGACATACGGGGCAGGATGGCGCCTGCACGGCCTGGGGAAGCGCGGTTTCGCGAGCGCGCCCCGGCCTGGAGAACGGCTTGAGATCGTCGGACCCGTTTCACGGCTGTCCGCGCGTTTCGATGCGTCCGCGCATCGCGGCGCAGGTCTCGAGCGCCCGCAGCCCATCGACAGCACGGTGCCTCGCTCCCGACGGGATCGGGGTCTCCGTCATGAGGCCGGCTCCTCCGGGGTCGGCTGCCTGAGGGTAAGCATTACCTGAGGGCAAGTATCGCCTGAGGGTAAGTGGGCCCGACCGGGTTTCCGGCGGGTCCGCGAGCGCGTAGGAGCCTGCCCACCCGAGACGGCTGCCTGAACCGGGCCGGCCTCTCGTCATCGATCCACCCGGAAGGGCGGCCCAAACGGGCAGATCTTCCGTCACTGAACCAAGTGTGTCGCACGGATCGCGCGCACTTCTTTGAGAACCGGAGACATCATCATGGCGGCAACGAAACGGCCGGGTCGCAACCACCTCTTCGTTCCTGGCCCGACGAACATCCCCGATCGCGTCCTGCGGTCGATGGTGGTGCAGTCCGAGGACCATCGCTCGGTGGACTTCCCCGCCCTGACCAAGCCCCTGTTCGAGGACACCAAGGCGGTGTTCGGCTCGACCAAGGGCACCATCTTCCTGTTCCCGGCCTCCGGCACCGGCATCTGGGAATCGGCGCTCACCAACACCCTGTCGCGCGGCGACAAGGTGCTGACCGCGCGCTTCGGCCAGTTCAGCCTGCTCTGGGTCGACATGGCCGAGCGCCTCGGCCTCGACGTCATCGTGCAGGACGAGGAGTGGGGCACGGGTGCGGACCCGGAGAAGATCGGCGAGGCCCTGCGCGCCGACAAGAACCACGAGATCAAGGCCGTCATGGTCGTCCATAACGAGACCGCCACGGGCGTGACCTCGGATATCGGCGCCGTGCGCAAGGCCATCGACGCGGCCGGCCACCCGGCCCTGCTGTTCGTCGACGGCGTGTCGTCGGTCGGCTCGCTCCCCTACAAGATGGACGAGTGGGGCGTCGACTGCGCCATCGCCGGCTCCCAGAAGGGCCTGATGCTGCCCGCCGGCCTCGGCGTGATCTGCGTCAGCGAGAAGGCCCTCAAGGCGGCCGAAGCCTCGGCCGGCAAGAACGACCGCCTCGCCCACGTCTACTTCGACTGGGCCGACCACCAGAAGCAGAACCCGGCCGGCTACTTCCCCTACACCCCGTCGCTGCCGCTGCTCTACGGCCTGCGCGAGGCCCTGGCCTGCCTCAACGAGGAAGGCCTCGAGAACGTCTACCACCGCCATCACGTGCTCGGCGAGGCGACCCGCCAGGCCGTCGCGGCCTGGGGCCTGAAGACCTGCGCCAAGGAGCCCAAGTGGAACTCCGACACGGTCACCACCATCGTGGTGCCCGAGGGGATCGACGGCGCGGCGATCATCAAGCACGCCTATGTCCGCTACAACCTCGCGCTCGGCGCCGGCCTGAACAAGCTCGCCGGCAAGGTGTTCCGCATCGGTCACGTCGGCGACCTCAACGAGCTGTCGCTGCTCGGCGCCATCGCGGGTGCCGAGATGGCCATGCTCGACCACGGCGTGAAGGTCACGCCCGGTTCCGGTGTCGCCGCCGCGTCAAGCTACCTGCGCGAGAACCCCCTGGCCAAGGCCTGATCCGACAATCGCCGGGGCGATCCTTCGCCCCGGCAACCCCATCGACCACGCTGCCGCCGGCGGTTCGGCCGGAGCGACCTGAGGGCTTCCATGACGAAGAAGATCGTGTTCCTCGACCGCGAGTCCCTCGACGCCAAGGTTCGGGAATTCAATTTTCCGCACGATTACGTCGAGTACGAGTCGACCTGGACGCCCGAGGAGATCGTCGAGCGCCTGAAGGGGGCCGAGATCGCCCTCATCAACAAGGTGCCGATGCGCGCCGACGTGCTGAAGCAGCTGCCCGACCTGAAGCTCATCGCCGTCGCCGCCACCGGCACCGACGTGGTCGACAAGGCGGTCGCCAAGGAACGCGGCATCACCGTCGTCAACATCCGCAACTACGCCTTCAACACCGTGCCTGAGCACGTGATTGGCCTGATCTTCGCCCTGCGCCGGGCCATCGTGCCCTACGCCAATTCCGTTCGCCGGGGCGACTGGGCCAAATCCACCCAGTTCTGCTACTTCGACTATCCGATCCACGACATCGCCGGGTCGACGCTCGGCATCGTCGGCTACGGGGCGCTGGGCAAGTCCATCGCCAAGCGGGCGGAAGCGCTCGGCATGAAGGTCATCGCCTACGACGTGTTCCCCCAGGAGGGGCTGGTCGATTTCGAGACCATCCTCACCCAGTCCGACGTCATCACGCTGCACGCGCCGCTGACGCCCGAGACCCGCAACATGATCGGCCGCGAACAGCTCGCAAAGATGAAGAAGCACGCGCTCCTCATCAACACCGCGCGCGGCGGCCTCGTCGACGAGGAGGCCCTGGCCGAGGCCCTTCAGAACGGCACCATCGGAGGCGCGGGCTTCGACGTGGTGATGACCGAGCCGCCCAAGAACGGCAACATCCTGTGCGAGCTCGACCTTCCGAACCTCATCGTGACCCCGCACGTGGCGTGGGCGAGCAAGGAGGCCATGCAGATCCTGGCCGACCAGCTCGTCGACAACGTCGAGGCCTTCGTCGCCGGCAAGCCGCAGAACGTGGTCTAGGTCGCCGGCCTTGCCGATGGATGGGCGCGGGCTCCCTCTCCTTCCTGGAGAGGGAGCCCAGCGTGCCCTCCGGTGACGAGAAGAGAATTCAGAATCAAACGCCAGCCGCGCCCGAGCGCGGATAAGCATAGGGATCGACAAAAATGAAAAAACTGCTGTTCCAATTCGACACCGATGCCGTGCCGAGCGTGTTCGACGTGGTCGTCGGCTACGATGGCGGCGCCGATCACATCACCGGCTACGGCAACGTGACGCCCGAGAACGTCGGCGCCCTGGTCGACGGCACGATCTATACCCGCGGCGGCTCCGAGAAGAAGTCCACGGCGATCTTCGTCGGCGGCGGCAGCATGGCGGCCGGCGAGGCGGTGCTGAACGCGGTCAAGAAGCGCTTCTTTGGCCCGTTCCGCGTCTCGGTGATGCTCGATTCCAACGGCTCCAACACCACCGCCGCCGCTGGCGTCGCACTGGTGCAGAAGGCCGCCGGTTCGCTCCAGGGCAAGAAGGCCGTCGTGCTCGCCGGTACCGGCCCCGTCGGCATGCGCTCGGCCGCGCTCCTGGCCCAGGAAGGCGCCACCGTGATCCTGTGCGGTCGCTCCCTCGACAAGGCCCAAGCCGCCGCGGACCAGATCAACAAGCGCTTCAAGGTCGAGATCTCGGCCGCCGCGACTCCGGACGCCGCCTCTCGCGCCGCCATCGTCAAGGGCCAGAACCTCGTGTTCTCCGCCGGCGCCATCGGCATCGAGCTCCTGTCGGAAGCCGACTGGAAGGACGAGGCCAGCATCGAGTTCGTGGCCGATTACAACGCCCAGCCGCCCCTCGGCTTCGGCGGGATCGACGCCATGGACAAGGGCAAGGAACGCCACGGCAAGAAGGTGTTCGGCGCGCTCGGCATCGGCGGCCTGAAGCTCAAGCTCCACCGCGCCTGCGTCGGCCAGCTCTTCGACAGCACCGAGCAGGTGCTCGACGCCGAGGAGATCTACGCCCTCGCCAAGAAGATGGCCTGAGCCATGGCTGCCGACGCAACCATCCAGACCTTCCTCGACGGGCTCGCGAGCTCGGCCCCGACCCCGGGCGGCGGCGGTGCCGCCGCCATCCACGGCGCCATGGGGGCCGCACTTCTCAGCATGGTGTGCAACCTCACCATCGGGAAGAAGAAGTACGTCGAGGTGGAGGGCGAACTGAAGGAGATCCTCGGACAATCCGAGGCGCTCCGGGCCGAGCTCACCCGCATGATCGCCGACGATGTGGCGGCCTTCGACGCGGTGATGGGCGCCTACGCGCTGCCAAAGGCGACGGACGAGGAGAAGGCTGCGCGGGCGGAGAAGATCCAGGCGGCCCTCAAGGTGGCCACGGACGTGCCCCTCGAGTGTTGCCGGGCCTGCCGCAAGGTCATCGACCTCGCCCAGCCCGTCGCCGACAAGGGCAACCTCAATGTCATCTCCGATGCCGGTGTCGCGGTGCTGTCCGCCCATGCGGGCCTGCGCAGCGCGGCGCTCAACGTCTACGTCAACGCCAAGGGCCTGGACGACCGTGCCTTCGCGGACGCGCGTCTCCAGGAACTCGAGACCCTGCTGGGCTCGGCCGGTCCGCTCAACGAGTCGATCTACGAGATCGTGAAGGCCAAGGTGAACTGATCTTTCGCGACGCGGGACGCCGATCGTTCCGCATCGCACAAAAGAACGCGGGGGATTAAGTTACGCAAAGCTTGACGCCGCGACCCTAACGCCAAGGTGAGTCGTCGCGTTTGTTGAAATCCAGAAGCATTCCAACTGCCTTCAAGGCAGACTCAACGAGAATGTAAAAAAATATAAACGGCAAGACCCTTTTCGCGAAGTGAAATTTACGAGAAGGTCCGCCCCGAGGAAACGTCGAGGAGATCGCACATGGACGTTCACGAGTACCAAGCCAAGGAGTTGCTCGCTGGCTTCGGCGTGGCGGTTCCCAAGGGCGCGGTGGCCTTCAGCCCCGATCAGGCGGTCTACGCCGCCACCGAGCTCGGCGGTTCGTTCTGGGCCGTGAAGGCGCAGATCCACGCCGGTGCCCGCGGCAAGGCCGGTGGCATCAAGCTGTGCCGGACCTACAACGAGGTCCGCGACGCCGCCAAGGACCTCCTCGGCAAGCGCCTCGTCACCCTGCAGACCGGTCCCGAGGGCAAGCCGGTGCAGCGCGTGTACATCGAGACCGCCGACCCGTTCGAGCGTGAACTCTACCTCGGCTACGTCCTCGACCGGAAGGCCGAGCGGGTCCGCGTCATCGCCTCCCAGCGCGGCGGCATGGACATCGAGGAGATCGCCGCCAACGAGCCCGAGGCCCTGATCCAGGTGGTCGTCGAGCCGGCGGTGGGCCTGCAGCAATTCCAAGCCCGCGAGATCGCGTTCCAGCTCGGCCTCAACATCCGCCAGGTCTCGGCCGCCGTGAAGACGATCATGAACGCCTATCGGGCGTTCCGCGATTGCGACGGCACCATGCTGGAGATCAACCCCCTCGTCGTCACCAAGGACGACCGGGTCCTGGCCCTCGACGCCAAGATGTCCTTCGACGACAACGCCATGTTCCGCCGGCGCAACATCGCCGACATGCACGATCCCTCGCAGGGCGACCCGCGCGAGGCCCAGGCCGCCGAGCACAACCTCTCCTATATCGGCCTCGAGGGCGAGATCGGCTGCATCGTCAACGGCGCCGGTCTGGCCATGGCCACCATGGACATGATCAAGCACGCGGGCGGCGAACCGGCGAATTTCTTGGACGTGGGTGGCGGTGCCAGCCCTGATCGCGTCGCGACGGCGTTCCGCCTCGTCCTCTCGGACCGCAACGTCAAAGCGATCCTCGTCAACATCTTCGCCGGCATCAACCGCTGCGACTGGGTCGCCCAGGGCGTCATCCAGGCGGCGCGGGAGGTGAAGATCGACGTACCGCTCATCGTCCGCCTCGCCGGCACGAACGTCGAGGCCGGTCAGAAGATCCTGGCCGAGAGCGGCCTCGACCTCATCACCGCCAACAGCCTGTCCGACGCCGCCGCCAAGGCCGTCGAGGCCTGCGCTGCCGCCAAGGCCGGCTCGGCCGCGCGCGCCAACTGAGAACGGGGAGGATACGTCATGAGCATTCTGATCGACGAGAAGACCCCGATCATCATTCAGGGCATCACGGGCGACAAGGGTACCTTCCACGCGAAGGAGATGATGGAGTACGGCTCCAACGTCGTCGGCGGCGTCACTCCCGGCAAGGGCGGCAAGACCCATCTCGGCGTGCCGGTGTTCAACACCGTCAAGGAGGCCGTGGAGGCCACGGGTGCCACCACCTCCATCACCTTCGTGGCCCCGCCCTTCGCAGCCGACGCCATCATGGAAGGCGCGGATGCGGGCCTCGCCCTCATCTGCTCCATCACCGACGGTATTCCGGCCCAGGACATGATGCGGGTGAAGCGGTATCTCCGACGCTACCCCAAGGACAAGCGCACCATGGTGGTGGGCCCGAACTGCGCCGGCATCATCTCGCCCGGCAAGTCGATGCTCGGTATCATGCCCGGCCACATCTACCTGAAAGGCAATGTCGGCGTGATCTCGCGCTCGGGCACCCTCGGGTACGAGGCCGCCGCGCAGATGAAGGAAGAGGGTATCGGCATCACCACCTCGGTGGGCATCGGTGGCGACCCCATCAACGGCTCGTCCTTCCTCGATCACCTCGCCCTGTTCGAGCAGGACCCGGAGACCAAGGCCGTCCTGATGATCGGCGAGATCGGCGGCCCGCAGGAGGCCGAAGCCTCCGCCTGGATCAAGGAGAACATGTCGAAGCCCGTCATCGGCTTCGTCGCCGGCCTCACGGCGCCGAAGGGGCGCCGCATGGGCCACGCCGGCGCCATCATCTCGGCCACCGGCGATTCGGCCGCCGAGAAGGCCGAGATCATGCGCTCCTACGGCCTCACCGTGGCCCCCAGCCCCGGCGAGTTCGGCTCCACGGTGGCGCAGGTGATGCGCAAGCTGGCGGCGTGAGCGCATGAACCCTCCCCCCTCTGCGGGGGAGGGTGGTCGCGGAGTGGCCGGGAGAGGGGAGCGACCTCTTCGAACGGGGTACACCCCTCTTATGGGACTTCGTCTCGGCCCGACCCCCTTCGCGGGCCACCTTCTCCCGCAGGGGGGAGAAGGTGGCCCGCGTCGGCGGTCATGCCCAAGAAAACCGACCCTTGATCGTTCCGGCGGCCGGTCCCGTGCTACCGGGTCGGCCGCACCCCCATCGAACGCCTCCGTCGCGGTCGATCGGCACAAACTCCTTTCGAGGTGGCCTTGTCCATGACGGATACCCTTCACGCCCCGGTCGGCCCCATCGACCACACCTTCGCGCCGCCGGTCATCACCGGCACCTCGTCGAAGGAGGCCCTCGACATCCTGTTCCGCGCCCTCGTGGAAGTGGCGCGCCGGCACGAGCCCGAACTCGAGGACGTGCTGCACGGCCGCGCCAACATCTCCGATTTCTCGCCCGAGCTCCTCGCCCGCGCGCTTCAAGTGCAGGGCATCTGGTTCCAGCTGCTGTCCATCGCCGAGCAGAACGCCGCCATGCGCCGGCGCCGGCAGGTCGAGCGCACCAAGGGCCGCGAGGCGTTGAGCGGCAGCTTCCATGCCGTCCTGGCCGAGGCCGCCCAGAACGGCATCAAGGCGCCGGAGATCCACGGTCTCCTGAAGGACCTGCGCATTCGCCCGACCATCACGGCCCACCCCACCGAGGGCAAGCGCGTCACCGTGCTGGAGAAGTTCCGCCGCATCTATCTCGTGCTGCGCGAGCTCGAATTGCCGCGCTGGACCGAGCGCGAGCGCAACGGCCTGATGAACGAGCTGCGCGACCAGATCGAACTCGTCTGGATGACGGGCGAACTGCATCTCGAGAAGGCCACCGTCGAGCGGGAGGTCGCCTGGGGCCTGCACTTCTTCGACGAGACCCTGTTCGAGATGCTGCCCGAGGTGCTCTACTCCCTGGAGGAGAGCCTGGCGCAGTACTATCCGGACGAGAAGTTCGAGGTGCCGCCGTTCTTCCAGTTCGGCTCGTGGATCGGCGGCGACCGCGACGGAAACCCCTACGTCACCGCGTCGGTCACCCGCGCCACCCTGCAGCGCAACGCCCTGGCGTCGCTCCGGCGCTACCGCGACGGCGTCACGGCGCTGGGCCGCACCCTGTCGCTCACCGAGCGCTCGCTTCCGGTGCCGGCGACGTTCAAGGCCGAACTCGCGCAGCTCCTGGCCGAGAGCGGCGACGGCCGCGCCATCGCCAGCCGCAACCCGGGCGAGGCCTATCGCCAGTTCCTCACCTGCATCCTGCGCAAGCTGGAGGCCACCATCCGGCGCAACGAGGGCCAGCGTTCCACCGGCCCGGATTATCCGAGCGCCGACACCCTCATCAACGACCTGCGCACCCTGGAGCAGGGGCTGGCCGACGCGAAATGCCCGTCGCTGGCTACCGACCTCGTCCGCCCCGTGCGCCGCATGGTCGAGATCTTCCGATTCTCGACGGTCCGACTCGACCTTCGCGAAAACACCACGCGCACGACGAAGACGCTTCATGCCCTGTGGGCCGAGGCCAACGGCCAGAACAAGACGCCGCCGGACCTCGACTCGCCCGAGTGGAAGAAGTGGCTCCTCGACGAGCTCGCGAAGCCCCGCAAGGGTGAGCGCTCGTTCGAGGGGCTGCCCGACGACGCCCGCGAGACCCTGGAGACCTTCGCGCTGGTGGGCGAGATGCGCGAGCAGCTCGACCGTGAGGCCTTCGGCTCCTTCGTCCTGTCGATGACGCGCTCCGTGCCCGACATCCTCGGCGCTTATCTCCTCGCCAAGGAGGCCGGCAACTTCCTCGACGCCGCCGGCACCGAGATCTGCTGCCTGCCCATCGTGCCCCTGTTCGAGACCATCGACGACCTGCGCGCCGCCCCGGCCATCATGAAGGAGCTCTTCGGGATCCCCGTCGTGCGCCGCTCGACCCGCTGGCAGGGCGGGGTGCAAGAGGTGATGATCGGCTACTCGGATTCGAACAAGGACGGCGGCTTCGTCGCCTCGAACTGGGAGCTGTACAAGGCGCAGGGCAAGCTCACCGATCTCGGCAAGGCCTCGGGCGTGCCCATCGCGTTCTTCCATGGGCGCGGCGGCTCCGTGAGCCGCGGCGGTGCGCCCACCGCCCGCGCCATCGCGGCCCAGCCGCCGGGCTCCATCAACGGACGCTTCCGCACCACGGAGCAGGGCGAGGTCGTCTCGTTCAAGTACGCCAACCGGGGCACCGCCGCCTACCAAATGGAGCTTCTCGCCTCCTCGGTGTTCGAGCATGCCCTGAAATCCGAGCGGGAAGCCGCGAAGATCCCCCGCAACGAGTTCGACGATTGCCTGGAGGCGTTGTCCGGCGCCTCGCGCGCGGCCTACGTCAACCTGATCCAGCACCCCGATCTCGTCACCTATTTCGGTGCCGCGAGCCCGCTGGACGAGATCGCGCTCCTCAACATCGGCTCGCGCCCGGCCCGGCGCTTCGGTGCGCGGTCCCTGTCGGATCTGCGGGCGATCCCGTGGGTGTTCGCCTGGTCCCAGAACCGTCACGTCATCACCGGATGGTACGGGGTCGGTTCGGGGTTGAAGAGCTTCCTCGACGTGCGTGGGGCGCAGGGCGAAGCGCAGCTCAAGCGCCTGTTCGCCGAATCGAAGCCCTTCCGCCTGATCCTCGACGAGGTCGAGAAGACCCTGCTGATGGTCGATCTCGAGATCGCCCGGGATTACGCCGGCCTCGTCCCCGACGCGGGCGCCCGCGACAGCATCTTCCCGCTCATCGAGGCCGAGTACGCGCTCACCCGGGAGATGTGTCTGCGCGTCAGCGGCGATACCGAACTCGCCGCGCGCTTCCCCCTGTTCCGCGACCGCCTCAACGGGCGCCTGCCGACCATCAATCAGGTCAGCCGCGAGCAGGTGGAGCTCCTGCGCCGCTTCCGCGCGGAGGAGGACGAGGACAAGCGCGAGGCGGTGAAATCCGCCCTGCTGCTGTCCATCAACTGCATCGCCGTCGGCTTCGGGGCGACGGGCTGAGAGGTTTCACCAGGATACCGGGGGCCGTTCTTGGCCTTCGGACCGCGCGCGAGCGCACACCCCTCCGTCTGGTGCCACGCGTCGCCGCGTTGCATCATCGGCCAGAACAACACCCCCAGAGGAAGGAAACACCCATGAGCTTTACCCTGATCCAGCAGGCGACACCCCGCCTTCACCGCTCGGAGCTCGCCGTTCCGGGCTCCAACCCGACCTTCATGGAGAAGTCCGCCAGCTCGAAGGCCGATGTGATCTTCCTCGACCTCGAGGACGCCGTCGCCCCCGACGACAAGGAGCAGGCCCGCAAGAACATCATCCAGGCGCTCAATGAGATCGACTGGGGCACCAAGACCATGATGATCCGCATCAACGGTCTCGACACCCACTACATGTACCGCGACGTGGTCGACATCGTCGAAGCCTGTCCGCGCCTCGACATGATCCTGATCCCCAAGGTCGGCGTCGCCGCCGACGTCTACGCCATCGACGTGCTCACCACCCAGATCGAGCAGGCCAAGAAGCGCGAGAAGAAGATCGGCTTCGAGGTTCTCATCGAGACGGCGTTGGGCATGGCCAACGTCGAGGCCATCGCCCAGTCCTCGCCGCGCCTCGAAGCCATGTCGTTCGGTGTGGCCGATTACGCCGCTTCGACCCGCGCCCGCGCCCAGGTCATCGGCGGTGTGAACCCCGATTTCTCGGTGCTCACCGACAAGGACGAGGCCGGTAACCGCCAGACCCATTGGCAGGACCCGTGGCTGTTCGCCCAGAACCGCATGCTGGTCGCCTGCCGCGCCTACGGCCTGCGCCCCATCGACGGTCCGTTCGGCGACTTCTCCGATCCCGACGGCTACGTCTCGGCGGCCAAGCGCTGCGCGGCCCTCGGCTTCGAGGGCAAGTGGGCGATCCACCCGTCGCAGATCGATCTCGCCAACGACGTGTTCACCCCGTCCGAGGCCGAGGTCACCAAGGCGCGCCGCATCCTGGTCGCTATGGAAGAGGCCGCCAAGGCCGGCCGCGGCGCCGTCTCCCTCGACGGCCGCCTCATCGACATCGCCTCGATCCGCATGGCCGAAGCGCTGATCGAGAAGGCCAACGCGATGAGCGCGAAGTAAGGTTTCCTCGCGATACGACCGACATGCAGAATGGCCGCTCCCGAAAGGAGCGGCCATTCTCATATCGGACAGGAAACGTCAGGCTCCACGCTCTTCAGCCGTGTCGGCGAAAAGCTCATGAGGACTGTCGAACGCAACGGGCTCCCTCTCCGTTCAGAAGAGGGAGCCCGCGGCCAACATCCAAAAGATGTCCTTCGACGAGATCGCCCGCATCGCGGTCGAGATTCCAAACAACAGGAGATAACCCCATGCACGTGACCATCGAAGACGCCCACAAGGCCATCGAGGCCGCCCGCGCCAAGGCCGTCGAGCTCGGCACCCAGATGTGTATCGCCGTCGTGGATTCCGGCGGTAATCTCAAAGCGTTCTACCGGATGGACGGCGCCTGGGTCGGCTCCATCGACATCGCGCACAAGAAGGCCAAAACCTCGGTGTTCTTCGGCATGATGACCGGCCAGATCGGGGCGCTGTCGCAGCCCGGCGGCCCGCTCTACGGCATCGAGCATTCCAACGACGGGCTGATCACCTTCCCGGGCGGCATCCCGATCGTGGACAAGGACGGCGAGATGTCCGGCGCCATCGGCGTCAGCGGCTCGACGGTGGAGAACGACCACGCCGTGGCCCTCGCGGGTGCCAGCGCCATCGGGGCGACGGAATTGCCGGCGCATCCCTGGCGCACCTGAGCGGGCGCTCCTCCGACACCGCCCAACGGACAAGGCCCCGCTCGCGAGAGCGGGGCCTTGTCGTTTTCCGCATCGGCGATCCGGAGGGACCGCCGGACAGTCAGGCTCAGAGGCCGCCGAACTTGTAGTTGAAGCCGGCCTTGACGATGCTGCCCTCGGTGTTGAAGCGCGAGGTGTAGGAGCCGGTGGCGGCGGTGAGGCCGGTGGTGTTCACGGTGATGTTGCGGCTGCCGAGGTCGTAGCGCAGGTACTCGGCCTTCAGGGTCACGGCGCTGGCGCCGAGGAGACCGCCGAGGAAGTTGAAGCGGTTGAGGAAGCTGTCCGTGGGGATCGCGTACTCGATGCCGCCGCCGTAGACGTAGCCGGTCTCCATGCCATTGAACTTGCCGGCATAGGCCAGTGCGCCGGCCGGATTGAAGAAGCCGGCGCTGTAGTTGACGTTGCCGTAGGCGAAGCCGCCGGTTCCGTAGACGAGGAACCGATCGAACGCGTAGCCGAGGCGGCCCGTGACCGTGCCGAGGTAGTCGAGGCGCTGACGCAGGTTGCTCGGATCGGCGGCGGTGTTCACGCCGGGGATGACCGGACCGAAGTAGCTGTAGCTCTTGCTGATGTCGGTCCAGGTCACCTCGGTGGCGGCGCCGACGACGAAGCCCGAGCCCGGGTTGAACTGATAGTTGTAACCGATGCCGCCACCGACGTTGCCGATGCCGTCCTGCTCGGAGCGGAAGGTGCCTGCACGACGACCCTGGGCGACGTTCAGCTGCGTGTTGGTGATGCCGCCGGTGCCGTTGTTGTTGCCGGTGGTGCGGATCGTCTGGCGGTCGCTGAAGGCGTAGGAGCTGTGGGTGCCGAGGTAGAAGCCGGTCCAGGTGAAGACCGGCACGGCGGTGAACACCGGCGGCGGCGCCGCACGACGCGGCAGATCGGCGGCGGACGCGCTCGACACGGCGAGGATCGCTGCGGTGCCGGCCAGGAGGAGCTTGGCGAACATGGGAATGGGTTCTCGGCGATGGGCTGAAGGCTGCGCGGAGCTTAACCCTGGGCTGCGCCACCCACCTATGACCGCGGCGCAACACCAAGCACTGGAATGCGACCGGGCCTTCCGTAAGCTCCCCGCACCGATCACGAAATCGGCATCGGCCGAACGCCGTTTTACGCCACGACAACGCCCGGTTAAGCCCATGTCGCTATCACCCGGGAGAACCCCGAGCCGTGACAGGAGCGACGATGACACGGGACAAACTCGCCGCCGAACTGAAGCGTATCGCGACCGAGCAGGTCAGCGACATCGAGCGCGCGGTCAAGGACGGCCACAAGACCATCGCGCTGAACGAGATCGCCGACCTCAACCGTCACCTCAAGGCCCTGGCCGCAGCGGTGAAGGCGAAGCCGGCGTTGCGGGCCTGACAGGCGCCGTCAGGCGCCCGCGTCCGCCCGCAGACGGGCGACCAGGGCCTCGACATCCGCCCTGGCCGCGTCGAGGGCTTGCGGGTCCCTGCCCCGGACTACGATCCGGTTGGTGAAGCCGGTCGGGGTCATCGACGGATAGGATCCGATGGACACGCCCGCATGGGCCTTGGCCAACTCTCCGAGGGCGCCCGCATAGGTGCCTTCGGGCAGTCCCACCTCGATGGTGTGCGATAGGACGCGGGCGCCCGTCTCCAGGGTCGGTCCGATGGAATCCAGCATCGCCTGCATGATCGCCGGCACGCCCGCCATGACGAAGACGTTGCCGAGGCTGAAGCCCGGTGCCTTCGAGACCGGATTGGCGATGAGGTCGGCGCCGGCCGGGATCCGGGCCATGCGCAGGCGGGCCTCGTTGAGGTCTTCCGGCTTGTGCCGCTCCAGCAGCATCGCGACGGCGCGCTGGTCGACGTCGATGGAGACCCCGAAGGCGGCGGCGACGCTATCGGCGGTGATGTCGTCATGGGTCGGGCCGATGCCGCCGGTGGTGAAGAGGTAGGTGTGGCCCGCCCGCAGGGCGTTCACGGCCTCGACGATGCGGTCCTGCTCGTCCGGGACGATGCGGACCTCGCGCAGATCGATCCCTACGGCCGTGCAATAATCGGCGATGGTGCCGATGTTCCTGTCCTTCGTCCGGCCGGACAGGATTTCGTCGCCGATGACGAGGATGGCGGCGGTGATGGGGGTGGATGCGGTCATGGCGGTCCGGAGGCGCTGAGGGAGCGGTGCCGGATCGACGTAGGGCAGGGGCGGGCGGACCGCCACTCGCGAGTAAGGGACGCCCGCTCCGGCGTCCCCTTCGTCGGCCGCATCGGCCTACTTGTGGAAGTAGCTCGTCAGCGTGGAGATGCGCGAACCGACGATGTGGACGGCCTTGCGCAGGCGATCCTCTGACACGCCGAGGCGGGTGGCCATGATCGAGCGGGCCTGGGTGTCGTAGATGTCGAGGTGGGTCTTCTGGGCTGGCTGGGCGGAGATCCGATCGGCGATCATGGTCAAACCCTGAGGATGGAAGAACTGGCTCCGTGTCTCGTCGGAGATCGAAGTCTGAACGTGGCCCGAAGGGTTTTGTTTCCGGCGCGTGACGGGATGCAGCGGTTTTTCAACAGGGCCCGCCCGGCCCTCCACAGGGCCGCCCGGCCCTCAGACGAGGACCCCCGACTGGGCCGGTCCGGCGGCGAGGGAGGCGTCCGTGCTCGCCAGGCACTCCTCCGGTTCCGGGGCCGGAAGGGCGGCCGCCCGGGCCTCCAGGGTGGCGACCGTGCGGAAGGCGAGGGCGATGCCGGCGAGGCCGAAGAACACCGAGCCGAGGCCGACCCCCGCGATGACGCCCCGGGGACCGTAGAGATGCGCGCCGAACAGGGCGGGCGGAACGGTGCCGAGGGTGGCCCGGCCCCAGTTCAGTACCGTCGAGTAGAACGGGAAGCCGAGGTTGTTGAACGAGGCGTTGGCCAGGAACAGCAGCCCGGTGAAGAACCAGACCCCGCCGCTGACGAGGCAGAAGAACCCGAACAGGTCGGCGGCTACCCCCTGCAGTTCGAACAGTCGCGTCAAGGGCTCGCGGGCGAGGAACAGCGCCGCCCAGACCACCAGGACGTAGGCTCCCGTCACGAGGGCGCCGTCGCGCAGGACGCCGCGCATCCGGTCGAACCGGCCCGCCCCCCAGTTCTGTCCGAGGATCGGCCCGATGGAGCCGGAGAGGGCGAACAGGCCGCCGAAGGCCACGGGGGTGAGGCGGTCGATGACCACGTTGCCCGCGATGGCGACGGCCCCGAACTTCGCCAGCGCATGGGCGATGAAGGCGCTGGCGACGGACGGGGCGAGGTTGGTCAGCACCGCCGGCAGGGCGATGCGGAATACGATGGGCGCGTCGGCGACGATGTCGGCGACCCGCGGCCGGGCGAGCATGCGGAACCGGCGCACGCCCCACAGGCCGACGAGGGCGAAGGTGGCGCGCGCCACGCAGGTGGTGATGGCGGCGCCGTCCACCCCGAGGCCGGCACCGAAGATGAGGAGCGGATCTAGTCCGGCGGTGACGAGGGCGCCGGCCAGGGTCACCAGCATGGCCTGACGCGCGGCCCCGACGGCGCGCAGGAGCCCGGAGAACATCATCCCGGGCCCCATGAGGAGGTTCGACGGCAGGGTGATCCAGAGGAAGCGGGTCGCCACCGGCAGGGTTTCGGCATCGGCGCCGATGGCCGTGAGGAAGACGGGCAGGAACGGCAGCATCGCCACGACGAGGACGCCCGAGACGAGGATGCCGTGGATGGTGCCGGAGGTGGCCAGGCGCCGGGCACCCGCTTCGTCACCGGCCCCGATGGCCCGCGAGACCAGTGCCCCGGCGGCGATCATCAGGCCGATGTTGATGGCGATGGCAAAGAACTGGACGATGGTGGCGAAGCCCACCGCCGCCGTCAGGGTCGGATCGCCGAGCTTCGACACGTAGAGCAGCGACAGGAGGTCGACGACGAACAGGGCCATCAGGCCGACGGACCCGGTGGCGCTCATCACCACCACGTGGCGCAGGATCGAGCCGCTGACGAAGCGGGCCGCCGCCGGGTTCGTTTCAAGCATCGGAGGGAACGTCCCGGACTTCGAGGGTATGGGCTGCGGCCTCGCGGGCCTTGGTGCCGATGATGTCGCGGGTCTCGGCGTTGAGGGCCCGCGACGGGCGCTGCGGTTCGGTGAGCGGTTCGGGCTTGATCTGCGCCGCACCGCGCATCCAGCTCGCGGCATCCGGCAGGGCGCCCGCCTGCTGCAGGACGAGGCGGGCGACATCGCGCTTGCGCACGTCCTCCGCGATGGCGGCGGCCGCATCGGGCGCGACGCCGAGGCCCTCCAGGGTGGCGCGGCCGAAGCCGAGGGCGGAATCCACGGTCTCCCGCAGCTGGAAATCGACGTCCCGGTTCATGAGCTCCACGGCGTGCATGCGGTCGTAGGCCCGCACATAGGTCCGCACGCTGGAGAATTCCTCGTGGACGATGTCGACGATTTTCAGGGCGGCCTCCGGCTCGTCGACGCAGACGCACAGGAGTTCGACCCGGCCGATGCCGGCAGCGCGCAGCACATCGAGGCGGGTGCCGTCGCCGTAGAAGATGCGGAAGCCGAAGCGCGAGGCGGAGCGGATCTGCTCCACGTCCTTGTCGATGACCGTGACGCTGATGCCTTCGGCGAGGAGCACCTGGGTCAGGATCTGGCCGAAGCGGCCGAAGCCGACTACGAGGACGCGGGCTTCCGTGTTCTCGATGGTGTCGGGCGTCAGGTCGGGTTCGCGGCGGCGGCGCGCGAGGGCGCTGTCCAGGGCCTTGGCCGCCACCGGGCCGACCAGCATGGTCAGCGCCGCGAGCGCGATGGCGAATCGTCCGCTCGGTCCGTCGATGAGGCCGAGCTCGCCGCCCACCGGCAGGAGCACGAAGGCGAATTCACCGGCCGGCGCCAGGATCGCACCCCCGCGCACGGCGTCGAGCCAGTTCGAGCCGAACAGCCGGAACAGGCCGGCGACGAGGCCGACCTTGATCAGGATGGCGCCTGCGGTGGCACCGAGCAGCCACGGCCACTCGGCTTTCAGCAGGCCGCCGTCGATGGACATGCCGACGCTCATGAAGAACAGGCCGAGCAGCATGCCGCGGAACGGTTCGATGTCGGCTTCGAGCTGATGGCGGAAGTTCGATTCGGCGAGGAGCACGCCGGCCAGGAACGCCCCCATGGCCATGGACAGGCCGACATGCTCCATCAGCATGGCGGTGCCGAGCACCACCAGGAGGGCGGCGGCGGTCATCACCTCGCGGGCGCCGCTGGCGGCGAGGAGGCCGAAGAACGGGTTGAGGCCGTAACGGCCCACCAGGACCACGGCGAGGATGGCCGCGCCCACGGTGCCGGTCGATTGCAGGGCGGTGAGGAGCCAGCCGTCGCCCCCGCCGCTCCCGGTGGAGGCGAGCAGCGGCATCAGGGCGAGGATCGCCACCACGGAAATGTCCTGGAACAGCAGCACCGCGAAGGCGCGGCCGCCATAGGGCGTGCCGAGGTCGCCGCGCTCCTCCAGGAGCTGCAGGGCGACGGCGGTCGCCGACAGGGCGAGCGCGATGCCGATGACGAAGGCGGCCGATGGCGTCAGGCCGAACAGGAAGCCGATGCCGGCGAGCACCAGGGTGCAGACGAAGAGCTGCGCCGCCCCGAGGCCGAAGATGTCGCGCCGCATGGAGACAAGGCGGGAGATCTGGAGTTCGAGGCCGACGATGAACAGCAGCAGCACCACGCCGAGTTCGGCGACGCTCGCCGCCGTCTCGGGCTCGGCGATGAGGGAGAAGCCGAACGGGCCGATGATCACGCCGGCCACGAGGTAGCCGAGCACGGCGCTCTGACCGATGAGCCGGAAGATCGGAACGCCGATCACCGCCGCCGACAGGAACGTCAGCACGGGCGGCAGGAAGCTGACGTGGGTCGCGGCGCTCGCCATGGGGGTCCTGGCTGGAGATGGCCGGTCCCGATCGAACCGATCGTGGCGATCACGGACGCTGAGGCAGCGCCGTCTTAGACCACCTCCGCCGGGATCGCCATTCGGCCTCCGACACCGAATGCGGGCCCGGAGCCGTCCCCGTGCGAATCGGCACCCACATCGGCAGCCTCGCTCAGGCCCGCCGCGCGGCCTTGCGTTCCTCGCGGCGGGCGAGCAGCAGGGTGGTGGAATCATCGTCCTGGCGCAGGGCGGCGGCATCGTGCAGGTCCTGGCGCACCAGCCCGATATCCTTCAGCTCGCGCTCCGACATGGCCCCGAGCTGACGCAGGATCCGGGCGTTGATGGCGGCGCGCGAGACCCCGGCGGCCAGCTTTGCGACGCCGGCGGCAGCGGCGGCCCACGCCCGGTGCAGGACAGGGTCCCGGTCCCCGGCGGACTGCCGGGCCGCGACCGTCGCCCCTCCAGAATTCCGTATCATCGTACCGGTCATGACCGCGCTCCCGTCGTCTGGCGCGACCCTGGCGCCCGGGGACTGTTCGGGACAGGGACAGTGCCGTACGCTTCGCCAGAATTGTCCGGCAGGAATTGCCGTACAGATCGAAGGACAGTGCCGATGAAATCCCGCGCGCCGAGCCCGCCGACCCTGGTCGAGACGGTGACCCAGGCCATCGCCGAGCGCATCGCGAGCCGCCAGCTCGCACCCGGAGCCCGCCTGCCCTCCGTGCGGAGCTTCGCCGAATCCATGGGCGTGTCGAAATCGACCGTGGTGGAGGCCTACGACCGGCTCGGTGCCGAGGGCGCCATCGTGGCGCGGCGGGGCTCGGGCTTCTACGTTGCCGGCAAGACCCGCCCGCTCTGCCTCAAGACCGTGGGGCCGGAACTCGACCGGGCCGTCGATCCCCTCTGGATCACCCGTCAGTCGATGCAATCCGGCCCGGACCTCCTGAAGCCCGGCTCGGGATGGCTGCCGACGGCGTGGATGCCGGGCGACGCGATCCGCCGCGGCCTGCGCCACCTCGCCCGAGAGGGCACGCGCAGCCTCGTCTGCTACGACCAGCCCCTGGGCCTCGCCCCGCTTCGCGCCCAGATCGCGCGCCGGATGGAGGAGAAGGGCATCGTCGCCGATGCCGACCAGATCCTCTTGCTCGATTCGGCGACGCAGGCCGTCGACCTCCTGTGCCGCTTCCTCCTGGCGCCGGGCGACACGGTGGTGGTGGATGACCCCTGCTACTTCAACTACCACGCGCTCCTGCGCGCCCACCGGGTCACGGTGGTCGGGGTGCCGTTCACGCCCACGGGGCCGGATCTCACGGCCCTGGAGACGCTCCTGTCGGAGCACCGTCCCCGATTCTACCTGACGAACTCGGCCCTCCATAACCCCACGGGCGCGACCCTCGCCCCGACCATCGTCCACCGGGTGCTGCGCCTGGCGGAGGCGCACGACACCCTGATCATCGAGGACGACATCTTCGGCGATCTCGAGCCCGAACCGGCGCCCCGGCTCGCCGGTTTCGACGGGCTCCAGCGGGTGATCCAGGTAGGCAGCTTCTCGAAGACCCTGTCGGCCTCCGTGCGCTGCGGCTTTCTCGCCGTGCGGCCGGACTGGATCGAGCCCCTCGTCGATCTCAAGCTCGCCATGAGTCTCGGCAACGGCCACCTCGCCGCCCTGCTCATGCATCGCCTGATCACCGACGGCACCTACCGCCGCCACCTTTCGGAGATTCGCGAAAAGCTCGCCCGCGATCGTGGCCTCGCGGCGCGACGCCTGGAAGCGGCAGGCTTGACGCTCTGGACCGAGCCGCGCGGCGGCCTGTTCCTGTGGGCCGCCCTGCCGGAGGGCCTCGATTCGGGCGACGTCGCCCGCCGCGCGCTCGGCCAGGGCGTGGTGCTGGCGCCGGGGGCGGCGTTCAGCACCTCCGGGGCGGGTACGCGCTTCCTGCGCTTCAACGTCGCCCATTGCGCCGAACCGCGTATCTTCTCGGTGCTGGACGCGGCGATGCAGGGTGGGCCTGCATGACACGCTCGACAGGTTTGATACGCCCGCCCGTGCCACAGGGACGGTTTTCGGCTATGAGCGGTTGACAGGGGCGGCCCAGCCTCGCCACATCCCGGCTATCATGAGCGAAGCAATCCCGACCACCCAGATCGCCTCCGCCAGCGCGGAGAAGCCCCCCCTGGAGATTCTGCTCTGCGCCCCGCGCGGGTTCTGCGCCGGCGTGGTGCGGGCCATCGACGTGGTCGAGCGCGCGCTCGCCATTTACGGACCGCCGGTCTACGTCCGGCACGAGATCGTCCACAACAAATACGTGGTCGAGAGCCTGAAGCGCAAAGGCGCCGTGTTCGTGCGTGAGCTCGACGAGGTGCCGGACGGCTCCGCCCCGGTGATCTTCTCCGCCCACGGCGTCGCCAAGACCGTCCCGAACAACGCCGATTCGCGCGGGCTCACCACCATCGACGCCACCTGCCCCCTGGTGACCAAGGTTCACCGCGAGGCCGAGATCCACCACAAGCGCGGCCGCCACGTTCTCCTCGTGGGCCATTCGGGCCATCCTGAGGTGGTCGGCACCATGGGCCAGTTGCCCGCCGGCTCCATCACCCTGGTGGAAGACCTCGAGCAGATCGCCGCCCTTGAGCCTGAGAGCCGCGACAACCTCGCCTGGGTGACGCAGACGACCCTGTCGGTGGACGACACCCACCACATCGTCGAGGCCCTGAAGAAGAAGTTCCCGACCATCACCGGGCCGCACAAGGACGACATCTGCTACGCCACCACCAACCGCCAGGAGGCGGTGAAGCAGGTGGCCCCCCTCGTCGATGCCGTGATCGTCGTGGGCTCGTCCAACTCCTCGAACTCGCAGCGCCTGCGCGAGGTCGCCGAGCGCGTCGGCTGCCCGATCACCCGCCTCGTGCTGCGCGCCGAGGAGATCGACTGGGAGGCGTTCAAGGACGTGCGCCGCCTCGGCCTCACCGCCGGCGCCTCGGCCCCGGAAGTGCTAGTGGAAGAGATCATCGACGCCTTCGCCGCCCGCTACACCGTCACGGTGGACACGGTCTCGACGGTGGTGGAGGACATGTCCTTTCCGCTGCCGCGCGAACTGCGCAGCGAAGCCGCCGAGTAGACGCGGCCTTTCCATTGATTCGACCTGCAGGGGCGCCCATCGGCGCCCTTGTTCTTTTTGAACCCCCAACCTTCGAGCGAACCGCCCGTGGCCGTCTACACCGAGGTCTCCGACGAGGCGCTGACCCGCTTCCTCAGCGCCTACGACATCGGCACCCTGCTCTCGTACAAGGGCATCGCCGAGGGCGTCGAGAACACCAACTTCTTCGTACACACCACGGCCGGCGCCTACATCCTCACCCTGTACGAGAAGCGGGTGCGCCTGGACGACCTGCCGTTCTTCCTCAACCTCATGGAGCATCTCGCCGCGCGCGGCCTCGCCTGCCCGCAGCCGATCCGCAACCGCGCCGGCGTGGCGCTCGGCGAACTCTGCGGCCGTCCGGCGGTGATCGTCAGCTTCCTCGAAGGCGTTTCGGTCAAACGGCCGAATCCCGACCATTGCCGCGCGCTGGGCGGGGGGCTGGCGGGCCTGCACGCCGCCGGCAGCGATTTTCCCATGCGGCGCGACAACAGCCTCTCGGTCGAAGCCTGGGGTCCGCTGTTCCGGGGCGCCGAACCCCAGGCCGACGGCGTGGCGCCGGGCCTCGCCGAGCGAGTGCGCGGCGACCTCGCGGTTCTCGAAGCCGGCTGGCCGCGCGGTCTGCCCTCGGGCGTGATCCACGCCGACCTCTTCACCGACAACGTGTTCTTCATCGGCGACGACCTGTCGGGCCTCATCGACTTCTACTTCGCCTGCACCGACGCCTTCGCGTACGACCTCGCCATCTGCCTCAACGCGTGGTGCTTCGAGGCCGACGGCACTTTTGACCGCGACCGGGGCGCGGCCCTCATCGCCGGGTACGAGACCGTCCGGCCCCTGACCCCGCCAGAGGTCGCCGCCCTGCCGATCCTGTGCCGGGGCGCGGCCCTGCGCTTCCTGCTGACCCGCTTGGTCGATTGGCTGAACGTGCCGCCGGGCGCCCTGGTCCAGCCGAAGGACCCCCTGGAATACGACCGCCGCTTGACGTTCCACCGCGCGGCGACACGGGCCGAGGATTACGGGCGCGGCGCCTGATCGGGGCCGTGCTTCAGTTCCAAGTGTGCAGCACCGTCCGCCACCCGTCACCCTGGCGCTCCAGGACGTTGACCCAGTTTCCGCTGAACACCTTGCGGGCGCCGCCGTCCCCGGGGCCGCTCGCCTCCCAGCGTCCGCTGGCGAGGAGGAGGTCGCCCTTCGCTTTCGCCGACTGGACCGTGACCTTGTGATCCGCGAACCCCTTCGACTTCAGATTGGTGAAGTAGGCCTGGATGCTCGGGCCGCCCGAGAGCGGCGCCCCCTTCGTGACGACTTCGGCGTCGGTGCCGTAGAGCGTCGTCAGTGCGTCCATATCCCCGGTGTTGAAGCTCTGGTCCCAGCGGTCGGCCGCCGCCTGGGCCGTGGCCTTCGGATCATCCGCGAAGGCCGGCGCCGACATCGCGAGGCCAGCCATGAGGACAATGGCACAGGTTTCGGAACGGAAGGGCATGGCGTTCTCCCTATCGAAAGCTTGGTTGATTCCCGAAACGACAGTGTCCGCCTAAAATTCGTATCTTGAAAGCTTGATAAGAGCTGCCGAACTTTTGGCCGGTCCGGCCGCCTCGTCGGCGAAAACCATATCCAGGCGACGGCACAGACCTCGAATGCAGGGAGGCATGAAAAAGCCCGGGGGATCACCTCGGGCCCGCATGGTCTCGGTGGGTGACCGAAGCGTCAGATCACCTTGAGCAGCGCGTCGACGCCGGAGATCTCGGTCTTGGCCGGCGAATCCTCGACGTTGAGCACCCGCACGACGCCGTCCTCCACCAGCATGGCGTAGCGCTTCGAGCGCGGCCCGAGGCCGAAGCCCGTGCCGTCCATGTCGAGGCCCAGCGCCTTGGCGAATTCGGCGTTGCCGTCGGCGAGGAATTCGAGGGCCTCGGCACCGCTGGCCTTCTGCCAGGCATCGAGGACGAACACATCGTTGACGGAGGTGATCGCCACGGCATCGATGCCGCGCGCCTTGATCTCGGCCTGCTTCTCGACGAAGCCCGGCAGGTGGTTGCGGTGGCAGCTCGGGGTGAAGGCGCCGGGCACGCCCACGAGGACGACGCGACGCCCCTTGAACACGTCGTCCGTGGTCCGGGCCTCGGGGCCGTCCTTGCCGCTGACGCGGAACGTGACCTGGGGCAGGTGGTCGCCAACCTGGATCGTCATGGGTGATCTCCTGCGGGCGTCGCGCCCGTACGTCCCTGCCGTCTATCGCGCGGGCTCCCGCGTGTCGAGGCAACCGCGACGGCCGTGCACACGCGGCCGAACGCCTTGCTGCGCCTCTCGGATTTGCGCCTTGGACAAGGGCACCGACGGGCGTAGCATGGGGTATGCAGTCATCACGGTCCCAGTCGGGTGATCCCGCCTCCCTCGAAGGCCAGTTCCTGGTCGCCATGCCGGGGCTCACGGATGCGCGCTTCTCGCGCTCGGTGATCTATCTCTGTGCCCACTCGGCGGATGGAGCCATGGGCATCATCCTGAACAAGCCGGTTCAGAACCTCAACATGCCCGACCTGCTGATCCAGCTCGAGATCGCCACCGAACTCGACGCCATCCGCCTGCGCGAGCGGGTCGGCCACATGCCCGTGCTCATGGGCGGCCCGGTGGATGCCAAGCGCGGCTTCGTGCTGCACACGGACGATTTCCACATCGACCAGTCGACCCTGATCATCGACGACGGCATCTGCCTCACCGCCACCGTCGATATCCTGCGGGCCATCGCCAACGGCGCCGGTCCCGCCAGCGCCGTCCTGGCGCTCGGCTATGCCGGATGGCAGGCCGGCCAGCTCGAGAACGAGATCCTGGCCAACGGCTGGCTCACCTGCCCGGCCGACCCGGAGCTGATCTTCAACACCGCCCTCGATGCGAAGTACGAACGCACCCTGCGCGGCATCGGCATCGACCCGGCCATGCTGTCGATGGATGCCGGCCACGCCTGAATCGGGGTCCGAAGGGCGAGTCCCTCGCGGGTCAGGGCAAGAGTTTTGAGAAACCGGCCCTGATTCTTCGTCGGTCTCTGCCCGGCACCCGCCAAAGGGATGATCCCTCTCGAAACCCCTACTCCGGAAAAGCCGGCGCGCCGCCGGCATCCGGGTTCATTCCCTCGACGGACGGTTGCGGCTTGCGGCGCGGCCGTGGGGCGGCGGCCGCCGTCGGGGCGGCGCTGGCGGTGTTGACGCCGAGGCGGGTGGCGAGCGCGAGGGCTCGGCCTTCGGTGAAGCGCAGATTGCAGAAGCCGTGCGCGCCTTCCCGGGCATAGGTCCGGCACAGCTGCTCGCGGTCGGACGAGAACGCCGCCTGCTCGGTGACGATGGGGCGGACGTCCTGTCCGCGCGCCCGCTGGGTCATGAGCTTGTAGTTCTCACGGACCGCGCGGTCGGCCGTGCCGCGCGCGCCGTCGAATTCGGCCGCCCGCGGGATCAGGGTCGCGGCGGCCGGCCCCCACAGGCCCACCGGCGTGGTGGCGCAATCGGCGGCCGCCATGGTGCAGATCGGCGTGGCCCCGAGGGATGTCACCAGGACGCCGCCGTCCACCACCTCGAAGCGCAGGGGGCAGGTGGCCCCGGCGGCTTCGAAGCGGGCGAGTCCGTCGGGTCGCCCTTCGGCCGTGAGGGTCGCGGGCGTGCCGCCGTTCCACGGCACCGTGCAGCTCTCGCTCGGCTGGGACACCTTGGTGCCCGGCAGGATCATGCGGGCGGTCGTGCCGCCCCCGGTCTTTTCCAGCTTCAGGCTGCCGTTGAGGCCGTTGTGCATCAGCTCCTGGCCGACGACGTTGTCCTCCGGCGGCGCCTTGAGAACCACGGGCTGCTTCGGAACCGCCGGCGCGCGCGGCACCTCCGCAGTCGGCGCATCCCCCGGGGCGCCCGGAGGCGGCGCGATGGGCGAGCCCGGCTGGACGCCGCCCGGGACGCCGCGGGGCGGAACCGGCGGCTTGGCGGCGCGCCCGATCCCGAACAGCTCCTCGAAGAAGTTCTGCGCGGCGGCCGGGCTGGGTGGCGCGAGCAGCAGGGGTGCGAGGAGGAGGGCACGGGTCAACGGGGGCATCGGGACTTTCCGGCTGTGGGAACTCGCCGGCCGCGGGAGCTCGCCGGCCGCAGGAACTGCGAGATCAACTCGCGGACGAACACGGCCACACGTCAGCCTACCACGGGGGCCATGGCTTGAACGTGGCGCCGTTACAACAGAATCGCGGCGGCGGGACGTGGGAATTCGCGTCCTCGGCCGGGATCGTGCCGCTGCGAGAACGGGATAACGCCCTCGGGCGCGATCCGCTCCGGGGGCGCGCCCGGTTCCCCCGGGTCGTTTCCGGTTCGCCTTGCGGCTCCGCATCCCCCTTCTTATATCCGGCGGGACGCGGGATTAGGACCCGAGCCTGAGCGTTTCGCGACGTTCGGCCCGGGCGCGATCCGGCTCGCCAATCTCAGTTTTTCACCGCCATGGGCCGAGCTGCTTCGGGGCTCGGCGGTCTGCTTGACCAAGCACAACAGAGGGATCCCACCATGGGTAAAGTTATCGGTATCGACCTCGGCACCACCAATTCCTGTGTTGCCGTGATGGAGGGCTCGCAGCCCAAGGTCATCGAGAACGCGGAAGGTGCGCGCACCACGCCGTCCATCGTCGCCTTCCTCGACGACGGCGAGCGCCTCGTCGGCCAGCCGGCCAAGCGCCAGGCGGTCACCAACCCGGAACACACCTTCTTCGCCATCAAGCGCCTCGTCGGCCGCACCTACGACGATCCGATGACGCAGAAGGACAAGGGCCTCGTGCCCTACAACATCGTCCGCGGTGACAACGGCGACGCCTGGGTCGAGGCCGACGGCAAGAAGTATTCGCCCTCGCAGATCTCCGCCTTCACCCTGCAGAAGATGAAGGAGACGGCGGAAGCCCATCTCGGCCAGCCGGTGACGCAGGCCGTCATCACCGTGCCTGCCTACTTCAACGACGCCCAGCGCCAGGCCACCAAGGACGCGGGCAAGATTGCCGGCCTCGAAGTGCTGCGCATCATCAACGAGCCCACCGCCGCGGCGCTGGCCTACGGCCTCGACAAGAAGAAGGCCGGCACCATCGCGGTGTACGATCTCGGCGGTGGCACCTTCGACGTGTCGATCCTCGAGATCGGCGACGGCGTGTTCGAGGTGAAGTCCACCAACGGCGACACCTTCCTCGGCGGCGAGGACTTCGACAACCGCGTGGTCGAGTACCTCGCGGCGGAGTTCAAGCGCGAGCAGGGCATCGACCTGACGAAGGACAAGCTCGCGCTCCAGCGCCTCAAGGAAGCCGCCGAGAAGGCCAAGATCGAGCTGTCCTCCGCGACCCAGACCGAGATCAACCTGCCCTACATCACGGCCGACGCCTCCGGGCCGAAGCACCTCGCGCTCAAGCTCAGCCGCGCCAAGTTCGAGTCCCTCGTGGACGATCTCGTCCAGCGCACCATCGAGCCCTGCCGCAAGGCCCTCAAGGATGCGGGCGTCTCGGCCTCCGAGATCGACGAGGTCGTGCTCGTCGGCGGCATGATCCGCATGCCGAAGATCCAGGAAGTGGTGAAGTCGTTCTTCGGCAAGGAGCCCCACAAGGGCGTCAACCCCGACGAGGTCGTGGCCATCGGCGCGGCGGTCCAGGCCGGCGTGCTCCAGGGCGACGTGAAGGACGTTCTGCTCCTCGACGTCACCCCGCTGTCGCTCGGCATCGAGACCTTGGGCGGCGTGTTCACCCGCCTCATCGACCGCAACACCACCATCCCGACGAAGAAGTCCCAGACCTTCTCGACGGCCGAGGACAACCAGAACGCCGTCACCATCCGGGTCTTCCAGGGTGAGCGCGAGATGGCGGCCGACAACAAGATGCTCGGCCAGTTCGACCTCATGGGCATTCCGCCGGCCCCGCGCGGCATGCCGCAGATCGAGGTGACCTTCGACATCGACGCCAATGGCATCGTCAACGTGACGGCCAAGGACAAGGCGACGAACAAGGAGCACCAGATCCGCATCCAGGCCTCGGGCGGCCTCTCGGATGCGGATATCGAGAAGATGGTCAAGGACGCCGAGGCCAATGCCGAAGCGGACAAGAAGCGTCGCGAGCTCGTCGAGGTGAAGAACCAGGGCGAGAGCCTCGTCCACGCCACCGAGAAGTCGGTCAAGGAGTACGGCGACAAGGTCTCGGCCGATGACAAGGGTGCCATTGAGACCGCCATTACGGCGCTGCGCACGGCCCTCGAAGGCGACGACGTCGAGACCATCAAGGCTCGCACAACCGACGTGATGCAGGCGTCGATGAAGCTCGGCGAGGCCATGTACGCGGCCAACCAGGGCGGTGAGGCCGGGGCCGAGGCGCCGGCCGGCGAAGCCAAGAAGGACGACGTCATCGACGCCGACTTCCAGGAAGTCGATGACAAGGACCAGAAGAAGCGGGCATAACGCCCCTTGAGAAACGGGGGGTCGGAGTAATCCGGCCCCTCGCCATGTCTGGTCAGATGACGGTGCGGTCCCCGGTGGATGCCGGCGCGCCGAACGACTTTTGAGGGCGGGTATGTCGAAGCGGGACTATTACGAGATTCTTGGCGTCGCCAAGACCGCGACCGACGGCGAGATGAAAGTCGCCTTCCGCAAGCTCGCCATGACCTACCATCCCGATCGCAATCCCGGGAATGCGGAGGCCGAGGTCAAGTTCAAGGAAGTCAACGAGGCCTACCAGACCCTGACCGACGGCCAGAAGCGCGCAGCCTACGACCGCTTCGGCCATGCCGCGTTCCAGCAGGGCGGCGGCGGGGGCGGTCCCGGATTCGGCAACGAGTTCGGCGACTTCATGTCGGACATCTTCGACAATTTCTTCGGCGACGGACGCGCGGCCCCCGGCGGGGCGCGAGCGGGCGCGGGCGGACGAGGCGGCTCCACCCGCGAGCGCGGCGCCGACCTGCGCTACAACCTCGAGATCTCCCTGGAGGAGGCCTTCGCCGGCAAGGCGGAGACCATCAAGATGGCGACGGCCGTCACCTGCGAGGTATGCTCGGGGTCCGGTGCCAAGGCCGGCTCGAAGCCGCGCCCGTGCCAGACCTGCGGCGGCTACGGCCGCGTGCGCGCCGCGCAGGGGTTCTTCGCCATCGAGCGGACCTGCCCGAACTGCCACGGACGCGGCGAGGTCATCGACGATCCGTGCGGCAATTGCTCGGGCGCCGGCCGCGTCACGCGCGAGCGCACCCTGTCGATCAACGTGCCGGCGGGCGTCGACGACGGCCTGCGCATCCGTCTCGCCGGCGAGGGCGAGACCGGCCTGCGCGGCGGCCCGGCGGGCGACCTCTACGTGTTCCTCTCGATCAAGCCGCACGAATTCTTTCAGCGCGACGGCGCCGACCTGTTCTGCCGGGTGCCGATCAACATGGTGACGGCGGCCCTGTCGGGCGAGATCACCGTGCCGGTCATCGACGGCTCGCAGACCCAGGTGCGGATCCCGGCCGGCACCCAGACGGCCAAGCAGTTCCGCATCAAGGGCAAGGGCATGCCGGTGCTGCGCGCCCGCGAGGTCGGCGACCTCTACATCCAGGTGTTCGTCGAGACGCCGCAGAATCTGACCAAGCGCCAGCGCGAACTGCTGCAGGAATTCGGTCAGTCGGCTTCCGACGAGAACCACCCCGAGAGCGCGGGCTTCTTCTCCAAGGTCCGCGAGTTCTTCGACGGACTCGGCGGTACCGCCCGACAGTGAGCACGGTGCGGGATCGAACGGCCGCGAGCCCGGTTATGATTGTGGCTGGGCCGCACCGCTCGACCGAACGCACGACCGGACCCGGGGGCGAAGCGCCGATGCGGCTTGACTGTACACGGCCTTCGGCGTCTAGCCTTTCCTTCCCAAACCGTGATCTGAGGGCCTAGGGTCTTGCCGCCGCTCCGCCGTCCCAGCACCAAACTCCAAGCCGCCCTCGGCGCTCTTCAGGGTGCGCCCGGGGCCCCGCGCGTGCGGCGCGATCCGCTGGAGGACGAGGCCCGCTTCCTGCGCTCCTGGTTCGAGCGTCCCCTCGTCACGGGGTCGGTGACCCCGTCGGGCAAGATGCTCGCCCGCACCATGGCGTCCTACGTCGATCCGCGCATGGCCGGGCCGGTCATCGAACTCGGGCCGGGTACGGGTCCGGTGACGGAAGCCCTCGTGCGACGGGGCATCGAGCAGGAGCGCCTGATCCTGGTCGAGTACAACCCGGATTTCTGCCGGCTGCTGCGGACGCGGTTTCCCCGGGCCACCGTGGTGCAGGGCGATGCCTACGACATCACCGCCACCCTCGGGGCCCTCGTCCACGAAAAGGCCGCCGCCACGGTGTCGAGCCTTCCGCTGTTCACCAAGCCCCTGGAACAGCGTCTCAAGCTCCTCAACGCCGCCCACGCCATGATGCATGCGGGCGCGCCCTTCGTGCAGTTCACCTACGCGGTGGTTCCGCCGATTCCCGAGCGCTGCGATGCCGGGACCTATACGGCGAGCCGTTCCAACCGCGTCTGGCTCAACCTGCCGCCGGCGCGCGTCTGGGCCTATCGCCGTCCCTGACGCAGGGCTGAACGGCTCCCGGCCACGGCGTTCAGCCGTCGCGATCTAGGTTCTCCTGACGGGGTCGAGATGTCGTCGACCCCCTGAGACCGGGAGACCGTCATGGCTTTTCGCCCCCACACGCTGCTCGTCCGAAGCCGCCGCCTCGCCGCCGGCCTCGCCCTCGCGATCGGCCTCGGCATCGGCGGTGCCCAAGCGCTGCCGTTCGCCGATGTCGGACCGCAAGCCGAGTTCGTGCCCGTCTACGACCATGACGGTTATGGTCACCGGGGCTACGATCGCGGGCATCATCATCGCGGCCATGACCGCGGCTGGGGTGGTCACCATCGCGGCTGGGATCACGACCGTGGCTACGGCCGGCGCCACTGGGGCCACCATCACCACCATCATCACGACGGCCGCGGCCGGGGTTACGACCGGTACTGATCGGTCAGGCGATCCTGTCGCGGAGCAGGGCATCGGCCGGCTGAGGCTCGGCCGTGATGAGGTAGGCCGCTCGCAGGGCCGCCTCGGCCCGGTCCGCCGAGGCGGCGTCCCTTGCGTGGATCGTGGCGAGCGGCCGGTCGGGACCGACCGCGTCGCCGGCCCTTGCGAGGCCGGTGAACCCCACGGCGGGGTCGATGGCGTCCTGCGGCCGGGTCCGGCCACCGCCGAGGCCGATGACGGCGAGACCGATGTCGCGGGTCGCCGCCCGGCGGATGACGCCGGCCTCCGGCACCTTCACGGTCCGCACGACGGCGGCCCTGGCGAGGTACTGCCCGGGACGCTCGGCGAGGTCGGCCGGGCCACCGAGCGCCGCCACCATGCGGGAAAAGATCGCCAGGGCACGCCCGGAATCGAGGGCTTCCTCCAGTCGCGTCCGCGCGGCGGGCAAGCTGTCCGCGAGGCGGCCCAGCATCAGCATCTCGGCGCCGAGTTCGACGGTGATGGCATGGAACGCGGGCTCCCGCGCACGCCCGCCGAGATAATCCAGGGTGTAGGCCACCTCCAGGGCGTTGCCCGCCGCCGAGGCGAGGGGCGAGTCCATGTCGGTGACGAGGGCCACGGTCGGAAGGCCGGCCCCGCCCGCCACGCCGACGATGGCTTCGCCGAGCCCCCGCGCCTGGTCCGGTCCGGCCATGAACGCCCCCGAGCCGACCTTCACGTCCATCACCAGGCCGTCGAGGCCGGCGGCGAGTTTCTTCGACAGGATCGACGCCGTGATGAGATCGAGGGATTCCACCGTGCCGGTGACGTCGCGGATGGCGTAGAGGCGGGCATCGGCCGGCGCGAGGTCGGGCGTCTGGCCGATGATGGCGCAGCCGACGTCCTTCGTGACCCGGCGGAACCGGTCGAGGTCCGGCCGCGCGTCGTAGCCCGGGATGGCCCCGAGCTTGTCGAGGGTGCCGCCCGTGTGCCCGAGGCCGCGCCCCGAGATCATCGGCACGTAGCCGCCGCAGGCCGCCACCAGGGGCGCCAGGGCGAGGCTGACCGCGTCGCCGACGCCGCCGGTGGAATGCTTGTCGAGGACGGGGCCCGGCAGGTCCCAGCGCAGCACCGTGCCCGAATGCGTCATCGCCCGGGTCAGGGCGACGCGCTCCTCCAGGGACAAACCGCGGAAGAACACCGCCATGGCGAAGGCCGCCGCCTGGCCCTCGGTGACGCGCCCATCGGTCAGGCCGGCGATGAAGTCGGCGATGCGGGCCGGATCGAGGGCGAGCCCGTCCCGCTTCGCCCGGATGATCTCCTGCGGCAGCATCATGGCCTGGGGTCCCGGGCGGCGACGAGGGCGGCGTTCAGGCCGCTCGCCCCGATGCGGAAGGTTCTGGGCGTCGCCCAATCCGGCCCCATGATGCGGTCGGCGAGGGCGAGATAGAGGGCGGCATCGGCCACGGTCCGGATACCGCCCGAGACCTTGAGGCCGTGTTCGCCGCCGGTCTCCCGGAGGGCGACCAGCATGATCTCGGCCGCTTCCAGGGTCGCCGAGACGGCGGATTTGCCCGTGGACGTCTTGATCATGTCTGCACCCGCCGCGAGGGCGAGGCGGCTCGCCCCTTCGATCAGCTCCGGCGTGGCGAGTTCGCCGGTTTCCAGAATCACCTTGAGGCAGGCGGGCCCACAGGCGTCCCGCACGGCCGAGACCATCGCGCGCGCCGGTTCGGGGCGGCCTTCGCGGAGGGCGCGATAGGGCAGGACGAGGTCGATCTCGTCGGCGCCGTCCGCCAGGGCCGCGCGGGTGTCAGCGACGGCCCGCGCCGCATCCTCGCCCCCGGCCGGAAAATTGATCACGGTCGCCACCGCCACGCCCGATCCGGCGAGGAGCCGGGCGGCCTGCGCGACGAACCGGGGCCAGACGCAGATTGCCGCGACGCCGCTGGCACCGGCGGCCGCGCACAGGGCGTCGATGGCCGCCTCGGTGCAGGTGTCGCCCAGGTCGGTCAGGTCGAGGAGCGGGAGGGCGCGCCGCGCGATCGAAGCGTCGGTCATGCGTGGGGCTCCGGCAGGCGGGCGACGAAGGCTTCGGCGAGGCGGGCGAGGTCGGCGGCCGCCCGCGCCGCCACGGCCTTGGTCTCGTCGTGATGCGGGTCGCCGTCGCCGATGCCGGCGGCGAGGTTGGTGACCACCGAGACCGCCGCCACGGGCAGGCCGAGGAAGCGGGCGAGGATCGCCTCCGGCACCGTGGACATGCCGACGAGGTCGGCGCCGAGGATCCCGGCCATGCGGACCTCCGCCGGCGTCTCGAAGCTGGGGCCCGAGAACCACGCGTAGACGCCCTCGTGCAGGGCCAGGCCGCAGGATACGGCCGCGGCGTGCAGCGTCTTCCGCAGATTCGAATCGTAGGCGCCCACCATGGGGACGAAGCGTGCCTCGCTCGCCTCCCCGATGAGCGGATTGAGGCCGGACAGGTTGATGTGGTCGCTGAGCGCCACGAGCTGGCCCGGACCGGCCTCGGGCCGAAGCGACCCGGCGGCGTTGGTCAGCAGAAGGGCGCGGGCGTCCAGCGCCCGCGCGACACCGAGGGGCACCCGCATGGCGGCGGCGTTCCCGGTCTCGTACGCATGGGCGCGCCCCTCGAACACCAGGACGCGGCGCCCACCGAGCCGCCCGGCATGGAGCCGCCCGCCATGGCCGCTGACGCCGGGTGCGGGAAAGCCTGGAATCTCCCCATAGGACAGTGCGTAGGCGTCGGTGAGGCGCTCCACCAGGGCGCCGAGGCCGGTGCCGGTCACGATGGCGCAGGCGAACTGTCCCGCGAACCCTTGCATGCGCAGGCGATCTACGGTTGCGGCGAGCCTGGACGCATCAGGCATGGGCGAGGTTCTCCGGCCCGAACGAATCCGGCAGCAGGCTCCCGAGGGTGAACCGGGCGCGGATGCCGTCGTCGTCGGCCACGTGGATCACAGCGCCGGGCGTGGCGAATTCACGGATGCGCTGGCGGCAGGCGCCGCAGGGGGTGACGAGGCCGGGGCCGGGCCCCATCACCAGCATGGTGCGGATCGCCCGCCCGCCCTCCGCCACCATGGCGGCGATGGCCCCGGCTTCGGCGCAGGAGCCCACCGGATAGGCCGCGTTCTCGACGTTGCAGCCGGCATGGACCCTGCCGTCCGCGTCCCGCAGGGCGGCGCCGACGGCAAAGCGCGAGTACGGCGCGTAGGCCCGCGCGCGGGCGACGCGGGCGGCGTCGAACAGGCTCTGGAGATCGGGGTCCATGCGCGATGTTTGGCACCGATGCCGGAGCCCTGTCGAGGGATCATCGACAGGGAGCCACCGGCCTTTTAAGACGCGAGGGACGAGGATGGCGGCAGGGACGGACGGCGATGCTGGGTCGGTTTGAACGGAGTGCGTCGGGCGAGGCGACGGTGGAGTACGGCGACGGCACCATGCGGGTGGTGAAGCCCGGCCGCTTCGTGCGCTGCGCCGTCACAGGCGCGCCCATCGAACTCGACGCCCTGCGCTACTGGAGCGCCGTGCATCAGGAAGCCTACGCGACTCCGGAGGCGGTGATGCAGCGCCTGCGCGAGCGCGCCGTCGCGGGCTGATCCTCAGCCGCCGGTCCTGTTCTCAGCCGCCGGTCATGGGCGGGAAGAACGCGATCTCGGATGCGCCCGCCAGGGGCGCGTCGGGCTTGGCGTGAACACGGTCGATGGCGACGCGCACGACGCCGTCTCCCTCGAAGGCGTAGGCGTATTCCTCGCCCCGGCCGCGCAGCCAGCGCAGGAGATCCGCCACTGTGGCGAGGTCGCCCGGCAGGTCCACCACCTCTTCGGCCTTGCCGACGCGTTCGCGCACCCAGGCGAAGTAGACGAGCTTCATGAGACCATCTCTCAGCGCGGGTCGTCGATGACGTGCTTGATGCCCGCCCGCATGTAATCCCACCCCGTATAGAGCGTCAGGGCGGCGGCGATCCACAGCAGGTAGGTCCCGGTCTGCACCGTGCCCGGCAGGATCGTTTCGCCGGCCGGGCCCGCCACGAGGAAACCGATGGCCACGAGCTGCAGGGTGGTCTTCCACTTGGCGACCCGGCTCACCGGCACGCCGACCTTCAGTTCGGCGAGATATTCGCGCAGGCCCGAGACCAGGATCTCCCGGCACAGGATCACGATGGCGGCCCACAGGGTCCAGCCATGGATGGTGCCGTCGGCGGTGAGCATGAGGAGGCAGGCGGCCACCAGCAGCTTGTCGGCGATGGGGTCGAGCATGCGGCCGAGCGCCGAGGATTGGTCGTAGGTCCGCGCCACGTAGCCGTCGAGGTAGTCGGTGATGGCGGCGAGGATGTAGACGCCGAGGGCCGCGAACCGGGCCGTGTGCTCGACGGGCCAGTACAGCAGAGCGACGACGATGGGCACGGCCACGAGCCGCCCGTAGGTCAGGCAGTTCGCGAGCGTCCAGGCCGGCGAACGGCGGCGGGTGGGGGTCGGCTCCATCGGCGCGGTGAAACCATGGGGCGGAGTGGGGGTCAACCGCTGTGCCTCGCTCATGCTGGTCCGGCGCCCTCAGGTCTGGGCGTGGAAGAAGTCGTAGACGGCGCGGGCCGTGGCGGCGTTGACGCCGGGCGTCTTCGCCAGATCCTCGAACGCCGCCCGCTGAATCGCCTTCACGGTTCCGAAATGGTGCAGGAGCGCGCGCTTGCGCGTCGGACCGATGCCGGCGATCTCGTCGAGCGGGTTCACCATCATCTCGCGCTTGCGCTTGGCCCGGTGGGTGCCGATGGCGAAGCGGTGGGCCTCGTCGCGCAGGCGCTGGACGAAGTACAGGGTCGGGTCGCGCGGCGGCAGCTTGAACGGCGGGCGCCCCGGCACGAAGAAGGTCTCGCGGCCGGCGTCGCGGTCGCGCCCCTTGGCGATGCCGACCAGCGCCACGTCGGTGACGCCCATCTCCTCCAGGGCCGTGCGTGCGGCGTCCAACTGGCCCTTGCCGCCGTCGATGAGGACGAGATCGGGCCAGGCCGGCATGGTCTCGGTGTCGGCCTCCGGCGCAGCGACGGCCGCCGGCTCCCCATCCGCCGCCTCGGCCTGGTCGGGCGTGCGCGGGTTCTCCTTCACGAGGCGCTTGAAGCGGCGCTGCAGCACCTCGCGCATCATCCCGTAATCGTCGCCCGGGGTCAGCTCCTCGGACTTGATGTTGAAGGTGCGGTAATGGGTCTTGGCGAAGCCCGTCGGCCCGGCGACGATCATGCCGCCCACCGCGTTCGTGCCCATGATGTGCGAGTTGTCGTAGACCTCGATGCGCCGGGGTGCGGCGGCCAAGCCGAACGATTGCCCGAGGGCCACCAGCAGCTTGCCCTGGGAGGCGGTGTCGGCGAGGCGCCGCCCCAGGGCCTCCTTGGCGTTGCGCTGGGCATACTCGACGAGGTTCTTGCGCTCGCCGCGCTGGGGCAGATGGATGTCGACCCGGTAGTCCGTGCGGCTCGACAGGGCGGCGGCGAGCAGCTCCGCATCCTCGATGACGTGGGACACGAGGACGAGACGTGGGGCCGGCTTGTCGTCGTAGAACTGGCCCATGAACGAGGCCAGCACCTCGTCGGCCGTCATGCTGCGGTCGGCCTTGGGGAAGTAGGCGCGGTTGCCCCAGTTCTGGAAGTTGCGGAAGAAGAACACCTCGATGCAGAACTGCCCCGCCTGCTCATCGAGGGCGAACACGTCGGCCTCCTCGACGCCTTGGGTGTTGACTCCTTGCGTCCCCTGGATCGCCGAAAGGGCCGAGATCCGATCGCGAAAACGGGCGGCGCGCTCGAACTCCATCACCTCCGAGGCCGCCTGCATCTCCTCGCGCATACGGTCCTTCACGGCGTTGGACTTGCCGGCGAGGAACGCCTTCGCGTTGTCGGCGAGCGCCTGGTACTCCGGCAGGGCGATCTCGCCCGTGCACGGACCGGCGCAGCGCTTGATCTGGTAGAGCAGGCACGGCCGGGTGCGGTTCTCGTAGTAGCTGTCCGTGCAGGTGCGCAGCAGGAAGGCGCGCTGGAGCGCGTTGACCGTGCGGTTGACGGCCCAGACGTTGGCGAACGGCCCGTAATAGCTGCCCTTGCGCCGGCGGGCGCCGCGATGCTTGACGATCTGCGGGGCTTCGGAATCGGCCGTGACGAGGATGTAGGGGAACGACTTGTCGTCCCGCATCAGGACGTTGAAGCGCGGCTTCAGCTGCTTGATGAGGTTGGCCTCGAGCAGCAGCGCCTCGGTCTCCGTGGCGGTGGTGACGAACTCCATCGCCGCCGTCTGCGAGATCATCCGGGCGATGCGGTTCGAATGCGCCTGTCCGCGGGCATAGGAGCCGACCCGGGCCTTCAGGTTCTTCGCCTTGCCGACGTAGAGGACGTCGCCCTTCGCGTCGAACATCCGGTAGACGCCCGGGCCCGAGGGCAGGGTGGTCCAGAACCGGCGGATGATCTCCGTCCCGGCCTTGACCGCGCCCTCCTCGAAATCGAAGTCGATCTCGGGCGCGTCGTCGTCCGGAGCGAGTTCGGAGGCGTCCTCCGCCTCGTCCATGGCGTCGAGATCCTCCGGCGGAGCGTCCCCGAGGCTCTGGCCGTTCGGGGTCTCGCGTTTGGTTTCGCGGCTCTTTTCGCGGCTCATGAGCCTGATCTAAGCCGCGTGGATTCGTGAGGGAAGGGGCGATCAGTCGAACAGCGCGTCGATGTCGCCTTGGTCGACGTGGCCGGCATCGCCGTCGAGCTTCGGCCCGTTGAGGAGCGAGTTCTCGTCCTCGATGTCGATCTTGCCGCCGTTGACGCCGAGGAGTTCGCTGAAGGTGTCGAGGCCGCCCCAGGCGTCGATCATCCGGTCGAGGTGTTCCTCGATGAATTTCAGCACGCCGACGATCTTGTTGATGCGCTGGCCGGTGAGATCCTGGAAGTTGCACGCCTCGAAGGCGACGACCACGCGCTCGAGGATGGCGTCGATGTTCTCGCGCCCCGCCATGGTGGTGGTCATGGCGCGCAGCATGCTGGCGTTGGTTTCGATCTCCTCGATGGCGCCGAGGATCGTGCTCGTGGCCTGCTCGGTGGAATCGACAACGGCGTCGAGCTCGCCCGCCACCCGGCGCATGCCCTTGCCGGTGTTCTCCGAGCGGTAGAGGGTCGCGATCTCCTGCTTGGTGCGGGTGATCGCATCCTTCATGATGTCGAGTTCGGAGCGCATGGCGAAGGCCTCGCTCAGCTCGCGCCGGCAGGCCTCCACCGTCTCCACGGTGCTCGTCTGGGTGACGCGGCGCAGGTCCTGGATCGCCGACAGGATCTCTTCGAGGCGAGTGTTGTTGAGGGCCACCGCCTCGGACGCGACGGCCGCCTCCGGTGCGGGCGTGGGAGCGCTCGCGGCGAGGCCGAGGCTGTCTTCGATGCGGTAACGTTTCGTGGTCATCGGTGAGATCAAGCCCGCCAGAGTTCAGCGAAGGGACCATCGGCCAAACTGGTTGCCATTTCTTGAATGCCGCAACGGTTGGGCAACCTTTACCACCCGTTCACGCTGAATCGGTTCCGGCGCCGTCGAGGACCGGTCTCGTGAAGGATTCACCACGTTCCTTCACCGGACGCCGACCCGCCCGACGCGATCCTGGCCCGAGACGGGACCCCATCGGGTCGGGTGTGTCGGGGGAAGATCATGCGGATCGAAGGGTGCGTGGCCGGCGTGGCGTTGGCCATGGGAATCACCGTGGGGGCCAGCCCGGCGGCGGCGCAGGCGGCGCCGGGCCGCTACGGCGGCGGCCTCATCGAATTCCTGATGAGCGATGCCCCACCCCCTGCACCGGCCGGGGGCCGCTACGAGGCGGCACCCATGCGCCGTCTCTCGTCGGGGGACCGTGTGCCCGAAGCCATGCCGCCGGCCGTCCCCGTGCCGCCGCGGGTCCGCCTCGCCGCCCTGCCGCCGGTCGAAGCGCGCCTGGAGGAGTCCGGACGCACACCGCAGATGTACGGGCGTCCTCCCGAAGCCTATGGGCGTGCGCCCGAGGCCTACGGACACGCACCCCAGGCCTATGGGCGTGAGCCGGGGCCGGCCTACGGACAGCAGGGTGCCGAAACCATCGGCCGGGCAGCGGACCCGCGCTTCGCCCGTCAGGTCGTTGCGTATGACGGCGGCCAGCGTCCCGGCACCATCGTGGTCGATACGCCGGGGAAATTCCTCTACCTCGTCCAGCCCGGCGGGAAGGCGATCCGCTACGGCATCGGCGTCGGCCGCCCGGGCTTCGCCTGGTCGGGCCTCAAGTCCATCAGCCAGAAGCGGGAATGGCCCGACTGGACCCCGCCGTCGGAGATGATCCGGCGTCGTCCCGACCTGCCGCGCCACATGGCCGGAGGGCCCGGCAACCCGCTCGGCGCGCGGGCGCTCTACCTCGGTTCGTCGCTCTATCGCATTCACGGCACCAACGAGCCGCACACCATCGGCCAATCGGTCTCGTCGGGCTGCATCCGGATGATGAACGAGGACGTCATCGATCTGTACGAGCGCACCCCCGTGGGCACCCGCGTCGAGGTGCTCTGAAGGTAGGCAGACGGGCGCGGGAACGAAGCCCATCGAAACGCAGAACGGATCGGCCCCTTATCCGGAGCCGATCCTTTCGGGAATCGAAGCCCGGCCGCCCGGAGGGGGCGGCCGGAGCCGATCTCACACCCAGTCGTCGTCGCCACCGCCGCCGAGGTCGCCGCCGAAATCGTCGCCGGCATCGCCGCCGAACGACGCCTCCTGGAAGTCGCCGCCGCCGCCCAAGGCCGAGCCGAGATCGGAATCACCGCCCGCCGCAGCACCGGAGGCCGGCAGACCGGCCGCTGCCGCGCTGCCGAGGGAGGAATGGCCGCCCGCGAAGGCGTTCGACAGGGCGCTTCCGAGGAGCATGCCGCCGGCCGCACCCGCCGCCATCGGCAGCGCGGTCGCCATGAAGCCGCCGCCGCGCGCCGGGGCCGCCTGCTGCTGGCCGCCCCACGGGCCGCCCTGCTGCGGACCGCCATAGCCCGGCTGCTGGCCGTATCCGGGCTGCGGCTGGCCATAGCCCGGCTGCTGCTGGCCGGGGCTGCCCCAGGCCTGACCGGCCGGACGCTGCGGCTCCTGGCGCGAGGACCCGCCGCCGAAGATGCTCGACAGGAACCCGCCGCCGCCCTGGGGCTGCTGCTGGCCTGCCTGCTTGGCCTGTTCGAGCTGCTGGTTCAGGCTCTTGATCGCCTCCTCCTGCACGTAGATGAGCTGCGCCATCGCGTAGGGTGCGTAGGGCTGGGCGCGCAGCTTGTCGGCGATGAAGCGCTCGGCTTCGAGATCGCGGGGCTGGCTCGCCGCCTGTTCCAGGCGCTGGAAAATGCCGCCGATGACGTCGCGTTCTTCGCTGTTCATGGAGTTGTCCTCCTGGGGCCAAGCCGGCGGCGTTCTCACCGCGCGAGCGGTTCACAGATGGGGAACGCCGTGGGCTTTTGTCAGGGGCTCAACGCAAACTCCGCCGTTCGGATGCATCGATCCGTCACGGGCGTGCGCCGGAACACGAAAAAGCCCGGCCTTTCGGCCGGGCTTCTCACGATGACGGGAGTCCGGTGGCGCTCCGAGGGAGCGCCGGTCGGGTCCTAGTACGAGCCGAACTTGTAGTTCAGGCCGGCGCGGACGACGGCGAACTCGGTGTCGCGGACCTGACGGCCACCGCTGGCCAGGACGACGCCGGGGCTGTTGGTGAAGATGGTCGCGCCGGCGTTGTTGACGGCGAAGGCGCCGGCGTTGCGGTTGTTCTGCTCGAGGTTGACGTACAGGCCTTCGACCTTGAACGTCACGGCCGAGGACTTGAAGAAGTTGAAGAACGAGTCCGTGGGGAGCGCGTACTCGATGCCACCGCCGGCAGCCCAGCCGGTCTGGAAGCTGTCGCGGCTGCCGCTGTTCAGGCCGAACTCGCGTCCGCCGCCCGAACCGTAGGCGAAGCCGCCGGTGCCGTACACGAGGGTGCGGTCGAAGGCGTAGCCGAGGCGACCGCGGACGGTGCCGAAGTAGTCGAGGCTGGAGACGCCGGCCGGGTTGAASACCTGCTGGGCGGCGAGGGGGCCGGTGGCGGAGAAGCGGTTCCGCTCACGCCCGAAGTCGACGTACTGGGCGTCGGCCTCGACACCGACGACGAMGCCGGAGCCCGGGGTGAACTGGTAGTTGTAGCCGATCTGACCACCGCCGACGAAGCCGTCGTTGCTGCGGCCGTTGCCGAAGGCGATCGCCTGGTCGAAGCCGTAACCGGCGTTGAAACCGGCGTAGAAGCCCGTCCAGGTGAACACCGGCACCGGCACGAACACCGGCGGAGCCGCACGGCGCGGAAGGTCGGCGGCGAAAGAAGAACCGGCGATCAGGATGCCGGCGAGCGCGGTGGCGCCGCGAAGAATGGATTTCATAGTATGGTCCTCTACCAATTCGCCCCGCCGCTCCTTTTGGAGGCATCCGGTGCAGTTCCCCGTCTTTAGTCCAGTCGACCGGAAGAAGCTGTGGCTTTGCGAACACGTCGCTTGCCGGGAAGGCGGCCCCATTGTGGCGGTGCCCGCCTCGATCTTCTGGCAACTTGCCGGGCTAACGCGCGCCAATGGCCAAGGTTCAACCCTCGACGCGATTCGTTGCATAAAAATTTCTGCCAGATTGTCGCACCTGGCCTCAAGGTGATCAGACGAGGGTGATGGCCGAGATCAGCCGGCCGTAATCGGCCTCGTGGCGGTGGGTCGCGCGGCGGAAGCTGTAGAAGCGCTCCGCGTCGGCATAGGTGCAGAGCCCGAGACTGGAGGCCTGGACGATGCCGGCCTCGGCCAGGCGGGCGGCGATGAACCCCGGCAGATCGAACTGCGCGTGGTCGGGCCGTTCTCCGGCACCCAGGAACGCTTCGCATCCGGGGGCTTCGACCCGGAAGCGCGCGATGAAGTCGGGGCCGACCTCGTAGGCGGCCTGCGCGATCGTCGGCCCGAGCACGGCGACGATGCCGGACCGGCGCGCGCCCAACCCTTCCATACCCTGGACCGTCGCCTCGATCACGCCCGTGAGAGCGCCTTTCCAGCCGGCATGGGCGGCGCCGACGACGCCATTCTCCGCGTCGGCGAACAGGATCGGTCCGCAATCGGCCGTGGCGATTCCGAGCGCGAGGCCGCACACCCGCGTCACCATGGCGTCGGCCTGCGGCCGCGCCGCGTGGGGAATGGGGGCCTCCACCACCACGGCCTTCGCGGAATGAACCTGATACAGGCTGGCGAGGTTCTCCGGTGCCACGCCGAGGGCCGTGCACATCCGGGCCCGGTTCTCGGCGACACGCGCCGGATCGTCGGCCGAGCCGAGGCCGCCGTTGAGGGAGGCGTAAAGCCCGTCCGAGACGCCGCCCTCCCGGGTGAAGAAGGCGTGGCGCAGGCCCGGCAGGGCCCGCAATTCTGGGGCTTCGAGGAACATGGTCGTTGGCTCCGGCGACGGGGAGGCCTCGATACCCTGTTCCGGACAGCGCGACGACCATCCCGGCATTCGCCGGGTACCACCCCAAACATCAGAGCTGCCCGTAAGGGTTCGCGCGCCGAATTTCACACTTCGTTAAGCATATTTTGATCGGATGCTCGCGAAAGCCGAGGACACATCCGATGTCGGAACCCGCCCGCCAATTCCCGCCCAACGATCAGCCGGGTCGTCCCCAGCCGGGTCCGCTCCGGGATTGGCTCGCCGCGATGAAGGCGGTGACGGCCACCCAGGCGGCGCAGGCCTCGCGCCCCGCCGGCATGCCGCAGCCCGTCGAAGAGGTGGCCGAGCCGCAGGCCGAGGCCCCGGCCTGGACCCCCCGCGTCGTCGCACCGAGCGCGGCGACGCCGGCGCCCCTCGTCGATTCCGAGACCGATCTCTCGGACCTGATGGCCGAGAATCTGATGCTGAAGGCCAAGCTGAAGGTCGAGTTCGAGCGCTACGACAGCCTCCAGGCAGTCCTGGCGGACGAGCTGCGGGGCCTGCGTGGCCATGTCGAATCCGAAATGCAGGCCCTCGACGAGGTCCGCGCCGAGCGCGATCAGCTCAAGGCCCTCACGGCCGCCGCCGCCAGCGAAATGCGCGAGATGCGCACCAAGATCAACGCCAACGCCGAGGAGCTCGCTCAGGCCCGCTCGGAGCGGGATCTCTGGATGGCCCGGGCCGAGACCCTGGCCCAGCCCCTGTTCCAGCGTCGCTGAACCGACATCCAAGGCAAAGCCGCAGGCTCGTCTTCAGGCCGGCCGCAGGCGCGCCAGACAGGCCGAAGGCCCGCCCCTTTCGGGGCGGGCCTTCCATTGCCGGACCACTCGTTGTCCGGCCGATCCCTTGTTCTTCCCGCCGAGGCGCTAGTAGGCAGCGCCGGAGGCGACGGTCCAGGTCAGGGTGGCCGGGGAGAGCGGCTGATGACAATGAGACACTGGATCACCTCCTTTCGTTCGTTGCGACTGAGGGCAAGGTAGGGGTCGGATCGGGGTTTGAAAAGGGCCCCGGTTGCGCCCTTCCGCCGCTCCCCTCCAGACCCGGGCGGGCCGAGGTGGACTTGAAGTCGACTGGCCACGGCGAGGCCCCAAGTCTAAGACGCTGGCACCCGCCCGGGAGGGCGTGCCCGGAACCCGCCATGTCCGCCAGCCCCAGCCCGCGCGCTCCGGCGCCCGACGAGGCCGCCCTCGATCCCGATGCCATGCGCCAGCCGCTCGGCGACGCGTGGTACTGCGTCGCCCGCTCCGACGGTCTGAAGCCCGGCAGCCTCAAGGCGGTGGAACTCAACGGCGAGCAGATCGTCCTCGGCCGCGACACCGCCGGAGCCGCCTTCGCACTCCGGGATCGCTGCCCCCACCGCGGCATGGCCCTGTCGAAGGGCCGCTTCGACGGCGGCGCCCTGACCTGTCCGTTCCACGGCTGGCGCTTCGGCACCGACGGGCGCTGCCGCGACGTGCCGACCCTGTCCTCCTCCGACGCCGCCGATTTTTCGAAAATCGCGGTGCAGCGCTTCCCCGTCCGCGAGAGCGCGGGCTTCGCCTGGGTCAATTCGTATCTTGGGAGCCCGTCCGGCACCGACGTGCCGGCCCTGCCCGAACTCGGGTTCGAGGCCGCCGGCCGTGTCGTCATCGAACTCGTGGTCGAGGCCTCGTTCGATCTCACCACCTTGAGTCTCGTCGATCCCGGCCACGTCGCGTTCGTGCACGATTCCTGGTGGTTCCGCCCGTCGAAGGAACTGCGCGAGAAGGTGAAGACCTTCACGCCGACGCCGCACGGCTTCACCATGACGAGCCACGCCACCACCACGAGTTCGCCGGTCTATCGGCTGCTCGGCGGCGCCCCGGCGGTGGAGATCGAGTTCCGCCTGCCCGGCGTGCGGCTGGAGCGGATCGTGGCGGGGGCCAAGCGCGTGGCGAACTACACCTTCGCCACGCCGCTCACCCACAACCGCACCCTGCTGACCAACGCCCTGTACTGGAACATGCCGGCGCTGAACCTGCTGAAGCCCGTGGCCCGCCCGCTGATGCGCCAGTTCCTGACCCAGGACCAGCAGGTGCTCCAGCACGCCCAAGCCGGCCTCGACCGGAAGCCCACCATGGTGCTGTTCGGCCAGGGCGATCTGCCCTCGCAATGGTACTTCCGCCTGAAGCGCGAGGCCCTCGCCGCCGCCCGCGAGGGCCGGCCGTTCCGCAATCCCCTAGCGACGCAGGAACTGCGCTGGCGCTCTTGAACCGCAGCGTGGCCGCTTGAACGGCCGCGTGCACCAGCCATCTCGGGTGGATGAAGCGCAACGATCTGATCACGGCCCTCAGCGCCGCCACGGTGATGACCCTCGGGGGCGTCGGCTATGCGGCGCACAAGCGCACGCGCAACCCGTATTACCGGGGGCCGAAGAGCGATCATTTCGACGGCCTGCGCTTCCACGGGCCGGACCAGCCCGCCGACAAGGATCTCTCGGACATCGCCCGCTGGCGCCGCCGGCGCGGCATCGACAGTCCGGTGCGGGCCCTGTGGCCGAAGCACCATCCGAGCCCGTTCCGGGACCGGCCGCCCGAGCGGTTCGCGGGACTGCGCGTCACCCTCATCGGGCACGCGAGCTACCTGTTCCAAGTGGCGGGGCGCAACATCCTGGTCGATCCGGTCTACGCGAACCGGGCCAGCCCGGTGCGGTTCGCGGGCCCCAAGCGCGTCAACCCACCCGGCATCGCCTATGCCGACCTCCCGCCCATCGACGTGGTCCTGATCACCCACAACCACTACGACCACCTCGACGGCCCCACCGTCGCGCGCCTGTGGCAGGCGCATCAGCCGCTCATTCTGGCGCCGCTGGGCAACGACGCGATCCTGCGGGCCTACGACGACACCATGCATGTGGAGACCCGCGACTGGGGCGAAGCGATCGACCTCGGCGGCGGCCTCACGGTGCATGTCACGCCGGCCAATCACTGGTCGGCGCGTGGGCTCAACGACAAGCGCATGGCCTTGTGGTGCTCGTTCGTGCTGACGACGCCGGTGGGCGTGCACTACCATTCGGGCGACACCGGATTTCGCGGCGGGGCGATCTTCGCCGAGGCCCGCACCCGGTTCGGGCCGCCGCGCCTCGCCACCCTGCCCATTGGCGCCTACGAGCCGCGCTGGTTCATGCGCGACCAGCACATGGACCCCGCCGAGGCGGTGGCGGCCGGCCTGCTCCTCGGCGCCGACCAGATGATCGGCCACCATTGGGGCAGCTTCCAGCTCACCGACGAGGGGATCGAGCAACCCGTCGAGGCCCTGGCGGTGGCGTGCGCCGAGAACGGGATCGCGCCGGAGCGCTTCCGGGCGTTCCGGCCGGGCGAGGTCTGGCAGGGCTGACGCCCTGCCACCTTACAGGACGAACCGGCTGACGCCCTGCCGCCTCACAGGATGAACCGGCTGACGCCCTACCGCCTCACAGGATGAACCGGCTCAGGTCCGCGTTCGCCGCCAGGCTCTCGACCCGCGCGCGGACGTAGGCGGCGTCGATGGGCACGGTCTCGCCGGACCGGTCGGTGGCGGTGAACGAGATCTCGTCGATGACGCGCTCCAGCACCGTCTGGAGGCGGCGGGCGCCGATGTTCTCCACTGAATTGTTCACGTCCACCGCGACCTTGGCCAGGGCATCCACCGCGTCGTCGCTGAATTCGAGGGTCACGCCCTCGGTCTGCATCAGCGCCACGGTCTGCTTCAGCAGGCTCGCCTCCGTGGTGGTGAGGATCTGCTTGAAATCCTCCACCGTGAGGGGCTGCAGCTCGACGCGGATCGGCAGGCGCCCTTGCAATTCCGGCAGGAGGTCGGACGGCTTCGAGACGTGGAAGGCGCCGCTGGCGATGAACAGGATGTGGTCGGTCTTCACCGGCCCGTGCTTCGTCGCCACCGTGGTCCCCTCGATCAACGGCAGCAGATCGCGCTGCACGCCCTCGCGGGACACGTCGGCGGACGAGCGACCCTCCTTGGCGCAGATCTTGTCGATCTCGTCGAGGAAGACGATGCCGTTGTCCTCGACCTCGCGGATCGCCTCCTGGGTCAGGGATTCGGTGTCGACGAGCTTGTCGGATTCCTCGGCCAGCAGGGGCGCGTAGGCCTCCTTCACGGTCATCCGCCGGGGCTTGCCCTTCTGGCCGCCGAGCGCCTTGCCGAGCATGTCGCCGAGGTTGACCGCGCCCATGGACGCACCCGGCATGCCCGGGATCTCGAACATCGGCAGGCCGCCGGACGGGTTGCCGCTGAGTTCGATCTCGACCTCCTTGTCGTCGAGTTCGCTCGCCCGCAGCTTCTTGCGGAAGCTGTCGCGGGTGGCCTGACCGGAGGTAGGGCCCACCAGGGCATCGAGGATGCGGCCCTCGGCCGCCGCCTCGGCCTTGGCCTTCACGGCGCGGCGCTTCTCCTCGCGCTTCAGGCCGATGCCGACCTCGACGAGGTCGCGCACGATCTGCTCCACGTCGCGGCCGACATAGCCGACCTCGGTGAACTTCGTGGCCTCGATCTTGAGGAACGGCGCGCCGGCCAGGCGCGCGAGGCGGCGGGCGATCTCGGTCTTGCCGCAGCCGGTGGGGCCGATCATCAGGATATTCTTCGGCGCGACCTCTTCGCGCAAAGGACCGGTCAATTGCTGGCGGCGCCAGCGGTTGCGCAGCGCGATGGCGACGGCGCGCTTGGCGTCGGCCTGGCCGACGATGAAGCGATCGAGTTCCGAAACGATCTCGCGGGGGGAGAAACTGGTCATCACGCTCCGATCGGGTGCGGCAGCCGGGCTGCCCAAGGGCGGGGGAGGGCGCGCAGGATTCGGGCCCGCAGGGGATGCCAGCCGGCGCTCAGAAGAAGGATGAAGGTGCCGAGGGCGAGGAGCGCCAAGGGCAGAACGTTGCCCGTGATTCCGATCTCACGCAGGAGGGCGTCGAACGAAAGGCCGGCATAGACCAGGCTCGACACGAGAATCGCCCGCCGGTCCGTCACAAGGGCAACGCTGGCTAACCCGAGGACGATGGCGAGAACTGGAAAGGCCAAGCCGATCTGCGAGGTGTTCCCCTTCGCGACAGCGCTGAGTACCGGATGGACGATCATCGGGGCCGCAAGGAGGTGGAGCCAGAAGGCGATGTCGGTCCGGCGCGTCAACCGCCGGGGATCCGACAGGTCGAAACGCATCGCGAGCGCAAAGGTCCCGAGGCCCGCGGCACTCAGCAGCCAGGGCAGCCGGTCGTAGGCGAAGAACGGATCGACGGCGGCGACGAGACCAAGCAGCAGGCCGATCAGGGCCGCCGTTCCCGCCGCGATGGTGATGGGCACCCTGAAGCGCCAGTAATGCAGCCCCACGAGAAGCAGCGTGACGAGGCCGGCACCAATCAAAGGCCGCGCTTCCGGATGACCGCGAAACACGAGATCGAACAACGTCGTCCCCCGTGAGGCCTCCGTATCCGGATCGACCAGTGCGAAGCCGGCGGCGTTATAGGTCGCCAGTGCGAAGACCACGAGTAGGACGATGCTCGGCAAGGCCATGCGTCTGCGTCGCGTGAAGAACTCCGCGAGCACCCAGGCCTCGAGGGCGACTAGACCGTAACCGCCGACCGGCCCCAGCCGATCTATCCCGAGATAACCGGTGGTGCCGAAGAACAGTACGAGGCCAAGGGTCACAAAGATATCGGCGAACCCCGTGACGAACCGCAGGCGCTCGTCGTCGCGGGGCTCGTCCTGGGCGGCGACGTCCTCGCGCGCCAATCGGTCGAGGGCCAGGGCCTGATCGTCGGTGATGATCCCGCGTGCCACCCCGGCGCGCAGGAGCACCGCATGATTCGGCAGCGGGCCGTCGCCCGGGAGGGCGAGGGCGGGGGCGGTCGGGGGCTGTTCCACGCTGCCGACTTAAGCGCGCCGGGGCTGCCTTACCAGGGTGCGGCCGGGCTCACGCCGCCCGGACGCGGGGTCACGCTGCCCGGATGCGGGGTCAGGCCGCCCGGATGCGGGGTCAGGCCGCCCGGATGGTGCCGACGAAGCCCGTGACCTCGCCGTCGAGGGTAGTGGTCTGGCGCGCGAGTTCGGCCGCCGCGCCGAGGACCCGGGCCGCGCCCGTGCCGACTTCGGCCGCGGCGGCGCGCACCTGCCCCATGGTCCGGGTCACCTCCTGTGTGCCGTGGGCGGCGTCGGAGATGCTGCGGGCGATGGCCTGGGTGGCGGTCTGCTGCTCCTCGACGGCGGCGGCCACCCCCTGGGCGATGCCGTGGACGCTGCCGATGGTGGTGCCGATCTCCGCGATGGCCTCGACGGTCTCGCGGGTCGCGGCCTGGATCGTGGCGATCTGGGCGGTGATCTCCTGTGTCGCCTGGGCGGTCTGGGACGCCAGGTCCTTCACCTCGGCGGCGACCACGGCGAAGCCGCGCCCGGCCTCGCCGGCACGGGCCGCCTCGATGGTGGCGTTGAGGGCGAGAAGATTGGTCTGGCCGGCGATGTTCGAGATCAGGGCGACGACATCGCCGATGCGGGCGGCGCTGCCGGCGAGCACGTCGACCCGCGCATGGGTGCGCCGGGCGCTCTCCACGGCGCCGGCGGCGGCGGCCGAGGTGTGCGCCACCTGCTGGCCGATGGCGTCGGCGGTGGCGGCGAGTTCCTCGGTCGCCGCCGCCACCGCCTGGACGTTGAGGGCGGTGGCATTGGCCGCCTGCATGACGGCGCTCGACTGGGCGTCGGCGTGCTCGGCGTTGCGGGCCATCGTCCGGGCGGTCTCCTCCAGGGCGGCGGCCGCCCCCGACAGGGTGCCGACGAGGCCGCCGACGCTGCCCTGGAACCGATCGGCGAGGTCGACCCGATCGGCCCGGCGCCGCGCGCTCGCATCCGTGGAGGCCCGGTCCCCATCGATCCGCAGGGTCTCGGCCTGCCGCATGGCGGTGGCGAACACCGCCATGCTGCGCTGGATGTCGCCGATCTCGTCGCGGCGCGGCGTCATGGCGGCGAGCTGGTGATCGCCTTCGGACAGGCGCCGGATCGCGGCGGCGACGCCCACCAGGGGGCGGGCGATCTGGCTGTTGCCGACGCCGACGCCGATGAGCAGGCAGGCGAAGGGCCCACCGATCGCGAGGGCGACGAGGAGCACGATGCGCTGATCGTAGAGGCTGTCGGTGGCGCGCTCGATGGCGGTGAGGCGGGACAGGCTGTCGGCCACCAGGGCGTCGATGCTGTCCTGGTAGGCCTGCCGGTTGGCGCGGTTCGCTTCCGTGAAGCCCTGGTCGGCGGCGGCCTTCGGCGAGACCTCGGTGCCGAGGCGCGCGGTCTCGAGGCGCAGCGGCGTGAAGGCGGCGGCCCCTTCTGCCACCCTGGCGAACAGCGCCTCCTCGGCCGGCGTGAGGCGGGCCGGCCAGGCCGCCAGGACCGCGTTCATGTCCGTGAGGTTCTGGCGCAGGCGCGCGGCGTACTTCACCGCATCGGCGGTGTCCTTGGCGGCGTAGATCCCGCGGGACTCCAGGGCGATGGTGGTGACGTGGCGGTTGAGCCGGGCGGCGTCGAGGGCGCGCTGGGTCGCGAGACGCCCCTGCTCGATGGCGGTGTCGAACGCCCGCAGGGTGAAGACCCCGACGCCCGCCACGAGAAGCGTCACCGCGCTGCAGGCGATGACGAACGCCAGAATCTTCGCCCTGATCCGCATGATCTTCGACTCCCCAGAACAGCTTTTCGCGTCAGTTTGGGGGGAATCTCGGAAAGGTTCGTTAATCGTACGAGACTTCGCTCAGTCGATCATGCATCCAAAGCCTCGATGACGAGACTGTGATTCGTATAGACGCAGATTTCGGCCGCGATCCCCATCGCCCGCCGGACGATGGTTTCTGCGTCGTGCTGTCCATCTTCGAGGGCGCGGGCGGCGGCAAGGGCGTAGTTGCCACCCGAACCGATGGCCATGACGCCGTGCTCCGGCTCGAGGACATCGCCGGACCCCGAGAGCAGCAGGCTGACCTCGCGGTCGGCGACCAGCATCATGGCTTCGAGGCGGCGCAGGTAGCGGTCCGTGCGCCAATCCTTGGTGAGCTCGACGCAGGCGCGGGTGAGCTGGCCCGGATACTGTTCGAGCTTGGCTTCCAGCCGTTCGAACAGCGTGAAGGCGTCGGCCGTGGCGCCGGCGAAGCCGCCGATCACCGCACCCTTGGCCAGCCGCCGCACCTTGCGGGCGTTGCCCTTCACGATGGTCTGGCCGAGGCTGACCTGACCGTCGCCGCCGATGACGACGCGCCCGCCCTTGCGCACCATCAGGATCGTCGTCGCGTGCATCTGCGGCGGGCCGCCGGATTCGTGTGTCAAAGGGGCTCTCCCGTGTGCGTGTCCGGCCGGGAGATAGGTCGTCGGGCCGCCGGGCGCCAACCGGGGACGGGATCAGGCCGGCGTCCCACCCTTCGGCAGCATCCGGGCGAAGGCCGCGACGCAGGCCGGGTCGAAATGCGAGCCCGCGTTGGCCAGGATGTGGTTGAGGGCTTCCCGCTCGCTCCAGGCCTTCTTGTAGGGCCGGTCGGAGGTGAGGGCGTCGAACACGTCGGCCACTGCGACGATGCGGCCCGACAGGGGAATCGCCTCGCCGGCGAGGCCCGCCGGGTAGCCGCTGCCGTCCCAGCGCTCGTGATGCGTGGCGGCGATCTCGGCGGCGCGTTGCATGAGGAGGGACGACGAACCCTCGAGGATGCGCCGGCCGCGCTCGGCGTGGCGCTCCATCTCGGTGCGCTCTTCGGGCGTCAGGGGGCCGGGTTTCAGCAGGATGGTGTCCGGCACGCTGATCTTGCCGACGTCGTGCATGGTCGAGGCGAGGCTGAGCTGCTCGACCTCGGCGTCGGGCAGGTCGAGGCCGCGGGCGATGAGGGCGACGAGCCCGGCCACCCGCGCGACGTGGTTGCCGGTCTCGTTGTCGCGATGCTCGGCGGCCTTCATCAGCATCAGCACGATCTCGCGCTCGCGGGCGGCGATGAGGGCGGTGGCCGCCTTGACCTCGCGGTCGAGCCAGGCGGCGCGCTCCCGTTCTCCGATGCGGGCGCGGTTGAGGGCGAGCAGGTTCGACACCCGTGCGCGGATCTCGATGGGGTCGAAGGGCTTGGCCAGGAAATCCGTGGCGCCGGCCTCCAGGGCCTCCCGGCGCAGGCTGCGCTGGTCGAGGCTCGTCACCATCACCACCGGAACGTGCTCGAAGCCCGGCACGGCGCGGGCGGCGCGGATGAACGCGACGCCGTTCATGCCCGGCATGTCGTAATCCGAGATCGCCAGCCCGATGGCGTCGGCATTGGCGGCGACGAAGGCCAGGGCGTCCGCCGGCCGCGTGAAGTCGCGCACGGTGCAGTCCGGAATCGTCCGGATGGCCTCGGCCATCAGCATGTTGTTCAGGGGGGCGTCGTCGAGGACGAGAACGAACATCGCGTGGCCTTGAGATCCCGGACCGCCATCGTACGCCCGGGGGCCGAGCCCCCGCCGTGCCGTGCGGCCGCGCTCGTTTTCTGGACTATCGGCGCCGTCTTGGCTGCCCGTCGCGTGCCACAGGGTGAATGAAATCTTCCGGCCGGCGCCATTTCGCTTCACCGGACGGGCCTCAGGGCGGGCAGGGCAGCCCACCCGGCAGCACGATCTCGGGACTTTCGCTGGCGTAGCGCCGGCCGTAGCGCACGGGCCACAGGGTCTTGCGCACGAGGTCGAGGCCCGACACCGCGTCCCGGAACACGCCCGGCCCCGAGACGGGCCGGTAGGTGCTGGTGATCTCGACGAGGATGAGCCGGGTGCCGGCGGGCTGGGTCGCCTCGGCGTCGCTCACCGGCGCCGGGGCCTCGGGCGCGCGCAGGGGCGAACCGGACGCCGCCGCGCTCGAGCACACCCGCAGGGGCCCGGGCTCGGTGCCGCCGGGGACGCCGACGGCGCTGATGGTGATGCGGACCCCGTCGGCGGCGTAGGGCGCGAGAACGATGGCGGCCGCCCGGAAGATGTCCTCGACCTCCGCCGAGGTCGGACGGGTGCGCTGGGACAGGGTATCGCCGATGGTGCGGGACAGGATGTCGAGCTTGCGCGCGTGGCGCAGGACGTTGGTGATCTCGACGGTGCCGAAGTAGAGCAGCAGCAGGACCGGGATCAGGAGGGCGAACTCGACGATGGCCACGCCGTCGCGTTGCCCGGCGAGGCGACGCGCTGCGCTCCGTGCGGCCCGGCTCAGCATCCGCTCGCGACGGGGGAATTGCCTTCGAGCTGGATCACCGCCGCCGCATTGATGAGGCGGCTGCCGTCTCGGAACTGGCCCGGGGCGATCCCGAAGGGCTGGAACGTGTGCTGGGCCAGCGCCGCCTGGACCACGACGACGCTGCCCTTCAGCAGGCACCCGTGCTGGGTCCCGAAGCCCGGCCGCCAGTCCTTCGTGGCGGCATCGACCGGAGAGGCGCGGTCGACGCTGGCGAAGCTGTCGTAGGCAGCGACATCGACCTTGAGGGCGTCGCATTTCACGAAGGGCGCGACCTGCCGGCACAGCTCCGTGCGGACCCCGTCGAGGGGCGAGCCGCCCGAGCCGTCGGCGCGGACGTAGAATTGCCGCATCGCGCTGTCGAGGCCGTTGTCGAGGGAGGCCGTGATCCAGTGCACGAGGGCGTTCTCGAGGACGAACAGAATGACCACGAAGAGCGGGACGATCACCACGGCGAACTCGACGGCCGCGGCCCCGCCCGTGTCCCGGCGCAACCGCCCGGCCAGACCCCGGACTCGTCGATGCGCCCCGATGGGACGTGTCTCGCCCGCGTGCCCGGCCTCCGTTGCATCCGGAGCCGCGCAGCTTCGTGTTCGGCGATGAGCGGCGGGCGGAAACACGGGCGTGAGGGGAACCTGCGCGCGGCGCGACGGCGACACGCTCGCAACGGGATCGCATGGCGGCGGTTAATTCACCGTTCGCGCCAGCATCGATCCGCCGACGATAACGTGTTCGTCATCCGATAACCTTAAAATTTATCAGGATAGGTGTTCGAAGTTGTCTCGCCTCGGCGGCGCAACTTCGCGAGGTTTATTCAATCTCAACCGGTCCGTGCCCATTCCTAGGCATGGGAGCTGAAAGATGAGCCGGTCGTTCGCCGAATTCGCCAGGGACAAGCGCGGCGGCATCGTGTTGATCTTCGCGCTGCTGCTTCCCGTCGTGACGGGGATGAGCGCCGCGGCCGTGGAGTACGGGTCCCTGGTCAAGCGCCGGTCCGAGCTCCAGCGCGCGGCCGACAGCGGCGCCATCGCGGGCGTCAACCAGTTCAAGCTCGCCAACACCGACGATGCCAGCGCGGTCCGCACCGCCATCGCCATGGCCCGCGCCCAGGCCGGGAACCAGCGTCCCGTCGCGGCGGCGGCGGAGGTGGTGGGTACGCATTCCGGCGTGCGCGTCACCCTCTCGGAGACCATCGTCCTCACCCTCGGCCGGCTCCTGAACCTGCCGAGCCTGGACGTCCGGGTCCAGTCGACGGCCAAGCTCGCCGGCACCACCCGCCTGTGCCTCCTCGCCCTGGACGGCCTGTCCATGGGCGCGTTCCACCTCGAGAGTGCCGCGCGGATCACCGCCTCGGATTGCTCGCTCTACTCGAACTCGATCAATCCCGCCGGCATCCAGGGCGAGAACGCCGCTGTGGCGCAGGCCATCTCGATCTGCTCGGCCGGCGGCTATGCCGGCCGGGCGAACTTCTCACCCCAGCCCGCCACGGGCTGTCCGGTCATGCGCGACCCCCTCGCGCACCTCCCGGCTCCGAGGATCGAGCCGTGCCTCGACCTCGGGAGCCTGCTCAACCCGAAGAAGTACGTCGAGGACCCCGACAATCCGGCCTACGGCAAGAACATCGTCACCACCGTGGCGACCCTGAATCCGGGAACCTATTGCGGCGGCCTCCACATCACCAAGGGCGCGACGGTGACGCTCCGGCCGGGGGTCTACGTGATGAAGGACGGCCCCCTGGTGGTCGACAAGAAGAGCTCCCTGGAGGGGGTCAACGTCGGCTTCTACTTCACCGGCCCGCGGGCGGGCCTGCTGTTCGACGAGAAGAGCGTCATCAGCCTCACCGCGCCCAAGGAAGAGCCCATGCGCGGATTGCTGTTCTTCGAGGAGCGGAACCTCGTCGCCGAGGCCGTGTCCAGCTCCCTCGTCGGCTCCCTCCTCGGGGGCGTCGGCGGCGTCGTCAACGGCGTCGGCAGTCTCGCCACGGGTGTGGTCGGACTCGTGGTGGAACTCCCGCCGCCGCTGGGCGGCAAGGGCAAGCCGAAGCCGCCGCCCGGCGGGCCGCTGCCGTTGCGCGAATACCGCATCATCAGCGACGAGGCGCGGACCCTGCTCGGCACCATCTACCTGCCTTCGGGTCGGCTCATCATCGATTCGAAGAGGCCGGTGGCCGATCAATCCGCCTACACGGTGATCATCGCCCGCCTCATCAACCTGTACGACGGCCCCAACCTCGTCCTCAATGCCCGGTACGGCGCCACCGACGTGCCGGTGCCCCGGGGCGTCGGCCCGAGTTCGGCCAACACGGAGCTGTCGCAGTGACCGTGCCGCATGCGCCCGCCCGGCGCCTGCCCGTGTTCCGCTCCCTCGCGGGGCGGCTGGCGCTGGCGGTGTTCGCGTCCGTCGCCCTCGCCCTCGCGGCGGCGGCGGCGTTCAACCTGTGGCAGGAGGTCCATCGCTACGCCGAGGCCAAGCGCGACGCCCTCTCGACCATCGCGCAGGTCTTCGCCGCGTCGAGCGCCCGGGCCGTCTCCGAGGGCGATGCCGCGGAGGCGACGCGCACGCTCAGCGCCATCGCCCGCCGGCCCGACCTCGTCTACGCGGGCATCGAGCGCCCGGACGGCTCGACCCTGGCGGACCAGGGGCTCGCCATCCGCCTCGACAGCGACATCGACCTCGATGCCGGCGGCTCGCCCCTGTGGCTGCTCGGCAGCCGGACCGCGCAGGTGCGCGTCGCGATCCTGCATGCCGGCCTCACCGTCGGAACCCTCGTGCTCGTCGCCGACACCACCGACCTGATCGACCGGCTCCTCACGATCCTGAAGGCGTCGGCTCTGGCCTCGGCCCTGGCGCTGGCCCTCGGCCTCGCCGTCTCGTACGGCCTGCACCGCTCCATCACACAGCCCATCGCCGAACTCGCCGCCACCATGGACCGGGTCCGCGCGGCCGAGGATTACGGCGAGGTCGCCCGCATCGTGCGCGACGACGAGGTCGGCGTGCTGGCTCGCACCTTCAACACCCTGCTGGGCACCGTGCGCGAGCGCGGCGACCGCCTCGCCCGCCACATGGAGCGCCTGGAAAGCGACATCGCCGCGCGCACGGCCGACCTGCACGAGGCCAAGGAGGCGGCCGAAGCCGCCAACGGCGCGAAATCGTCCTTCCTCGCCACCATGAGCCACGAGATCCGCACGCCCCTGAACGGCATGCTGGTGATGGCGGAACTGCTCGCCGCCGCCGACCTGCCCGACCGGCAGAAGCGCTACGCCGAGGTCATCGCCCGTTCGGGCCAGAATCTGCTGGCCATCATCAACGACATCCTCGATTTCGCGAAGGTCGAGGCCGGCAAGATCGACCTCGAGCGCATCGCACTCGCGCCCGCCGAGATCGTCGATACGGTGGTGTCGCTGTTCGCCGAGAAGGTCCGCGAAGCGAATCTCGATCTCGCGGCCTTCATCGCGCCCGACGTGCCCCGTCAGATCGTCGGCGATCCCGTGCGCCTGGGGCAGATCCTCTCGAACTTCGTCAACAACGCCCTGAAATTCACGCCGCAAGGCCACGTGCTGGTGCGCCTCGAACGGGTCGGCCCGGACCGCCTGCGCCTCAGCGTGCGCGACACCGGGATCGGCATTCCCGCGTCGAAGGTCGGCACCATCTTCTCGGCCTTCTCGCAGGCCGACCAATCCACCACACGCCGCTTCGGCGGCACCGGCCTCGGCCTCTCCATCGCCCACCGCCTCGCGCTGGCCATGGGCGGCACCATGGGGGTCGACAGCGTCCTGGGCGAGGGCTCGACCTTTTGGACCGAACTCCCCCTGGAGGCCGTGGACGATGCGGTCAGGGCAGATCGGCGCGCCGACGGCATCCCGGCATTCGTCGTCGTGGCGCATGCGGGCGCCGCCAGCGTCGCGAGCCTGTGCGAGCGCCTGGTCGCGGCCGGCTTCGTGCCGGTCGCCGCCGATGCGCCGCAGGCCGCGACCGCCCACTGGATCGCCGATGCGGCCGATCTCGTCGCCCTCGGTCGCCGTCCGTCGGCGACGGGCCGGGTGCTCGCAATCGCCCGCATGGGCGATCCGGCCGCCGGCACGGTGCTGGGGGCGGGCTTCGCAGACGACCTCCTCCGCTGGCCCGTGGTTCAGGACGAATGGGACCGGGCCCTCGGCGCCCTGGCCAGCGGCGCCCCCTTCGCCGCAGCGGCGCGGACCGCGCTCGCCGGTGCCGCCCTGGCGCAGTTCCCCGGCGCGCGGGTGCTGGTGGCCGACGACAGCGCCGTCAACCGCGAGGTCGCCTGCGCGGCCCTGGCACGCTGCGGCATCACGCGGATCGTCACGGTGGTCGACGGGCGCGAGGCCGTGGAGGCGTGCCGCGCGCAGGCGTTCGACCTCGTCCTCATGGACGGCAGCATGCCGGTGCTCGACGGCTACGACGCCGCCCGCGCGATCCGGGCCGAAGAGGCTTCGTCCGGCCGGCGCATCCCCATCGTGGCGCTCACCGCCCACGTGATCGGCGCGGCGGCCGAGGCCTGGCGCGACGCCGGCATGGACGGCACGCTGACCAAACCCTTCACCCTGGCGGCGCTCGCCGCGATGCTGTCGCGCGTTCTCGATCCCGAGGCGATGAGTTCCGATGCAATCGCGCCCGATGACCCCGGTGCCGAGCCCGATGGCCTCCTCGACGACGAGGTGGTGAACGGCCTCGTCGAAATGGCACTATCCGCCGGCAGCGGGTTCGCTGAGCGTATCGTCGCCCTCTACGCCGAGCACGCCCCCGTCGCCCTGGTGGAGATCGCGGCGGCTTGCGCGGCGGGCGACGCGCCCGCGCTCGCCAGTGCGGCCCACAGCCTCAAGTCCATGAGTCTGAACATCGGCGGCCGGGCCCTGGCGGCACGCCTCGCCGTCCTGGAGGAGGACGCCCGCTCGGGCGGTGTCCCGCCCGACGCCGAGACCCTGGCGACCATCGAAATCCTGACCACCGACACCCTGGCGGCGATCACCGAGCGGATGCGGGTACCGGCGCCGTCGGGACCGGATTCCGTCGCTGCGTGAAGCGCATCGGCGTCAGTTGCGACGCTCGACACCCGCATGGACCGACGCGTGGCTTGGCGGCTGGGCCGCCACCCGCAAGGCATGCCTCGCCGATCTCCGGGCCAGACCACGGGCTTCGTCCAACAGGTCCTGGAAGACCGCCGATCCTTCGCTGGCGATCCGTTGCTCGCTGCAGAGCTCCACGGCATGGCAGGCATTCGAGAGCGCGAGGAAACCCAGCGTGCCGGCGGACGACACACAGGTATGCGCTTCGAAGCGCAGCTGATCCCGGTCCGCCGCGGTCTCCCCGGCCGTGGTGAAGCGCGCGTCCAGTTCCTCGGCGAGCATCCCCAGGGCGTCGTGGACGGGCCCACGGCCGATCACGCCGATCATGGCGTCGTAGGCGCTTCGGTCGAGCAGGCTCAAATCCTCGCCGCTCCGATCGACGCCCGTGGCAAGCGGGTCGGATCGGGTCGTCCGGGCCGGCGCCCGCGACAGCCACTGATCGATGATGCGATAGAGGTCCGCCCGGGCGAAGGGCTTACCCACGTGATCGTCCATGCCGGCTGCCCGGAACATCCGGATCTGGTCCGGCAGCACGTTGGCGGTCATCGCCAGGATGGGGATCGTGGCCGCTTCGGCCCCGAGCGCACGGATGTGCCGGGTCGCCGTCATGCCATCCATACCCGGCATCTGCACGTCCATCAGGATCAGATCGTAGCACCCTTCGGCCACGGCGCGGATGGCGGAGGCTCCGTCCGCGACGATCTCGACGGCATGGCCCGCGACCTCGAGGACCGCCCGGGCGAGGTCCTGGTTGATCCGGTTGTCCTCCACGAGGAGGATCCGCCCAGGCCGCTGCACGATGGGGGGGCAACTGGCGCGCGGCGCCGACGGTTCGCCGGTCCCGAGCGGCAGTGTCAGGGCGAACCAGAACCTTGCACCCATGCCCTCCTCGGAGCGGACGCCGATCTCGCCGCCCATGAGGTCGACCAGCTGCTTGCAGATGGCAAGGCCGAGGCCGCTCCCACCGAAGTTCCGCTCGATGGAGCCGTCGATCTGCGAGAAGCGCTGAAACAGGCGATCCTGCTTCGCGCGGGCGATGCCGATCCCCGTATCCTCCACGCTGAAGCGCAGGCGCTCGCCGGTTTCCCCGGTACCCTCGTACTGGGCATTGAGTGTCACGGAGCCGTGCGCCGTGAACTTGATCGCATTGTTCAGGAGGTTCAGCAGGACCTGCCGGAGACGCGCCTGGTCTCCGTTCAGGCTTGGGGGCAAAGCGGAGTCGATCATCGCCCTGACATCCAGGCCTTTCTGGTCCGCGGAGCCTCGAACGATGCTGAGGCAGTTGTCGATCAGCACCCGTGGATCGAAAGCCTGCCGGTCCAGCACGACGGCTCCGGCCTCGACCTTCGAGAAGTCCAGGATGTCGTTGACGATCGTCAGCAACGCCGACCCGGAGGTGCGTACGAGTTCGGCTTGGTGCCGGAGGTCCGGGGGAAGCCGATCCGAGGCGATCATCACGTCGGTGAAGCCGATGATCGCATTCAGGGGCGTCCGGATCTCATGGCTCATGGAGGCCAGGAACTCGGTCTTGGCGAGGCTCGCCCGCTCGGCCTCCCGCTTGGCCGTTTCGGCATCATGCGTCCGGGCGGCGACCCGCTCGCTCAGGGTGGCGTTCAATCCGCGCAGCTCCGTCTCGCTCGCCCGAAGCGCCCGCTCGGCGGCATCGCGCGCGGTGTCGTCCCGAAGCGTCATGACGGCGCCGATCTGCCGTCCGTCACGGGTCAGCAGCGGCCGGGCGCTGCCGATGCCAAGCACTTCGGTGTCGTCCGGCCGCCGGACCCGCCAGCGGGCATCCAGCACCGTCTCGCCCCGGACGGCGCGTGCCAGGGGCAGGTTCTGCGAATCGTAGGGCGCACCGTCCTCGGTGAAGACGCGATAGGCGTCGCTGTACTGATCGGGCGTCACGTCGAGATGGACCGTCCCGAGAATTCTGCCCGCTGCTTCGTTGACGAGGGTGATGCGGCCGTTGCCGTCGGTGACGATGACCCCCTCGACGAGTTGGCCCAGGATGGCATCGTGGGTCGAGTCCAGGGCTTCACGGTAGCGCGCCTCGCTCTCGGCCGCCGCCTGCTCGGCGTTCCTGCGGGCGGCGACATCGAGGGCACGTTGCTCGGCGGCGGCTTCTCCGGCCCGCAAGGCGCCGCGGAGGCGCAGGTGAGCCACGACGACGCGCGCCAGATCCTCGAGTTGGCGTGCCTCCGCATCGGTGAGGGCCCGAGCCTTCGTGCCGATCAGGCACAGGGTGCCGACCCGGACTCCCGGTCGCAGGATCAGTGGGGCGCCCGCGTAGAAACGGATATGCGGCGCGCCCGTGACGAGGGGATTCGAGGCGAATCGAGGGTCGTTCTCCGCGTCTTCGACCACCATGACCGCGTCCGAGAGGATGGCATGACTGCAGAAGGACACCGCGCGCGACGTGCCTTCCAGGGCCAGACCGCACTTGGCCTTGAACCACTGCTCGTGTTCCTCGACGAGGGTGACGAGGCAGATCGGAACGCCGAACAGTGCCTGAGCCGTCCGGCAGACGGCATCGAAATGCGGCTCCGGCGGCGTCCCGACGAGGGCGAGTGCACGAAGATCGGCCAGACGGTCGGCTTCGTTCGGCGTGGTTGCAGTCATGGACGGCCATCAACCCAAGGTGATTATTTCGCACAACCATTCGGCATCGGCGATCGGAAGTACAGGAACGTAAATGTGTTCTGCGATACGGCTCGATCATGTGATGAGTTCCGCGGAGCGTCGGCGTCGATCCGGACGCAAGCGGTCCATGAACTCACTGGTTAATATCCGGTCGTGTCGAGGATTTGATGAGCTGGCCGCTCGTCTTCGGACAGACTTTGGTCGGGCAACAATCCCGCATGTCCGCGACCTTCGCGATTGGCTTCACGAGGCGTTCTTGCCGCGTCGCGCGGTCCTACATCACCACCGTGATCGCCTGCGCCGCCCGGGTCAGGCCGGTGTAGAGCCAGCGCGCCCGGTGCTCGCGGAAGGCGAAGGATTCGTCGAACAGGACCACGCTGTCCCATTGCGAGCCCTGTGCTTTATGGACGGTGAGCGCGTAGCCGTAGGTGAACTCGTCGGTCTCGCGGCGGAGGAAGGCCGGGATCTCCTCCTCGGAGCCGGACATCACCGCGCGCAGCACCTTGATGTCCACGGGGCGGCGGCGGAGCGCCGGATCGTCGTCCGGCACCACGTCGAGGCGGATCGTGTCGGGGCGCTGGGCCGCGCGCTGGGCCTGCACCGTCCAGGTCGAGCCGTTGAGCAGGCCCTTGGTGCGGTCGTTCCGGAGACAGACGAGCTTCTCGCCCACCGCCGGCATCGGGCCGGTGTGGCCGGCGATCTCGCGCAGGCGATTGTTGTAGAGCCGCCGAGTCTTGTTCATGCCGACGAGCACTTGGTCGGCCGCGATCACTTCGTTGGGGTCGAGGCTGCGCCGGGAGACCACGCGGCTGCGGCCGTACTCGCCGAGGGTGAGGCGGCCGCCCTCGCGGATCGTCATCGCCATGCGGACGATGGGGTCGTCGGCGGCCTGGCGATGGACCTCCGTGAGCATCACGTCGGGCTCGGCCTCGGTGAAGAAGCCGCCGCCGCGCACGGGCGGCAGCTGCGCCGGATCGCCTAGCACCAGCACGGGCTTGTCGAAGGACAGGAGGTCGTTGCCGAGGTCGGAATCCACCATGGAGCACTCGTCGATGATGACGAGTTCGGCCTTGGCGATGGGCCCGGTGCGGTTGAGGGTGAAGGCGGGGCCGCCGTCCTCCGTCTCCTTGGTGCGGTAGATCAGGCTGTGGATCGTCGCCGCGTCGTGGCAGCCCTTCGACCGCATCACCGAGGCCGCCTTGCCCGTGAAGGCGCCGAACACCACGGTACCGTCGACGTCGTCGGCGATGCGGCGGGCCAGCGTGGTCTTGCCGGTGCCCGCATAGCCGAACAGGCGGAACACCTGGGCGCCCCCGCCCTTGCGCCAGTCGGCGATGGCTTTCAGCGCCGCATCCTGCTGCGGCGCGAACCGGGTCGGCAGCGCGGTCTCGCTCACGGCCAGCGCACGGTCGGCGGCAGGGACGACAGGATCGACGCGACGTTGCCGCCGGTCTTGAGGCCGAAGATGGTGCCGCGGTCGTGCAGCAGGTTGAACTCGACGTAGCGCCCGCGCCGGACCTGCTGCTCCAGCCGGTCCGCCTCCGTCCAGGGCGTGCCCATGTTGGCGCGCATGATCGCCGGATAGGCCTCGAGGAAGGCCCCGCCCACGTCGCGGGTGTAGGCGAGATCCGCCGCCGGATCGCCGGTCCAATGATAATCGTAGAAGATCCCGCCGATGCCGCGCGGCTCCTTGCGGTGCGGCAGATAGAAGTACTCCTCGCACCACGCCTTGTAGCGGGCGTAGTCGGCGGCCGGCGCATGGGCGTCGCAGGCCGCCTTCATGGCGGCGTGGAAGGTGAGCGTGTCGGGGTCGTCCTGGTTGCGCCGGCGGTCGAGGACCGGCGTCAGGTCGGCGCCGCCGCCGAACCACGTCCGCGTGGTGGCCACGAACCGGGTGTTCATGTGGACCGTGGGCGCGTTCGGGTTCCACGGATGGGCGATGAGCGAGATGCCGGTGGCGAAGAAGCGCGGATCCTCCGCGGCCCCCGGCATCTGCGCCCGGAACTCCGGCGCGAACTCGCCGTGCACCGCCGAGACGTGGACGCCGGCCTTCTCGAACACCCGCCCCTTGAGGATCGCCATGGTGCCGCCGCCGCCGGGCTTGCCGGTGTGATCCGTGCGCTCCCAGGGCGTCTTCTCGAATCGTCCGGCCTCGGCCGGCGCGTCCTCGTGGAACGGCCCCGTCGCCTCGTCCTCCAGGGTCTCCAGGGCGGCGACGATGCGGTCGCGCAGGGTGGTGAACCACGCCGTCGCCTCGCCCTTGAGGGCCGTCAGCTCGGCTTCGGGCAGGGGCGTGAAGGGCGTGTCGGGGCGCGTCATGGCCCCGATGTCCCATATCGATCCCGGCGGTTCAATCCTCGCCGTCGCCTCGCCGTCACCGCGCCCTCAATCCTTGCCGACCGACATCAGCAGGCGCTCGGTCTTGGCGTCCTCGATGCGGTTGACCATGCGGCGGCCCTCGTGGACGTCGCGGACCGTCTTGGTGGCGGTGATGCACGACTGGACCAGCATGATCACCCCCATGGCGAAGTAGCCCTTCATCCAGATGTCGATGGGCATGAACAGGATGCCGAGCGCCACCATCAGGGCGGCGCCGAGGAACGACGCGTAGGTGAAGGCGACCCAGGCGCCGGAATGCTGCGTGGTTTCGTTGGTCATGGGATCGGTCCTTTTTGAAGGGGGTATTTCGCAGGGCAAGTGCGTGAATCAGGCTTGGGCGGTCGCGCGCTGGCGTAGGCGTTCGAGCACCGCACTTCCCGTCGGACGCGTCGCTTTCCCAAACCCTTCGCGCTCCAAACGCTCGGCGATGTCGGCGCCGGGCTCGGCTTCGGCCAGGGCCGCTTCGGTGTCCGCGGCATGCGCCTGGAGGGTACGCAGGCGGGCCAGGGTCGCCTCGGCTTCCCGCAGGGTGGCGCGGTCCTCCGGTGCGGCGGCGACGCCGAGGCGGCGGGCGGATTCGGCCGCCGCCGCGATGCGCCGGCCCCGCTCCAGTTCCGCCTGCCGGCGGGTGGCGTCGCTCACCACGGCGCGGATGCGGGTGAGTTCGCGGGCGAACCGCGTCCGCGCGGTGCGGATGGCCTCGGCTTCGGATTCGAGTTCGGCGATGGCGTCGGCGGCGTCCCGGGCGAGGTCCTCGCGGCCGGCGTCGAGGGCGGCGACGGCCCGGTCTTCGAGGTCCCTGGCGCGGCTCTCCACCTCGGCGAGGCGGCGGGCCTCGGACGTGTCGCCGGCCACCGCCGTCGCCAGGGCCATGCGGCTGCGCTCCAGGGAGACGCGGGTCTCGCGGATCTGCTGGTCGAGGATCAGCAGGGCGTTGCGGTCGATGAGGTCTTCCCGGGCCTGGGCGGCGGCGCCACGGGCGAGGGTTCGAAACAGGTTGAACATGGGGCGGTCTCCCGAGCGACGGGCGCTGCCGTCGAGGAGGAGATTGCCACGATTTGAACGGTGTTCAAGTGCGATTATGCACGGCGTTCAAAATAGGGCCGGCGCGCTGTCCGGCGAAGGGCTGGGCAAGCCGCCCGTCTGGCGCAGGCCCTCGCCGAGGATCATGGCGGCGCAGACGGCGACGTTGAGGGAGCGCAATCCGGGCCGGATCGGCACCACCACCCGGGCATCGGCGGCCGCATGGACGGAATCCGGCACCCCGGCGGATTCCCGGCCCATGAGCAGGCAATCGTCCGGTCGATAAGCGAAGTCGCCGTACGGCAGGGCGCCCTGCGTCGTCGCCAGCACGAGGCGCAGGCCGGCTTCCCGGCGCCACCCGTCGAACGCGGTCCACGAGCGGTGGCGCGTGATCGTCACGTGGTCGAGGTAGTCCAGCCCCGAGCGGCGCAGGTGCCGGTCCGACACGTCGAACCCGGCCGGTTCGATGATCTCGACGGCGATCCCGAGGCAGGCCGCGAGGCGCAGCAGGGTGCCGGTGTTCTGCGGAATATCTGGCTGGTAGAGGGCGAGGCGGAGCATGGGCGACGTCGCGGTTGGGGAAGGGGTGGCTGGCGTATCGGATGGAAGCACCAAGTAAGGCAGGCGGATTCTCGTGCGGCATCGCCTCCGGTTGGCAGGGGCCCTACGCTGCCTAGCTATAAGGGCGCTGCCGCAACCGCATATCGGACATCTCATGTTTCTCGACTGGCTCGAGCGCCGCATCGAACCGTTCGCGCCGTTCGATGACGGGCGGATGCCGCCCAAGACCGTGCTGGGCTTCGCCGGCTTCTACCTGAAGCCCGTGCGGGCGGCGCTCCTCGCCTTGTTCCTGGTGGCGATCGTCGCCGGCACCGTCGAGGCGTCGCTCTACCTGCTCATGGGCTGGTTCATCGACCTCCTCAACACCGCCGATCGGGCGACGTTCTGGGCCGATCACGGCACCAAGATCCTGCTCGCCGCCGGGTTGGTGCTGGTGGTGCGGCCGATCACGATCTGGCTGCACGAGATCCTGTCGAACCAGCTCATCGTGCCCCAGGTGACGAACCAGATCCGCTGGCGCACGCATCTCTACACGCTCGGCCACTCGCTTTCCTATTTCCAGGCGGATTTCGCCGGGCGGCTCGCCAACCGCGTCGTGCAGGTCGGGCCGGCGGTGCGCGAACTCGCCGTCGTGTTCATCGACACGCTCCTGTACGTGGCGATCTACGCCGTGACGGCGGTGGGCCTGTTCGGGTCCATCTCCCTGTGGCTCGCCCTGCCGGTGGTCCTGTGGGTGCTGGCCTACGGCTTCCTCACCCGCTGGTTCGTGCCACGCGCCCGCTCCCGGTCGCTGGTCACGGCCGACACCCGCTCGGCCCTCATCGGGCGCATCGTCGACAGCTACACCAACATCCTCACCGTGAAGCTGTTCGCCCGCGACCGCGAGGAGCGCGCGGCGGTGCGCGACGCCGTCGACATTCACACACGCGCCTACCTGCACCAGTTCCGCCTCGTCAGCTCCACCACCACGGTGCTGGGCGTCCTCAACAGCGCCCTCATCGTCTCCACGGCGGGCGTCTGTCTCGTCCTGTGGCAGCGTGGCGGCATGACCACGGGCGAAGCGGCGGCCGGCCTCGCCCTGGTGCTGCGCCTCATGGCCATGTCGGGCTGGGTGATGCAGACCGTGCGCGGCATCTTCGAGAATGTCGGGGTGATCCAGGAGAGCATGCAGACCATCGCGCGTCCGCACGCCATCACCGACCGGCCCGAGGCCGCCACCCTGCGGGTCACCGGCGGCGACATCCGCTTCGAGGACGTGAGTTTTCACTATGGGCGCGATGATTCCAGCATCATCGAGCGTCTGAACCTCCACATCCGGGCGGGCGAGAAGGTGGGGCTCGTCGGCGTGAGCGGCGCGGGCAAGACCACCATCACGGCGCTGCTGCTGCGCCTGCACGACCTGGAGAGTGGCCGCATTCTGGTCGACGGCCAGGACATCGCCGAGGTCACGCAAGGGTCCCTGCGCAGCGCCATCGCCATGGTGACCCAGGACACCTCGCTCCTGCACCGCTCGATCCGGGACAACATCGCCTACGGACGCCCCGACGCCACCCTGGCGGAGGTCGAGCGGGCGGCGCGTCTGGCGGAGGCCGATACTTTCATCCGCGCCCTCGTCGATCACAAGGGCCGCACCGGCTACGACGCCCAGGTCGGCGAGCGCGGGGTCAAGCTGTCCGGCGGCCAGCGCCAGCGCATCGCCATCGCGCGGGTGATCCTCAAGGATGCGCCGATCCTGATCCTCGACGAGGCGACCTCAGCCCTCGACAGCCAAGTCGAGGCGGCGATCCAGGACAGCCTCGACACCCTGATGCAGGGCAAGACCGTGCTGGCCATCGCCCACCGCCTCTCGACCATCGCGGCGCTGGACCGTCTCATCGTCATCGAGGCCGGGCGCATCGTCGAGGAGGGGACCCATGCGGCCCTCATCCGCTCGGGCGGTCTCTACGCCCGCCTGTGGCAGCGCCAGTCCGGCGGCTTCCTCGGCGAGGCGGCGGCGCCCTACGAGAACGCGGCCGAATAGGCGCCGGACCCGGCATCGGAGTACGCGCCCGAGATCCCGTCGCGCGGTCCGGCATCGCGGTTGGCGGCGTCAGGCAGGACGGGTCGGGCCTCGACGCGGTTCCGGCCCCGGCTCTTGGCGTCGTAGAGCGCGAGATCGGCAACCTTGAGCAGACCGGAGGGCCGAACGCCGCAGGCCCGCGTCGCACCATGGGCGGCGGTGATCCCGACACTGACGGTGACCGTCCGGTCGCGGCCGTTCTTGCGATAGCGGAAGCCGATGGTCTCCACGGCCGCTCGCAGGCGCTCGCCGAAATCGAGGGCGTCTTCCGGAGTGCAGGCGGGAACGAAGGCCATGAACTCCTCGCCGCCGTAGCGGGCGAGGAGGCCCCCCGCCGCCCGCGTCGGCCCGTCGAGGGCGGCCGCGATGGCGGCGAGACAGCGGTCGCCTTCGGGGTGGCCCGCCGTGTCGTTCAGGTCCTTGAAGCGGTCGATGTCGATGGCGACGACGCAGCACCAATCCTCGGCCCCGTCCCACGCCGCAGCCAGGGTCGCGTCGAAGACGCGCCGGTTGGCGAGGCCCGTGAGGGCGTCGATCTCCGACAGGACCTTGAGGCGGGCATTGGCCTGCGTCAGTTCGGCGGCCTGCGCTTCCACGGAGAGCCGCAGGAGGAACGCCTGCTTCTCCTGCCGCTCCCGCGAGAAACGCACCTTGATCGGAACAAGGATCAGGCTCGCCACGAGGAGCGGCAGGCCGTTCCCGGCGAGGTCACCCTCGTGCAGGGCCACCACCCAGCCGAGGTAGAGCGCGAACGAGAGGCCGCAGAACACGAGGCTGTGCCGGAACGACAGGGCGGCGATGAGGCCGACCACGAGGGGCACGATCACCGCGAGGACCATGTAGACGTCGGCATGCCCGTCCGGCACCGTCCGGGCGCCGTTGAGGACGATGGCCATGTCGAGCAGGCTCGTCACCGTCGCCGCCACGGTTCGGCGCAGGGGTGAGGGGCGGTCGTTCAGGGACAGGATCGCCAGGCAGGCGACCGGCGTGAACACCCCGAGGGTGAGGAAGGCCGGAACGGCGAACGCGTCCGGTCCGAACACCTCGTAGTCGAGCTTCAGCGACAGGATGTTGAACAGGATGAAGACGAGGAGCCAGGAGCGGATGTAGGCGCCCGAGCCCGCATCGTCTCCGGCCCGGAACCGCGCTTCGAGGTCGGGCGGCAACGAAAGTCTGTACCAGGGACGAAACCGGTTCGCATCGATTTCGCTCTGTAACATCGGGGCGACACGTCTCTTCCGGCAGTACGACTCGGTTTAATTTCGTACATTTCGCTTGCAGGACCGTAAACGCCGCGCGGCCTTGTATCACGCAATGGTTTTCGGCCGTTCTTTCCCTTCGCGAGAGGCGCGTGTTATGGGGCGGACATGCTGAAGGACCGCGCAAGACTCTACTGCCGTCTCGGGCCGCCATAGGTCGCCTGCACAGGACCGCGTCTCCGCGCGGATGCCCGCATGGGCGCCGCGCCTCCTCCTGGCATCCCCCGACGCCGCAGCCCCGAACGGGCCGGCCCGCGCACGGGGCGAACGGACTGATCTTCCATGACCCGACGCAACCTGCGGAGCGAGTGGGCTCCCGATATCACGCGCGAACTCCTGGCCGGGACGGTGGTGGCCCTCGCGCTCATTCCCGAGGCCATCGCGTTCTCCCTCATCGCCGGGGTCGACCCCAAGGTCGGCCTCTACGCCTCGTTCTGCATCGCCGTGGTCTCGGCCTTCGCGGGCGGGCGCCCGGCGATGATCTCGGCCGCCACCGGCGCCATGGCGCTCGTGATGGTGACCCTCGTGAAGGAGCACGGCCTCGGCTACCTCTTCGCCGCCACCATCCTGACGGGATTCCTGCAGATCGGCGCAGGGGCGCTGAAGCTCGGCAACCTCATGCGGTTCGTCTCGCGCTCCGTCGTCACCGGCTTCGTCAATGCGCTCGCGATCCTCATCTTCCTCGCGCAGATGCCGGAACTCTTGGGCCAGGGCGCGACGGTCTACGCCATGACGGCCGCCGGCCTCGCCCTGATCTACGGCCTGCCGTACCTCACGAGGGCCGTGCCCTCGCCGCTGGTGACCATCGTGCTGCTCACGATCGTCGCCGTCGCGTTCGGCCTGCCGATCCACCGCGTCGGCGACATGGGGGCCCTGCCGACGGAACTGCCGTTCTTCGCCCTGCCGCAGGTGCCGTTCACGTGGGAGACCCTGCGGATCATCCTGCCCTACGCGCTCACCCTCACCATGGTGGGCCTGCTCGAGAGCCTGATGACGGCCGCCATCCTCGACGAGATGACCGACACCGGTTCGAACAAGAACCGCGAATGCGCCGGCCAGGGTCTCGCCAACATCACCGCCGGGTGCTTCGGCGGCATGGCCGGATGCGCCATGATCGGGCAGTCGGTGATCAACGTCTCGTCGGGCGGGCGCGGCCGGCTCTCGACCCTGTGGGCGGGCGCGTTCCTGCTGTTCCTCATCGTGGTGCTCGGGTCCTACGTCGCCCAGATCCCCATGGCGGCCTTGGTTGCCGTGATGATCATGGTGTCGATCAACACCTTCCAATGGGGCTCCGTCCGCACCCTGCTGACCAACCCCAAGAGTTCGAGCGTCGTGATGCTCGGCACCGTCGCGGTGGTGGTGGCGACCCACGACCTCGCCCGCGGCGTGCTGTTCGGCGTGGTGCTGAGCGGCCTGTTCTTCGCCCACAAGGTGACGCGGTTCTTCGCCGTCGCCTCGGAGCGCACCGGCGGCACGCGCACCTATCGGGTGACGGGGCAGATCTTCTTCGCCACGGGGCAAGCCTTCCACGACGCCTTCGACTTTCGCGAGGACGGCCTCGAGCGCCTGGTCATCGACCTCACGGCGGCCCATTTCTGGGACATCACCGGCGTCAACGCCCTCGACCGGGTGGTGCTGAAGTTCCGCCACCACGGCGTAACCGTCGAGATCGTCGGCATGAACGCCGCGACCGCCACCCTGGTCGAGCGTCTCGCCACCCACGACAAGCCCGGCGCGACCCTTGCCTCAGGGCACTGACCGGACGCCCCGGTAGCCACGGCGGTGCCGCCGTGGTCTGAAGGCGTTCCAGACTTCGCGCCAGACTTCGCACCACGCGAGGACCAGACATGACCGAGCTTCACCCCGAGATCGCCGCCGTCACCGCGCGGGTGACCGAGCGCTCCAGGCCGACGCGAACGGCGTATCTCGATCTCGTCGCCCGCGAGCGGGACCACGGCGTCCACCGGCCGATGCTCAATTGCGGCAACCTCGCCCACGGCTTCGCGGCCTCCGGCGAGGACAAGCCGGCGATCCGCGCCGGCCGCACCATGAATATGGCCATCGTCACGGCCTACAACGACATGCTCTCGGCCCATCAGCCCTACGGCCGCTACCCCGAGCAGATGAAGATCTTCGCCCGCGAGGTCGGCGCGACGGCGCAGGTGGCGGGCGGCGTGCCGGCCATGTGCGACGGGGTCACCCAAGGCCAGCGCGGCATGGAGCTGTCCCTGTTCTCGCGCGACACCATCGCGCTCTCCACCGCCATCGCGCTCAGCCACGGCATGTTCGATTCCGCCGCCCTGCTCGGCATCTGCGACAAGATCGTGCCGGGCCTCATCATCGGGGCCCTGCGCTTCGGCCACCTGCCGATGATCCTGATCCCGGCGGGACCCATGCCGTCCGGAATCGCCAACAAGGAGAAGCAGCGCGTCCGCCAGCTCTACGCCGAGGGCAAGGTCGGGCGCGACGAACTGCTCGAATCCGAATCCGCTTCCTATCACGGGGCCGGCACCTGCACCTTCTACGGCACGGCGAATTCCAACCAGATGATGATGGACGTGATGGGCCTGCACATGCCCGGCGCCTCGTTCATCAATCCGGGCACGAAGCTGCGCCAGGCCGTGACCCGGGCCGCCGTGCACCGCCTCTCCGAGATCGGCGCCACGGGCAACGATTACCGGCCGCTCGGCCACTGCATCGACGAGAAGGCCATCGTCAACGCCGTGGTGGGGCTGCTCGCCACCGGCGGCTCGACGAACCACGCCATCCACCTGCCCGCTATGGCGCGGGCCGCCGGCATCGTCCTCGACTGGGAGGATTTCGACCGGCTCTCGGCGGTGGTGCCCCAGGTCGCCAAGGTCTATCCCAACGGCTCGGGCGACGTGAACCACTTCCACGCCGCCGGCGGCATGAGCTACGTCATCGCCAGCCTGATCGACGCCGGGCTGCTGCACGATGACATCCTGACGGTGGCGGGCACGCGCCTGCGCGATCATGCCCGCGACCCCAAGCTCGTCGACGACGCGCTGGTGTTCGAGGACGCGCCGGAAAAATCCCACGACGAGAGCATCCTGCGCGGCCCCGCCGACCCGTTCCAGACGGATGGCGGCATGCGCCTCGTGAAGGGCAACCTCGGCCGGGCGACGTTCAAGACCAGCGCCGTCGAGCCGTCGCGCTGGACCATCGAGGCGCCCGCCCGCGTCTTCGACGACCAGGACGACGTCCTGGCGGCGTTCAAGGCCGGCGAACTCGAATGCGACGTCGTGGTGGTGGTGCGATTCCAGGGGCCGCGCGCCAACGGGATGCCCGAACTCCACAAGCTCACGCCCCAGCTCGGCGTGCTGCAGGACCGGGGGTTTCGCGTGGCTCTCGTCACCGACGGGCGCATGTCGGGGGCGTCCGGCAAGGTCCCGGCGGCGATCCATCTCAGCCCAGAAGCCCTCGGCGGCGGCCCCCTGGCGAAGATCCGCGACGGCGACAGGGTGCGCCTCAGCGCCGAGGACGGCAGCCTCGAAGTCCTCGTCGATCCCGCCGAATGGGATCGTCGCGATGACGCCGCGGCCCCCGCGCCCGCCTTCGGCACCGGCCGCGAGTTGTTCGCCTTCCTGCGCCACGGCGCCGACGGCGCCGAGCAGGGCGCCTCCGCCATGCTGGCCGCCGCCGGATTGTAGGATGGCCTTTCCGGCCCATCGGTTCGCCGCGTGTCTCCGCGAGGGAGAGGCAAGGCGGGGGCTCCCTCTCCTCCCGGGAGGGGGAGCCCGTCGCGACCGCCCGATCCCAGGCGAGCGCACGCGTTTGGTATGATAGCCTCCGCTTCCCGAACCCCGAGGACCGCCCCATGACCAGCATCGACGCGCTGATGCGCTCCGTTCCCGTCATCCCCGTCCTCGTGGTCGAGGACGTGGCCCATGCCGAGCCCATCGCCCGGGCGCTGGTGGCCGGCGGCCTCACCGCCCTGGAGGTGACCCTGCGCACCCCCGCCGCCCTGGAGGTGATCCGCATCATGTCCGGGGTCGAGGGCGCCGTCGTCGGCGCCGGAACCGTGCTCAACCCGCGAGATCTCGACGCCGCCCTGCAGGCGGGCGCCCGGTTCATCGTCAGCCCGGGCCTCACCGAGTCCCTCACCCGCGCGGCCATCGACCGGGGCGTGCCCTACCTGCCGGGCATCGCCAATTCGGCCGACATCATGCGCGGCCTCGATCACGGCCTTGATCGGTTCAAGTTCTTCCCGGCCGAGGCCGCCGGCGGCATCAAGGCCCTCAAGGCTCTGGCCGGGCCGTTCCACGCCGTCCGCTTCTGCCCGACCGGCGGCATCACCGAGGCCACCGCGCCCGACTGGCTCGCCCTGAAGCCGGTGCTGTGCGTGGGCGGCTCCTGGGTGGTGCCCGCGGGCTTGCCCGAGGAAGCGGTGATCCGCCGCTCGGCCGAGGCCGCCGCTCGCCTGCGCGCCGCCTGAGGGGGACCGAGCAGTCCCACCCGGCCCATCGGCGCCATGGAACCGCTCGGGGCATGGCCTCGACAGCGCGGGGTCGGGCCTCGGGCCGGGGACCGTCGGTGTTGCGTCACCCGGGACGCCCGGGGGACGAAGCCGCTTGGCCGCCTTCGGATCTCAGGACCCCGATCCCCCGGCGTCGCCCGATTCGCACGGGCTTACCCGGAGCTGGGAGGCTGGGCCCCGCGTCATCCACAGGGGGTGTGGACGCCGCCCGGCCGTGATGGCCGATCCACCGGGATCGCCCGACGGGATCGCTTGGTATGCCAAGCGTCGGCTCCGACTCGGCATCCATCTTGAAAATAATCCCGTGCCTGCCTCAGAAAACGCCATTCAAATCAACGGAAGAATGATTTTAGGCCTTTTTCAATCTAGAAGCGGAATCATAATTCAAGGTTGAGCCGTTATAGGGCAGTTTGTTCTCCCTGGTCCAGGTCTAGGCGCGCGTCGCAGCGGCCCGGAAACCGCCTGTGCGTCATACGCTTAGCCGCCTGTGCAACGTTGCATGGCCGCAACACGGCAGCGGAACCGCTGTGCTGATCACGTTTTCGAGTTGCCCGGCGGAACCGGCTCGCACAGAGTGACTGGGCACTGGGGGCATCGCCAGCGCAACACTTCTGCAAACCAGCGAACATCGCTCGGCTGTTGAAAAATAAGGACGACACGGGTCGTGGTCCGCCGGATCACCATGCCCGAAATCGTTCATCCCTCGGGTCTCGAAGCTTTTGGAGATATCAATGAAGCTCTTGAAGAGCTCGCTTCTTGCCTCTGCTGCTGGTTTTGCAGCCGTCGCTGGAGCACACGCAGCCGACCTTCCGGTCAAGAAGGCTGCCCCCATCGAATACGTTCGCGTCTGCTCCGCCTACGGCGCCGGCTTCTTCTACATTCCCGGCACCGAGACCTGCATCCGTCTCTCCGGCCGCGCCCGCCTCGAGATCGGCTACCAGCAGCAGGACAGCCGCACCGGCAGCAACGGTGACACCACCGGCTACCGCGGCCTCGCCCGCATCAACGTCGATGCCCGCACCCAGACCGCCTACGGCACCCTGCGCGCGTTCACCCGCCTCGAATTCGCCTCCCGCACCGGTTCGACCCAGGGCCTGCGCTCGGGCACCCAGGAGCGTATCGGCAACGCCTTCGGCGCCTTGGGCCAAGATCAGGCTGGCCGCGTCCAGCAGTTCGTGAGCACCGAGAAGGCCTTCATCCAGTTCGCCGGCCTCACCGCCGGTCGCGCCTCCTCGTTCTTCGACTTCTACGCCCACGACTTCGAGATCAGCTCCGCCACCGGCGGTTCGGACCTCGCCTCCACCAACCTGCTCGCCTACACCACCAAGCTCGGCACCGGCGGCTTCTCCGCCACGGTCTCGCTGGAAGACCCGAGCTTCCGCCGCAACACCATCTACTCGCAGGAGGCCACCACCTCGCCTGCGCCGCAGCGCGTCCTGATCAGCACCGATGCCTTCGGTCGCCCGGTCTTCGGCGCCGTCGACGTGTCCCAGCGCAACCGCGTGCCGGACTTCGTCGGTGTCCTGCGCTACGACGCCGCCTGGGGTTCGGCCCAGCTCTCGGCCGCCGCCAAGGAGCTCAACACCGCCAACTTCATCCAGGGCTACGCCGCGGGCGCTCCCCCGGCCGGCGTGCCGATCGCCAACTTCGCCGGCTTCACCGCCCGTCCCGCCTCCGAGTTCGGCTGGGCCGTGCAGGGCGGCGTGAAGATCAACATGCCGTTCATCGCCCCGGGCGACACCTTCTATCTCCAGGGCGCCTACGGCGAGGGCGCGACCCTCTACACCGGCTACTCCTCGTACAACGGCTCCTACACTTCCCGCGCCAGCACCATCGCGGGCGCCGCCTTCGATCCCTACATGTCGGATGCGACCCTCAACCCGCTCACGGGCAAGATCGAGCTCTCGACCTCGTTCACCGTCGTCGGTTCGTTCCTGCACTACTGGTCGCCCGAGTGGCGTTCGGCCATCTTCGCCAGCTACGGCGAGCTGAGCTTCGCCCGCGGCGCCCGCTTCAACAACGCCCTCGCGTACGCCACGGCGACCGGCGCCCCCGGTGCCAGCGCCGCCGTGCTCAATGCTCTCGCCGGCTCGCAGTTCACCGGCATCATCGGCACGCCGTCCTACAACGTCAGCCCCGTGCTGCGTGACACCTATCAGATCGTCGCCGGCGCCAGCCTGATCTGGTCGCCCGTCAAGGATCTCGATATCGGCGTCGAGGGCGTCTACACCAAGGTCGGCGTCCAGAGCGGCCGCGTGGTCGATCAGACCCGCTCCAACGGTGCCGTCAACGCGATCAACCTCGCCAACGGCAACGTCAAGACGGTCACGGCCGACGACACCTACCAGATGCGCATGCGCATCCAGCGCGACTTCTAAGCCGCTTTCGATCGGTCGGTGTCGCTGCGACATCCGACCGGTCGGGACCACCAAACCTTCGAGAACACGAACTGGCCCGGCTGCGAAGCCGGGCCTTTTTGCGTCTCGGCCTGGCCCAGTCCGGCACGCGAGTTGCGAGTTACAAGTTGCGCCGAACAGTGCGCATTCCACGAGATCCGTGGAAATCACCGATTGCGTCGGCGGTGGCCGTCGCTAACTTGCTATAAGCGCCTTCAGCGATGGACGTCGTGCCAATCGCCCCCCGGGAGTCAGCCTGACAATGCGTTCGCGTCATTCAAGATCCGCCGTCACGGCGGCTTTCGTTGCTTTTGCGGTCTCGGCCACGGCCGTGGGTTCTGCCCAGGCCGACGATCTGACCGGCACCTTGAAGAAGATCAAGGAAACCAACGGGATCACCATCGGCTACCGCGATGCATCGGTGCCGTTCTCCTACCTCGACAACGATCAGAAGCCCGTCGGCTACGCGTTCGAGATCTGCAAGAAGGTCGCCGATGCGGTGAAGGTCAAGCTCGGCCTGCCGAAGCTCGAGGTGAAGTACAACCCGGTCACCTCGGCGACGCGTATCCCCCTCATCGCCAACGGCACCATCGATCTCGAGTGCGGTTCGACGACGAACAACCCCGACCGCCAGAAGCAGGCGACCTTCACCAACACCCACTTCCTCACGGCCACCCGCTTCGTGTCGAAGAAGTCCGCCAAGCTCGACAAGATCGACGATCTCAAGGGCAAGACCGTGGTCTCGACCTCGGGCACGACCAACATCCGTCAGATCAACGAGATCAACACGGCCCGCAACCTCGGCCTGACCATCCTGCCGGCCAAGGACCATGCCGAGGCCTTCCTCATGGTCGAGACCGGCCGCGCCGTCGCCTTCGTGATGGACGACGTGCTCCTCGCCTCGCTCGCCGCCAGCTCCAAGGAGCCGGGCGCCTACAGCATCTCCAGCGAGGCCCTGTCGAAGCCCGAGCCCTACGGCATCATGCTGCGCAAGGACGACGCCCCGTTCAAGGCGGTCGTCGACGAAGCCACGGCCAAGCTCTACAAGAGCCCCGAGGGCAAGGCGCTGTACGACACCTGGTTCACCAAGGCGATCCCGCCGCGGGGCATCAACCTGAACCTGCCCATGAGCGAGGCCATGGTGAAGGCGTTCGCCAACCCGAGCGACAGCCCCGATCCCGCCGCCTACTGATTCGAACCACCCGACCCGGTTCGTGAGAGGGGCTCCGGCGATGCCGGGGCCCCTTTTTGCGTCAGGCCTGCCACACCCGGGGGAGGGGGCCGCCGCGGTAACCGACGAGGATGTGCTGGGCCAGCGCCCGAAGGGCCGCCGGGTCGCTCCCGAGGAACCGCACCACGAGGTTCCCGTTCCAGGCGCTCGCCGCGGCCTCGACGCCATCCCGCGCGCCCGCTCCGTCGAGCAGCGCCCGTATGGCGTCCAGGCGGCCTTCGGCCCCGGGCGCCACGTCGACCAGAGTCGCCATCGCCCGGGCGTCGTCCCCGATGGCCGCCCGTTCCAGGGCGTCCGCAATCGCGCCCTCGAGGCGCACCGAATCGGCGTAGACGAGGCGCCCGTCGCGCCGGATCCGCCAGTGATCGTGGAAGCGGCCCTCGCGGATCCGCTCGCCGCGCGCCACCCGCCCGAACGTCACCGCCTCGAACGCGAGCAGGCCCGCATCGCCGTCGAGATCGGCGACGAGGCTGCGCTCCAGACTGGCTCCGTCGAACAGGATCGTCTCCTGCGGCAGGAAGGCGAGGTGGCCGCCGGCACCCACTGCGACCCGCGTCTCGATGATCGTCCTCGGCCCGTCGGAGCGATAGATCTTCTCCGCCGCCGTGGTGGTGAGCACGAGCTCCGCCCCCGGCCCGACGGCGACGGACACGGCGAAGCGGTCGCCGCAGGCGATGCCGCCGGCGCTGTTCAGCAGCACCGCCTCGCACGGCCCCGCCGGCCCGCGCGGCAGGCGCACGCGCAAGGGGCCGGCTTCGGCGATGTCGAGGATTCGCGTGTCGGAACCGAGCCGTCCGACGCGCAGGTGCACGCGCCCGTCCGAGCGCTGGCGCATGGGCGGCGTGGAACGGTCGCCGGCCGTCACAACAGGGCGTGCGCCGGCGCGCGCCGACACCTCATGCGCCGGTGGCGACGGGGCGCTCTGGGTCCGAACCCCATTCCGACCAAGACCCGTCGTAGAGGGCCCGTGCCGGCCGGCCGAGGCTCTCCAGGGCGAGCGAGACGATGGCGGCCGTGACGCCGGATCCGCAGGTGGTGATCACCGGCTTGCCAGGATCGACGCCGTTCTCGGCGAACACCGCCCTCAGGGCGTCGGGCTCCTTCAGCCGGCCCCCCGCTTGCAGCGCCGAATAATGGACGTTCCGGGCGCCCGGCATATGGCCCGGACGGACCCCGGGCCGGGGCTCCGCTTCCTCGCCGCGAAAGCGCGGCCCGGACCGCGCGTCGACGACCTGGGCCGATCCGGATTCGAGAGCGCGCGCAACGTCTTGCGCATCCGCCACGGCCCCGTTGTCGAGGCGGGCCGTGAAGGGCCGGGGCTCGCGCGCCCGCCCCTCGCCGTCCTCGACGGGCCCACCCGCCGCGACCCACGCCGGAAATCCACCCTCCAGGATCGCGACGTCGCGCGCGCCGAACACCTGCAGCATCCACCGCACCCGGGGTGCCGAGAACAACCCCAAGCCGTCATAGACCACGATCTGCGCGCCATCGCCGATGCCGAGCGCCCCCATCCGTGCGGCGAACACCTCCGGCCGCGGCAGCATGTGCGGCAGGCCGGACGTCCCGTCGCTCATGGCATCGATGTCGAAGCGCACGGCGCCGGGGATGTGCCCGGCCCGGTACTCGGCCGCCGCGTCGCGCCCCTGCGCCGGCAGGTACCATGAGCCGTCGAGGACCACGATGTCGGGGGCCGCGATCCGGGCCTTGAGCCATTCGGCGGTCACGAAAGGCGTCGTCGCCATCTTGTCTGAATCCATGCAGTCTCGGGGATGGGCACACTCAACCATATCCCGGCGCGACATGCATCCATCGCCGGAATTCGGGCGCCCGGGCGATCGACATCCCGCGGAACGATGCCGAGCTTTACGCGCGAAGCCGCCCGCCATGGTTTCACGGGCGAAGCCGCCCGCGATGCCCTATGTCATCCATCGCCCCCTTCGGAAAGCCGGAGCGTTCCACCTTTGACCCCACGCGAGACCTTCCACATCGAGATCTTGAGTCCGGAACCGGTGGCGGACGGCGAGGACCCCGTGCGCCAGCGGGTCTCCGTCCGCGTCGGCAGTCTGGAAAGTGCCACGGAGCGTGCCTTGAGCCTGTTCGCCCGCGCCCGCGCGCCGCAGCGCGGCGGCGGACCCGCCGAAGCCGTACGGGTCATCGACGGGGCCGGGACCGAGGTGTTTCGCCGAAGCCGCTTCGACGAGCCGGGCTGAGGAGTGATGCGACGCCTGTCCCGTCTTCTCCTGATCCCGGCCCTGGTTCTGGCCTTCTGCGCCCTGTTCGTGCGGAGCTACAGCCTGCCGCCGGCGCCCGACCGGCGCGGCGGCACGGTCGTCGTTCTCGACTGGCCGAACCGGCCGTTCTTCGGAAGTCCCCGCGGCGATTGCCTTGGGGAGCCCGCGTCCGATCTCCCCATCGCCTGCCTCATCGCTTCCGTCGCCCGTTCGCGGGAGGCCGTGGTGCTGGCGTCCCTGCCGTTCTGCGTCACCTGCCACGACCTGTCGCAGCGCATCGCCGCTTTCGGCCGCGATCCCGCTTCCGTGTCGGCGGCGCAGGCACGGATCAGTCGCTTCGGCTGGTAGGGCGCGCCGAACGTCTCCACGGCCACACGCTTGCGAGGACCGAAGCCCGGCTTCGGCGAGCGAGGGAACGGCTCAGCCAGGCACGTAAGGCTTCGAGCCGCCGGGCAAGTCCGAACAGCGGGTCGCCCCCCGGCGTCGCAACAAGCACGTGCGCGAGGGGCATCCGTCCCGCCCAGAACGTCTCGGCGAGGCGGAAATCCGGTGGTGCGCAGGAATCGGCTCCGGTGAGACCGGCATCCGCGATGACGCTCAGGGTCATGCGATGGACGAGTTGTGCGCCGGGGGAGTCGCGGGCCTCCGCTTCCGCGAACGAGATTTTCAGGCACCACGCCGTACCTCCGGTGACGTAGGTCACCGCGCTGGCCAGCGTCGTGTCCCCGCGTCGTAGCCGGTCGATCCGGGCCGTGCCGCGCGCCCCGAAGGCGGCCACGGATGCGTGCAGGAACGCGACCTGCTCCGGAGAATCGCCGAGGGCGGTCCCGGCGCGGCCCTTCCAACCCCTTCCTTCGAGGGCGACGTAATCGTCCAGGGCCGCGCCGAGGTTCGCCGGATCACGCACGATCTCGAACGTCATGGGCCCGAGGCGTTCGGCCGATTGCCGGAGGCGCCGGCGGCGTCGCGAGGACAGGTGGTCGAGCGCGGCTGCGCGCTCGGGCTCCGTCCGGCCGGAGAGCTCGAGGACGGCGCGGGCATGGGGCCAGAAATCGGCACGCGGCAAACCGTATGCGCGGCACGCCCCCGACAGCAGTTCCGCGAAGGGGCCGCGTGTGGGCACATAGGTCAGCATCAGGCGCCGGCCGGCGAGGTGACCGGCCGCACGCAGAAGAGCATCGAGGGCGTGGGCCGGCCTGTCCGGATCGAGGAGGGGAACACCGAAAACACCGAACCCGTGCATCCAGCCCATGGCGAGCCGCAGGGGAAAGCCCCAGCGTCGCCGTCCGCGTCGGCACGGCCACACGGCAATGAGGCGGAGGCCTGGCTCTTCCGGCGGGCGATCTCCCACCAGCAGCACCTCTACGCCGGCCCCGAAGGCCTCCCGGGCGGAGAGGGCGAAATCGGCGTCGTAGAACAGGTTCTCGATGAAGGGACGCCGGCTCAGGGTCCGCCAGGCCGCGATCCACGGCGCCGTCGGATCGAGGGGGCGCAAAGCGGCGACCCAGTCATCGGCCCGATGCAAGGGCGGGGTGTCCCTGCGACCGGCCATCAGGTGCCGCGCCTGCGTCGGATCAGGGTCGCGACTCCGAGGATGTCGAAGCGCCACGCCATGGCGCCGGCCCCGAAGAGCAGGATCACGAGTTCGAGGACGACGGCCGGTACCGTCCGCCCGGCGCCCGAAGCCTCGATCCACCCGATGGCGAGCCTGCAGGCGAGGGCGGTCGCTGCGATGATGGAAACGTCGCGCCAGGGCACCGGCATCCGGATGCCGCTCGGGTCGCCGACGATGAAGACGAGGCACGCCAAGGCCTGTCCGACGACGACGGCGATGGCGGCGCCGGTGATCCCATACGGTGGGATCAGCACGGCCGAGAGGCCCGTGATGGTGACTAGGAGTGTGACGGACGCGACGGCGTCGAGGCGGCTCGACGCGGAAAAGTAGATCACCTGCCCGAAATAGTACGAGCGCAGCATCAGAAGGACGCTGGCGGCCACGAGGAGGGGGGCCACGCCGAGGGCGGCGGCGCGATAATTCGGCCCGAGGAGAATGGCGACCACGAGATCGTCGAAGGCGAGGAAGAAGACGCCCCCGAAAGCCGCGATGAGCGTCATGAGCCGCGCGGCGCCCTCCAGAACCGGGCGGGCGGCCTCCATGCCGCCGCTGCGCGCCTCCCGTTTGGCGATGGAGACGAGGGCGAGGGCGATGCTGTCGCCGAACACGACGAAGCTCTGTCGGAGAAAATCGGAGAACGCACCGTAAGCGCCGAGTTCGGCGACACCGACGCTCTGGCCGATGATGAGGCGGTCGATGGTTTGAGCCAGGGCCGCGGCGGCGAAGGACAGGACCAGGGGCCATCCATAACTCAGCAGGCGGCGCGCTTCTGCCCAGCTCCCGCGCCCGCCTAGGAGCGGTCCGATGGCGAAAAGCGGGGACAGGGCGGCCAGGATGTTGGCGAGTGCCGTCGCGAGCAGAAGATCGACGGCGTGCCCGGTCCAGAGGAGGACGCCGCTTCCGAGCACGAGAACCAGGATTGCACGCAGGACGATGGCGGCGGCCACGGCACCGACCTCGAGACGGGTACGGGCGATCTCGCAGGCCCCCTCGAACACCATCATGCCGAGGACGGCCGCCACGATGGCGGCGGCCGCGGCGGGCGCGACGATTCCGAGCCAGGCTCCGAGGGCGGCCGCCAGGGCGGCGAGGGCGATCATCGCCCCGAGCAGGCGCACGACGGTGCCGACCTGATCCGGCGCGCGTGCCTCTTCGTAGAGGGCGAAGAACGAGAACTTCGGCCACTGGCAGGTGGCGCCGTAGAGGACCAAGGCCCAGGACAGCATCAGAAGGTAGCCGCCATAAGCCTCCACCGGTGCGAGCCGGGTGAAGACCGCCAGGGACGCCATGTTGAGGGCCGCTCCAACTCCGCGCGAGCCGACATAGGTGAGGGTGTGGCGGGCGATCATCGATGATCCACGGATCGGGCGGGCGTTGCTGGACGTCGATGGCGTCCCGTCGCTTCCACGGTTCTGTTCCGCCCGTCGTCGACGCGGGCTTACCCGCTGGAGCCGCATCGAGCCCTAGCACGCCGGTGTTGCCGAGGTGTCAACGCAGTCGGACGGTGCCGATGGGGGGTCCCTTTCGCGCGCCGCCTTCGCTACACAGCGGAGATCGGACGCCCATCCGGCGCATCCACGGGAAGGGAGACGGCCGGTCACATGCAGGATTCGTCGCGATCCGATCCCGCCACCGCGCTCGTCGATCCCGACGTGCATGTGGAGAGCTTTCGACAGGCCCGCGAGGCGAGGCGCCTGGAGCTGGTGGAGGATTACGTCGAACTCATCGCCGACCTCATCGGTGACGGCGGCGAGGCGCGCCAGGTCGACATCGCCGCGCGCCTCGGCGTGGCCCAGCCGACCGTCGCGAAGATGCTCAAGCGATTGGTGGAAGACGGCCTCGTCCAGCAGCGGCCGTATCGTGGCGTCTTCCTCACCACGGCCGGGCAGGCGCTTGCGGTGCAGAGCCGGGAGCGCCACCGCATCGTCGAGAAATTCCTGTGCGTCCTCGGCGTCAGCGCCGAGACGGCCCGGCGCGATGCCGAAGGCATCGAGCACCATGTCAGCGCCGAGACCCTGGAAGCCTTCCGGCGCTTCTCGGAGGGCAAGGTCTGAGGGGCGTCACCGCCCGATCGGCACCGCCCGTCCGCCATCGACGAGGATCTCCGCCGGCAGGGGGTGGCTGAGAAAGCCGGTCGGGCTCGCGGTCAGGCCGTAGGCACCCGATTGCAGCACGGCGACGAGGTCCCCGGCGGCGAGATCGGGCAGGAGCGCATTGCGCGCCAGCATGTCGAGGGGCGTGCAGAGGGGGCCGACCACGGCGCAGGGCGTGCGCACGCCACCCTGCGGTTCGACGACCGCGGCGACCGGATAGTCGCGCTTGACGATCTGCCCGAGATTCCCCGACGCAGCCAAATGATGATGCATGCCGCCGTCGGTGATGGCGAAGCGTTGCCCGCGCGAGATCTTCACGGCGCGGACCTCCGCCACGTAGATCCCGGCCGCTCCGACGAGATAGCGTCCCGGTTCGAGGACGATGCGCGCGGTCGCGAGGCCGGGAGCGGCGGCCACCATCGCGCGAAGGTTCGGGATGCCGGCGCCGACGGCGTCGAGGTCGAGGGCTGTATCGCCCGCGAAGTACGGGATACCGAGGCCGCCGCCGAGATCGACGGTCTCGAGGGGGCGCTCGATCCGAGCGGCGACCCGGGCGGCCAGCCGCAGGCCGTAGGCCCATTGGCCGAGGAGGGTCGCGGCGGAAAGCCCCTGCGTCCCGGCGAACAGGTGAAGGCCGACCAGGCGGAGGTCGGGTTCGGCCTCGACCCGATCGACGACGGCGTCCAGTTCCTCCTCGTCGAAGCCGAAGGGCGACGGCTTGCCGCCCATGCGCATGGCCCCGCCCTGCGCGTCCGGCCCGGGATTGATTCGGATCGCCACGGCGGTCTTGCATCCGTGCCGGGCGGAGGCCGCCGCGACGCGCTCCATCTCTTCGATATTCTCGAGATGGATCTCGCCGATGCCGCCGGCGACGACCCGGTCGATATCGGCCGCGCTCTTTCCCGGTCCGGCAAACAGGACCCGCTCGGATCGCACGCCGGCGGCCAGGGCCGCCTCGTATTCCGCACCCGATGCGATCTCGGCACCCGCTCCCGCCTCGGCGAACACGCGGATGACGGCCGGGCGCGGATTGGCTTTGACGGAATAATCGACCTCGGCGAAGCCCGCGACGGCCTGCGACAGGGCACGGTAGGCCCGTCGCATGAGATCGGCATCGTAGACGAAGAGCGGCGTGCCGTGGGCCCGTGCCAGGGCGGCGAGATCGAGTCCACCGACCTGAATCACCCCATCGTGCCTCGGGAAATCGGCGGCGATCAGGTGTTGGGCGAGACCGTCGTCAGACATCCCGGCGTTCCGCCGCGAGGCGCTTGTAGTCGATCTTGCCATTGGGCGTGACGGCCAGGGACGTCACCGTTTCGATGGTGCGGGGGACCATGTGGGGGGCCACGGTTTCCCGCAGGGCGCGGAGGGCCGCGTCGGGAGCCGGACCGCCCTCGGCGGGGATACCGATGGCATGGATGCGTTGCCCGAGACTCGGATCGGGCAGCCCGATGACCGCCACGGCACGGAAGCCGCCCGTTGCCATCAGCGCCGCCTCGACCTCGGTCGGGCTGACGCGAAAGCCCGAGGTCTTGATCATCGCATCGTCGCGGCCGACGAAGGTGAAATAGCCGTCCGCGTCCTCGACGACGATGTCGCCCGAGCGGCACACGGGTGGTCCGCCCGGAACGACGGGATCGGGCACCAGCACGCGCGCGGTGTCCTCGGGCCTGTTCCAGTAGCCGAGGGACACGGTCGGGCCGCGATGCATGAGGATTCCGGGCTCGCCCGGCGCAGTGGGGCGTCCGTCGGCGGTGACGGCGAAGATCTCGGTCTCCGGGATGGCGCGACCCATGGAGCCCGGGCGGGCTTCGAGCTCCGCGGGCGGGAGCCAGGTCGACCGGAAGGCTTCCGTCAGCCCGTACATCAGCACGATGTCCGTGTGGGGCAGCGCCCGGCGGAGGCGTGCGACGGTGTCCAGGGACACCGCCCCCCCGGAATTGGTGATGTAGCGCAGGCTCGTCAGATCCGCCGTGGCGAGGCGCGGCGCGGCGCGGGTCAGGAGGGTCCACAAGGTCGGCACCCCGGCGAGACCGGTGATCCCGTGTGTTTCGATGGCGCGCACCACTTCGTCGCCGAACCGGGCGTCGAGGAGCACGAGGCAGGCGCCCTGCTCGACGGCCGTGAGGAGCTGGTTCAGGCCGTAATCGAAGGCGAGGGGCAGCACCGACAGGATGCGTTCGTCCGGCGTGAGGCCGAGGTAGGTCCGCACGATGCGGGTTCCGGCGAGGAGGTTGGCGTGCGAGAGCATGACGCCCTTCGGCAGGCCGGTGGAGCCGGAGGTGTAGAGGATGGCGGCGAGATCCGGGGGCGGGGCCGGCCCGTCGCGCTCCGGCAGGATCAGGAGGACGCCGCCGGGCATCGATGCCTCGGCCTCGACCGCGAGACCGTCTCCGAGGGCGGCGCGCAAGACCGCTTCGGTCAGAAGGGCGCGTGCGCCGCAATCCTCGACGATGTGGCGGATCTGGGCCGCGCGCAGGCTCGGATGGATCGGCACGAAGGCGGCGCCGGCTTGCGCGATGGCGAACAGGGCCGCGCATTCGCCGGTGGATTTCGGCAACAGAACCGCGATCCGATCGCCGGGGCGGACACCGGCTTCGATCAGCCGGGCCGCCAAAGCGGCGACGCGGTCACGCAAGCCTGCGTAGGTCAGACGCTCCGCGCCGGCCACGAGGGCCGTGCGGTCCCCGGCCGGCCGGTCCAGCAAATGGTGAACGCGGGTCGGCCCTTCCATCGCCTCAGGCTCGATCCCGCTTGGCCGCGGCATAGGCCGCGAGGGCATCGATGCTCTCGAAATGGGCGAGGGCGAACGCGTCCTCCTCGATCTCGAACCCGAAGCGTTCGCCGAGGTCCATCATCAAATCGAGGACGCCGATGGAATCCAACGCGTCGCTCGTCACCAACGACGTCCGGCCCGTAATGGCGTCGGGAGCGAGACCGGGATTGCGCCCGAGGATGAACGCGCGGATGGCCTCGCGTGCTTCGCTCACCGTCTCCACGCTGTGTCTCTCGACCAAGGCTCGCACTCCACCGGACGCCCTTGCGGGGACGTGACGCGATTAAGCCATGCGAGGTGCGCGTGTCCATGCGGGGGGTGCGTTCGCGAGCGAACGTCAGACGGAGCCCACTGCTTCTGCACTCGCCGTTTCGGGCATCGGCTCGCCATCCGGCACCACGTCGACCTCGACCTTGAGCTTCTGCGAGCCGGATGACGAGACGATGCCGTCGATGGGCGAGACGTCCGTGTAGTCGCGTCCGCGCGCCACGACGATGTGGTCGTCGCACATGCCGATTCCGTTGGTGGGATCGAGGCCGATCCAGCCCTCTCCGCACCAGACCGAGACCCAGGCGTGGCTTGCATCGGCGCCGCGCAGGCGGGGGCGCCCGACGGGGGGAATGGTGCGCAGGTAGCCGCTGACATAGGCCGCCGGCAGTCCGAGACCGCGCAGGCCCGCGATCATGATGTGGGCGAAGTCCTGGCAGACCCCGGCCCGAAGGGCGAACGATTCGGCGAGCGGGGTCCGGACGGAGGTCGCCTTGGCGTCGAACCGGAAATCCTTTCGGATGCGCTGCATCAGGTCGAAGGCGCCGCCATAGGCGCTACGCCCGGGCGGAAAGCTCGTCCGCGCATATTCGGTCACCTCGGGGGCGAGGGGCACGCGAATGCTGGGGAAGAGAAAGTGCACCGGTGCGTCCGGCGCGAGTGACCGCCGATCCAACGCGCCGTCGCGGACCCGCTCCCAGGACGGCCCGGATTCGGGCGCGGGTGCGGGGGCGCGCGTGACGTCGACCCGCGAAAGCGACTCGACCCGTAGCTCCGTATGCGGGGTGTCGATGGTGACCGCCACCACGTCGAGGCCGAAATAGTCGCGCCGGACCACGCGCTGGCGCGGCTCGGGGGTGATGGTGAGGGTGCTGCCCAGCACCGTCTGGCCCTCGCCGTCCGTCGGGCGCAGGCGTAGGCCGCAGCGGGCGTAGCGGACGGGCCGGGCGTAGCGGTAGGTCGTGAGATGGCGCAGCGTGTAGATCACCCGAGCCCCACGAGCTTCTCCGGCCGCAGGGCGTGCGGACCATTGGGGAAATAGCGGGTCGCGATGGCGTCGGCCAAGCGCTCGAATTCGTTCTCCAGGCGCGCCAGGGTCGCACCGTCGAACTCGGCCGCTTCGCCCGTGGCGAATTCGGCACCGATCCTGGCGGCGAGGCGCTGATGCGGCTCGGGCAGTCCATCGACGCGGAGCGTCGGCAGATCCGACAGGTGCCGCTCGATGGCGACGATCTGGAAGGCGACGGAGCGTGGATTGAACGGATCGAGCAGTACCATGTCGCGCACGGGGTCGAGGGCGGCCCCCTGCATGTAGCGTGCGCCGAAGGCGATATGCGAATCGCAGAGCGAGAGCATCACGCCGAGATCCTCGGCGGTGGCCGCATCTCCGGCGAACTGGGTCGCGAAGGCGCAGGTGTTGATCACCCGCTCGATGCGCCGCCCGAGATCGACGAAGTGCCAGCCCGCCGTGCGGTTCATGTTCTCCTGCGCCAAACCCGCGAGCGCGGCGATGAGACCGAGGCCCCGCTCGGCCAAACCGACGAGTTCGGCCTCGGAATAGGCACGGGCGTCGCCGATATCGAGGAGGTCCTTGAGATCGGCCAGAACCCGCCAGGCTTCGCCCGAGAGCCGCTCGCGCAGGATCGCCGCGTTGGCGCGTGCCGAGAGGCTGTGGCACAGGGCGGAACCGAAATTGTCGCGCTCGCTCAGGGCCTCGCGCGCCAAGGTGGCTGTGGGGAGATCGGGGGCCGAAATCGCCCCCCAATCGTCGAGAAGGGCTCGGATCCGCAACGAGGTCGGAGACCGTGCATCACCGACGATATCGGCGCTGACGGCGGCGCCGACGCTGCCGAGATGCGCGACCACGAGACGGATCACCGCCTCCGCCCGCTCGACGTAGCGCCCGAACCAGAACAGGTTGTCGGCGGCCCGCGACGGCAGGTGTCCGGCGATTCGACGCACCTTCTGGGTCGCGGGCTGAATCGTCGGGACCGACTCGACGGGGCCGTCGGAGAGGATCCAGACGTCGGCCGCCTTGATGCCGGCGCGCATCTCGATGGGGTCGAGGTCGGCACGCTCCGAGATGCGGCAGAAGCCGCCGGGCATCACCCGCCAACCCTCCGGCGTCATCGCGGCGAACACCCGCAAGGCGAAGGGGCGGGGCACGAGGTGAAGGGAGCCGCCGGTGCGATCCCAACCGGGCGTCGTCGCGAGGGGCGCCCGCTCCTGGGCGACGTAGTCGAACGGTCGGTCGCGTAAGGCCGACACGACCCGTTCGCGGTCCGCCCCGAAGGCGAGGGGGGCCATGATCGCGTCGCGGGCCATGCCCTTGGGGGGCGTCGCCACCGGCCGGAGCGTCAGGGCGTCGAGGTTCTGGCGCACATGGGCAAGGCTGTCTGGATCCCCGCACCACCAGGTGCGCGGGCCGGACAATCGAAGGTCGGTGTTCATCATCTGCCGGGCGATGCCGGGCAGATAGGCGGCGAGGGCACCGGACTCGAGGATGCCGGAGCCCGGCATGTTGCCGACGACGAGGCTTCCATTGCGTAGGGCCTCGATCAGGCCCGGGACCCCGAGGCGGGACGACGGGTTCAGTTCGAGGGGGTCGACGTAGTCGGAATCGATGCGGCGCCACAGGGCATCGGCCCGCTTCAGGCCCGAGACCGTGCGGACATGGAGCGCGCCGTCCTGCATCACGAGGTCGTCGCCCTCGACCAGGAGCAGGCCGAGATAGCGCGCGAGCACCGCCTGCTCGACATAGGTCGAACTGAACGGGCCCGACGTGAGCAGGCAGATGCGCGGGTCGCTGCGCTGGGAACCGAGGGCAAGTCCCTGCCGGAGGGCCTGAAAGAACGGCGCCAGACGCTCGACGTGGAGATCGGTGTAGAGATCCGGAAAGGCGCGGGTGAGCACCATCCGGTTCTCCAGGGCGTAGCCCGGTCCGGACGGCGATTGGGTCCTGTCGGCCAGCACCTGCCAGCGCCCGTCGGGTCCCCGGGTGACGTCGGCGGCATAGAGCTTGAGGAAGCGACCGCCCGGCGGCGTGATGCCCGCGAGGGGTCGCATGAATTCCGGACTGCCCGCAACGACTGCGGCCGGGAGGAGACCGCCGGCGACGAGGCGGTTGGGGCCGTAGATGTCGGCGAGGATCGCTTCCATCAGCTCCGCCCGCTCGACGATGCCTGCGCTCAAGTCCTGCCAGTCGGCCGCCTCCACCACGAACGGGAGGGAGCCGAGCGGCCAAGCGTGATCGCGCTTGTCGCCGTAGATCCGGTAGGAGATCCCGGTGTCACGGATGTGGCGTACCGCCGAGACGAACCGGGCGGCGATATCCACCTCGGTGAGGTCGCCGAGGTGGTCGAGGACGCGCGTCCAGGCCGCGCGCGGCTTGCCCGAGGCGTCCATGAATGCATCGGGTACGCCGGAAAGCGGCCGGTAGCCGGAGGTCCAGCGTGCCAGCCGTTCCGCCCGCCCGGAGACCTCCGCCTCGGCCGCAGCGCTCATCGCGGAGCCGGGCTCCGCAGGTCGAGGGTCATCGGGAATTCCCGATTGGTCTCCTCCACGGGCATTTCGACCTTGCCGGGGGTGTGGCCGTGGGCCTGGAAGCGGGCAAGGCGCCGTCCCTCTGCCTCGTAGGTGTTGACCGGGAAGGTCTCGTAGTTGCGCCCGCCCGGATGGCTGACGTGGTAGCGGCAGCCGCCGAGCGACCGGCCGCTCCAGGCATCGAGAATGTCGATGGTGAGCGGCGCGTGCGCGGGGATCGTCGGGTGCAGGGAGGAGGCCGGCTGCCACGCCTTGAAGCGCAGGCCCGCCACCGCCTCGCCGGCCGTGCCCGTGCCGGTCATCGGCAGGCGACGTCCGTTGCAGGTGATCACGTGCCGGCCGGGCACGAAGCCCTCGACCTTGACCTGCAGCCGCTCCACGGACGAATCGACGTAGCGCACGGTTCCCCCGATGGCGCCTTCCTCACCCAGCACGTGCCAGGGCTCGAGGGCCTGGCGCAGTTCCAGCTTCACGCCGCCATGCTCCACGGTCCCGAACACGGGAAAGCGGAACTCGCGCTGCGCCACGAACGCGGCTGGATCGAAATCGTAGCCGGCGCCCCGGAGATCCTCCAGCACGTCGAGGAAGTCGGACCACAGGAAGTGGGGCAGCATGAAGCGATCGTGCAGACCCGTGCCCCAGCGGACACAACCGCCCTCCTGCGGCTCGCGCCACAGCCAAGCCACGATGGCGCGCAGCAGGAGTTGCTGGGCCAGACTCATGCGCGGGTCCGGCGGCATCTCGAACGAGCGGAATTCGAGAAGCCCGAGCCGTCCCGTCGGGCCGTCGGGCGAGTAGAGCTTGTCGATGCAGATCTCGGAGCGGTGGGTGTTGCCCGTCACGTCTACGAGGATATTGCGGAAGATGCGATCGACCAGCCAGCGCGGGATGTTGGGCTCGTCGGGCTTCGGCACCTGCGCCATGGCGATCTCGAGCTCGTAGAGTCCGTCGTGGCGCGCCTCGTCCATGCGTGGAGCCTGGCTCGTCGGGCCGATGTAGAGTCCGGCGAACAGGTACGACATGGCCGGATGGCGTTGCCAGTACAGCACCAGGCTCTTCAGGAGGTCGGGCCGGCGCAGGAACGGTGAATCCGTCGGCGTGGCGCCGCCGAGCACGACGTGATTGCCGCCGCCGGTGCCGGTGTGGCGACCGTCGGTCATGAATTTCTGCGCGCCGAGGCGGATCTGGCGTGCGTCCTCGTAGAGGTCCGTGGTGATCGTCACGGCATCGCGCCAGGACGGAGCAGGATGGACGTTGACCTCGATGACGCCGGGGTCCGGGGTGACCTTAATGACGTTCATACGCGGATCGAACGGCGGCTCGTAGCCCTCGATGTGCAGGGTCTGCTTGAGTTCGGCCGCCGCGTCCTCGAGATGGCCGAGGAGTTCGAGATACTCGTCCACCCGTTCCAGGGGCGGCATGAATACGTGAATGATGCCGTTGCGCGGCTCCACGGCGAAGGCCGTGCGCACCGCGACGCCGGTCATGCCCGACCCGTTGATGGTCTCGGCGCCCGGATGGCCTTCCGGCAGGGCGTCGCGTGCCTCCAGGGGGTCCTGGGGCTGGTAGTAGGGATAGCTCTGCGGCGGCACGTAGGGCAGCGACGAGAGCGGCAAGCGGTAGCCGACGGGGGAATCGCCCGGCGTGAGGAAGGCGTGACCGCGCCGGAACTCCCAGGCTTCCGAGACCCAGATGCGGTCCGCAGCACCCTCCCGGCCTGTCGGAAGGCTCGCTAGCGGCAACGCGTATCCGGCGGGAGCGCCGAGCCCGCGCTCGAACACCCTCGCCATGCGAGCGTTGGTCTCGGGATTCGGAAATCTCGGTTCCGAGGTGGTGACGTTGACGGGAAGCTCATCGCGCTTTTCCGTCCAGTAGACCGGATCCTCGAAGGCGGGAAAGACATAGGGACCGAGCCCGATGCGCTTGGCGACCCCGTCGATCAGGGCCTTGGCTTGGGTCGCGTTGGCGTCGCGCGGTCCATCCTCGGCGGCAATCAGACTGTCGTCCTTCCACACCGGCACGCCGTCGCGGCGCCAGTACAGGGCGAAGGCCCAGCGCGGCAGGCTCTCGCCCGGATACCACTTGCCCTGGCCGTAATGGAGCATGCCGCCGGGTGCGAAGCGCGTGCGCAGGCGCCGGATGAGCTTGTCGGCCAAGCCGCGTTTCGTCGGTCCCACGGCGGCGGCGTTCCACTCCGCCGATTCGAAATCGTCGATGGACACGAAAGTCGGCTCGCCGCCCATGGTCAGGCGCACGTCCTGCTCGGCCAGATCCACGTCGATGCGGTCGCCGAGCGCGTCCATGGCCGCCCAGATCTCGTCGGAGAACGGCTTGGTGATCCGCGGGGCCTCGGCGACCCGCGTCACCGTCATCTCGAAGCCGAACGCGACCTCGGCCGGCTCGGCGAGCCCCGAGATGGGCGCGGCCGAGTTGTAGTGCGGGGTCGCGGCGAGCGGGATGTGGCCCTCGCCGCAGAGAAGGCCAGACGTGGCGTCGAGACCGATCCAGCCGGCGCCCGGGAGATAGACCTCGGCCCAGGCATGCAGGTCGGTGAAATCGGTGGAGGTCCCGACGGGGCCGTCGACCGCGGTGGTGTCGGGGATGAGCTGGATCAGGTAGCCGGAGACGAAACGGGCGGCCATCCCGAGGCGGCGCAGGATCTGCACCATCAGCCACGCGGAATCGCGGCACGAACCGCTCTTCAGGGTCAGGGTCTCGGCGGCGCTCTGCACGCCCGGCTCCATGCGGACGCCGTAGGTGATCTCGCCCGCCACCTGGGCGTTGAGGGCCACGAGGAACAGGACCGTGTTCGGTTCGGCCGGAAGGCGGGTCAGGAATTCGTCGACCTCAGGCGCCATGGCCTCGTCGAGCACGAGGTAGGGCTTCAGCTCCGCCGTGAGATCGTCGGCGTAGGTGAAGCCGCGCGCCTGGGCATACTCCTCCACGAAGAAGTCGAACGGGTTGATCACCGACATGTCGGCGGTGAGATCGACCTCGATCTTCAGCTCGGTGGTCTTCTCGGGGAAGATGAGGCGCGCGAGCCAGTTTCCGTTCGGGTCCTGCTGCCAGTTGATGAAGTGGTTCTCGGGCAGGATCTTGAGGGAGTAGGCCGGTACGGCGGTGCGCGTGTGCGGCGCGGGCCGCAGGCGGATCACCTGTGGACCGAGCGCGATCGGCCGGTCGTAGGTGTAGTGCGTGACGTGGTGCAGGGCGGCTTTGATCGACACGGGGACTCCCGCAGTACCAGGGCGTGGGGCCGGAGGGGCGTGGACACGCCCGATCCGGCTGCGGAGAACCGGGCCACCGCCCTGCGGTGCTCCCGGGGGATGCTGTCTTCAAGCCATACGCCAACGGTCGCGCTTGTGCGATGGGCTTGCCGACGATGTGCCGTCGTGCCGTGGGGCACAGACCTCGCATCGAAGCGAGTCCGTAAGCAAGTTCCGTGCATGATCCGCTGGCGGCCCGGTCTGGGAACATAGTCGGACGCCACCGCTTAGCTCACCGCGTCGGGGGGCGGGTCGTTCCCGGTGGGCACGTGGTGCTTGAGGGTGGTAAGGGACGGGCATCGGAACGGCATCATGAAGATCTTCCAGTGCCAGGCCTGCGATCAGCCCGTCAGCTTCGAAAGCACGGCTTGCGAGAGCTGCCAGCGCCGCCTCGGCTATGTGGGCGAAGTGCACGAGATGTCGGCATTGGAGCCCGTCGGCGAGATCTGGCACGCCTATGCCAACCCCACCCGAAAGTACCGCTTCTGCGCCAATGCGGAGCACGGCGCCTGCAACTGGCTCGTGCCTGACGACATGCCGGAGCGGTACTGTACCGCCTGTCGTCACAACCGTGTGGTGCCGGACCTCGGCATCACCTGGAACCTCACGCGCTGGCGCCAGATCGAGGCGGCCAAGCATCGGCTGTTCTACTCCCTGCTCCGCCTGAACCTGCCGCTGATGAACCGGACGGAGAATCCCACCACGGGGCTCGCCTTCGATTTCCTGGTCGACCCGTCGGAGAGCTACCGCATCGGGCCGCCCGTCCTGACGGGGCACCACAGCGGCATCATCACCCTGAACATCGCCGAGGCCGACGACGTCGAACGTGAGCGGCGGCGGATGCTGTTCGGTGAGTACTATCGCACCCTGCTGGGGCACTTCCGCCACGAGATCGGGCATTACTTCTGGAACGTGCTGGTGCGGTTCGACCAGAGTTTGTGGACGTTCCGGTCGCTGTTCGGCGACGAGCGGGACAATTACGGCCGTGCACTGCAGCGGCACTACCGGGAAGGCGCACCGCCGGACTGGGAGGAATCCTACGTCAGCGCCTACGCCACCAGCCATCCGTGGGAGGATTTCGCCGAGACCTGGGCACAGTATCTCCACATCGTCGACACGGTGGAGACGGCCGGCACCTTCGAACTCCACGTGCGGCCGCGCCTGCGCAACGGGCCGGCGGACCCCGTCGTGATCGACTACGATCCCTACCAGATTCCGGATTTCAGCCGCCTGGTCGAAGCGTGGCTGCCGCTCACCTACGCGGTGAACTCCCTGAGCCGCAGCATGGGGCAGCCGGCGCTCTACCCGTTCAAGCTGACGCCGGCGGTGATCGCCAAACTGTCCTTCGTCCACGAGCGCATCGTCACCATGCGGTGCATGGGCCATGGCATGGACAGCGAGGAGGCCGGATCGGAAATCCTGAAGGCGGTCATCACCGGTCTTCGCAAGCGCGTCGCTGCACCGAACGTCTGATGTCCGGCGCTGTCGGTCTCAGCTCCGCAGGCCGGGCGCTTCCTGGCCGGTGCGGGCGACGTACTCCGTGTAACCGCCGCCATACTGGTGGATTCCCTCGGGGGTCACTTCGAGCACCCGGTTCGACAAGGCGGCCAGGAAGTGGCGGTCATGGCTCACAAAAAGCATGGTGCCCTCGTAGGCCGAGAGCGCCGCGATGAGCATCTCCTTCGTGCCCATGTCGAGGTGGTTGGTCGGCTCGTCGAGGACGAGGAAGTTCGGGGGATCGAACAGCATCAGGGCCATGACGAGACGGGCCTTCTCTCCACCCGACAGCACGCGGCAGCGCTTCTCGACATCGTCGCCGGAGAAGCCGAAGCACCCGGCGAGGGCGCGCAGGGACCCTTGCGCGGCCTGTGGGAACGCATCTTCCAGGGACTGGAACACCGTGCGCTCGCCGTCGAGCAGATCCATGGCGTGCTGGGCGAAGTAGCCGAGCTTGACGCTGCCGCCGACGGAGACGGTGCCGTCATCGGCCTGGGTCGAGCCGGTGACGAGCTTCAGGAGCGTCGACTTGCCGGCGCCGTTGATGCCCATGACGCACCAGCGCTCCTTGCGCCGGATGGAGAAATCGAACCCCTCGTAGATCCGGCGGCTGCCGTAGCTCTTGTGGACGTTCCTGAGCATCACGACGTCTTCGCCCGAACGCGGCGGAGCTTGGAACTCGAAGGCGACGGATTGCCGGCGCTTCGGGGGCTCGACGCGCTCGATCTTGTCGAGCTTCTTCACTCGGCTCTGCACCTGCGCCGCGTGTGAGGCGCGCGCCTTGAAGCGCTCGATGAACTTGATTTCCTTGGCCAGCATCGCCTGCTGCCGCTCGAACTGGGCCTGCTGGTGCGTCTCGTTGAGCGCCCGCTGCTGCTCGTAGAACGCGTAGTCGCCGGAATAGGTGGTGAGCGTGCCGCCGTCGATCTCGATCACCTTGGTGACGATGCGGTTCATGAACTCGCGATCGTGCGAGGTCATCAAGAGAGCGCCCTCGTAGTTCTTGAGAAAGGCCTCCAACCAGATCAGGCTCTCGATGTCGAGGTGGTTGGAGGGCTCGTCCAGCAGCATCACGTCGGGGTTCATGAGGAGGATGCGGGCGAGAGCCACGCGCATCTTCCACCCGCCCGACAGCTTGCCGACGTCGCCGTCCATCATGCCTTGCGAGAAGCTCAGGCCCGCCAGCACCTCGTAGGCCCGGCCTTCGAGGGCGTAGCCGTCGAGTTCCTCGAAGCGCGCCTGGACCTCACCGTAGCGCTCGATGAGCGCCTCCATCTCGTCCATGCGGTCGGGGTCGGCGAGCCCCGCCTCAAGGGCCTTCAACTCGGTGCCGACGACGCTGACGGGGCCGGCGCCATCCATCACCGCCGAGACCACGGAGCAGCCCGACATCTCGCCCACATCCTGGCTGAAATACCCGATGGTGATGCCCTTGTCGGTGGCGACCTGACCCTCGTCGGGCTCCTCCTCGCCGGTGATCATCCGGAACAGGGTGGTCTTGCCGGCGCCGTTGGGGCCGACGAGCCCGACTTTCTCGCCCTTTTGAAGGGCGGCGGACGCTTCGATGAAGACGATCTGCCGGCCGTTCTGCTTGCCGATTTTTTCGAGGCGGATCATGCGCGCACGGGACCTTGTCTTGGGTCTCGCGCCTTTACGGCATGGCGCGTCCGAGCGGAAGGGAAGGCAGCCTCAATCGTCTGCCCGTGCGGGCAGATCGACGGCCCGCGGCCGGCCGGCATCGTCGATGGCCACGAAGGTGAATGTCGCCTCCGTGACCTTCTCTCGGACCTGGGTGCGGAAGCGCCTGGCCCAGGCCTCGACCTCGATCTTCATCGACGTGCGCCCGACGTGCCCGACGCGGGTGTAGACGCAGAGGACGTCGCCGACACGAACCGGCCGAATGAAGGTCATGGCGTCCACCGCCACGGTGACGACGCGTCCCTGGGCCCTGTCGACGCCCGCGATGCCGCCGGCCTGATCCATCTGCGACATCACCCATCCGCCGAAGATGTCACCGTTGGCGTTGGTGTCCGCCGGCATCGCGCTGGTTCGAACCGTGAGATCGCCGCGCGGACCTCCACCTTCCTCTTCGACCGTCATACCAATCCGCCTTCGCGTTTCATCCCGCCCGATCCTACGCAGATTTCCTGCCGTCGGGGGGCGGCGTCGCCACCTTCACGGTAGCAGTCCCGTGAGTTTGAGACCGCCCGCGAGGATCACGGCGCCGACCGACATCAGAAGCTCGAGGGGGATCGAATGCCAGAGGCCATGGCCTGGCACTTCGGTCGCGGTGAGTTCGGTCATGGTCTGCCTCCGAGAGCCCCGAGGATGAAGCTCGCATCGCCGATAAGACCTATCGCACGATCATGCATGTTTCCTAATCTTATGATGCATTTTCATGCAAAAAGCCTGGTCACTCGAATAGAGTGCCAGGCTTTCGCGCAAAGCTATTCAGAGCGATGCTGCGGCGCCGACGAAAGCGACGCCGCGCCGGAGCTTAGTAGTAGAAGCGGCGCGGGCCGTAGAACGGACGCGCGCCATAGAAGCGACGCGGACCGTAGAACCGACGCGGGCCATAGAAGCGGCGACCGTAGTACGGACGACGGTAGAACGGACGCGGACCGTAAAACCGGCGACGGTAGCCGTAGTACTGGACATTCTGGGCGACCGCGGGTGCGGCCTCGGTCTGCAAGGCGAGGGCAGGGCCGATGGGGGCGGCGGACGCGCCCTGCGGCGCCGTCGCGGCGAAGCCTAAGGCCAGCAACGCGGCCAGCACGAGTTTCCTGAGCACGTTCTCAAACTCCCTGAGATAAGTCGGCAGGACGTGAAGCGCCGACGGTTCCGGAATCGGACCCGGTCGCTTGAAACGCACGAAGGCCGGAAGTGTTGCCGGGCCGGATCTTTCCGGATGTCGGTTGAGTCAACGAAGCGTTCGGGTCGCTCAAGCGATCTTCATGGTCATGTCGACGATGGACGCCGCCTGGCTGCCCTTCACGAGGGCGATGCCGTGCTCGCAATCTTCCCGGCGCCCATAACCTTCGGCGGAGTCGGCCACGACGTTGCCGTTCGTGGCGCGCAGGCGCCAACGCCAGTCGCCGGTCGCATCCCGATAGAGTTCGAACCGCATGGCATCCTCACGCTTCACGATCACGCCATGAGATGGCGTCGCGCGATTTCGCGGCAAGTGGTCCTTCCCCAAACGAAAACACCGCCCCGGAGACCCGGGGCGGTGTCGTCATGACGGACCGCAAGGCTCAGCGCGGAGAGACTCAGCGCGGGAAACGGTCGAGCCAGCCGATGGTGTGGCCCTCGCCGGTGCCGGTGCCGGCACCCTGCGGGCGCGGCGTGCGCTGACGGGTGTCGCTGCGGGGCTCGGAGCGGTTCTCCGAACCGTGAACGGCCGGACGGCGCTCGCCGCGACCGTCCTGCGGGCGGGCCGCCCCATCCGGACGGGCGTTGCGACCGGGCGCGCCTTGGCCACCACGACCGCCTTCGCTGCGGCCCTGGCCCGGGCGTCCGCCACCGGGACGACCGCCGCCGGGACGCTGGCCCTGGCGCTGACCGGGACGCTGACCCTGGGGCGCCGGACGGCGCTCCTCGGCCTGAGCGGCATCCATGGCTTCCTGGCGCGACGGGGGCGTGAAGCCCTCGGGGAAGGCGCCGACGGGAATCTTCTGACGCGTGGTGCGCTCGATGTCCCGCAGGTAGGCCTTCTCCTCGTCGTTGCAGAACGAGATCGCGAGACCGTTGGCGCCGGCACGGGCCGTGCGGCCGATGCGGTGGACGTAGCTCTCCGGCACGTTCGGCAGGTCGTAGTTGATGACGTGGCTCACGGCCTCGACGTCGATGCCGCGCGCGGCGATGTCGGTCGCGACCAGAACCCGGCACGAGCCGTCCTTGAAAGCGGCGAGCGCCCGCTCGCGCTGCGGCTGGGACTTGTTGCCGTGGATGGCGGAGGCGTTGATCGAGACTTTCTCCAGGCCACGCACCACGCGGTCGGCGCCGTGCTTGGTCCGGGTGAAGACGAGGACGCGCTCGATCTTCGGATCCCGCAGGATGTGGTTGAGGAGGGCCTGCTTCGCACCCGTATGGGCGAAGATGACTTCCTGGGTGACGCGCTCGGCGGTGGTCGCCACGGGAGTGACGGCGACCTGGACCGGATCGCGAAGATACTGGTCGGCGAGGCCGGCGATGTTCTTCGGCATGGTGGCGGAGAAGAACAGGCTCTGACGCTCCTTCGGCAGCATCTTCACGATGCGCTTGAGGGCATGGATGAAGCCGAGGTCGAGCATCTGGTCGGCCTCGTCGAGGACGAGGATCTCGACGGCCTCGAGGGTCAGCGAGCGGCGCTCGATGAGGTCCATGAGGCGGCCCGGGGTGGCGACGAGGATGTCGACCCCGTTGGCCAGCGCCTTCTCCTGGCGGGAGATGGTGACGCCGCCGAACACCACGGTGTTGGTGAACGAAAGATGCCGGCCGTAATCCGAGAAGCTCTCGGCGATCTGGTTGGCGAGCTCGCGGGTGGGCGAGAGCACCAGCACGCGACAGCCGCGGCGGATGGCTTTCCGCGGGTTCTGGGCGAGGCGGTGCAGGATCGGCAATGCGAAGGCGGCCGTCTTGCCGGTGCCGGTCTGGGCGATGCCGCAGAGGTCGCGACCTTCCATGGCAGGGCGGAGGGCCTGAGCCTGGATCGGGGTCGGCGTCTTGTAGCCGGCCTCCTCCAGCGCCCGCAGCACGGGCTGGGCGAGGCCGAAATCGGTGAACTGGGTCAAGTCTAATCTTTCAAGGCAGCGGGACCGTGGCGCACGCCATCCAACGATGGTCGGTACGCAGATCGATTGCGAATCGGTCCGTTGAGCTGGAGCCGCCCGCGTGCCGGGGCAGTCCGGGTGCATGCACGTTGAAGAGAGGGGCTCAGGTCGGTCGGAATTCGCGCGTAGCGACCCGTCGATCCGTCACGCAGCCCTCTCAAGCGGAACCATAGCGGCCGCTGACGCTGCATCCGCGATATGCGTGTTCGCGGATGCGAAGTCAATCCTCGAATCCGCTCAGGCAGTTGGCGGTGCGCGCAGGTGGGCCACGAAGTCCCGCGCGAAGGCGGGTAGGGCGGAGAGCGTCCGCACGCAGATGGTCAGATCGCGCACCGCCCAAGGATCGAGGAGCGGCACGACCGCGATGGCCATGGTGCGGGCCGCGCGGGCGGCGGTGGTCTCCGGCACGATGCCGAGACCGACGCCGCACTCGACGAGGCGGCACACGGCATCGAAGCTGCGCAACTGCACCCGCAACCGCATGGGCCGCCCCGTCCGCGCCGCCTTGTCGGTAAGAAAGCGGGTGAGGGCGCTCGTCCGGTCGAGGCCGACGAGGTCGTGCTCCAGCACGTCGGCGAACGCCACGGCCGGGTGGCCGCGCAAGGCATGGCCGCCGCCCGCCACGACGACGAAACGGTCCTGCCGGAACGGGTAGGTTTCGAGGGCGCCGGTGTCGACGGTGCCGGCCACGATGCCGAGGTCGGCGCCGCCCTCTGCCACGAGGCCGACGATCTCGTCCGACGTCCGCTCCTCAATGTCGACGCTGACCCCGGTCTGGCGGGCGAGGAAGGCGCTCAGCACCTCGGGCAGGAACTCGGTCAGGGCGTTGGTGTTCGACAGGACCCGGATCTGACCAACGGTGCCGCCGGAGAAGCCCGCGAGCTCGCCCTGCATCCGGTCTATCCCATCGAGGAGATCGCGCGCGTGGGCCAGGAGCGTGCGCCCGGCGGGCGTCGTGGTCACGCCTTGCCGGCCGCGTGTGAGGAGGGCGGCGCCGAGCGACACTTCCATGGCGCGGATGCGGGCCGAGGCGGCCGCCAGCGCGAGGTTGGCCCGTGCCGCCCCGTGGGTGATGGAGCCGGCCTCGACCACGTGGCGGAACAGGCCGAGATCGACGAGATCGAAGCGCATCATTCCGTGCCGTCTCCGAGGGCGACGGGCGAGAAGACTTTCTTAACCGTGCGGCGCGATGCTTCCGCCATGGTGATCCGTCGTCGCGTCCGTTCCGTGCTGATGCCCTTGGCGTTGTACGCCGTCTCGGGGCTCGTCGTCGGCTATTTCGTGCATCAGGCCGAGGGCGGCAACCGGGGCCTCGAAGCGAAGCGCGCCCTGAAGATCCAGGCCTACGGCCTCAATCAGGAACTCGCCGCCGTGAAGGCCGACCGGGCCGAGTGGGAGCACCGCGTCACCCTGCTGCGCAGCGAGCAGATCGACCGCGACCTCCTCGAGGAGCGGGCACGCGTCGTCCTCGGCCGGGTCCACGCCAACGATGTGGTGGTCATCAATCCGTAGCCCTGTTCCGCCGCTTCGCCGGGCGGCGATGGAGCGCACCTGACAACCGTTCCGATCTGTCGGGCGGCCGATCTCGCTTTCCGAAAACACGTGTCCTAGAACCTCCGGGAGAACAGACGGTCCCCGGGGAGATAGCCGATGGATTCCGCAACCGAGGCGGGCCAGCCCAAATCCGATCCGACGCCGTCGGAGGCCGGCAGCCACGCGCCGGCGCCGAACACGCCGCAATTCACCCGCGACGAAGACCTCCACGCCTATCACGAGATGCTGCTTATTCGTCGCTTCGAGGAGAAGGCGGGACAGCTCTACGGCATGGGCCTCATCGGCGGGTTCTGTCACCTCTATATCGGCCAGGAGGCCGTCGTCATCGGCATGCAGATGGCCTCCATCGACGGCGATCAGGTCATCACCGGCTACCGCGACCACGGTCACATGCTCGCCTGCGGCATGGACCCGAAGGGCGTGATGGCGGAGCTCACCGGCCGTCGCGGAGGCTATTCCCGCGGAAAAGGCGGGTCGATGCACATGTTCAGTCGCGAAAAACAGTTCTTCGGCGGGCATGGTATCGTCGGCGCGCAGGTGTCCCTCGGCACGGGCCTCGCCTTCGCGGACGCCTACAGGAAGAACGGCCAGGTCAGCCTGACTTACATGGGTGATGGCGCGGCCAACCAGGGGCAGGTCTACGAGAGCTTCAACATGGCGCAGCTGTGGAAGCTGCCCGTGGTCTACGTCATCGAGAACAATCGCTACGCCATGGGCACCTCCGTCGCCCGCGCCTCGGCGCAGACGGACTTCTCGAAGCGCGGCATCTCGTTCGGCATTCCGGGCGAACAGGTCGACGGGATGGATGTGCGCACCGTCCGCGAGGCGGCCGCGCGGGCCATCGAGCACGCCCGCTCGGGCGAGGGCCCCTACATCCTGGAGATGCAGACCTACCGCTATCGCGGCCATTCCATGTCCGATCCGGCGAAATACCGGACCAAGGACGAGGTTTCGAAGATGCGCGACGAGCACGACCCCATCGAGATGGTGCGCAAGCGCCTGATCGAGGCGCACGGCGTGCCCGAAGCGGATCTGAAGGCCACCGACGCGAAGGTGCGCGAGACGGTCAACGACGCGGCCGAGTTCGCCACCCACGATCCCGAGCCCGATCCCGCCGAGCTGTGGACGGATATTTTGCTGGAAGCGCGCGCCTGACCCGCGAGTCCCCGGACCGCGCCCCTCCTTCTCGATCGACGAGTCTTTCATGGCGACCGACATCCTGATGCCCGCCCTGTCTCCGACCATGGAGGAGGGCAAGCTGGCGAAGTGGCTGAAGAAGGAGGGCGATCCGGTGAAATCCGGCGACGTGCTCGCCGAGATCGAGACCGATAAGGCGACCATGGAGGTCGAGGCCATCGACGAGGGCGTGCTCGCCAAGATACTCGTCGCGGAGGGCAGCGAGGGCGTGAAGGTCAACACGCCCATCGCGATCATCACCGCCGAGGGCGAAGACGTCTCGGCCGCTTCCGCGCCGAAGCCCGCCGCCAACACCCCGGCCCAGGCGGCACCGACGCCGACGATGCAGGCGGAAGGGCAGGCGGATGCCCCCGCCGCGACGGCGAAGAGCGGCGACGACGCTCAGAGGGCGCCGGCGGCCCCCGCCACCATCACCAACAAGGCGCCCGCCCCGGTGATGGCCGAGTTCCCCGAGGGCACCGAGATGGTCACCATGACCGTCCGCGAGGCCCTGCGCGACGCCATGGCGGAAGAGATGCGCGGCGACGATTCCGTCTTCGTCATGGGCGAGGAGGTCGCCGAGTACCAGGGCGCCTACAAGATCACGCAAGGGCTGCTGCAGGAATTCGGCGCGCGTCGGGTCGTCGATACCCCGATCACCGAGCACGGCTTCGCCGGCATCGGCGTCGGCGCTGCGTTCACGGGTCTGCGTCCCATCGTCGAGTTCATGACCTTCAACTTCGCCATGCAGGCCATCGACCACATTATCAATTCGGCGGCCAAGACCCTCTATATGTCCGGCGGACAGCTCGGCTGTCCCATCGTGTTCCGCGGCCCCAACGGTGCTGCCGCCCGCGTCGGCGCCCAGCACAGCCACGATTACTCTGCGTGGTACTCCAACGTGCCCGGCCTCAAAGTCATCGCGCCCTACACGGCGTCCGACGCCAAGGGCCTGCTCAAGGCGGCGATCCGCGACCCGAACCCGATCATCTTCCTCGAGAACGAGATCCTCTACGGCCAGAGCTTCCCGGTGCCGAAGCTCGACGATTTCGTCCTGCCCATCGGCAAGGCGCGCATCCACCGCCCCGGCACGGACGTCACCATCGTGTCGTTCTCCATTGGCATGACCTACGCCCTCAAGGCGGCGCAGGCGCTCGCCGAACAGGGCATCGAGGCGGAGGTCATCGACCTGCGCACCCTTCGGCCCATGGACACCGAGACGGTGGTGGAATCGGTGAAGAAGACCGGCCGCTGCGTCACCGTGGAGGAAGGTTTTCCGCAATCCGGCATCGGCGCCGAGATCGTCGCGCGGCTCATGGTCGACGCCTTCGACTACCTCGACGCCCCGGTCCTGCGCGTCACCGGCAAGGACGTGCCGATGCCGTACGCGGCCAACCTGGAAAAACTCGCCCTGCCCAACGTCGCCGAGGTGATCGAGGCGGTGAAAGCGGTCTGCTACCGCTAAGCAGGTTCGCGTTGGCAAGCCAACGCTTCACCCAGCTTAGCTCCTTGATCTGTCGCAGGTTTTCGACGCAAAACCGGTGACCACTTTTGCGGAACCTGCTTAGGGTAGCTGGATGCGTCCCCCGGGGTGAGGTGGGCCAACGCTTTCGTTCGGATAGGACATGACGAAGACCTTCGTGGAACTCTCCGCCCCTCCCGATGCCATCGAGAATGGCGGCATCGAAGTCCTGCGTGCCGCCGTCGTGGACGGCGCGGTTAGCGTGGCCCTGCGCCGCTCGTTCGACGATCCGGCGACCTGGGGCCGCCTGCTCATCGATCTCGCGCGACAGGCGGCGCGGACCTACGCGTTGGAGACGGAGATGTCGGACGAGGAAGCCTTCGAGCGCATCCGCGCCGGGTGGGAGGCCGAGGGCCTCGATCCCGGCGATCTGAACTAGCGGGGGGATTCAGCATGGCCGAGGCCGCGTTCCGCCGGGCCACCTACGCCGATCTCGAAGCCGTGCCCGACCAGCTCGTGGCCGAGATCGTCGACGGCACCCTGGAGACGCATCCAAGGCCGCGCCCGCGGCATGCCATGGCGGCGGCGGGCTTGGCGGCCGAACTCGGCCACCCCTTCAGTCGCGGACGTGGTGGGCCGGGCGGCTGGATCTTCATGGTCGAGCCGGAGCTTCACCTGGGGTCCCACGTCGTGGTGCCGGATCTGGCCGGCTGGCGCCGCGAACGTCTCTCCGCCGAGCCGGAGACCGCCTATATCGAGACCCCGCCGGACTGGGTCTGCGAAATCCTCTCGCCCGCCACCGCGCGCCTCGATCGCGGCCCCAAGCGCCGCATCTACGCGGAGGCCGGTGTCGGCCATCTCTGGCTCCTCGATCCCGGCGACGGGGTGCTCGAAGTCTTCGCGCTCACGGAGCGCCAATGGCTGCTCCTCGGAACGGTCGCGCGCGGCGAGACCGTTGCCTTGCCGCCCTTCGACGCCGTTCCGTTCCCCCTCGACAGCCTGTTTCCCTTCGACGATCCGGCCGCCCCGCCGCCCCCCTCGCTCGAGACCTGATGCCATGCCGATCAACGTCCTGATGCCCGCCCTGTCGCCGACGATGGAGAAGGGCAACCTCGCGAAATGGCTGAAGAAGGAGGGCGACGCGGTGAAATCCGGCGATGTCCTCGCCGAGATCGAGACCGACAAGGCGACCATGGAGGTCGAGGCCATCGACGAGGGGATTCTGGCCAAGATTCTGGTGCCCGAGGGCACGGCCGACGTGCCGGTCAACGACCTCATCGCCATCATCGCGAGCGAGGGCGAGGACCCGTCGAGCGTTCAGGCCGGCGGGGCACCGAAGGCCGAGGCGCCGAAAGCCGAGGCATCGAAGGACCCCGTCGGCGAGAACGCGACGCCCGGCGGCGGCCAGATGTCCTATGCGCGGGTGAACGAGGCACCGGACGGCGCTCAGCCCGCCGCCACCCAGGGGGAGGGGGCCCGCGTCTTCGCCTCGCCGCTCGCCCGCCGCATCGCCAAGCAGGAGGGCATCGACCTCGCCGCCGTGACGGGCTCTGGCCCGCGCGGCCGCGTGATCGAGCGCGATGTCCGCGCCGCCAAGGCCGCCGGCCCCGCGCAGACCAAGGCTCCGGCCCTCACCGAAGCGCCGGCTCCCGCTGAGCCGCCGAAGGCGGCGCCCGCGCCCGCCAAGGCCGCGAGCCCGGCCGGCCTGTCCGTCGATCAGGTGCGCGGCTTCTACGCCAAGGGCACCTACGAAGAAGTGCCGCTGGACGGCATGCGCAAGACCATCGCCAAGCGCCTCACCGAGGCGACGCAGGTGGCTCCGCACTTCTACCTCACGGTGGATTGCGAACTCGACGCCCTGATGGCCCTGCGCGAGCAGCTCAACAGGAGCGCCGGCCAGGGCAAGGACGGCAAGCCGCTGTTCAAGCTCTCCGTCAACGACTTCGTCATCAAGGCCATGGGCCTCGCGCTCATGCGGGTGCCGGCCGCCAACGCCGTCTGGGCCGAGGACCGCATCCTGCGGTTCGACAACGCCGAGGTCGGCGTGGCGGTCGCCATCGACGGCGGTTTGTTCACGCCGGTGATTCGTAAGGCCGACCAGAAGACGCTCTCCACCATCTCCAACGAGATGAAGGATTTCGCGGGCCGCGCGCGGGCCAAGAAGCTCAAGCCCGAGGAGTACCAGGGCGGCGTCACCTCGGTGTCGAATCTCGGCATGTTCGGCATCAAGCACTTCACGGCGGTGATCAACCCGCCGCAGTCGTCGATCCTCGCCGTGGGTGCGGGCGAGAAGCGCATCGTGGTGAAGGACGGCCAGCCGGCCGTGGCGCAGGTGATGACCGCGACACTGTCCTGCGACCACCGGGTGCTCGACGGTGCCTTGGGGGCGGAGCTGATCTCGGCGTTCAAGAGCCTGATCGAGAGCCCGATGGGCATGCTGGTCTGAGCTAAGTCCGCCTCACCTGAACCAACCCCGGCCCATTCCCGCAGAGGGGAGGGGCGTAGGAGCGCACAATGGCCGACACCTACGACATCCTCGTCATCGGCGCGGGCCCCGGTGGCTACGTCGCGGCGATCCGAGCGGCGCAGCTCGGATTCAAGACCGCGGTGGTGGACCGGGAGCACCTCGGCGGCATCTGCCTGAACTGGGGCTGCATTCCGACCAAGGCATTGCTGCGCTCGGCCGAAATCTATCACTACATGCAGCACGCCTCCGATTACGGCCTGTCGGCCGAAAAGGTCGGCTTCGACACTGCCGCCATCGTCAAGCGCTCGCGAGGCGTCTCGACCCGCCTCAACGGCGGCGTCGGCATGCTGCTGAAGAAGAACAAGGTCGACGTGATATGGGGCGAGGCCACCATCGCGGCGGCAGCGAAGGGTAATGAACCCGGTCGCGTCGCCGTGAAGGAAACCGCCCGTGCTCCGGCGCCCAAGGGCGCGCTCGCGGCCGGATCATATGCGGCCAAGCACATCATCGTCGCAACCGGGGCGCGACCGCGTGCGATTCCGGGCATCGAGCCCGACAAGAAGCAGATCTGGACCTATTACGAGGCCATGGTTCCAGAAACGATGCCGAAGAGCCTGCTCGTCATGGGTTCGGGTGCCATCGGCATCGAGTTCGCCTCGTTCTACCGCACCATGGGCGCCGAGGTGACGGTGATCGAGTTGCTCCCGCAGATCCTCCCCGTCGAAGATGCCGAGATCGCCGGCATCGCCCGCAAGCGTTTCGAGAAGCAGGGCATCAAGATCCTGACGGGCGCCAAAGTCACGAAGGTCGAGAAGGCGGCGAATTCCGTCACCGCCACCATCGAGACCGGCGATGGCAAGAGTCAGCAGCTTTCGGCGGAGAAGCTGATCTCGGCCGTGGGGGTCGTCGGCAACATCGAGGGGCTCGGCCTCGAGCAACTCGGGGTCGGAATCGAGCGCGGGATCGTCGTCACCGATGGGCTCGGCCGAACCAACGTGCCGGGGCTCTATGCCATCGGCGACGTCGCCGGCCCGCCGATGCTCGCCCACAAGGCCGAGCACGAGGGCGTGCTCTGCGTCGAAACCATCAAGGGCCTGCCGACCCATGCCATGGACAAGGCGAAGATCCCCGGTTGTACCTATTGTCAGCCGCAGATCGCCTCCGTTGGCCTCACGGAGGCCAAGGCGAAAGAGCTGGGATTCGCCGTCAAGGTCGGCCGCTTCCCGTTCGCGGGCAACGGCAAAGCCATTGCTTTGGGCGAGCCGGACGGTCTGGTGAAGACGGTGTTCGACGCGAAGACCGGCCAGTTGCTCGGCGCCCACATGGTCGGTGCCGAAGTCACCGAGCTCATCCAGGGCTACGTCGTCGCGATGAATCTCGAGACCACGGAAGAAGATCTGATGCACACGGTCTTCCCGCACCCGACCTTATCGGAAATGATGCACGAGAGCGTGCTCGACGCTTACGGCAAAGTGATCCACTCCTGATTCGGCAAAACGAAAGGCCGTCCATGCGCAGGCATGGACGGCCTTGAACGGTCGAACGACGGCGCTCGACGCGCCGTGAGACTTACTTCTTCTTCGAATACTCGAAGGCCGGGGCGGACTTGAGCGTGTCCTTGTCGGTGTCGATGAGGGCGCGAAGGGTGTTGTCCTTCTTCGCCAGGGTGATGCTCGACGGGCTGACCGAGACGTAACGCTCGCCCATGCCGAGGAAGCCGCCGACGCCGAGGATCACCGCGCTCACGGTCTTGCCGTCGACGATCACCAGGTCCTCGATCTCACCGACCGTCTCGTTGGCATTGTTGTAGACGTTGAGGCCGATGAGCTTGGACGACATCACGTCGGCGGGCTGCGCGGTCACGTAGGTCACCTTCACGCTGGCCTTGTCGGCCATGGTCATGCCGCCGGTGGTCGCGACGGGCACGGCCGGCTTCACCGTCTCCTGAGCGGAGGCAAGCGTCGGCAGCGCCGCCACGAGGGCAGCGGCGAAAATGGTCTTCAGGGCCATGGGGTTAACCTTCTGGGGCAGCTCGCAGCGCTCATCGCCGCGGAAACGCGGTCTGTAACGGGTTCGCCCGTGGTCGGTTCCCCCGATCGACGGCGATATGCGCACGGATTGTGCAGCCAAGCGCGACTGACAGATCGGCCCGGGCGTTTGCGAACCCCCCGGGCTCGGTTTGCGATCGACCCGGCGACCCCTTAAGTCTGGCCTGTGGCACCCGCCGTCGCGGGCGCACCCTGTTGGTGTGAGATGGCCGTCGTTCTCGATCTCCTGCGCAACGATCAGCGCCCCCGGCACCCGGAAAAGGCGCACCGGCCCGACAAGCCGATCCAGCGCAAGCCGGACTGGATTCGCGTCCGGGCCCCCGGTTCCCCCGGCTGGGCCGAGACGAGCCGCATCGTCCACGAGCACGGCCTCGTCACCGTGTGCGAGGAAGCCGGCTGCCCCAACATCGGCGAGTGCTGGGAGAAGCGCCACGCCACCTTCATGATCATGGGCGACACCTGCACGCGGGCCTGTTCGTTCTGCAACGTTCGCACCGGCCTGCCGAAGGGTCTCGACGCCAACGAGCCCGAGAAGCTCGCGGATTCCGTGGCCAAGCTCGGGCTTCACCACGTCGTCGTCACCTCGGTCGACCGGGATGACCTGACCGATGGCGGCGCCGAGCATTTCGCCCGCACGATCCGGGCGATCCGGCGGATGAGCCCCTCCACCACCATCGAGATCCTGACACCCGATTTCCTGCGCAAGGACGGCGCCCTGGAGGTCGTGGTCGCGGCGCGGCCCGACGTGTTCAACCACAACATGGAGACGGTGCCGGGCAATTACCTCACCGTCCGCCCCGGAGCCCGCTACTTCCATTCCGTGCGCCTGCTGCAGCGGGTGAAGGAGCTTGACCCGACGATCTTCACCAAGTCCGGCATCATGGTCGGTCTTGGCGAAGAGCGGAACGAGGTGGTTCAACTCATGGACGATCTGCGCTCGGCCGACGTCGACTTCCTCACCATCGGTCAGTACCTCCAGCCGACGAAGAAGCATCATGAGGTGGTCCGTTTCGTGCCGCCCGACGAGTTCAAGGGCTTGGAGACCACGGCCTATGCCAAGGGCTTCCTCCTCGTCTCGGCGACACCCCTGACCCGCTCCTCCCATCATGCCGGCGAAGACTTCGCTCGTTTGAAGGCTGCGCGGCTTGCCCGCTTCGCGCCGGAGACGGTGCACGCTTGACGCATCGGCCGGAAAACCGGTTCCCACCCTCCGGACCGATGCTGTAGAAGCCCCGCATGCCGTCTTTTCGTATCGACCGCCTCGTGCGGCACAGCCCGCGCGCGATGTACGACCTCGTCGCCGATGTGGAGCGCTACCCCGAGTTCCTGCCGCTGTGCGAATCCTTACGCGTCCTGCGTCGGCAGTCGGGTGAGAACGGCACCGAGATTCTCGTGGCCGAGATGGGGGTCGGCTACAAGGCGATCCGCGAGCGCTTCACAACCCGGGTGACCCTCGATCCGGCGAACCTGAAGATCATTGCCGAATACATCGACGGCCCGTTCCGCCACCTCGAGAACCGCTGGTTGTTCAAGGAGGCGGACGGGCGTGGGTGCAACGTCGACTTCTTCATCACCTATGAATTCAAGAGCCGGACCCTCGGCCTCCTCATGGGCACGATGTTCGATCGGGCTTTTCGCAAGTTCACGGATGCTTTCGAAGCCCGCGCCGACAAGGTCTACGGCGCCACCGCCTGACCGTCGCGGATTGCGTTGCGCATCACGGCGATCGCCCGGGTGCCGGGCGCGAACGGAGCTACGGGGCCTGTCGCCAGTTCCGGCGAGCCATCTGTCGACGACGTCGCGGTCGGCGTGCGTCGGGGCGTTCGACGGAGATCCTTCAGGGCAGGGGGCCTTCGACCGCCTCCAGGGGCGCCCGCATGCCGCGCAGGGCCCGCACGGCCCGATGCCAGCCATCGAGGCGCACCGAACGGTCGGCGTCCGGCATGGCGGGAGTGAAGCGGCGGTCCAGGTGCCAGAGGCCGGCGAAGTCGTCGGGTTCCGGATACAGGCCGGCGTGCCATCCGGCGAGGTAGGCGGCCCCCAGCGCGGTGGTCTCGCGCACCACCGGCCGGTCGACGGGTAGGCCGAGGAGGTCCGCGAGGCGCTGCATGGTCCAGTCGGAGGCGGCCATTCCGCCATCGGCGCGCAGGACTGTTCCGGTTTCCGCGTGCGGCCAGTCGGCCCGCATGGCCGCGAGGAGATCGTGGGTCTGGTAGCAGACGCTCTCGAGGGCGGCGCGTGCGAGGTCCTTCGGGCCCGTGTCGCGGACGAGGCCGAACAGGGCGCCGCGCACGTCTGGCTCCCAATGCGGTGCGCCGAGGCCGACGAAGGCCGGCACGAGATAGATCTCGGAGGCCGGGTCGGCCCTTGCGGCGAGGGGGCCGCTCTCGGCCGCGTCACGAATCACTCCCAGCCCGTCGCGCAGCCACTGGATCGCGGCGCCGGCCACGAAGATCGAGCCTTCGAGGGCGTAGGTGCGCCGACCGGCGAACTGATAGGCGATGGTGGTGAGGAGGCGGTTGGTGGAGGCGCGAGGCTCCGCGCCGGTGTTGAGAAGGGCGAAGCACCCGGTGCCGTAGGTGGCCTTGACCATGCCGGGGGTGAAGCAGGCTTGCCCGATGGTCGCCGCCTGCTGATCCCCCGCGACCCCCCGGATGGGGATCGCGGCGCCGAACAGGTCGGCCCGCGTACTGCCGAAATCCCCGGCGCAGTCGCGCACCTCCGGCAGCAGGGCGCGCGGAATGCCGAACAGGCCCAAGAGATCGTCGTCCCAGGTCCCGCGATGGATGTCGAACAGGGCGGTTCGGGCGGCGTTCGTGGCGTCGGTGGCGTGAAGGCCGCCGGTGAGGCGCCACAGCAACCAGGAATCCACCGTACCGAAGGCCAGTTCGCCGCGCTCGGCGCTGGCGCGGGCGCCCGGCACCGTGTCGAGGAGCCAGGCGATCTTGGTGGCCGAAAAGTAGGGGTCGAGGATCAGGCCGCTGCGGGCGGTGACGAGGGGCTCGTGCCCCTCGGCCTTCAGGCGCGCGCAAGCATCGGCCGTGCGCCGGTCCTGCCAGACGAGGGCCGGATGGATCGGCGCACCGGTGGCGCGATTCCAGATCAGCGTCGTCTCGCGCTGGTTGGTGATTCCGAGGGCGGCGACGGACGCCGCCGCCACCCCGGCGCGGGCCAGCACCGCCCGGACGGTGGTGAGCACGCTCGCCCAGATGCCCTCTGGATCGTGTTCGACCCAGCCCGGGGCCGGATAGGATTGGGCGATCTCGGCCTGTGCGATCCCGGCCACCGAAAGATCGGGCCGGAACAGCATCGCCCGCGTCGAGGTGGTGCCCTGGTCGATGGAGAGGACGAAAGTGGGCATGGGCGAGCCTCCGATCGGCGTCAGGCCGCGCTGGCGACACGGTGGAGATAGGCGTCGAGGGTGGCAACCTCGGACGGCCGGACGCGCAATCCGAGCTTCGAGCGTCGCCAGAGGATGTCCTCGGCGGTGCGCGCCCATTCGACCCGCACGAGGTAGTCGACTTCGGCCCGCGTCAGGTCGGCGCCGAAGACTTCGCCGAGGCCGGCTGGAGCGGTGGCGGTCCCGAGAATTTCCCTCGCGCGGGTCCCATAGGCCCCTGCCAGCCGCGCTGCATGCCCCGGGGCGAGCCAGGGCGCCGCGCCCCGAAGCCTTGCGACCAGGGTCGGCATCCCGTCGCGTGAGAAATCACCGCCCGGAAGCGTGCTTCCAGCTGTCCAGGGCGGCGCCAGGGCAGCGGGGAGGTGAGTCTTCAACCGGTCGAGGGCGTGCTCGGCGAGGCGCCGATAGGTGGTGATCTTTCCGCCGAACACCGACAGCAGTGGCGCTTCGCCATCCGGTGCATCGAGGTCGAGTCTGTAATCGCGCGTGGCCGCCTGGGCCGCGCCGGCCCCATCGTCGTGGAGCGGGCGCACCCCCGAGAAGCTCCGGACCACGTGCTCCGGTCGTACGGGTGCGCGAAACCACCGGCTCGCCGCATCGCAGAGATAGGCGATCTCCTCGGGGCCCGCCGCGACCTGGGCCGGGTCGCCGGCATAGTCGCGGTCGGTGGTGCCGATGAGGGTGAAATCCCCCTCGTAGGGTATCGCGAAGACGATGCGCCCATCGCCGTTCTGGAACAGGTAGGCGCGGTCATGGGTGAACAGGGCCGGTACCACGATATGGCTGCCCTGAACGAGGCGGATGGCGGCCCGCGTGTTGCGGCCGACGATCCCCGACAGCACGTCCGCGACCCAGGGGCCGGCGGCGTTGACGAGCACCCGGGCACGCACGACGGCGTTTCCTCCGGCCGCCCCCGTCTCGATCTCCCAGAGACCGTTCGTCCGGCGCGCCCGCATCACTTTCGTGCGGGTGTGGATCGCGGCACCGCGCTCGGCGGCATCCAGGGCATTCAGAACGACGAGCCGGGCATCGTCGACCCAGCAATCGGAATACTCGAATGCCCGCGACGGTCCGGCCCGCAGGGGCGATCCGGCGGGATCGCGGGCGAGGTCGAAGGCGCGGGTCGGGGGCAGGTCACGGCGGCCGCCGAGATGGTCGTACAGGAAGAGCCCGAGGCGCAGGAGCCAGGCCGGGCGCTGCTCTGCCGTCTGCGGCAGGACGAACCGCAAGGGGCGAATGATGTGCGGGGCCATGCCCCACAGAATCTCGCGCTCGATCAGCGCCTCGCGGACGAGCCGGAAGGCACCCTGTTCGAGGTAGCGCAAGCCGCCGTGGATGAGTTTCGTCGAGGCCGACGAGGTGGCGCCCGCGAGATCGCCCTGCTCGAAGAGTACGACGCGCGCGCCGCGCCCCGCTGCGTCCCGCGCGATACCGCAGCCATTCACCCCACCGCCGATGATGGCGAGATCGTAGGGATGGACGTCCTCCGTCACGAGACCTCCGGGCCGAAATCGCTTCCCCGGGCCGATGTCGCGCGCGACGGAGACCGATCCGCCATCATCCTTCCACGAGGTCGGCCCCGTCGTCCACCGTGACGGAAACGCCCGGTTTCAGGCGGCCAGGGGCAGGACCAACGGTTCGGCCTCGACGGTCGCGACGGCAGCGGCGGAGCGGGGGCCGAACAGCGCAGCGTAGAGAGCCGTCGGGTTGTGGCTCCGCCCACTCGCATCGACGATGCGGACATCCGACATGCCGGCCGTCAGGAGGGACAGCCCCTGCTCGAGGGCACTGACGATCGAACCGTGCTGGTAGGAGAGCGCGCGCAGCGAAATCCGCGCGTGGACGGTGAAGCTCACGGTTCAGATCCTATGATGGCCGCCGAGCCGGCACGGGGCCGGCCCCGATGCGGGGTGTGGAAAACGACGGGGAAGGGAGCGTTCGATATCGGCCCGTTCGATCCAGTGGATCGTTGCGGCGGCCAGCCGTGCATGTGACCGGCAATAATGTCCAAGTCTTGACGAAGTCCTTATGAAATCATGGTGCCCGCCCGTTGAACTTCACGAACCGCTGGATCTGTCAGGCGTGCCGCCTGGCCACACAGGGGGTCGCCGGTTCTGCAGGGGGGATAGGTCGATGCGCGGGGGGAAGGATTTTCCGCGCGCCTCAAACGTGCGCGGATAAGCACAACCGATCGGCCTTTGGCGTTGATCCGAAAGGAACTTTTGCCCCCATGCGGGCGTCATCGACCGCCGATCACAGCGGGAGATGCGGGTGACGACCGAACCGACGATCCGTGTTCTCGACGCCCCCCGGTGCCATCTCGGCGAGGGGCCGAGCTACGACCCGGCAACGGATACGGCCTGGTGGGTCGATATCCTGGACCGACGCCTGTTCGAAATGCCCCTTGGGGAGGGGGCCGGGCCCGTACGCGTCCACGACTTGCCGTTCATGGCCAGCTACATCGCCGCTATCGACGGAGCGCGCCACCTCCTGGCGGGTGAGGATGGTCTCTATGTCCGCACGCCCTTAGATGGCCGTCTGACGCGTCACTGCGCCCTTGAGGACGACGATCCGTCCACCCGTGCCAATGACGGCCGCGTGCACCCGAGCGGTGCCCTCTGGATCGGCACCATGGGACGCGACGCCGAGCGGGGGCGCGGCGCGATCTATCACGTCGCCGGCACCCGGGTGACGCGGCTGTATTCCGGGATCACGATCCCGAACGGTATCGCGTTCTCGCCCGATGGCCGGGTCGGATACTTCGTCGATACAATGGAGGGCGTGCTTCGGCGCGTCGCCGTCGATCCCGCCACCGGTATTCCGGTGGGGGAGCCGGACACCCATTACCACCACGGCGACGGCCCCGGTGGCATCGACGGGGCGGCGGTGGACGCGGACGGGGTGATCTGGACGGCGCGCTTCGGTGCTGCCTGCCTCGACGCCTACAGCCCGGCGGGAGACCGCATCCGCACGGTTCCGGTGCCGCCGCGCCAGCCGACCTGCCCGACCTTCGCCGGGCGCGACCTCGACCAGCTTTTGGTGACCTCGGCCTACGAGGGCCTGGACGAGGCGGAGCGTGCCGCAGACCCGGAGCACGGCCGGACGCTCCTCGTCGGCATCGGTGCACGCGGGCTGCTCGAACCGGCGTTCCGTCTCACCGCCTGACTGAACCGGTGTTCCGCATCCCACATTTCCACAGAGCGGGCGGCCGCCGAGCAGTGCCCCGCACAGGATCCCCATGACAGCGTTCGGCGACCGGCCCTACCAGCCCATCGAGGCCTATGCCCTCATCGGAAACTGCGAGGGCTGTGCCCTCGTCGCCCGCGATGGCGGTATCGACTGGGCCTGCCTCGAACGCTTCGACGCGGACCCGACCTTTTCGCGGCTCCTCGACCGGACGCGCGGCGGATACTTCACCCTTCAGCCAGCGGAGCGATTCGAGACGGCGCGGCAGTACGTGAGCCGCACCAACATCCTGGAAACGACATTTACCACCCCGAGCGGCCTCGTCACCGTGCACGACTTCATGGTTCCGAGGCAGGCCGGCGTGGACCGCCCCCGCCTCGTGCGCCTCGTCACCGGTGTGTCCGGCGCCGTCCCGATGGTGGCGCTCTACCGCCCCCTCGACGGATTCGCGGAGAGTTTCGCGGATCTGATGATTACGGACGGCCAGGTGACTGCCCCGGATCACCCCCATCTCGTGTCCGATGCGGCGTTCACCGTCGAGGACGGCATCGCGGTGGCCCGCTTCACCGTGGAGGGCGGCCAAGATGTCGGCTTCGCGCTCTATCTCCATGCAACCCCGGCTGCCCTGCCGAAGCTGCGCGACCTGCTGCAGGAGACACGTCGGGCCTGGTCGCTGTGGACGGAGGACGCGGCCTATCGTGGGCCGCTCGCCGATGAACTCATCCGCTCCGCCCTGGTCCTCAAGGCCCTGACCTACGAGCCCACCGGCGCCATCGTGGCGGCGGCCACGACCTCGCTGCCGGAAGAGATCGGCGGCATTCGCAACTGGGATTACCGCTTCTGCTGGATCCGCGACGCGTGCCTGTCGTTCTACGTCCTGAAGAAGTTCGGCATGATCGGAGAGGCGGAGGCGTTCTTCGGCTTCGTGGCCGATCTGGCCGACCGCAACACCGGCGCCCTCGCGCCGCTCTACAGCATCGCCGGCGAGGCGGATCTCACCGAGCGCACCATCACGCATTTCGAGGGCTGGCGCGGCAGTGCGCCCGTGCGCCATGGCAACGAGGCGGCCGAGCAGCACCAGAGCGACGCCTACGGTCAGGTGCTCGATCTCATCTATCTCTACGAGCGCCTCGGCGGCACCCTGAGCGGGTCGATGCGGGCGCACGGCGCGAAACTCGCCGACTTCTCGGCCGCGCATTGGAACGAGCCCGATGCCGGCCTGTGGGAGCCGCGCAAGCCGGAGCAACGCTACCTCCATGCCGCGATCATGAACTGGGTCGCCCTCGACCGGGCGATCCGTCTTTTCGGCGAGCGGCCGGACTGGTGTCGTGAGCGCGACCGGATCGTCGCCTGCGTCAACGGAAAGGCGGTTCACGCGGCGGGTTACTATCCGCAGTTCATCGGCAGCGACGATGTCGATGCCGCGCTCCTCATCGCCCCCATGGTGGGTTTTCCCGTGGACGAGGCGGTGTTCGCCCGCACCGTCGACGAAATCATCGCCCGCCTCGGGCACGATCATCTGGTGTACCGTTACAAGACCGACGACGGGCTGCCGGGGCATGAGGGCACGTTCGTGATCTGCGCGTTCTGGCTCGTCGACGCCCTGCTTTGGCTCGGGCGCGACGGCGAGGCCCGGACCCGCTTCGAGGCCCTGCGCGCCCTTCAGAACGATGTCGGGCTCTACGCCGAGGAGGTGGCGGAGGACGGGACGTTCCTCGGGAACTTCCCGCAGGCGTTCAGCCAACTCGCCTTCATTCACAGCGCGCTGATGCTCGACCTGTTCGACCATGGCGGCCGTGCGGCCCTGAAGGGCACCTACGCCGACCGCTCCTTGCGCGAGACCACGGCGCGGCGGGCACCGAGCTTGACCACGGCCTAACGCGGATCAGGTCCTGACGCCGATCAGGTCATGGCAGCGTGACGCTCGGCGGCTTGGTGTCCGGCGGGTGCGATCGTCGAGCGGGGCGCCTGCACGGTGGCGGTGCGCCGGTTCGCACGTGGCCCCTGGTAACGTCCGACCTTGCGGGCGCAGTGGGCGAACAGGGCGGCGAGCGCCAGCAGAACGCCGTCGAACCACAGGAAGAGCGCGGCATCGCCCGTCCCCGCGCGGAGAGGGTGCGCGGGCATGGTGGCGACGTCGATCACCGGCACCGCGAGGGTGAGCATCGCCAGCACCGCCATCGCCTCGACCCAAGCCCTTCGCTGCGGCCGGGCGAGGGGAAGCAGGATGGCGAGCGCCCAGGTGCCGAAGAAGGCGTAGACCTCCCAATCGGCCCGGCCGACCAACCCGACGGGCAGGAGACGGTTGGCGAGGAAGTAGGCGGCGATGCCCCCCGGCAGGCCCGCGACGGTGCCGATGTTGAGGGCCTGGACGAGACGCAAGCCGAGGAACGGCTGCGTGCCGGGCTTCGGCAGGCGCGCCACCGACCACAGGATCAGACCCGTCGCCACCATGGCGCTGCCCATGAGGCCGCAGACGAAGAATAGAATGCGCAGGGCCGTGCCGGCGAAATGCGCCTCGTGCAGGCCGACCATGGTGGTGAAGGTCTCGGCTGCTGGCTTGAGACCACCCTGCAGGACCTCCACGACGGCCCCCGTCGTGCCGTCGAAGGCGACCTGCGGATGCGCGTGCGACAGGCCGTGCGGCTCCTCGAACACCGCCACCACGGTGGCGTTGGCGTCCTTCGGGTTGATGACGGAGAGGCGTTCGAGGGGCTCGGAGACGAGTGCCGTCGCCCGGGTCACCATCGGTCCGACGGGTGCGAGCTGTCCGGGGCGCCCGGCGGCTGGGCGTTGCGCCGTGATCTGTCCGCTCTCGGCGTAGAAGGCCTGATTGTCGCCGCGATACGCGGTGGTCACGCCCCACGGCATGTACATCAGCGCGAGGGTGACGATGCCCGTGTAGGTGATCATGAGGTGGAACGGCAGGGCGAGCACGCCGGTGACGTTGTGGGCGTCGAGCCAGCCGCGCTGGGCCGACTTGTCCCGCCGCAGGGTGAAGAAATCCGCGAAGATCCGCCGATGGGTGACGATGCCGGACACGATGGCCACCAGCATGATCATCGCGCAGATGCCGACGATCCAGCGGCCCCAGAGGGGCGGCATGTGCAGTTCGAAGTGGAATCGGTAGAGGAAATCGCCGCCCTTGGTGTCCCGCATGAGGGCCGGGGCACCGGTCACCGGGTCGAGGACGGCATGGCCCGGTGGCGTGCCGGGCTTCGTGCGCCAGAACAGATCAAGGACGGGGCTCTCGGCCCGGGGCAGGCCGATGAACCAGGTCCGGGCGTTCGGCGCGTGCTCGGTCATGTAGGCGACGCCGATCTCGGCGGCCTTCGCCAAAGCGGCCGGATCGGTGGCCGCCGAAACATGCTGCAGTTCGGGCCGCATCCAGCGCGAGATGTCGGCCCGGTAGTAGCTCGCCGTGCCGGTCACGAAGACCGCCAGCAGCACCCAGCCGACGATGAGGCCGGCCCAGGTGTGCAGCCAGGCCATGGATTGGCGAAAGCCGTTCTTCATGTCCGGCTCCCTGAACCTTACCAGCGGTAGCGCAGGGTCGCGTAGACCGTGCGCGGCAGGCCGTAATAGCAGCTCGTGTAGCCGTTACACCCACTGACGTAGCGCTCGTCGAGGAGGTTGGTGGCGTTGACCTGCATGGAGAAGCCCTGGAGCGAGGGATCGAGATACTTCAGGTCGTAGAAGGCCGTCGCATCCACCAGCACGCTCTCGGGCACCTTGAAGGTGTTGGCGGCGTCGCCCCAGGACGGTCCGAGGTAGCGCACGCCGCCACCGATCTCGAGGCCGAGCATCGGTCCGTCGAGGAAGCGGTAGGTGGCCAGCAGCGAGGCGGTCTTGTCCGGCACCAGTACGGGACGGCGGCCTTCGAGGGCCACGTTCTGCTGGGTTAGGTCGTTCAGGGTCCTTCCGTCGTCACGCACGTTGACGGCGTCGAGAACCGAGAAGCCGCCGATGAGGCTGAGACCTTCGGCGAGGTTCGCCCGTGCCTCGAACTCGAAGCCCTGCACGCCGACCTGCCCGGTCTGCAGCACGAAGCCGGTGGGACGGCCGAGGGTCGTGTCGGCTGTGGTCCGGTTCGACTGGCGGATGTCGAAGGCCGCCGCGGTGAGCAGGATGTCGGTGCCGGGGGGCTGATACTTGATGCCGGCCTCGTACTGATCGCTCAGCTGGGGGTTGGGAATGCGTCCGACGGTGCCGAAGGCGGGGTCGAAGACTCGTCCCGAGACGATGGGCTCGAAGGCCTGGCTGTAGGACACGTACGGGGCGACGCCCGAATCGAACAGGTAGAGCAGGCTCGCGCGCCAGGTGAAGGCATCGGCCGGCGCATCCTGAAGGGTCAGGGTGCTGGTGTTGTTCGCCAGGTTGAAGGACCGGGTCGGACCGGTCTGGCTCGCGACATCGTAGCGTCCGCCCAACGTGAGGACGAGACGGTCGAACTTCGCTTGGTCCTGGAAGTAGACGCCGGTCTGCTGCGCATCGACACGCGATGCGGTGTTGAAGGCCGGGAACGCGATGTTCATCGCGTAGTCCGGCGCGAGGGCGTTGAGGCTCGGCGCCGTCGGGAACGGCGTCCCGAGGGTCCGGGTGCTGAAGGTACGGTGGTCGACGCCCACCAAGGCCGTATGGGCGATGAAGCCCGTGTCGAAGGTCATCACCGCGTTGGTGTCCATGGTGTAGGCTTCGGCATCGACCTGTGTGCCGATGACCGCGCGCGGCAGCAGCGGGCCGGACGCGAAGGGCCCGTTGAGTGGGCTGAAGGCGCTATAGACGCTGCGGTAGTCGCCCTGCGTGCGCAGGTACCGGCCGGCGGAGTGGAACCGGAGGTTCTCGTTCACGCGGTGGTCGAACAGGTACTCGATGGAGGCCTGGGTGCGGTCGGAGCGCTCGATGTTGCGGTCGCCGTCATAGAAGTTGACGGGGAGGCGACCGATGACGCCGCTGCCGAAGTTGCGCGGGAACACCGTGCCGACCGCCGGGAAGCCGCCGTAGAAGCCCGAGAACGGATCGCGCTGGTAGTTGCCGATGATGGTCAGCGAGGTGTCGGAGGACGGACGCCACGTCACGCTCGGGTTGATCAGCACACGCTCGACGCGTGTCGTGTCCACGGGGCCGTCGCCGTTCCAGCCGAAGCCGACGATGCGATAGGCGAACTGGTCGGCGAGACCGGGCACGTCGGAATGGATCGGGCCGCCGACATCGACGCCGCCGCGGACCTCGTTGAATCCCCCGCCCTGCACGAAGATCTCGCCGTGCTCCACGAAGCGCGGCACCTTCGAGACGAGGTTGACGATGCCGCCTGGACCCGACTGGCCGTAGAGCACCGAGGCCGGGCCCTTGATGACGTCGATGCGCTCCAAGCGGTAGGGATCGACACTGGCGTTGGCATCGCGCCCACCGAGCAGCGCCATGCCGTCGAGGAAGACCGGAGCGTTGAAGCCGCGAATGAGGAACTGTTCGAGGCGGGTCGAGCCGGCTCCGCCGCGTTGCTCCGTGGTGACGCCGGGCGTGTAGCGCAGCGCTTGGTTGATGGTCAGCGCGTTGGCGTCCTCGATCTGCTTGCGCCCGATCACCGAGACCGATTGCGCCGTCTCCAGGATCGGCGTGTCGGTCTTCGTGGCGACCACGCTGCGGGATGCGACGTAACCCGGCACGGCTCCGAGGGCGCCCCCCGGATCGGTTCCGGCGACGGCCGGCCCGCGGCCAACCCCCTCGACGGACAGGGTATCGAGCGTCACGGTCTGGGCAGCGGGCTGAGCAGAAGCCCCGCCGGCGGACAGGCCGCTCATGGCGACGCTCGAAAGCAACACCAGGACAATCAAGCGTTGACCGCTCGGTTGCATCCGCATCTCGCAAGACTTCGCAGGAACGTTATCCACGGGATTTCTGACTCGCACTGGAACTCGATGAACGCCTGCGCCGGATTGGAATAGTTCTACTTGAGGCATCGGCGCACTCTTTTCATTGGCCATGGCTGCCGAGCGCTGCAAGCGCTATGTTCTGGATCTATTCCAAATCCAAAATACAAAATCATGCCTCGTCCGGGCCTATGCCCTCCTCCATGCGCGGCCTCTGAATGGCGGCTGCGACGGGGGCGCCGGTTCTGCCGGCGCAACGTGCGTCCGCGCGATACCAGAGCGGATCCCGGTGCGGCGGCCTGCACCGAGTCGGCTCGATATGCCCGGGACCGGTACGGCGGTTTCGTGACTGGAACGAGCGTATTCGCCCAGAAAAAAAGCTCTCGCCCGCCTCAAGGCGGAGGTTTCCCTACATCGTCATCGGCTCGGTTTTCGGTGTCGCCGATGCATTTATGCATCGCCCAGGTGACGCCAGCGGTGGACAACTCTTGATTGGCCGAACGCGAAGTTCACCGGCAGGTGGTTTCGATCATATAACCATCCAACGTTGCGCGCCCCCACCGCGCCCCTGAATTTCACCGGTCGGTCTACCTGGCACGTCGATGCCGAGGGATGTCCTGACGACCGCGTTCAGAACGCCAGCTTCATCCCGCTGACGATGTTGCGTGGGGCACCGGCGAGGACAGAGCCGGGCGTGGCGGCGAGCACCGCGGCCGCGTTCTGCAGGCAGGTTCGGGGATCGACGCTGTTGGCGAGGTTCTGGGCCGAGGCCGCGTAGGTGCGGTCGAGGAGGTTGCGGGCTGCGAGATAGAGGATGACTCGCTTGGCATACGGGCCGGGCAGATCGACGGCGTAAGGCACGCCGGCGTTGAGGATCATGTCGCTGGGGGTCGTCAGCAGATCGGCGCTGTCGCGGAAGGCCCCGTCCTGGGCCACGGCCTCGACGAACGTTCCAAACCCATTGAATGGGCCACCGGCCTGCTCGTAGCCGAGCCGCGCCAGCCCGTAGTGGTTGTCCGGGGTCGGTGCCGACTTCGTAGCCGTCGATCTCGCGGCCCGTCCGGGTGCGCAGGGCGATGGCGCCGCCGGTGGAATAGTTGCCGAACAGCGCCGATTGCGACCCCCGGAACACGTCGATGCGTTCGGAGGTGCGGGGATCGACAGGGTCGAGGCGCGACACGCCATCGGGCTGGATCAGGGGAAAGCCGTCTTCCAGAGCGACGGTGTTGCGCATGACGCGTGCGGCGCGGGGGAGCTGCCGCGGATGTGCGCGGAATGGTGTCGCCGTTCATCAATCTCCACGGGTTGGTGCTGCCAGCGAGCGGGAACGCCCTGTTTCGGGATCTTCTACAATCTCTGGCGCGCACTGGTGCGACCACGGGAGACCGGACGGAGGCGACCGCCACCGCGACCTTAGACGCCCTGCTTGGCACGACCCTGGGAGTCAGTGCTGGAAACGTGAGCGGCATGCCGCTTTTTGATGCAGCAAAGCGCAGCCAGATGCCCGGCTCCATCGAAGCAAACCTCGCTCGCCTCGATCTCACCGCCGAGTTGATCGCGTTGCGGACGGGTGTGTCGCGCAGCGTGCTGTACCGTATGTTCGAGCCCCTCGGCGGCTTCGCGACTCGGGTGCGGCATCGCCGGCTCCACCCGATGCGCCGGGCCCTGTCCCGTGGGGACGACGTGCGTTCCATCCGGGAGGTCGCCTGGACCAGCGGCTTCACCAGTGCGAGCCACGCCAATCGCAGTTTCCGGGAGGCGTTCGGGATGACGCCGGGCGAGTTCCGCCTGTGCATCGTGGTCGCTGGTGCAGGTCCTGCCCGGGATGCTTCGCCGAAAGCGAGCTTCAAGCGCTGGTTCGTCGAGGTCCGCTAATCCGTCTCCGCGAAGGCGGACCGCATGTTTGGGATGTATCGCGATCAGAATGGACCGTTGAGGCAACGCCAATCGATTGCTGCGTTCCCGACCGATCCCTAGAAGAAGCCTCTCCACCGCTGGGCAGGCCTGTGCTTCTCGGCGTTCCGAGGAGTGTGTCCCGTGTATCGTCTCCAAATCAGATCCGCCGACGCGATGGTTTGGCGTGCCCCCCAGACCCTCGAAACCTCGCTCCTCGCCGACGCGATGCAACTGGCCGATCGGCTGGCCCGGGCCTGCCGCTGGACGGCGCCGCCGAGCCGCAATGCGCCGCGGACCTGGGTCGTCGAACTCACCGATGAGACCGGCGGCACCTTCTATCGCGCCCCGGTACTTCAGGCCTGAAGCCGCCAGTCCCGTTTCACTCATCGATCGTTGCCGGCCGGCGGATTGGTGCCATCGTCTCGCATAGGATGTTTCCGCCCATGGCTCGCCTCACGAAGACACTTCTCGTTCTCGGTCCCCTTCTGGTTCCGACCGTCGCGCAAGCGGATCCCTCGGCGATCCGCGAAGTTCTCAAGCGGTCCTGTACGGGGGATTACCTCGAGCATTGCGGCGACCACGCGCCGGGTGGTCCTGAGGTGGAGGCCTGCTTCCGGGAGAACATCAAGAAGCTCACGCCCGCCTGCGCTTCGGCGATCACGGCCTACAAGCGCGAGCAGAAGGTCAAGCGCGCGACGGAAGTGCATTGACACGGGCACCCGTCGCAGGCGCCGTCGCCTGACCGGAGAGTCCAGGGGTCGGTCCGGTGACCCGTTCCACCCCGTTCGGGCCGTGGGAGCGGTGGCATGACCCTTGATGACAGGTTGGTGCGCGCATGGATGCCGCCCCTCGCGGCGCTGCGACCGCGACAATCTGGAGACGAGTATGAAGCGTGAAGACCTCACCGAGAAGCTCCTCGACATCAAGCGCGAGAAGGGCTGGACCTGGAAGCATATTCAGGCCGAAATCGGTGGCATTTCGCCGATCCTGATCACTGCCGCGTGCATGGGGCAGATGAAGCTGCCGAAGGCACAGGCGGCGAAGGCGGCGGCCCTGTTCGGCCTCACCCAGGCCGAGGAGCGGATGCTCAACGAGGCACCGTATCGCGGCTCGATTCCGCAGATGCCCCCCACCGACCCCCTGATCTACCGCTTCTACGAACTGGTGATGGTTTACGGTACCACCTGGAAGGAGCTGATCCAGGAGGATTTCGGCGACGGCATCATGTCGGCCATCGACTTCAACATGACCATGGAGCGTGAGCCGAACAACAAGGGCGACCGGGTGAAGATGAATCTCTCGGGTAAGTTCCTGCCCTACAAATATTACGACAACGAGGACGGTGTGCCCGAGTACGGGTTCAAGGAAAGCTGAAATCGCGCACTCGATAGCGAGAGGCGGGGTCCGGGCGTTCGACCGGATGCACGCCTCCCGCAACCGCAGTCAGGCGGCGAGCCGGACCGGACCGCCTTCGATCAACCGTGCGATATCCTTGGCCGGTTGCGGCGGATGGAACAGGAAACCCTGTACATCGGTGCAGCCCGCCGCCCGCACGAAGGCCAACTGCTCCTCCGTCTCGACGCCCTCGGCGGTCACCCGGGCTCCGAGATCCACCGCCAGCGCCACGATCGCGCGCGTGATGGCGACGGTCCGTGGATTCGACATGCCGACCACGAAAGACCGGTCGATCTTGATGGTGTCGAAACTGAAGTTGTGCAGGTAGCTCAGGCTCGAATACCCGGTTCCAAAGTCGTCGAGGGCGATGCGGACCCCGAGTTTGCGCAGGCGCCGCATGGTCCTGCTCACCGTTTCGGTCTTCTGCATCAGGATCGTCTCGGTGATCTCGAGTTCGAGGCGGTGCGGTGGCAGGCCCGAGGCCGCGAGGGCGTGCAGGACCGTCTCTTCCATGCTGATCTGCTGGAATTGCAGCGCCGAGACGTTGACCGCGACCCGCACGTGGTCGGGCCACGCGGCCGCCTCCCGGCAGGCTTCCTTCAGGACCCAGGCGCCGAGGGAGATGATGAGGCCGCTCTCCTCGGCCAGCGGAATGAACTCGCTCGGCGCGAGTTCGCCCCTGCGGGGATGGCGCCACCGCATCAGGGCCTCGAACCCCGCGATGGTACCCGTCGCCAGGTCTACGATGGGCTGGTAGTTCAGCAGGAAGCCACCCCGCTTCATCGCGCCCTTCATCTCCGCCTTGAGGGGACCCGGCTGCGTCGACGCCGGATCGGCCGCCGGATCGTGGAAGCGGTGGGTGTTCCGCCCGGCGGCTTTCGCCTGATACAGGGCCATATCCGAGCGCTTGAACAGCGCCACGGCATCGAGGGCGCCCCCACTTTCGAGGGCGATGCCGATGCTGGCCCCGACGCTCATGCTGTGGCCGTTGAAGCCGATGGGGCGGTTGATCGCCTCGATGATGCGCCTTGCGAGGATGCTTGCATCGTCCCGCGTCTCGATCCGGCCCAGGATGATGGCGAATTCATCGCCGCCGAGGCGGGCCACCGTGTCGGTTTCGCGCACGACGGCGAGGAGGCGCGCGGCGATGATCTGCAGCAGGTGGTCTCCGGCGGGATGACCGAGGGTGTCGTTCACGAGCTTGAACCGATCGAGGTCGCAGGTGAGGACGGCGACCCGGGTGCCGTGCTGCGCCGCGTAACGGGTCTCCTCCGCCAGACGTTCCCAGAACAGGGTTCGGTTGGGCAGGTCCGTCAGGGGATCGTGCAGGGCGAGATGGGCGATGCGCCGTTCATCGGCCTTGCGCTCGGTGATGTCGCGTAGGGAGGTCACGTATCCGGCCGGTGCGCCCGTCATGGGATCGCGCGCGAGGCTCTGCGACACGTCCATGAACACCCACGTCCCGTCCTTGCGCCGGTAGCGCTGGCAGGTGGAGGCATGCTCCACCCGGCCGCTGGTGAGGTCGTCGAGGACGCGGCTGAAGTTCCCCGCATCGTCGGGATGAACGAAGTCGAGGGGTTTCGTGCCCAGCATTTCCTCGGGCGTGTAACCGAGTACCGTCCGGATGGAGGGCGAGACGTACAGACGCGTGGTATCGAGCCCCGACCACAGGATCACATCCGTGGTGGTCTCGGCCAGGAGCCGGAAGCGTTGCTCGCTATCCCGCAAGGCGCTCTCCGCCTTGAGGCGCCTGGCCGCGTCCGCCTCACCGTCGACCCGAGCCTCGTGAAGGCGCAGGTGTGCTTCGACGATGAGGGCCAGGTCCCTGAGTTGGCGCGCGTGTCGCTCGGTGAAATCCGGCCTCGGCGTACAGTCCATGATGCAGAAGGTGCCGAGGTTGAACCCGGAACCCAGGGCGAGCGGCACGCCGGCATAGAAGCGGGCATTGGGTGGCCCGGCCACGAGCGGACTTTCGGCGGATCGGGGATCTCCCGTGAGATCGTGAATGATCAGCGGTGAACCGGCTTGATTCTGGATCGTCAGATCGCAGAACGCACCCTCTCGGTCGATGCCCTCCCCGTCGACACCCCACTTGGCCTTGAACCAGACGCGCGTCTCATCGACGAGGAGCACCAGGACCATGGGCACGTCGAACATGTCGGAGGCGATGCGGCACACGGCGTCGAGATGCGGCTCGGGCGTGGACCCGAGGATGCGCAGGCGATGCAGGGCGTCCAACCGTTCCTGCTCGTGGGTGGGATGCACCATGGACATCGCGCTCCTGTCTTGCGTGTCTTGCAACCAGGACGCAGCCTGAGTGCGAACTTCTAGCTTCGATCGAACCTGATCGATGTTAGTGCGAAGTTATGGAAGAGAAACTCGCCTTTCAGTTGATCTGCGACTATGGTTTGAAAGTGCTTAAGATCGTGAGGCTACAAGCATCGGGGCGGTCGTCGCGTACCCCCGATGGCAGGCCGAGCGGTCGTGGTTAAGTGCCTGATCGATCTCGATCATCGCGTGGTCCGGAGGGGCACCAGAAACACGGCTGGTTGGCTCTGGCAACATCCAAGCCTTCCGTTGAAGAATGTTCGGGGATGTGGATAGCGATTCATCTGGCGATACATGTCGCCTCAGTAGCATTCGCCAGATGTACTATTTCAAGCTTTCTCGTACGCCACGAAAGGGCGCGAATCCGATGCGGATGTTGCTGCGGAGCACGGGACGTTCGACGGCTCTTGCATCGGGCAGGCGGCGCATTTGCAACGGAGGGGTGAGAACGACGCGCCTTGTGCGCCCGTCCAGGGCATTGGCCGCTCCGTCCAATCCATTATAATTTTACACCTTTTCGAAATATCGCAAAAAAATAAACTCAACCGCTGGCGCCGTTTGCCATACCCTCCAAATCATGGCTGTTTCCCGAGCCAAATTTCAAGTTATTTGTCTTGATCTTAGCATCAGGTCATCCTGAACCAAGTTTATCTTGAGGATTGATTGCTACCTAAGTATTTTGAAGTTTACTCCAGACCGAGTGGCATGCTGGCCTTCGGGCTTATTTGCCTGTAGGAGTGCCGGTCATACCTGGGCGGGCGAAGTCCGTGCACATCGAATGGCCGGTGGGCTTGGTATTCAGCGTCGACCAAGTCTCCATACACGCAAAGCTTGCATTATCTGGAGCGAGGATGTAGCAAAGACAATAATGGTGAGTTTGCGGCAAAAAGTTCGATCGGTGAATTTAACCTATGATCGGGTATCTGCTGGCGAACACCTTAATGTGAAACCCGGGTTGGATTGGCGCTTCGCTGTTTCTCCCTTACAGCTCGCCGCGGATCAGAGTTCCAGGCATGTGCGAGGCTTGGAGAACGTGATGAATGGGTTTCTGGTAACTGGACGGCGTTCGTGAAGCCAGTGACAAAGACCAAGATCGAGCAAGACGTTATGGCTGAACCGAACAAAGAGTTTGCCGCAGGTGAGATTGGTCACCGCATCAAATCCTTGCGGCGTTCGGCTGGCCTGAGCCAAGCCAATCTCGGTAACGCGCTCGGCGTGACGTTCCAGCAGGTCCAGAAGTACGAAAGCGGTCGTAGCCGGATCGCGGCCGATAAGCTTCACCAGATCGCTCAGACGATGGGTGTCGATATCAGCTACTTTTACGATGGAAAGCCCGAGAACAGCGCAGCCGAGCGGGGCGCTTTGGCTTCTCCCGTGAGCTCGAGCGCCAATGCAGAGGATAAGATCTTCAGGGATTCGTTCGAGAAGATCCGGGATCCGCGCGCACGCTATCTCCTGTCCGAGCTTGCCCGCGTGATTTGCGAGATCGAAGCCGGACGGTAGCGTACTGAGGCCGGTCCGGCCCGCCGCGAAGTCACGGACGCGTGCGCTGGGGCGAGCGTGGTCCGCTTCACCCTCCCGTCTTGCGAGTCCCCCTCCGTTTCTCAGAACCGACAGCGAGCCCCTCGGTTGCCCAAGGGGCGAAGCGGCGCGGTACTGAGCCGAACCCCCGGGCTCGCCTCAGTACCATGACCGGACGAAAGCCACGGTTCAGCGTTCCCGCCAAGCCTTGGCGACCTGATCCCCCAACGGCTTGAGGAGATACGAGAGGACCGAGCGCTCGCCGGTTTGGATGTAGGCTTCCACCGGCATGCCTGGTACGAGGCGCACCTTGCCCAGGCGCTCACGCTGTGCCTCGGGCACGCGGATCCGGGTGGTGTAGTAGCTGACCCCGGTTTTCACGTCCTGGCTCACATCCGCCGAGATGCGGGTCACGAGACCGTCGATCTCGGGTGTGACCCGCTGGTTGAAGGCGGGAAACCGCAGCACGGCCTCCTGATCGAGATGGACGTTGTCGATCTCCTGCGGCTGGATCCGCACCTCGACGGCGAGGCTGTCGGCATCGGGCACGATCAGCATCGCGGGTTCGCTCGGGACCACCAGGCCGCCGACGGTGTGCACTGTCATCTGATGCACCACGCCGTCCTGCGGCGCGCGCAGGTCGGTGCGTTTGAGCTGGTCCAGGGCCGCGACGCGCTTCTCCGCCAGCTCGGACCAGCGCCCGCGAATGTCGGCGAGTTCCTTGCCGACTTCGCCGCGCATGTCCTGATCGATCTGCAGGATCTGCAGCTCCGTCTCGGAGATCTTGCCCCGTGCCTGAGCCTGCGCGGCGATGAGCTGACCGCGCTCGCCCTTGAGACGGGCAGCATCCCGTTCCAGGGCCGTCACCCGCGAGAGGGCGACGAGGTTCTTCGCCCGTAACTCATGGACGCCTACGAGTTCGTCACCGATGAGGGTGATCTCCTGCGCCTTGGCGGCGGCCTGTTCGGTCAAGCCGCCGATCTCCTGCCGGATCTGGAGGACCCGCTGCTCCAGCTGAGCCTTCTGGCCCTCGCGCCCCGACCGCCGCGTCTCGAACAGGCGAACCTCGCCGTCGATGAGCTGGGCGACGGCGGCGTCCGCGGATCGGCGGGCGACGAGTTCGTCGGGAAACCGGATGTGCGGGGTCCCGTCCCGTTCGGCCTCGTTCCGGGCCCGGCGGGCGCTCAGCTCGTCCATGGCCTTGAGGACGATGTCGAGGTTGGCCCGAATCTGGGTCTCGTCGAGGGTGATGAGGATGTCGCCGGCGGTGACCCGGGATCCGTCGCGGACTCGGATCGTACCGACCACGCCGCCGGTCGGATGCTGGACCTTCTTCACGTCGCTCTCGACCACGAGTTGGCCCGACGCCATGACGGCTCCGTGGATGGGGGTGAAGGTGGCCCATCCGCCGACACCGAAGACCAGCACGGAGATCACAGCGGAAACGCTGAGAAGGTGGACGCCGATGGATCGATCCGCGTCGAACGGCCGGGCACCGGCCCCGCTGGGAGACGGAACCACTGGAGTGGGGATTGTGGGATTGGGGATCGCGGAGGTCATGCGCGTGCCTTGAGGTTCGCTTGCGGGGCGGGGTCGGCCTGGACCGCGGGGGGGCGTTTCGATGCGCGGACGCTCGGCACGGCCGTCGGGCGCATCAGCTGCTTCATGATCTCGTCCTTGGGGCCGAAGGCTCGCGCCCGGCCCTCTTCCATGACGAGGAGGAGATCGACGGCCGCGAGGGCGCTCGGCCGGTGGGCGACGACGACGACGATGCCGCCGCGCTGCCGCACGCTGAGCATGGCGCGGGTGAGAGCGAGCTCACCCGGCTCGTCGAGGTTGGCATTGGGTTCGTCGAGGACCACGAGGAACGGATTGCCGTAGAGCGCGCGCGCCAGCCCGATCCGCTGGCGCTGGCCGGCAGAGAGGTTCGCGCCGCTCGGTCCGATCTGGGTCTCGTAGCCCTCCGGCATCCGCAGGATGAGATCGTGCACGTCGGCCGTGCGGGCGGCGGCGATCACCGCCTCCGCATCGGGGGAGGGGGACAGCCGGGCGATGTTCGACGCGATGGTTCCGGCAAAGAGCTCGGCGTCCTGCGGGAGGTAGCCGATATGACGGCCGAGGCTGTCCGCGTGCCACTGATCTAGGGTGGCGCTGTCGAGGCGGATCGAACCGCGGGCCGGGGTCCAGACGCCCACCAGCGCACGCGCGAGGGTGGATTTGCCCGATGCGCTCGGGCCGATGATCCCGACGCCCTGACCGGCCTTCAGTCCGAAGCTCATGTCGGAAACCACCACCCGTTGGGTGCCGGGCGGCACGAGACAGGCCTGCTCCACGGTCAAGGCCTCGCGCGGGGCGGGAAGTTCGAGGGTGCCGGCCTCCGGGGCGAACCGGGTCAGGATCTCGTTGAGTCGGGCCCATCCCTGTTGGGCGGCGACGAATCCCTTCCAATGGGCGATGGCGATCTCCGCCGGGGCCAGGGCCCGGGAGACGAGGATCGACGATGCGATGATGATGCCGCCCGTGGCCTGGCCCTGGATCACCAGATAAGCGCCGAGCGCCAGGACCCCGGACTGCAGGATCATGCGAAACACCTTCGAGGCGGTGCCCAGCGCCCCGGCGATGTCCGAGACGCGGCGCTGTCGGCTGAGGTAGGATCTGCTCTCCTCGCTCCAGATCCGTGCGAGGTTCCGTTGCATGCCCATGGCGTGCAGCACCTCCGCATTGTGGCGCCCCGCATCCGAGAGTTCGTTGCGGCGTGCGCCGTGCCGGGTGGCCTCGCGCTGCGGCTGCCGGGTCAGCCGGTCCGTCAGCAGGGTTAGCACCGCCAGGATCACAGCACCGGCGAAAGCCGCGAGCCCGATGAGCGGATGGAACAGGAAGCAGATCGCGAGGTAGACCGGCAGCCAGGGCAGATCGAAGAACGCCGTCGGTCCGAGGCCCGAGAGGAAATTGCGGATCTGGTCGAGATCCCGCAGCGGCAGCAACCCGTCGCCACCGGTCGGCGACTTGAGCGGGTAGCGCACGACCGCGTCGAACACGCGGGGCGCGACCGCCTCGTCGAGGGAGCATCCGATCCGGGCGAGCACCCGTCCGCGGATGAGCTCGATAATCCCCTGGAACAGGAACAGGGCGAGGGCGAGGGCGCCGAGGCCGATGAGCGTCGGAATGGAACGAGCCGGTATCACACGGTCGTAGACCTCCAGCATGAAGAACGACCCCGTCAGGTACAGGACATTGACGACACCGCTCATGACCGCGACGCCGAGGAAGGCACGTCGGCAGCGCAGGAGCGCTCGCCTCAACTCGGATGTTTGATCCGCTCGCATGCCAGATCGCCTCTCGATGGTGATGATGCGGGAGTATGGCGAATGCATTCGCCTCTATATCGTTAATTTGAGCGAATTCGGTTGTGCTAATTCGCCTAGAGCAGGGATGCGCACAACCATGACGAACGGGCGACTGTTAAGACATTCCTAAAATGCCGACCCGTGAACCGGAAAATCCGAACACAATCGGCAGTTAAAATCCGATCTTTACCGTTCATTCACAATAATTGGGACGAGTAGCGTACAGATCGGCAAAATCAGGAAAAATAATGGCTTAGGCCGGGATCGGGCTTGAGGCCGGACTGTTCTTCTGTAGGTTGATATATGCAACCGGGCCGGAGATGCTTCGACGCCCGCCGAGACGCGCACCAAGTTCAATCAGGCATCGTCATCCCCGCCCGGAGGTCCCTCCGCGGCGCATGCGGGAACGTGCCTCAGAAACGGGAAATGCAGATGGCCGGCACCCTCGCACTTGTCCTCGCCCCGACGAGCGATACGGGCCTTCCGCTCGATGGGCTCACCCGGCGCAACGGCGTCGATGTCGGCATCGTCGGCCTGAATCTCCTCGGTGGTCCGATCACGATCTTCGACGATCGCGACAACAGCGGCACCCCCGGGACCGGCGAGATCCTCGCGACCGTCCCGGCGGGACTCCTCGGCACCTCACTCTCGTCCGTGCGCCTCAACCTGTCGGAGGGCACGCACAACCTGCGTGCAACCCAGAGCGCGACCCTGCTCGGCATCACCACGACGACGACGTCGTTGGCGCTTCCCGTCCGCGTCGACACCACCGGACCGACCATCGTCTCGGTCAACCAGCTCGATACCCTCGATCCCCTGGGTCTTCTCGATCTCGTCGGTGTGCTGCGCTACGAGGTGACCTTCTCGGAGCCTGTGCTCGGCCTCACGGCCAACCTTTTCCAGGCGACGGGAACGCTGCCGGGCATCCACCTCGTCACCCTGCTGCCGACCCTGAGCCCCAACACTTACATCGTCAGCGTCGGCCTCGGCCTCGACGGCGTCAGCCTCGATCGGCGCGCCGGCACCCTGGGTCTCGCGCTCAATCCGTCGAATCTCTCGGGCGTGACGGACCTTGCCGGCAACGGCCTGCGCGGCGCCGATTTCGCTCTTCTCGCCCCGGTCAACATCGGTCCGGCGCGTGAGACTGCGACGGCCGACTTCAACGGCGACGGGCTCGGGGATGCGGCCTTCCTCGTCAACAACACCGTGGTGGTGACGCGGGGCACCGGCACCGGTTCGCTCGGTGCGACCCAGACGGTGACCATCGCGGCGGGGCAGAACACCATCGCGACGGGCGACATCACGGGCGATGGCCTCGCCGATATCGTCACCGCCGGCAATGGTACGGTTCAGATCCTGAAGCAGGGCACCGACGGCACCTTCACGGTCACCAGCCGCGCGACCGCGAACGCGGACGGCGCCTTGATCGCCGACGTCAACGGCGACGGCTACGCCGACCTCGTCGTGAAGGGTCTCGCGGGCGGCACCGCCACCGTGCTGACGAACAACGGCACCGGAACCTTCAGCGCCGGGACGGCACAATCCTTCGGGGGCCGCCCCGATGCCTTCGTGGCCGCCGACTTCAACGGAGACGGTCGCATCGATCTCGCGGCCCTGGCGGACAACGGCACCCAGATCGCGGTTCTCACCCAGGCGGCCAGCGGCGCTTTCGCACGCTCGACCCTGACCGTCGGCGCCAGCGCCGGCGGCCTTGCGGCCGGCGACCTCAATGGCGACGGCCGGGCCGAGATCGTCTCGTCCGGCACGGGCGGCACCCTCGAGATTCGCGGCAGCTCCGCCGCCGGGGCGATCCAGACGACCCTTCAGGCCGGGGCAGCCGCCACGGATATCCGCATCGGCGACACCAACGGCGACGGTCGCCAGGACATCCTCTACGCCGGAGCGGACGGCAATGTGCGGGTCGTCTACGGCGACGGCGCCGGCAACTTCTCCGCCCCGGTCATCCTCGAGACCCAGGCTGGCCTCGGCGCCCTAGCCCTCCTCGACATCAACGGCGACGGCCGCCAGGATCTCGCCCTGGCGAGCGGCACCACCGGCACCCTGCAGGTCGGCACCGGCATTCCGGTCGCGGGTGTGCTCGGCTCCGTCTACAACCTTGTCGCGCCGGGGCCCGTGCAGACGGTCACCGCCGTGCGGGTGGCAGGCGACAACGTGGTCAACATCGCGGAGGCCGCCGCCGGAACCGTCCCCGTCACCGGGACCCTCGCGGGGCCGCTCGGCGCGGGCGAGACCCTGGCCGTCCGTCTCGGCGGCACCGTGACGCCGCTCACGGGTGCCACGGTCGTGACGGCGAACGGCGTCACGACCTTCTCGGGCATCATTCCGGTCCTGCAGGCGTCCGGCGACGTCAGTGTCCTCGTCCAGCGGACCGACGGCGCCACCTCCGCCGCCCTGAGCCAGGCGGTCACCGTCGATCTCGTGAGGCCCACCCTCTTGAGCGTCACCTCACCGGACACCGCGGTGACCAAGGACACGGTGATCGATTTCACCCTGACCTTCTCCGAGGCCGTCACCGGCCTGACCGCGGCCAATCTCGGTCTCACCGGTACGGCCGTCACCACGACCCCCGGGGGCCTCGTTCCCACCGTCGTGACGGCGGATGGCGGGCGCACCTACACGGTCACGGTTCCGGCCGCCACCGCCGAAGGCACCCTCGGCCTCACCTTCAACCCCGCCGGGATCGTCGATGCCGCCGGCAACGCCCTGCCGGGCGTGTCCGCGCCCGTCGGCCCCATCCTCACCCTCGATCGCACCGCGCCGGTCCTGTCCGTCCAGCCCATCGCCGGGAACGGCGTCCTCTCCCAGGCCGAACTCGCGGCCGGCGTGGTTCTCGAAGGGACTGCGGCCGGTCTCGCCGCCGGCGCCACCGTGACGGTGACCATCACCAACGGCGCCGGCACCGCGGTTCTCACCACGACCGCAGCCGTGATCGACGGCGCTTTCGCCCTGCCGCTGGCGGCGGGGGCGGGCACGGCCCTGACGGACGGATCCTATGCCGTTTCCGTCAGCGCCACCGATGCCGCGGGCAACGTCGCCATCCCGGCGCTCGCCAATCTCACCATCGATCTCACCGCCGATGCCGGCACACCCTTCACCCTCGGCGTCAACGGGGGCCTGCCCGTCGGAGCCGGCGTGATCGCCGCCGTGCCGGTGGCGGTGAGCGGTCTCGATGCGGGCGCCATCGCCGCCGTCACCTTCACGGATGCGAACGCAAATACGGTCACCGCCACCCTGGGGTCGAACGGCAGCGCCCTGGTTAACCTCTCCGGCCTCGTTGGTCCGGTCACCTCGTCGATCGTGCTCACCGATCCGGTAGGCAACACCGCGCCCCTCACGGGCCCGGCCCTGACAATCGACCTCATCGCCCCCGTCGGCACGGCTGTCCTCGGCGCTCGGGCGGCCGCAACGGTCTCGTTCGACGTGACCTTCCCCGAGACCGTCACGGGGCTCGACACCACCGACTTCCAGGTCGTCGGGACCGGATCCATCGTCGGCACCGTCACCCAGGCAACAGCGAACGGAGCCGGCGGCTACACCATCGTGGTCGGCAACCTCTCGGGTGCCGGAACCCTCGGCCTCGCCCTGTCCGCCAACGCGAACATCGTGGACACCGCCGGCAACCTCGCGACACTTTTCCCAGTCGTCCCGGTGTCCCTCGATCTCGTGCCACCGCCGAGGCCCGTCATCACGGGTCTGGTGAGCGACGGTGGTGGGGTTCCGAACGGTTTCCTCACGGTGGACACCACCCCGACCCTGTCCGGCACCACGGAGGCGGGAAGCACCGTCACGGTGACCTACCAGGGGCCCGGCGGAGCGACCGGGATCCTCGCGGCCACCGTCGATGGGGCCGGTAACTGGACGGCCACGGTGCCGACCGCCCTCGCCAATGGCGGCTACGCCTTCACGGCGACGGCCCAGGATCTCGCGGGCAATGTCAGCCTTCCCACTGCGCCGAAGGTCGTCACCATCGACACGCCGACGGCTCTCCCCTTCACCCTCGCCATCGATTTCGACGGCAACATCATCAACCGAGCGGATGCGGCGGGCCTGTCCTATACCCTCGGCGGTCTGCCCCCCGGCGCCGTCCTGTCGGTGACCTTCACGGACGCGGACGGAACGCAAGCCGTGGTCCCGCTCGTCAACGGGGGCGGTACCCTCGATCTGTCGGCCCTCGACGGCCTCGTGACCTCGAGCCTCACCTATACGGTCCAGAACGGCATACCCGAAATTCTCGTCGGGCCGGGCGCGATCTTCGACACGGTGCTGCCGACCGTCCCGACGATCCAGGGCTTCGCCTCCGCCGGGCCCGTCGCGGTGACGGCGACGAACGATCAGACCCCGATCCTCGTCGGCACCGGCGAAGCCGGGTCCATCGTCACCGTGGTGGTCGGTGGACAAACCCTGACGGCGGAGGTCGACACCAGCGGCAACTGGCGCATCCCGGTGACCACGGCCCTCGGCGCCGGGACCGTGAGCCTGACCGCGACCGCACAGGACGCCGCCGGCAACGTCAGCGCCCCGTCCGTCGGCCTGCCCGTGACCATCGACCTCCTGGCCGACGGGGATGCGACACCCCTCAGCGTCACCCTGAATCTGCCGGCCGACCGCCTTCTCAATGCTTCGGAGGCCGCAGCCCTCGTCGGAACCGTCTCGGGCATCGATAGCGATGCCACCGCGACGCTCACCTTCACGGGGCAGGGCGGAACCGTGTCCGTCGTCCTCACCAATGGACCGCTCCCGCCCGTCGACCTGTCCGGCCTCGGCGGGACCGTGACGGCGAGCGTCTCCGTGGTCGACCTTGTCGGCAACCGTGCGACCCTGCCGCTCGACCCCATCACCATCGATGCCGTGGCTCCGGCGGCCATCATCGTGGCCGACCCGGCCGCCCCCGCCGGCGCCACGAGCCTCACCTACACGGTCACCTTCCCGGAGGCGGTGGCGAACCTCGACCGTACCGATTTCGTCCTCACGGGCTCCGGGACGGCGGCCGGTACGATCGTTTCCGCGACGGAGATCAACGGCACATATGTGGTCACGGTCGGCAATGTCACCGGGACAGGGTCCCTCGCCCTCGGGCTCGCGGGCTCGTCCAACATCGCGGATCTCGCCGGCAACGCCGCCATCGTGGCCCAGGCCGGTCTGCACCTCGTCAACGTCCCCGTGGTGGTCCAGCCGGGCGATCTGCCCGTCATCGCCGCCATCACGGCCGATTCCGGCGCGCCTGGTGATTTCATCACCAACGATGCGGACCCCGTCGTCAGCGGCACCGCTCTGGCCAACGGTACGATCACGCTGACCTATACGGATCAGGCCGGCGTGCCGGCCAGCGTGACCGTGCGGGCCAATGGCAGCGGCGACTGGTCGGTCCCGCTGCCGTCCCTCGGCGACGGCACCTATGCGCTGACGGCGACCCTCACGGACGCCTTCGGCAACGTGCTCGGCAGCTCCGCCAGCCGTCCCCTGGTGATCGATACCGTCGCCGATGCGGGCTTGCAGGTCAGCCTCGCCGTGTCCGCCACCGCCGATGGCGTGATCGACGCGACCGAGGCGACCATGGTCTCCTACACGGTGGCCGGCCTCGACGTCGGCAGCACGGCCATCGTCCGCTTCGCCCTCGGCGCATTGGTCAAGGACGTTCCGATCTCGGCCGACGGTACCTTCATGGTCGATCTGTCCGGCTTCGACGGAACGGTCGCCACCAGCCTGATCGTCACCGATCCGGCGGCGAACACCGCGACAATCGCGGGCAACGCCATCCGGGTCGAGACCACGCCGACGGCTCTGCCCATCATCACGGCCGTGGTCACCGACACCGGTACGCCCGGGGACGGGATCACCTACGACAACACGCCGGTCCTCACCGGCACGGCCGAGGCGAATGCCGCAGTCCTGGTCACCGTGAGCGGGCCGGGCGGTGTCCAGACGATTCCGACCATCGCCACTGGCGGCGTCTGGAGCGTCACGGTGCCGACCCTCGTCGACGGCGCCTACACGGTGACCGCGTCGGCCACGGGTCCCAGCGGCCTGCCGAGCGCCAGCACGGCGCCGTTCGCCCTCACCATCGACACGACCGCGGACGTGGTCCCCCTGGTGGCCGTGCAGTTCGCCTCCGGCGATACCCGCCTCGGCGCAAACGAGGCCGGTGCCGTGACCTTCGAACTCACGGGCCTCGACACCGGATCATCGGGAAGCATCCTGTTTACAGACGGCCGGACCACCGTCACGGTTCCGATCGCCGCCAACGGGACTTACACGGCCAATCTCTCGACCCTGTCCGGTTCCATCACGGCGGAGGTGGTTCTGGCCGATGTCGCCGACAATTCCACTAGGGCAAATCTCGCCCTGCCGGCGGGTCTGACCGTGGACGTGGTGGCTCCGCAGGGCACGGCCGTGGGCGATCCTTCCGGCGGCGTCACGGTGGCGAGCTTCACCTACGCGGTGACCTTCTCGGAGGCCGTCGCGAACGTCACGGCAGGTGATTTCGCCCTGTCCGGCCCCCCCGGTCTCACCGGCGAGATCACGTCGGTGACGGGCTCCGGTGCAAGCTACGTGGTCACGGTGGCGGGCATCCAGGGAACCGGGCTGCTGACCCTCGGCCTGGCATCCGACTCCGACATCGCCGATCTCGCCGGCAACCTCGCCACCCTGGTACCGGCCACCCGCCTCGTCACCGGCGTCGCTCCGGTCCAGCCGGTCATCACCGGCTACACCGTCGACACCGGCGTGCAGGGCGATGGCGTCACGTCCGACCAGGCTCCCACCCTGTCGGGTATTGGCTTGGCGAACGGGACCGTCACCATCACCGATACGGCGTCGCCCGGATCACCGTCCGTGCAGGCGACGGTCGCGGCGAACGGCACCTGGAGCGTCACGCTCCCGACCCAGTCGGACGGCGCCCACGCGTTCGTGGCGAGCCTCGCCGATGCGAACGGCGCCCCCATCGGGACGTCGGCGCCGCTTCCCCTGACCATCGACACCACCGCCGATGGTGGTGCCGTCGCGACCCTGTCCGTGGATCCCGGCGGAGATCAGAGGATCGATGCCGCCGAGGCCGGAACCGTGGCCTTCACCGTGGCGGGCCTCGACCCGGACGCCATGGGAACGGTGACGTTCCGCGACGTCACCCATGGTCTGACGGTCATGGATGTCCGCAACGGGACCTACACCGTGGACCTGTCGAGCTTCGCCGGTCCGGTTTCCTCCGTCCTGGCCATTCAGGACGCCGCCGGGAACTCGATCACCCGTGACGGCACCGCGGTGGTCGTCGACGCGGTCGCTCCGATCGGGACCGCCATTCCGTCCACGCCGACGGACACCGGCGCCACCGGGTTCACCTACACGGTGACCTTCCCGGAAACGGTCCTCGACGTGACCCTGGACGACTTCGTCCTCGCGAGCACCGGGACCGCGGCGGGGCGGATCGTCTCCGTCAGCGGCACCGGCGGCACCTATGTGGTGTCGGTGCTGGACGTGACCGGCACCGGTACCCTGTCGCTCGGCCTCGCCGGCACTTCGGACATCGCGGACGGGTTCGGCAACGGCGCCACCCTGTCGGCGACGTCGCGATCGGTGGCGATCGGCGCCACCCCGCCACCGGCGCCGACCTTCATCACCGGCTATGACGTGGATAGCGGCATCCCCGGCGACGGCATCACGCGCGACACCACCCCGATCCTCTCGGGGACCGCCGCGCCGGGTGGCACCGTCACGGTCGTCTACGTCGAGGCCGGCGTGCCGAAATCCGTGACCGGTCCGGTGGACGGCACCGGTCAATGGACCCTCGCGATCCCAACCCTGACCGATGGCAGCTACAGCTTCACGGCGTCGGCGGTCACGGCCGCGAACGTTCCCTCCGGAACGTCCGTGCCCCTGGCTCTGACCATCGACACCATCGCGGATGCGGTGCCGGCCGTGTCGCTCAGCGTGAACGGCCCAGCGGGCGGTAGCCTGACCCCGGCCCAGGCGGCGGCCGTAGGATTCACGGTCGCGGGCCTCGACGCCGGCTCCTCCGCCCTGGTCACCTTCACCGACGGGTCGAATACGGTGCGGGTCAACGCCGGGGCGGACGGCACCTATCAAGCCGACCTGTCGGGACTGACCGGAACCGTCACCTCCACCTTCGCGGTCTCCGATACCGCCGGCAACACCGCATCGGGCAGCGGCAACGGCCTCGTCATCGGTCAGACCGGCACAAACCCCCAGAACCCCAACCCGCAGAATCCGAATCCTCAAGACCCCAATCCCCAAGATCCGACGACTCCCCCGATCGTGCCTCCCGGCACGGGCACGGAGCCCGGTCAGAACGCTCCGCCCTCCGTCGTCGCCCCGGTGGTCGTCGGCCTCCAGCCCGACACGGGTGTTCCCGGCGACGGCATCACCAGCGATCCGACGCCGACCGTGACGGGAACCGGTACGCCCGGTGCCCTGGTCACGGTGACCTACACCGACGGGACCGGCCCCCGCACCGTCACGGTGCCGGTCGGTGCCGACGGCAGCTTCACGGCGCCGCTGCCGAATCTGGCCGATGGGAACTACAGCGTGGTCGCCGCAGGGCGTGACGCGGCGGGCAATGTACTGCAGGCCGGCCAGCCCTTCACCGTCGTCGTCGACACGGTGGCGGATACCGGCCCGGCCGTCGCCCTCAGCATCGAGCCGACTGCGGACGGGGTGATCAACGCCCGAGAGGCTATCGACACGGCCTACACCGTGTCCGGCCTCGATGCCGGAGCGGTCGCCCTGGTGACGTTCACGGACGGGACGCACGCGCTCACCACCCGGGTCACCGCCGATGGACGCTACGCCGTCGACCTGACGGGCCTGAATGGGCCGGTGACGAGCGCCATGCTCGCCACCGACGCCGCTGGGAACGAAGCCCGGGCCACCGGCAACGCCGTGACCCTCGACACCGTCGGCCCCGCCGCTCCGGTGGTCACGGGCTTCACCGAGGATACGGGACTCGTCGGCAACGGCGTCACCGCCGATACGACGCCGACGCTTCTCGGCGCCGCCGAGCCCGGCAGCACCGTGTTCATCGCCTATGAGACGCAGGGCGGACCCCGGACGGCCACGGTGGTCGCGGGAACCGACGGTCTCTGGAGCGTCGAACTGCCGCCGTTGCCGGAGGGAACCTACGCCTTCACGGCCAGCGCGACGGATGCGGCGGGCAACCGCGGTCCGGCCTCGATCCCCTACGGCCTCACCATCGATCCGCGCGACGCCGGACCGGTGGGAAGCGGTGGCGGGAATGCGACGGACGGCGGCAACCTCGCGCCCACACCGGTTTCGGATGGGATCGCGACCGCGACCCACGCGGCTGCGGTGATCGGCAACGTGCTCGCCAACGATACCGACCCCAACGCGGGTGACAGCCTGCACGTCACCGCCGTGCGGTTTGCCAGCGGCATCACCGTGGCGGTCCCGGCGGACGGTACGACCACGATCCTCGGCGAGCACGGGACGCTGCACATGGCGGCCGATGGCAGCTACAGCTACCAAGCCATCGGTTCGAGCAACCTCGGTGCCGGCGGGCAGTACACCGAAGTCTTCACCTACACGGTCTCGGATGCGAAAGGCTTGTCCACTTCGGCGGGGCTTTCCGTCTCCCTTGGCAGCGCGGTTCCGCCACAGAATCTCGCGTTCGGCTTCGCCTTCAGCGAGGCGCGGGTCGACCTGAAGGGAGAAACCCTGGTTCTCACGGCCCCCGACGGGACCCAGCACGACCTGAATGGAATCGGGACCTTGACCTTCACCGACGGGTCGATCCGGCAGAACGATGGGCACGGAGTGGTGGACGACGTCTGGTACCTGTCGCACAACCTCGATGTCTGGGCGGCGAAGATGGACGCCGACACCCATTACGCCACGTATGGCTGGCAGGAGGGGCGAGACCCCAACGCCTACTTCTCGACCCTCGAATACCTCGGCACCAACGCGGATGTCGCGGCCGCCGGCCTGAACCCCCTCGAACACTACGTTACGTACGGCGAGCGGGAAGGGCGCAGCCCCAGCGCGCATTTCTCGGCGGATGCCTACCTCTCCCTCAACCCGGATGTGGCGGCGCACGGTGACAACGCCCTGGAGCATTACTTCCAGTACGGGCGCGGCGAGGGCCGGAACGTTCAGGAGGGGGAGAACGACCGCGGCCATACCGGGGCCTTCGATCCAGGATTCTACCTCACACAGAACCCCGACGTTGCCGCAGCGGCGGCCGCGGCTGCGCCCCTGACCGTCACCCCGTCGGACTACGCCTTCCGGCATTACCTGAACTACGGCGCCGACGAGGGGCGCGCTCCGAACGCCCTGTTCGACCCGGGCGCCTATCTCACCGCCTACACGGACGTGGCGGAGGCGGGCCTCAATCCCCTCCTTCACTACGAGGAGTTCGGCTGGCGCGAGGGGCGCAACCCCGGCCCGGCTTTCGACACCAACGCCTATCTCGAAAACAACCCTGACGTGGTGGCCGCCAATATCGATCCGCTCCAACATTTCCTCGATTACGGGATGAAGGAGGGACGTTTGCCGGGTTGATCGGAGAATCATCCCCAACGGCTCGGTGATAGGTCCATCGCCGAGCCGCTGCCGGGTGCCATTCGAACCATCGCTGTCGATCAGTCTTCAAGGCAGCGAATCCAAAGCAGGTAAATGGATAAAATGCTCAATGCGAGCACGATAAGCAAAAATATCGCTTAAACTGCAATAATTAACGGCCGTATTAACTATCCTATGGCTTTGACGGGCACATGTTGTTCCACCAGACGTTGAGATGGGGACGCGTATTCAAGGGTTCTAACTTCATAAATCGAAACATGCGATCTGGAGTTTGCTGATGTCGTATTCGATTTTTGTCAGACGAATCGATCCTGCCCAATGTTGCATGCCGGAGGTTCTGGCCTGTGAAATCGAGAGTGAGGGAGAAGCCTCTCGGATCGTGCGGCACCTCGCGACCTCGTTCGGAGAATTCGGCCTCGACACGTGCCGGAGCGTCTACTGGTTTCGCAACACCGGTGGCCTGCACGAGATCTGGTCTGCCGCTTCGGCTTGAGGCCAAACGGCGACCAGAGCGAAGAAATACGCGAGCTTTCGAGGGGGTTCGATAGTCTCGCAACGAACCTCCGGAAGTCATCGCATCTTGACGGGTCAGGGCCTCGATCTTCGCGCCAGGACGCATCCGATCTCCAGCAGGAGCATGTCGACCATGAGGGCCAAGTGGGTGTCACCGCTCCGCCGGATCGCCGCATGGGCGCGCATGCAATGGTCGGCGGCCTGATGAAGCGGGTCGGTGTCGGCCTCGACATCGGGCGGCGCCAGGGCCCGGTGGGCGTCCGTTGTGTCGATGTAGGTTCCATGTCCACGCATCACACCGGTCGCGTCGCGGTGGAGATGCCCGCGGTTCAGGATCCACCGGATTTCACCGGATGCGGTCAGGACACGAAACTCGGCCGCAACGGGGCCGCCGATCTCACGCACATGGCGGACCCATGCGAACACCCACTCGCGGTCGTCGGGGTGGATGCGCGCGAACGCGACATCGAGGGGGATCGGCTTGCCCGCGATATCGGGATTCCCCGCAAGCAAGGCGGCGGCCCCCTCGTCCAGCAGGGAGAGGCCCGCGGCGACATCGGTGTTCCAAGTTCCGACGATGCCCGCAGCCTCGGGGGCGAAAACGTTCGTCATCGCTGATAACATCCGTCCCTCGCTGTTCTAGATCAAACCGTCTTTCCAAATCTGTTTCGACGGACCCTCGAATACCGGGCACCGCAATACGCTGGGCACGATTGTTGCGGTGTTCGGTCTCGCCCATGCGTCGATCGGACGCCGTTCTGTAGCAGTCGGATCGGTGCACCACGTTGAAATACCAACCGTGGATGTCGGCCAATCATCGAAGTCTCGCCCATGACCCTGACCTCAGAAATGCGTGTTCTTAGGCATCGGCACCGGTTGGGATATCCGCCGATGAGATCTGCAATGAACCCATGATGTGCGGAAAATTTTCCAATCCGATTTATACTCAGCAATTGCAACGCGCCAGAGCGTCGCTTGGTACCAAAAAGTCTACCAACTCTCTAATGTACAAAATCGTACATGAATACGATTTGGATAAACTTGATTGTTTCTCCGAAGCTTGGCGATTATTTTATCGAATCGACCTGCCTCATAGCACTCGGCGATGCCGAGCCACTTGTAACGTTCGAGATAGCCGACCTCTCGAAAGCATTGAATCATAGCATCGCGAAATCTACGCAAGGGCTTGACAGCACGATGCACCAATCGGAGGTTCCGTCGTCAATAAGCCAGAGAAAAATCAAATGATCGTACCGTCAGAATAACGGTAAACGATTGTAGACGCAGGTCGCCCACGCCGAATTGATTAGCGAAAATATATAAACGGGCCTGCCGCGTCGTCGAACACAGGGCCTCGGCCCGGGTGGCCCCCGCGTTACCCGGCCTCGCCGGGCTGGTGGACAGGCATCTGCGACCCTTCGTGGCCCTTGCGCCATGCCCGCTCGGGGATAGCCCCCGTGCCTGGTGCGGCGGGGCCGGCTGCGCTAGGAGCCCCCCGGGACAAACCGTGTCCCCCCGTGCCGGCGGCGCACCAGTTGCCTGCGCCACCGGCTTCCGTGCCTGACCATCTGCGGGAGGGCCTGTTCCGCCCTTCACTCTCTTAACGCCTGACCGGGTTTCCGATGCTGAAGGCCTTTTTCGCCTATTACCGGCCGCACCGGACCCTTTTCCTCGTGGATTTCGGCTGCGCCGTCCTGTCCGGCCTGTTCGAGCTCGGCTTCCCCATGGCGGTGAAAGCTTTCGTCGACGTGCTGCTGCCGCGCCAGGACTGGCAACTCATCCTGCTCGCTGCCCTCGGCCTGGGGCTGGTCTACCTGGCCAATGCCGGCCTGATGGTGGTGGTGACCTACTGGGGCCACGTGCTCGGCATCAACATCGAGACCGAGATGCGGGCCCGCGCCTTCGACCACCTGCAGAAGCTCTCGTTCCGGTTCTACGACAACCAGAAGACCGGCCACCTCGTCGCCCGCGTGACCAAGGACCTGGAAGAGATCGGCGAGGTCGCCCATCACGGCCCCGAGGACCTGTTCATCGCGGTGATGACGCTCTTTGGCGCCTTCGCCCTGATGCTGTTCGTGCACCCGCCGCTCGCCCTGATGACGGCCGCGATCCTGCCCGTGATCGCCTTCGTGACGCTGCGCTACGGCGGACGCATGACCCGGAACTGGCAGGCGCAGTACGGCCGCGTCGGCGCCTTCAATGCCCGCATCGAGGAGAATGTCGGCGGCATGCGCGTGGTCCAGGCCTTCGCCAACGAGCCGCACGAGCGGCGTCTCTTCGCCTCCGACAACGCGCGCTACCGGTCCACCAAGCTCGAAGCCTACCGGATCATGGCCGCCAGCCTGTCGATCAACTACCTCGGCATGCGCCTCGTCCAGATCGTGGTGCTGCTCGGCGGTGCCGCCTACGTGGTGCGGGGCGAACTCACCCCCGGCGGCTTCGTCGGCTTTCTCCTGCTGGTCGGGGTGTTCTACCGGCCCCTCGAGAAGATCGGCGCCGTGGTCGAGACCTACCCCAAGGGGATCGCGGGGTTCCGGCGCTACGCCGCGCTCCTCGCCACCGCGCCCGACATCGTCGACCGCCCGGGCGCCGTCGCGGCGCCGCCCTTGCGCGGCGACATCCGCTTCGAGGGCGTCCGGTTCGGTTACGCGGAGGACCGTCCGGTCCTGTCCGGCCTCGACCTCGCCATCCGGGCGGGCGAGACCGTGGCGTTCGTCGGCCCCTCGGGCGCGGGCAAGACCACCCTGTGTTCCCTGATCCCGCGCTTCTACGAGGTCGACGCCGGGCGGATCACCATCGACGGCTTCGACATCCGCGACGTGACCCTCGCCTCCCTGCGCCGCCAGATCGGCATCGTGCAGCAGGACGTGTTCCTGTTCGCCGGTTCGATCCGCGAGAACATCGCCTACGGCCGCCTCGATGCCGACGATGCGGCTATCCGCGCGGCCGCGAGCCGGGCTCGCCTCGACGGGCTACTCGCCGGCCTGCCCGAGGGGCTCGATACCCTTATCGGCGAACGGGGGGTCAAGCTTTCCGGCGGCCAGAAGCAGCGCCTCGCCATCGCCCGCGTGTTCTTGAAGAACCCGCCGATCCTCATCCTGGACGAGGCGACTTCGGCCCTCGACACCGAGACCGAGCAGGAGATCCAGCGCTCGCTCACGGACCTCGCCCGGGGGCGAACCACCCTGGTCATCGCGCACCGCCTCGCCACCATCCGGCAGGCCGATCGCATCGTCGTCGTGGGAGAGGTCGGCATCGTCGAGCAGGGGCCGCACGAGACCCTTCTGGAGGCCGGTGGCGCCTACGGGAAGCTCTACGCGGCGCAGTTCGCGCAGGGTCGGCGGTAGACCGTCCGTCAGCCCTCCGGCGTCCCCGAGATCCAGAGCGCATGCGCCGGTCCCGTCGCCGTGTCGGGCTTCGCCGCCCCGATGAACACGATCAGCGGCCCGTACGCGATCTTGGGCGGATGGTAGAAGTCGAGCAAGCCGGGATGCAAGGCCTGCAGGAATCGCGGTGGCCGCTCGGCCGCGCGCAGGAAATGGTCGATGACGACCTGATCCCCGTGCACGGCGTTCGGCACCGGGCCGCACGAGCCCGGCGCCATCCAGTGCTGCGGATCGGTGGCGAACCGCTCGTACAGGAAGGCGAGATCGTCCGCGTGCCACCGCACGAAGGCGCTGGAGACCCTGCCCTTGTGGAAGTAGTCCTCCATGGTGGCAAAGCCCGGTTCGGCCAGCGCAGACGCATCGCCCGCGAACACCGTGTCGAGGTCGCACAGCACCGTGGTACCCGTCGCAAGGCCCGGCCGGAACGCCTCCATCTTCGACCACCAGGTGGGCCAGTCGTGCCGCAGCGGCACGATCTCGACCCCCGGACAGGCGATGGTGCGATCGGTCAGGCAGACGATCCGGTCGAAGGCCGGCGCGAACCGGCGGGCGCCGGCGGCGAGACGCTCGACCCAGACCGCATCGTAGCGGCCGCCATGCTTCAGGACGGTGAGGAGGGTGGCCATGGGCGATCCGGGTGGGAGGGAGGAGGCTTCAGGACGCGACGGGCGGATGGAGTCGCAGGCGCCCGCCCGCCTGGGCTTCTTCGAACCAGTGCCGTTCGGCGTCCCACGGGTGCCCCGGCCACCCGGCGAACCCGAATCCGTAGACATCGATGGGCGGCAGCGACGGGGCGCGCGCGTCCAGGATCGCAAGGGCGACGAGCAGACCCGTGCTGGGGTTCGGCGGCCCGGAGGTTCGAGGCGCCAGCACGTCGTGGGCGCGCGCATGCAGCGCGCGGGTCAGGGTATGTACGGGGCGGCCGGTAAGGCGGTCCCGAAGGGGCGCCGTCCAGCACACGCGTTCGGACGCGCCTTCCTCGTCGGGCGCGAGTTCGGGAAACGGCAGCAGGAACCGCGCGGCTCGCCGGATAGCCGGGCGTGCGGTAAAGCCGTCCTCCTCGACCCAAGCCCGCGCCTGCCCGCCGCGATTGACGAGGGCGAGGAGGGTCACGCGCGTGCCCGCCGGGCCGCCGAAACCGGGTGCGTTGTTGAATCGCACGATCGATGCCGACGCGTCGATGGCCTGCCCCCGGTCGCCGAGCTCGGGGGCATTGCCCACGAGGGCGAGGCTCGGGGCGTTGAAATCCGGGATGGACGGCATGGAACGGGACGCCTTCGGACCTGAAAGTCGAGCCGGGTCATAGGAGATGCGGGGTTCGCCCCGACAGTGTACGCAGCGTCGCGCCGAACAGTCGGGCAGGGGCAGGAGCGACCGGAACCATGCGACGCTGTTTCGTCTGCCTGGCCGATACCCTGGAGCCGACGGACCGATCGATCGCCTACGAAGACGGTGTCCGGCGGAGGTTTCCGTTCGCCTGCGCCTCCTGCGGCGTGCTGTTCGAGCGCGGTGCCGACGAAGCGGCATGCTGGGACCACCTCGCGGCGCATCTCGCCGGTGAGACGTTCCGACTCGCGCCGGACGCGCCCTACGGCCTCGACCTCTACACCTTGCGCACCGCCGCGACCCGGCTCGCGCGGGGCATCCGCGCCCTGAGCGAGGACGACCGCGCGGCGCTTCTCCGACCGCATTCCGAGCGTGCGGCCCACGGCGGCCTCGTCGACCTCGCGGCGATGCCGAAAGCCCAGGTTTCCCTCGGGGTTCTCTGCCGACCCGACGACCTGCAATCCGTCCTGGGTGGCCTGCCGCCGCACGCGGCCTGGACCCGGGACGTGGCTGTGCTCGTCGATGCGCCGGAGGCTCCGCCGGAAACCAGCGCGCTGGCCGGATTTCCGCCCGGCGCGGTACGGGTTTCGGCGCGTCCCCTCGCGGGTGATTTCGCGGCCCAGCGCAACGCGCTCCAGGCCCTCGCGCGGCAGACCTGGATGCTCCAGCTCGACGCCGACGAAGCGCTGTCGCCCGCCACCGCCGGGCTGCTTCCGGCGCTCGCCGCGCTGGCGGAGGAGGGCGCCGCCGTGTCCATCGGACTGCCCCGGCGCAATGTCGTCGATGGCGTGCTGTCGGACGTGTACCCGGACGTGCAGTACCGCCTCAACCACGCGACGGTGCGCTTCCAGGGGCGCGTGCACGAGCGGCCGGATCTCGGCGGCGACTGGCGCCGAAGCGTCATCGCCCTTCACGGCTCCATCGATCATCGTCTGTCGCGCGCCCACGTGGCGGCGCGCTCGATCCGGTACGAGGCCCTGGACCCCGGCCGCGGACGCGTCGAAGAAGCGGCGGCCCTGTTGCGGGTCTATCGACCCTGACGCGCCGCCGCGATGGCGCGCTCGTAGAGCGCCAAAGTCTCGCTCCCGAGGCGCGCCCGGTCGAAGGCCCCGCTCGCCGCCAGGGCCCGCGCGCGCAGTTTTGTGCGCAGGTCCGGGTCCCGAAGCAGCGGCCGGATGGCGTCGGCCAGCGCCGCACCGGTCGCTTCCTGTGCGAGCAGGCCGGCTCCCGGCCGCCCGACGAAGGCGCGGGCGCTGGCATCGGCTGCGCAGGCCACCACCGGGCGGCCGTAAGCGAGGGACTCCTGATAGACGAGGCCGAAGCTCTCGTAGCGGGAGGGCGCCAACACGAGGTGCGCTCGCGCGTAGGCTTCGGCGAGGGATGCCCCGTCGATGCGGCCGAGGGGGCGCAAGTGCCGTCGTGCCAAAGCCGAAACGCCCTGCGGAAGGTCGGCTTCGGAGACGCCCACGAGATCGACGACGAAGGGCGGTACGATGCCGGCTTCGCACTCGGCCCCGAGCAGCGCGGCGGCATCGAGGAGAAGGTCGAAGCCCTTCCGGGCCTCGGCCCGGCCGACGAACAGCAGCCGCACCGGAGCCTCCACGGCATCGGGGTAGGGTGCGGTCCGGCCGCGTTGGAGCATGTCCGGCGGCAGGCTCAGGCCGATCACGGCGTGAGCCTGCCGGGGTGGGATGCCGTAGAGGCTCGCGATCCGGACCGCGTGGTCGTCCGTGTTCGAGATCAGGCCGGCGCTGCCGCGCGCCTGCCAGCGCTCCAGCCGGTCGGCGGTACGGCCGTCGAGGCGGTCGCGGAGGGACGTCGCAGGACCCCGCGTGAACGCGGCCGGGGTCGAGTTGCGTGTGACCAGCGGCGGTCCCGACCGCGTCAGGAAGGCGGCCGGCGCATACCAATTCGTGGCCTCGATGCAGTCGAAGGGCTGCCGTGCGTGGGCATCCAGAACCGCCCGGTAAAACGCCAGCGGCGCGGCGAGGTGTCCGGCCGAGCCCCACAGGCGCAGGCGCGCCAGGGCCGAGCCCCGCGCGAGGCCGATGCCCCGCACGGCGACACCGCCGGCCTCGCCCATGCCGATGCGGTCGAAGCTGAACACCGTGACGGCCACATCCCGAGCCGCCAGGCTTTCGGCGATCTCCCGCGCGGCGGTGGAGAGGCCGCTCGGGGCCGGCGGGTAGTCCCAGGCGAGCAGCGCCGTGCGCACGATTTCGCTCACGCGGAGAGCAGCCGGCGGTAGATCGAAAGGTAATCGGCCGCCATGCGCTCGGCGGTGAAGCGTGCCTCGAAGCGCTTCCGGACGCGCGCCCGGTCGAGGTCTCCCACGCGGGCGAGCGCCGCCACTGCCTCGGCCTCGGACGAGACGATGAAACCCGTGATGCCGTCCTCGATGATTTCCGGCACGGAGCCACGATTCCAGGCGATCACCGGCGTCCCGCAGGCCATGGCCTCGATCATCACCAGGCCGAAGGGCTCGGGCCAGTCGATGGGAAACAGGAGTGCCCGCGCATCGCCGAGCAGCCGACCCTTGGCGGCGTCGTCCACCGGACCGACATAGACCGCGTCGTCGGCGAGGAGCGGACGCACGGCCCGGTCGAAGTAGTCGGGGTTGCCGACATCGACCGTGCCGGCGAGACGGATGGGCAGGCCCGCCGCACGGGCGACGCGGATCGCCGTATCGGGGCGCTTCTGATCGGTCATCCGGCCGACGAAGGCGAGGTGGCCCTTCGGATTCGAATTCAGGGCGTAGCGGTCGCGGGCGATGCCGTGGTGGACGATGCCGGCCCTGTTCGCCGCCGGAACGCCGGCTTCCTGTGCCGCCGAGATCGCCGCCACCGGCAGATCGGGGAAGCCGGCGAAGAACAGGGCCCGGTCGCGCTCGTCCACCCGCCAATGCACCGTCGTCAGGCTGCGGCATCGGCGCGCGCCGAGGATCGCCGCATGGGCGAATTCGCCGTGGCAATGCACGATGTCGAAGTTGTCGAGGCGGCGGGCAAGCGCTTCCATCTGCAGAGCTTCCAAGGCGGAGGGCACCCCCGGTGCGACCTGGCCCTCGCGGGCTTCGAGGGCGGCGAGACTGGGGTAATCCCCGACCCTTGGTATATCTGTCGCACTGTCGGACGGCGCGAACAGCGTTACCTCCACGCCGAGGTTATGCAGGGCTACGCTCAGATCGTGAACGACGCGCTCCGTCCCCCCATGGTGCAGGGGCGGCGTCGGAAAGATGTTGGGGGCAACCTGTGCGACACGGATCGCGGATGATATTTCGGCTTTAGACATGAAGTTCGTCGAGTTTCCCACGCGTCATCTTGTGACACCTTGCCTTTGATGTTCGTTCTTCATATCGCGCTTCAGGGTTGTCTTCGTGGCGAAGATGTCGCTTACGGGCTCACGGCGGATACGGGCGGTCATATCCGCTACCTGCTGGATCTGGTTGAGGCCTGCGCGCAGGACACCGAGATCGCCCGGATCGTGATCGCGACCCGCCTGTTCGGAAGCGCGTTCGGCGACGCCTACGCCGTGCCCGAGGAGCCCGTGTCGAGCAAGGTGACCATCGTGCGACTCGCGAGCGCGTCGCCGGGCTACCTGCCGAAGGAGGCGCTCCACGCCGAGGTGGAGAGCCTGTCGGACGCTCTGGTCGCCTGGATCCTGGCGCAGCCGACCCGTCCCGACGTGATCCACGCCCATTATGCCGATGCCGCCGTCGTCGCGGCGAACGTCGAGGACCGACTCGGCATTCCGTTCGTGTTCACGGCTCATTCCCTCGGGCGTGTGAAGGCGAGGGCGCTCGGATGCCCGGCGACGGACACGCCGGCGCTCGACCACCGCATCGCGGCCGAAGAGACGGGTCTCGCGCGCGCGGCCCTCGTCATCGCGTCGTCCCGCGACGAAGCGGAGGTCCAGTACGCGACCTACGCAGCCTACGATGCCGGCCGCATTCGCGTCCTGCCGCCGGGAAGCGACCTCGCACGCTTCCAGTCGGCTCGGACCTGCGCGCGGGTGGACGCCACCCTCGACCGGTTCCTGCGCGAACCCGGGAAGCCGGCACTGCTGGCGCTCGCCCGTCCGGTGGCGCGCAAGAACCTCGCCGCCCTGGTCACGGCCTACGGTGAGAGCCCCGAACTTCAGGCCCGGGCCAACCTGGTTCTCGTCGCGGGAACCCGCGACAACCTCGATGACCTCGACGGCGGCATGGCCGAGACCATGCGCGAGTTGCTCGTACTCATCGATCGATACGATCTCTACGGGCGGGTGGCTTATCCGAAGACCCACCGCCCGGAGGACGTGCCGGCGATCTACGCCTATGCCCGCACCCGGGGCGGGATCTTCGTCAATCCTGCCCTGAACGAGCCTTTCGGCCTCACCCTGCTGGAGGCTTCGGCCGCAGGGCTCCCCCTGGTGGCGACGGACAGCGGCGGTCCCAACGATATCGTCGAGACCTGCGGCAACGGGCTCTTGGTCGATCCGCGCGCGCCCTCCGAGATCGCGCGGGCCTGCCTGCGGATCCTCGACGAGCCGGGCCTGCGCGAGCGTTTCGTCGCCGGTGGCGCGCGGGCGGCCGCCGCCTACGATTGGGACCGGCACGCCGCGCGCTATCACGCCCTGTTGCGCGCCCTTTCCGTCGCCGAGCCGCCCCTCAGCAATCCGCGCCAACTGCTCATCTGCGATATCGACAACACCCTGGTCGGTTGCGAGGCGGGCCTGAAGGCCTTCAGTCAGTGGCGCAGCGAGCAGGAAGGCCTCGCGTTCGGCGTCGCCACCGGGCGCTCGTTCCACAGCGCCATGGCGATCCTGGAGCAGCAGGCGAGCCCGCGACCCCAGGTGATGATCACCTCCGTGGGGTCGGAAATCTATCACCTCGACCCCAACGGGGTGAGCTACACGGCCGACCGGACCTGGCGGGATGTGGTGTCCCGCGGCTGGGACCGGGCGCGCGTCCACGCGGCGCTCGCCGAAGTCGCGGGCCTCGTGCCGCAGGGGCCCCTGGAGCAGCGGACGCACAAGCTCAGCTATTTCGGGGACGTTGCCACCGCCCGGCAGGTGCAGGCGCGGCTCGACACGGACGGCCTCGCGGCCACGATCATCCACAGCCATGGCCGCTACCTGGACGTCCTGCCGCCGGCGGCCTCGAAAGGGACCGCCGTCGATCGCGTCCGTGCCCTCTACGGTCTCGCTGAAGCCGATGTGTTCGTGGCGGGCGATTCCGGCAACGATGTCGAGATGCTGCGTGCCCGACGGCAGGCGATCATCGTGGCGAATTTCTCCGACGACCTCGCGAGCCACGCGGCGCTCGGCCATTCCTACGTCGCCCGCGCCACCCATGCGCGCGGCGTCATCGAGGGCGTCGCCCATTTCCGGAAAAGTCCGGCGCATGCCATCTGATCGAGCGGCCGGCGTCAGCGTCCTCACCCTGGTGCGAGGCCGCGACGCGCACCTGCGTAACCTCATGCTCGGGCTCGCCGGGCAGACGATGCTCCCCCTGGAACTCGTCATCGCCTGGATGCAGCCGGAGCCCGCGCTGGATCTGCCGGATGCCGGCTGTCCCGTCCGCCATCTCCACGTGCCCGGGGAGCCGATGCCGCTCGCCGCCGCCCGCAACAGGGCCGCCGCTGCGGCGCGGGGCGAGCGCCTGATCTTCCTCGACGTGGACTGCATCCCGGGCCCGGGGCTGGTCGCGGCCTATGCGGGTGCCGAGGGGGAGGGGCTTTTGCTCGGCGAGGTGCTCTACCTTCCCGAAGGCGCCATCGGTCCGCACCTCGATTGCGCAGCCCTCGACCGGGTCGGGCGGGTGCATCCGGCCAAACCCTCCATTCCCGCCAGCGGCCTGCGCCGGGAACCCGAGGCGAAGGAACTCTGGGGCCTGTCCTTCGCCCTTCCGGCCCGCGCCTACGCGAAGATCGGCGGCATGGATGAGGGCTATGTCGGCTACGGTGGCGAGGAGACGGATTTCGCCGTGCGTCTGGCCGCGTCCGGCGTGCCGACCGACTGGATCGCCGGCGCGCGCGCCTATCACCAGCATCACCCCGTCCACGTGCCGCCCCTGCCGCACTTCGATTCCATCCTGCGCAACGCCGCCCGCTTCCACGCCCGGCACGGGACATGGTGCATGGAGTACTGGCTCGGACAGTTCCGCGACGCCGGGCTCATCGGTTGGGATGCGGACGCGCCCGCGATCCGCCGTCTGCGCGCGCCGTCGCCTGCCGAGATCGCCGACGCCCGCCGGCCCGGCACCTGCCTGTTCTCCTGACCCGCCCGAGGCCCATGCCGAAACCCATCGCCTTCTTCGTCCACCATCAGGGGCGCGGCCACGCCAACCGCACCCGCGCCCTGGTGGCCGAATTCTCCGCCGCGCGGCCGGTTTCGGTGCTGACTGCCGATCCCGGCCTGTTCGACGGCTTCTCGCGCGACAGCGAGATCATCGCCCTGCCCAACATGATCGGCGCAGCCGTGCCGACGGCGCGCCTGTTCGCTGAACCGACGCCGCAGGTGATGCATTGCGTGCCGCTCGGCGTCGCCGAGACCCGCCGGACCATGCGGACGATCCTCGACCACCTCGACGATCGGCAGGTCGGTCTGTTCGTGGTCGACGTCTCGGCCGAGATCGCCCTGCTGGCCCGCGCCGCGAGCGTGCCGGCCGTGCAGATCCGCATGCACGGCGACCGTTCCGATATCGGCCATATCGGGTCCTACGAGGCCTGTGTCGGCATGCTCGCGCCGTTCGACCCGCGCCTGGAACAGGACGACTACCCCGACTACCTGCGCGCCAAGACCTTCTACAGCGGCGGTCTGTGCACCAGCGTCGATCCGGTGCCGTCGCGCGCTGACGCCCGCGCCCGCTTGCGGCTCGACCCCGACCGCGAGATCGTCGTCGCCGTCACGGGAGGCGGAGGCAGTGGTACGCCCTACGCGCCGCTGACGGTTGCCGCGCGGGCCGTGCCGGACGCCCTGTGGCTGACCCTCGGACCGACCCATCGCGAAGGTCACGAAACCGATTTCGCCAACCTGCGCGAGCTCGGCTGGGTCCCATCCGTCACCGATTACCTCGCGGCCGCCGACATCGTCATCGCTTCGGCCGGCGACAACACGGTCCACGAGGTCGCACGGGTGGGGGGACGGCTCGTGGTGATGCCGGAATGGCGCTACTTCGGCGAGCAGACGCGCAAGGCCGACGCCCTCGTACGTCTCGGCGCAGCCGTGCAGGCGCCGAACTGGCCCGGTGACCTCCAGGGCTGGCGCGACCTCCTCGACCGCGCCCGCCGCCTCGACGGCGAAACCCTGCGCCCGCTCCATGCGCCGGACGCCGCAACCCGTGCCGCGGGCTGGCTCGAGAGCCTCACCGACGACCTCTGGGCCGGCGCGCCCGGCGTCTGATCGTATGCTCAACTCCAGTTCGGACCCGCAAAATATGTCGACCGTTTCCGTCGTGACGCTGGCCAAGGGGCGGCCGGAGCATCTCGCCAACGTGGTGCGGGGCCTGATGCGCCAGACCCGAATGCCGGACGAACTCATCGTCGCATGCATGCAGGAGCAGCCCTACGATTTGCCGGAGACGCCGTTCCCGATCCGCCAGATCGTGATGGCCGGCGATCCGCTGCCCCTGGCGGCCGCGCGCAACCGCGCCGTGGCGACGGCGTCGGGCGGGGTGATCGTGTTCCTCGACGTCGATTGCATCCCGGCGCCGTCCCTTGTCGCGGATTACACCCGTCATCTCGAAGAATTCGACGGCCTGCTCATGGGCGAGGTGCTCTATCTCCCGGCCGGTGCCACCCTGGGCGACTGGACCTACGAGGCCTTCGCTTCCGTCGCCGAAAAGCACTCGGACCGGCGCGGACCACCGGCCGAGGGCATCGAGGTCTGCGGCGACTACCGCTGCTTCTGGTCGCTGAATTTCGCCATGCTGCGCGCGACTTTCTTGCGGCTCGGCGGCTTCGACGAGCGCTACTCCGGCTACGGCGGCGAGGACACGGATTTCGGCAAGACCCTGGATGAACGCGGCATCGCCATTGCGTGGTTGAAGGGTGCGCTGGTCTATCACCAGCACCATCCGCACCATATGCCGCCGATCCACCACATCGCCAGCGTGGTGCGCAACGCCGAGCTGTTCGAGGCCAAGTGGGGCTACCGCACCATGGGCCACTGGCTCTACGCCTTCCGCCTCATGGGCCTGATCGACGATACGCCCGGCCAGCCGATCCGCATCCTGCGCGAACCGGATGCCGACGATCGCGCACTCACGGGCCAGCATGGCCACCAGCCCTATACCAACACCGCCTCGGTCATCCGCATCCTCGACGCGCGAATCGCGGCCGGGCAACCCGCAGGGACGGAGCCCGCAGCCGCATGAGGATCGCCCTCCTGGCGCATGTGCGCCAGCCCATCGCGCCGCCGTTCCGGGGGGGCATGGAGGCCCATAGCTGGCACCTCGCCGAGGGGCTCCGGGCGCGCGGCCACGACGTCGTGCTGTTCGCCTCGGGGGACAGCGACGGGCGTTTCGCGATCGATCCGGTGCTGCCCGAGCATCAGGAAAAGTCGTTCCCGGGCGAGGAGCACACCGGCAATCCGGCGCTCATCGCCCATCTCGACGCCGGCTATGCGGCAGCCTGCGACCGCATCGCCGCCGGTGGCTTCGATGTCCTGCACAACAACAGCCTGAGCCGCCTGCCCCTGGAACAGCGGCGGACGCGGGCCGTGCCGACGGTCACATCGCTGCACGTTCCGCCCTACGACGCCCTGCGCTGGTTCGTGCAGAACAGCATCTCGCCCGTGCACCGCATCACCGCCACGTCGCACGGCCAGATGCATGCGTGGTTTCCGCAAGGAAGCCCACCGGAGGTCTCGGTGCTGCACAACGGCGTCGATCCTTCGGCCTGGCCGTATCGCGACCACGGCGATGGTAGCGCGGTCTGGTGCGGCCGGATCACCCCCTTCAAGGGCACGCATCTGGCGATCCGAGCCGCACGGCGCGCCGGCATCGCCCTGACCCTGTTCGGCTCGACGGAAGACACCGCGTACTGGGAAGGCGTGGTCTTGCCCCTACTCGGCGGCGCGATCCGCTATGGCGGGCACCTCGACGGTCCATCCCTGGCACGGGAAATCGGAAAGGCCTCCGTATTTCTGTTCACGCCGTGCTGGGACGAGCCGTTCGGCCTCGTCACCATCGAGGCCATGGCGTGCGGGCTTCCCGTCGCCAGCATCGATCGGGGTGCGGCCCGCGAAGTCATCGGCGAGGCGGGGGCCTTCGCCCCGTCCGGCGACGAGGACGCCCTGGAGGCCGCCTTGGCCGGTGCCATCGCGGAGGCTCTCGCGATCCCTCGCCGAATCGCGCATGCGCGCGTGCGACAAAACTTTACCCAGAATCTCTGGCTCGACCGCTGCGAGCGTCTCTACGCGGAAGCCCGCAACGCATGAATCCATGCTGGCGTACAGCGATGTGATCTCGACCGTAGAACAATCCGAGCGTATTGCCCCTATATCCATTTTCGCGTGTGCCCTGCGGGCGAAGATTCCGTGAATCTTCGTAGGCCACTTCCGGTCGCCGTTGACGGTCAGGCGGCCTCGAACCTGTCGCGGCGGCTTTTTGCGGCCGACCGAGGGCGTCGCCGTCTGGAGCGCAGGCCTGTTTTGCGGCAAGAGACGCCTATGGAACGACGCCCGCTCTCCGATATTCGCTTGCCACCGTATTCCCGTCCCACGGCCGGCCGCATCGACGCGGGGTGCAAGATTTGGCCGTGCCCGTCCGAAGCGCTCGCTGCTCAAGTCATCCGCTGCGCCCCTTCGAGCTCGTCCGTATGACGGGTCCGGAGGCTGCCGAACTCCTGCAGCGTGCCGACGCCCTCGCGGAGGAAGCCGCGCGGTTGCGTGCTCAGGTGCACGGGCAGGTGCCCTGGGCCAAAGTCCCAACGACCGTGCCGGAGTCCGGGATCTCCCCGCCTGGGCCGGGAGAGGCCGAGGGGCACGCGCGAGCGATCCTCGACAGTACCACCCGCATCGCCATCATCGGCATGGACCCGGACGGACGCGTCACCGACTGGAATACGGGCGCCGAGCGCATCTTCGGCTGGACCCGCGAGACGATCCGGGGCCAAGCGATCGAACGGCTGTTCACGCCGGAGGATGTCCTGTCCGGCCACCCCGCAGCCGAGCGGCGCCGCGCCCATGACCAGAGCCGTGCCGACAGCGAGCGCTGGTATCTGCGGGCGGACGGGTCCCGGTTCTGGGCGTCCGGGGAGACGACGCCACTGCGCGATCCCGGTGGCGACCTCATCGGCCTCGTGAAGGTCCTGAGCGACCGCACCGAGGAGCACCGGATCGGCACCGCCCTCGAAGAGACCGAGACGCGTCTGCGCCGGGCGCAGGAAGCCGGCGGCATCGGGGTGTTCTCCGTCGGGATCGACGACGCCATCCTCTACACCACGCCGGAATTCTGCCGCCTCTACGGCTTGCCCGAGCGGGCGACCTATCCGGCGGCGGCGTTCGAGGTTCTGATCATCCCTCAGGATTCACACCTCGTCTCGACGGCGGAGAGCCGCCGGCGCGGGGACCTGATCCGTGACGTCGAGTACCGGATCCGGCGACCCGATACGGGGGAACTCCGCTGGATCGCCCGCCGGGGCGAGATCGAGCGCGACGGCACCGGCCGTCCGGTCCGCTTCTCCGGCGTGGCGCGCGACATCACCGAACAGCGCTATGCCCGCGATGCGCTGGCTACGAGCGAGGCACGGTACCGCGCGCTGTTCGAGGCCATCGACGACGGCTTCTGCATCATCGAGTTCTTCGACGGGCCGCACGGACCTGCGAGCGACTACGTCCACGTCGAGGCGAACCCTGGCTACGAGCGCCATACGGGCATCCCGAACATCGTCGGCCGTACCCTGCGCGATCTTGCGGCCGCCGAAGCGGATGGCTGGCTCGACCTCTACGGAGGCGTCCTGCGGACGGGCGAATCGATCCGGTTCGAGCGCGCCTTTCCGGCCGCCGGGCGCCACATCGAGGTTTCCGCCGCCCGGATCGAACCGCCGAGCCGGCGCCAGGTCTCCGTGCTGTTCCGGGACATCTCGGCACGGCGCGCGGCCGAGGACGCCCTGCGCGCCAGCGAGGCCGTGGCCCGCGAGAACGTCGAGCGCGTGCAACTGGCGTTGGCCGCCGGTGCGATCATCGGGACCTGGGTTTGGGATCTCGCCGCCGACCGCTTCAGCGTGGACGAGGCCTTCGCCCGCAGTTTCGGCCTCGATCCCACCGTGGGACGCGAAGGCCTGAGCCTCGCCCAGGTCATCGAGACCGTGCACCCGGACGACCGAGACGCCCTGACGGCGGCGATTGGCACGGCGTTGGCGCAAGGCGGGCCCTACGCGCACCAATACCGTACCAAGCGTGCGGACGGGCTCTACTACTGGCTGGAGGCGAACGGGCGTGTCGAGCACGCTCCGGACGGCACGCCGTTGCGGTTTCCGGGCGTCCTGATCGACGTCGAGGAGCGACGCGCCGTCGAGGCCGAGCGCGAGCGCGTCACCGAGCAGCTCCGCAGCCTCAACGAGACCCTGGAACAGCGGGTCGTCGAGCGGACGGCCGAGCTGATGCGGACCGAGGAGGCCCTGCGCCAGTCCCAGAAGATGGAGGCCGTCGGGCAATTGACCGGGGGCCTCGCCCACGACTTCAACAACATGCTCGCGGGCATCGTCGGTTCGTTGGAGCTGATGCAGACCCGACTGCTCCAGGGCCGGGTCGGCGATATCGAGCGCTACATCGCCGCCGCACAGGGCGCGGCCCGCCGCGCCGCCGCCCTGACCCATCGTCTTCTGGCGTTCTCGCGTCGTCAGACCCTGGCCCCGAAGCCCATCGATGCGAACCGTCTGGTGGAGGGCATGGAGGAGCTGGTGCGCCGCACCGTCGGGCCGGCGGTCTCCGTCGAGGTCGTGGGGGCGGCAGGGCTGTGGTCGACCCATGTCGATCCGAGCCAACTGGAGAACGCGCTCCTCAACCTGTGCATCAACGCGCGCGATGCGATGCCGGACGGCGGGCGCATCGTCATCGAGACCGGCAACCGCTGGCTCGACTCGCGCAGCGCCCGCGAGCGGGACCTGGAGCCGGGCCAGTACATCTCCCTCTGCGTCTCGGACAACGGCACCGGCATGACGCCGGACGTGGTCGCGAAGGCCTTCGACCCGTTCTTTACCACCAAGCCCATGGGGGAGGGCACCGGCTTGGGGCTCAGCATGATCTACGGATTCGCCAAGCAATCGGGCGGGCAGGTGAGGATCTATTCCGAGCCCGGCGAGGGCACCATGGTGTGCCTGTACCTGCCCCGTCATCTCGGGGAGGCGGAAGGGGTGGAGGTGGTCCCGGACCTGTCCGAGGCGGCACGGGCGCGGGCGGGCGAGACGGTGCTGGTGGTCGACGACGAACCGACCATCCGGATGCTCGTCACAGAAGTGTTGGAGGATCTCGGCTACGCGGCCATCGAGGCGGCCGACGGCGCTTCCGGGCTGCAGGTGCTGCAATCGGATGTGCGCATCGACCTTCTGGTCAGCGATGTCGGCCTACCCGGTGGCATGAACGGCCGGCAGATGGCGGAGGCGGCGCAACTCTCGCGGCCTGGCCTGAAGGTTCTCTTCATCACCGGCTACGCCGAGAACGCGGCCCTCAACCACGGCCACTTGGCACCCGGCATGCAAGTCATGGTCAAGCCGTTCGCCCTCGAAGCACTGGCCGCCCGAATCCGCAACCTCATCGAAGGCACGGGTTGAGCGGCAGGTCCGTCGCGTCGGCGTGACCGTCTCGCGTGAAGGGCCGGCACGCTTCTGCGCCGGCCTTCACGTGCCTAGCTGGGACGTCAGGCCGGTTGGCGGCCGTCTTGGGCGTAGCGGTCGATGGCCGAGGGCAGGTCGCGCGACAGGCGCGAGAGAATGTCGGCCCGGCTCAGGCCGGTCTGCTTCTGAAGCCCGTCGAGGGTCTCGGCGCCGATGGCCTTCTCGAGGTCCGCTTCCGGGATGTCGCGGTTCTGGCCCTGGTTGATCCAGGAATTCGCCGTCTCGCCATGGCCGCCCTTGGTGAAATGGTCGACGAGTTCGCTCAAGCCGCTGGCGATGAGGCCACCGACGCCGGCCGTACCGACTCCGCCGAGCAGGCTACCGAGATTCCCGAGGTTGCTCGACCCGCTGCCCTGTGGAACGTGCGGAACGGTGCCGTGCGCGGCACCGGCACTGCCGCTCTTCAGCAGCTCGGCGATCTTGTCACGGTTCTGGTAGCCGGCGACAGCCAGCAGACCCAGAAGGGCGGTCATCGAGGGGTAGCCCTTGCTCATGGTGGTGTCCTTTTCGTCTGAACGGGATCGTCTCGGTGGCACGTCGGGCCCGAAAGGGGCGGGCGACGACGAGACCTTGGACTAGGATGGAGGACTGGATCAGCGAGACGGGCGCAGCAGCCAACCGGCGGCGAAGGCCAACGCGGCCAGGGCCAGCACCGTTGCGCCGCGATTGGCGTCGGCGTAACCGACCGCCTTTCGCCCGTAAGCCTCACCCCGGCGACGGGTCTCGCGGGCGTAGCGGCTGCCGTCGTCGAGAAGGCGCTCGCCGCGGCGGCGTGCCTCGTGAGCGAGGTGGCTGCCGTCCTCGATCCAATCCTCCGCACGGTCGCGGGCCTGTCCGTAGGCGTATTGCGCACCTCCGGCGACCTGATCGACGGCGCCGCGCACCTGACGCGCGGGATCACCCGTGATGCCGCCGAGGGTCGATTGCGCCCGACCCTTGAGATGGCGCGTGGCGCCTCGGAACTGGTCGCTGTTCATGGTCGGCTCCTATCGGGACAGGTAACTTCAATGGGCAAATCGTAAGGGCGGGACGGCGCGATGCCGTCCCGCGAGGCGCACGATCAGATCTTGCTCTTGACCTTGTCGGTGAGGTTCTGGGCGCCGTCCTTGACGTCGCCGACGGTCTTCTGAGCTTCGCCCTTCAGTTCCTGGGCCTTGCCTTCCGCGACGAGCTTGTCGTTGCCGGTGACGTTGCCAGCGGCCTGCTTGACGTTGCCGACGGCCTCGTTGGCCAGGCCCTTGATCTTGTCGGTGGTGCTGCTCATCGAAAAAACTCCTGTGCTGCGAGGGGGGTGAACGGACCGGTCGATCCCAACCGGCGGAGGGTCCGGCCCCGGGGAACCGAGGCCGAAGGGATCAGGCGCGACGCGCGTCGTAGCGGTCGGCCACGGCGCCATCGTCCTGCTTATGGTCGTCGTCGGTCTGCGTCTTCGCCTGATCGCCCGGGATGCCCCGCGTCTTGCCGAGGGCGTCCCACGCGGCGGCGCCGGATATCAGCGACGGGAATGGATCAGAAGGGCGAGGCCGTAGCCGACGGCGCCGGCGATCAGGAGCGCGACGAGTGGGCTTTCCTCGACTCGGTGGGCCACGGCACGCCGGCCTTCGCGAAGGTAGTGGCCGGAATTCTCGTAGGCGTGCTCGGCGTAAGCCTGCGTCTGGTCGGCTGCATGCCCGACGCTATCCTTCGCCTGGTCGGAGAGATTCTCGGCGCTACCCTGCGCTTCGCGGAAGCGGCCTTCGACGGAGTGGCTCTTAGACCCGATGAGATCACCGATGGTGCCCTGAGCCTTTCCGGCGAGTTCCCGGGCAGCACCCGTCACGCGGTCCGTATCGACCATGATGTTCATCCTGTTGGTTGTTGTTGCGTTGGAAGCATTCGCTTCTGGCGGTTCGGGCTACGACGAGCGCGCCGAGCCGGACTTTCCCTCGGGCGTCCCTTCGGACTCGGAGGAAATCTTTTCGGCCTTGCCCTCGGCTTCGACCTTCACATCACCGGTCAGCTTGCCGATGGCCTCCTTGATGGACGCCTTGGCGACGGAATTCTTCTCCTTCTCAGAGGTCGGCTTGCGCGTATCGGTCATGTCCGTCCCCAAGGGCGATGCAGTGGTCACGATGGTCAGATGGACCTTCGTGGACTTGGCGCAATAATACGGATGTACTGGTATCTTGGCTTTTTGTTACGGGGCGGTGGGGTTCGGAAATCCGTTGTCGCGCCCCCACACGATTACCTCCGAGCGCTTGTGAAGACCGAGCTTGCGGTAGAGCGCGGCGGTGTGGTTGCGGACCGTGTTGCGCGAGAGGTTCAGGCGCTTGGCGATGGCGTCGTCGCTCAGTCCGGAGCAGACGAGGCCGAGCATCTGTCGCTCTCGGACCGTGAGGGTGAGGGTCGGATCGTCCCCAGTCCGCTCACCCGGCTGGCGCAGGTTCGCGAGCTTTTCGATGAGTCCGCGGCTGAACCACGACGTGTCGGCCATCACCGCCTCGATGGCGGTGAACAGATCGCGCTCGGAGCGTTTGCGCTCCGTGATGTCCTGCAGGACGATGAGCACGAAAGCCTCATCGGCGATGGTCACCCGCTCCGCCGAGATCATGCAGTCGAGTTCGCTGGGCTCCTGGGAGCTCAGGCAGGTCTCCAGCCCGAGCACGTAACCGGTTCGGGTCAGTGCCGCCTCGAATCGGACGCGGGCGGCTTCGTTGACCCAGAGGCCGATCTCCTCGGGGGTGCGGCCGGTGACCTTGTCCTGTCCGTAGCCGAACACCCGGCTGAAGGCTTCGTTGACGCCCGTGATGGAGAAGCCATCGGCCCGGCACAGCATGGTCGGAACGGGCGTGAGCTGGAATGCCTTGGCGAAACGCTCCTCGCTCTGCCGCAGGGCGGTCTCGGCTTTCTTGCGCAACTCGAGGTCCGCGAAGGTGAACAGCATGCAGGGCTCGTCACCCATCTCGATGGGCTGCCCGGCGACGATGACGAAGCGGGTCCCGCCATCGGGCAGGGTCAGGCACGCTTCCATCTGCGGAATGGTGCCGCCCGCGTTGAGCCGGGCAATGGCGAGGTCGCGGCTGCGGGCACCGGCCAGCACGTCGACTTCGTAGACGTTGCGGCCGATCACGGCGTCGCGGGTGTGCCCGGTCATTTCGAGGAACCCGGCGTTCACCTTGACGTGGCGCAGATCCGACAGCCGGGTGATCACCGCGGGCGCCGGATTGGCATTGAAAGTTTTCTCGAATCGTTCCTCCGCCTCGAACTGATCGGACACGTCCTTGAGGATCAGGGCGAGGCAGCTCGGACGTCCCTCCCGGTCCGTGGCCACGAGGCTTCGCAGGGAGTGCACGAAGGCGACGTCCGGACGGTCGGTCCGCTTCACGTCGACCACGACATCGTGGAACGTCTCGCCCGAAACGACGCGCTCCATCGGGTAGTGCTCGGGTGCACGGTTGTTGCGATAGCGGAGGGAGAAGCGCTCGCGGTAGGCGTCCACGGTGGCGCCGAGTTCTTCCAGGGCGTCGGCGCCGTGCATCGCCAACGCGGCCTCGTTGGCGTAGGTGATCGACTGATCTGGCTCGACCAGGATCACGCCCTCGCTGAGGCCGGCGATGATCTGCCGGAGTTCATGTCTGTCGACGCCAGACGTCACGGGTCCGCTTCGCTCCCCGCCGCCAGGGTGGCAGCGGGCGTCCAACGGACCGCACCCGGGCAAGTTCCGAATCGCCTCAAGGAAATCTGGTACCTGCGTATCAAACGCTTAGGACGCCTTGACGAAAGCGCCTCCGGCATCGGCCCTGTGCACCGTGGAGTTCCGGGGCTGGCGGACCGGCTCGGACAGACGGTTTGCCGGTCGCGCCGGGGTTGCGCTCGCCGGCCTGTCACCCGTTTCCGACACAGCCGGTGCGGGAGCACACCGCCCGGCACCGGCGGCTGTAGACCGCGTCGCCTTCGGCATTCACCTTGGCCGTGAAGTTGACCGAATCCCTTCCGCGGATCCGGTCCCACCATTCCGCCGCCGCGAGGGTTTCGGAAGAGGCCAAGCTCGTTACAGGCCCGAGGCTAACGTGACCCACGCCGACGATGTCGCTCCCGTATCGCCGGCCGGTCCCGTGGGCCCACGCACGGGCAACGGGGGCCTGACGCGCCGTCGCGTCGGCGCCATGCTGCTCGGTGCCGGTGCGGGAGGGCTGCTCTCGGGGCTTCCAGCCGCGTCGGCGCCGGCATCGGACGTGACCCGGTTCGTCGATTTCGAATGGGTCGATCCCGCACGCGGCCGCGCGGTACCGGCGCGGCTGTACTGGCCGGGCGCCTCGGCCCGAAAGGGGCCGGTGCCGCTCATCGTGTTCTCCCATGGCCTCGGTGGCTCGCGGACGGGCTACAGTTACCTCGGCGAAGCATGGTCGGCGCAGGGCACGGCGAGCCTTCACATCCAGCACGTCGGAAGCGACCAGACCTTGTGGCAGGGCAACCCGATCCTGCTCCTCGACCGCCTCGACAGCGCGGCCGACGAACGCGAGGCCATCGAGCGGACGCACGACGTGAGCTTTGGCCTCGACCAGTTGCTCCAGCGCGGCAATCCCTTCCACGCCGCCATCGACCGGAAGCGCATCGTCGCGGCGGGGCATTCCTACGGGGCCAACACCACGCTGATCCTCACGGGCGCCCAGGTGGTGCGCGATGGAAAGCTCCTCGGCTTCCGCGACCCGCGCTTCTCGGCCAGCATCGTCATCTCGGCCCCGCCCTTCTACGGCGAAACCGACCTCGCGGCAGTCCTTGCCTCCGTCGACGTTCCCACGCTCCACGTGACCACGACGGAAGACACGATCCGCATTCCCGGTCGCTACTCCCCCGTCCAGGACCGCCTCGACGTCTATGCGGCGATCCCGACGCAGCAGAAGGCCCTCGTGGTGTTCCAGGGCGGCTCGCACAGCGTGTTCACCGACCGATCGTTGAGGAACGGTGGACCGCTGAACCCGCTGGTGAAGCGTGCGACGGCGGAGGTCGGCCTGGCCTTCCTCGATCTGGTCCACCGCTCCGCTCCCGTTCCGCTCGAAGAATGGGGTGCCACGTGGAAGCCGATCCTGGCGGCGGCACCGACGCCGTTTCCGGTTGCCGCACAATTGGCGAACCATAAGCGCCGGGCCTGAAGCGAGGTCGGATGCCGTCCCCGCGTTGCGGACGGAAACGGGAAACCCACTCACCGACGCGAAAGCCGCGCGCGCTCGATCACCCGGCCGCCCATTCAGGCATCGAACCGCGCGCCGACCCGGTCGAGATGCAGGTAGTTCGGGTTGAAGGACGCGACGCGTTCCAGGGCCGGCAGGTCCGGGATGGTCAGGCGGCGCCCCCTCAGTTCGAGCAGCCCTTGCCGACGCAGGGACTGCAGGGTCCGGTTGACGTGGACGGGTGTGAGGCCGGCGACCTCGGCGAGATCCGTCTGCGTCAATGGTAGATCGCAGCCTCCGTCCTGCATGTGGCCGATCCCGCGCAGGCGATAGAACAGCTCGCAGAACAGGTGGGCGAGGCGCTCCACCGCGTCCCGCCCGCCGAGGTTGAGGATCCACTCGCGTTGCGTCGCCGCGTTCACGAGGGATTCCCACCACAGCGCCCGCGTGACCCGTGGACGGGCCGTCATCATCTCCTCGAACGCGGGCGGCGGAATCTCGACGAGCGCGACGGGGCTCAGTGTTCCGATGGAGTGATCCATCTCGGACAACACGAAGACGTTGTGGTCGCATAGGTCGCCGGGCAAAAAAAGCGCCACGATCTGGCGACGTCCGTTGGGGAGTTGCTTGTAGCGGCAGGCCCACCCGGACAGGATGAGGCGCACTGCCCGCGGGGCCTCACCTTCGCGGACGATGTCCGCACGCGAGGCGAAGCGGCGAACCGGGCCCTCGGTGAGGATCTCGAGTGTCCGCCGATCTTCGTCGGACAGGCGACTGAACTGCTCCAATTTGGCGATCAGAGGGTGATCCACGGTCCGGTCCTCCGTTTCCGACTTCCATCCATGTGCGGAACGCGGACACTGCGCCGCACCTGATCCAGGTAAGGTCATCGAGCCATCACCTGTGTTAGCATTCTTTTGCCGTAACGCCGCCCGTGCGGCTCAGACCATCGCGAGCCCGCTCTTGCCACAGTTCCACTTCCACCTGCGTACGCCGGCCGGCCTCGACCCCGACGATGACGGCCTCGCCCTGGCCGACCTCGACACCGCTTACCTCGAAGTCTGTGCTTCGATTCCCGACATGGCGGCGGAATTCGCGCGCAAGGGGCTCAGTCCACTGCCCTACGCCTTCGTCATCGCCGATGCCGCCGGCATTCCCCTGATGGAAGTACCCTTCGCGGAGCGTTTGAACAGCCTGCGCAAGTCGGCCCGGCCCGGGCAACTGGCACGGGCGCGCCAGTTGTCGGGCGAGATCGCCGAAGTGATCCGTGCGGCGCGTGAAACCACGGAACGGTCGCGGGAGATCCTTGCCCGGTCGCGGGCGTCATAATGGCGCCCCGGTCGAGGGTGCCCGGCGAGCACGTGCCCCCCGTCGGAGACGCGTGATGATCGGGCCCGCGCGCTTCCCTGTGGTCGGCATCGGCGCTTCGGCCGGTGGAATCGAGGCGCTGGAGACGCTGTTCTCCGGCCTCGGCCTCGACGGCGACCTTGCCTACGTGGTCGTCACCCATGTCAGCCCGGACAGAGAAAGCTTGCTGCATGAGGTGCTTGGCCGCTTCACCAAACTCCCGGTGATCGTGGCGGAGGACGGGATGCCGGTGGAGCCGGGGCGCATCTATGTGCTTCCGGCCAGGATGCTGCTCGGCATCGCCGATGGCCGTCTCAGACTGCGCGAGCACGACCCGGTTCAGCGCGAGCGCAACCCCATCGACCTGTTCTTCAGCGACTTGGCACGGGCCTACGGCGAATACGCCGTCGGCGTGGTCCTCTCCGGCGGTGGCACGGACGGGACCCTCGGCATCAAGGCGATCAAGGAGCGTGGCGGGTTAACCTTCGCGCAAGGATCGGACGGCACGGTGCCGCGTCATCCGGACATGCCGGCCAGCGCCATCGCCACCGGGCTCGTCGATTTCGAGTTGCCGGCCGACGCCATCGGCGCCCAACTCGCCGAATACGCCCGCAGCTTCGGTGTGATCGAGGGGTTGGAGACGGCGGCCGCCGAGGCGGCCATGTCCGAGATCCACGCTTTGCTGCGCGATCAAGTCGGACACGACTTTTCTGGTTACAAGCCGAAGACCTTTGCCCGGCGGGTCCAGCGCCGGATGCAGGTGGCCCGCCTCCACCGAATCGAGAACTACGTCGAGCGTCTGCGTGCGGACGGGACCGAAGTCACCGCGCTGTTCCGCGACCTGCTCATCAACGTCACCAATTTCTTCCGCGACGGCGACGCGTTCGAGGCCCTGAAGCTGCGGGTGTTGCCCCGCCTGTTCGAGGGGCGCGGAGCAGGCGACACGATCCGGGTTTGGGTGCCCGGATGCGCCACGGGCGAGGAGGTCTACTCCATCGCCATGTTGATGCGCGAGCACATGGACGGCCTGCGCGCCGTGCCGCGCGTACAGATCTTCGCCACCGACATCGACGATCCGGCCCTGGCCGTCGCCCGATCCGGACGCTACCCGGAGGCGCTTCTCGACACCGTCTCGCCCGAACGCCGTCGCCGGTTCTTCTCGGCCGAGGGCGGTTCCTACGTCGTGGTCAAGGCGGTACGCGAATTGTGCGTTTTCTCGCCCCACAGCGTGATCCGCGATCCACCGTTCTCACGTATCGATCTCGTCTCGTGCCGCAATTTGCTGATCTATTTCGGCCCGGTCGTGCAGGCGCAGGTGATCCCGATCTTCCACTACGCTCTGCGCCCGCGCGGGCACCTTTTCCTCGGTACGGCCGAGAACGTCAGCCAGTTCGGCGACCTCTTCACGCCGATCGACAAGAAGCACCGCATTTTCCAGGCACGCGACACCGAGCGGTCCGGCGCCGCGCTGCCGCTCGCGATCAGCGGCACGCAACTCGCCCCGTTCGCGCGGCGCTCCGGCCAAGCCGTGCGCCCGCCTCCCTTCAATCCAGAATCCGGCGCGTCCGTGCGGCAGGCGGTCGAGAGCCACGTCGTCGAGCGTTTCGCCCCGGCCCACGTCGTCGTCGACCGCGAAGGCGACGTGGTCCACTACTCCACCCGCACCGGAAAGTATCTGGAGGCGCCCGCCGGGCTGCCCAGCCGCCAGCTCCTGACCCTGGCGCGCCGGGGCCTGCGTCTCGATCTGCGCTCGGCCTTGCGCGAGGCGATCGAGTCGCACGGCCCCGCCTTCCGCTCGGATATCGCCGTCGAGGGCGAGGAAGGGCGTATCCAGGTCGTCTCGATCACCGTCGAGCCGCTACCCCTGCGCGAGGGTGCCGATCCGCTCCTCGTCGTGCTGTTCCACGATCAAGGGCCGTCCTTGAGCCGGAGCGACGCCGAGCAACGCGACGCGCGGCCGAAGCCCGGCTCGGACGCGCTGCAACTCGAACATGAGTTGCGCGACACCCGCGAGCGCCTGCAGACGCTGATCGAGGAATACGAGACCGCCCTCGAGGAGCTGAAGTCGTCGAACGAGGAGCTGGTTTCGGTCAACGAGGAGCTGCAATCGACCAACGAGGAACTGGAGGCCTCCAAGGAAGAGCTGCAATCGCTCAACGAGGAACTGCAGACGGTCAACCACGAATTAAGCGGTAAGATCGACGTCCTGGACCGGGCGAACAGCGATCTCCGCAACCTGTTCGACGCCAGCGGCCTCGCCATCGTGTTCCTCGACCGCGACCTCATCATCCGCACCTTCACGCCGGCGGTGGCACGGTTCATCCCGATCCAGGACAGCGACCGCGGCCGGCCCCTGACCGACTTCGCCGTACGTCCGGCCTATCCTGACCTTGCGGAGGACCTCGCCCGCGTCCTGACCGACGGCAAGGAGATCGAGCGCGAGATCGAGCAGCCCACGATCCGTGACGGCAACCGCCGCCACGTGGTGCGGATCTCGCCGTATCGGGCCCTGAACGCAGCGATCACGGGCGCGGTGGTGAGTTTCGTGACCGTCCCGGCCGTGGGGTAAGGAGCGAGCAGGATCCGCGCCATCGAAGCGCACCCGCCCTCCGTTTCGACCGGAAGAATTCCGACGGGCTCGTGAGCGCTTCGGATCGTGCGAGATCGCGCCGCCAACGCCGCACAGTCCTGCGGAAGGATGAAGCTAGGATGGTATCGGAGGATGAGTGGATCGCCCTCGAACGCCACGCGGAACCGGTGCCAGCCGCGGTCTTGGTGTTGGAACGGAGCGCGCGCAGCAGGTGTGATCAACCTGTCGGCGCGTGCGGCTGGAACGGATATCAGGCGAGGAACGCAACCTGACAGCTACGCCCCGCGGTCCATTCGGTAATGCTGGCGACGACCGGGCTCGTCATCATTGGCGATGGGTTCGTCGACGAGCCTCCAGAGATGCTCGGCGGGCTGGCGTTCGGGCGCGTAGGGCGGCAGGTCGATCAGGCGTAGGCATCTGGTCGCGCGCAGACCGGGCTCCGTGTGCCAGCCGGCCCCGTCGAGACGTGGGATAACGGTGCGTCGCTCGCCCGCCCCGACCTCAAGGGCGAACAGCGCCAGAAGGCCCTGAGAGCGGCTTGGAGACGCCGTTGCCGACGTACCAGTGGCGCTCGCCGCTGGCGGGCGCTGCGAAGGCGGTGACGTAGAGCCATTCGTAGCGGTGACGGCCGGGTGCGGTCGGCCGTCGTCCGCGCGGCGGCCAGACCCGGCGCGTGATCGGCTTCAGGTCGACGCGGTGCTCGTCCGTGCAGAAAAGCGCGACCGGCCGGCCGGGGTGGCGTGCCTCTTCCTCGGCGAGGGTGGCGGCGAGTTTCTTGAGGGTGGTCTGTGACTCGGAGCCGGGTTCCTCGGCCGTGGTGCCTGGATCGACCAGCCGATCGCCTGCAGCGACTCCCAGGCGCGCTGCGGGTAGACCGAGATCAACCCGAGTCCAGCTGTCATCCACGCTGTGATCTTGGGCGTACTCCAGGTCCCACCATCGGGCGGAGGCCCAGCGAGGCGTACGCGGCAGCTTGTCCAGAAGATCAGGGGGCAGAAGTCGCGGGGCCGTTCCCTTGCGGCGCCGCCGGTCGCCCAGCGCATCAGGACCGAACTGATTGTAGCGTTTTGCCAACTGTTCCAGCCAACGCTGCACGAAGCCGGTCGTGGCCGCGACCTCCGCCAACGGCTTGCTCTGCGCCAGAAGCCAGATCGCCTGGTAATGCCGCGCCGCGCGCGGGTCGTCGCTGGTTCGAGCACGCCGAACCAGTTCCGCAAAACATAGATGATCGACGATGTGAGCTGGGTTCGCCTCCATGAGACATGGCCCAAACCCTAACCATCACTCCGTTCAGCGGGAATCCCCGCCGCGTCAATCAGACGGAAACAGTATTACGCGGTCTCGGTTTCTCCGAGCATGGTCCGGGTGGTGGCGAGCATCGCCTTCATCGCATCCGTCGCACCCCGATAGGCCGGCGTCCCGACGTCCCAATTCTGCGTCGCGAGGGCTGCGATCATCCGTTCAGCCTCCTCTAGGGCTTTGGCTTCGGACTTGAGAAGGTCCGATAGAGCGGGGTGAGCGCCGAGGGGACCGGTCCGCAGGAGCGCGCCGAGGCTCGCTCCATTGTTCCACGGCAGCTTTGCGAGGCCGCGGTCGGGTTCGGCGAGTCCCACCAAGACTCGGGCCAGTTTGCGCTTCCAGGCTCCGATATCCGCCGGGAGGCGTACAAGTGCATAGGTGGACGGCTCATGACCGCTCGATGCCAGAGCCGTCTGCCCAAGCGCTTCGGCCTTCACCAGGCGATTGGTGATCAGCTCGATTTCCTCGTGGGTCTTCGAGGCCTTGCCGGCGATGTTCTGGACGCTGCTGGAGATTTCGGCCGTGGCCTGACGCTGCTGTCCGAGCATGTGTGCGATGGCTCGGTTGAGGTCGCTTGCCTCACCGATCCGTTCGTTGGCCTGCGAAACCCGTGTCTCGAGACCATCGACAATGTTGCGGCCCGTCGCGACGGCGACGCGGCTCTCGCTCACCGCCTGGGCGATGGAGCCCATCTCGACCGTGAGGGTGTTGAGCAGGGAGCGGATCTCGCCCGTGGATTTTGCGGTCTGGGCCGACAGCGACTTGACCTCGGCGGCGACGACCGAGAATCCGCGACCGGCTTCCCCGGCCCGTGCCGCCTCGATGGTCGCGTTGAGGGCGAGCAGGTTCGTCTGGCTCGAAATCGCCGCGATGGCGGTGGCCATCACTTCGATCTGGGCGATGGCGCGTTCCAGCACCACGACGCGGTCGGCGATCTGGACGGTTCGACCCTCGATCTCCTGCATCGCGTTGCGGGCTTGGCTGCCGTCGGTGATGCAGGTCTGCATCGCGGACAGCGCGTCGTCGGCGACCCTGACCACGGTGTCGGAGGTCTGGGCGACCTCGGCGATGGAGGCGGCGAGTTCCTCCGTCGCACCCGCGATGGTCTGGGTCGCGCGGGCCACTTCGCCGACGTCGTAGGTCATCCACCCCGTGTTGGTGGCGGCTTCGGACGCCTCCCGTGCCAGGCGGGCCGTGCTGCCGAGGGCACGGAGCGTGGCTCGATCGGCATCGACCCGGACCTGGCCCAAGGCGGTCTTCAGTAGACCGTCAGGGAGATCGATGGCATCGCGGTCCTGCGTCGTCATCAGGCGCTCGACCGCGCGTACCAGACGGGCATCGTCCGAGGCCGGCATCGCGGCCACGGGCTCTTCGGACGCGGCTCGGGTCTTCGTGGACCTGGCGAGGGGAAAACCGAGCATCGTGGGCGTCCTGTTGGTGGTGCCTAAAAATTAGTGTCCCCCAGTTAAGAAACGCTGAAGGCATGGACATCAATCGACTTGCATTCGAGTCCGGCATCTATCCTTGAGTTGTGCTTCATCTTGCGATGCAGCGCTCAGAACGTATTGGCAGGTTGTGTATCGCTACCATTGTGCGGTGCAAATCGAATTGCGATAGGGCGAGGTAAATACCGATAAACCATTTCCCGAAGCCTTTGCGATGCAATGGCATCACGGCGTCGCTTCGGAGCCGTACAAGAATCGCAGGAATGTGATCGACCCTCGGGGTCACGCCCGTGCTGCGATGCCGCCCGCGTCCGTTCCGACAGGGCCGGGCAAGGAGATGTCGACGGCCGGAAGAACAAGTCCGGCCTTGCGCTCCATGAGCGTCGGGGATGGCACCGGTGCCTCGATGGTGCAGACCACGCCGTCCGACGCGTAGTGAAGCTTGACCTCTCCGGCGAGATCACGGGCGAGGCTGCGCTCGATCAGGCGGGAGCCGAATCCCGTCCGGGTCGGTGGCACGACGGGCGGACCGCCGCTCTCGCTCCAACGGAGGTGAAGGCGCAGCTCCGGATCCCGGATCGCCGACCAGGCGATCGCGACACGGCCGCCTTCGCGGGACAGTGCCCCGTACTTGACCGCGTTGGTCCCGAGTTCGTGAAGCGCCATGGCGATAGAGAGGGCGAAGCGCGGCGGTAAGCGCAGGGGTGGTCCGGTGACGCGGAAGCGGGAAGATTGCGGATCGCCATTCGGCCCGTACGCATCGAGCGGTGCGATGGCGTCGGCCACCACCGTGGCGAGTTCGGCGCCTTCCCAACTCTCGCGGGTGAGCACGTCGTGAACCCGCGCCAGAGCGAGGAGGCGTGCCTCGAACGCGGCTCGCGCGGCGGCCGCGTCCTCACCCTCGAGCCGGCGCAGGGACTGGCCGGCGATGGATTGCACGGTGGCGAGGGTATTCTTCACCCGGTGATTGAGTTCGTGGATCAGGAGCAGGAGATGCTCCTCGGCGCGCTTGGCGTCGGTGATGTCGACGTTGCATCCGGTGTAGCCGAGGAACGCCCCGGTATCGTCCTGGCGCGGCACGCCCTCGCAGCGGAGCCAGCGGATGCGCCCCGTGCGGTCAATGACGCGGACCTCGCCGCGGAACGGCTGGCGAGCCTCGAACGCCTCCCGGAACAGGGCCGAGAATCCGGGCAGGTCGTCGGCATGGACGATCCGGTGCCAGCCGTCGCCCGCGAGGGTGTGGGCCGCCGCACCGAACAGATGCTCGAAATGCATGTTGGTGAAGCTGATCTCGGCCGACGAGTCGGTCATCCAGATCAGGGCCGGCGCCGAATCGGCCATGTGCCGGAACCGCGCCTCGCTTTCCCGCAAGGCGCTCAAGCCGCGTTCGGTCTCGGCCAGGGCCCGGTCACGTTCGGTAATGCGGGTCCGCAGGCGCTCGGAGGCCTCGGCGAGGACCTCGCCGAGGCTGCGGATCTCGCTGATCGGCGAGGTGATGCGCGGGATCGCCTCGCCGCGCGCCAGGGCCGGCCCCGTCGCCGCCAGGCGCCGCAGGGGGCGCGCCACCCGAGACCACAGGCTCACGGCCAGGACCGACGAGGTCGCCAGGACAAGGAGCCCGAAGCCGCAGAACGCCCAGATCCAGCCGTGCAGGCGTGCCTCGACGAGGGATTGCGGGATGACGGCGCCCACCGTCCATCCGGTGAGCCGGGCGCGGGCCTCGACGACGGTGACGGGCCGCATCGCCCGGTCCTTGCCCTCCCAGACCCCCGGGGTACCGGTCTGCTTCTGCCGCAGGGTCGCCAGGCGTGGCTGACCGACGATGGCGTCCGCATCGGGAATGCGGGTGAGCACGATCCCGTCCCGGTCGGAGATGCCTGTGGTCCAACCGACGATGCTCTCCCGGGCGGTGAGGGCCTGCAGACGTCCCACGGGCGCGGTGAAGCTGAGGATGTAGGCGACTTCGGTGTCGAGCATCACCGGAACCGCAATGGCGTAGGTGGCCGCCCGCGGAGTCGCTCCGTGCAGCAGCCCGGACACGACGGCCCGTTGCCCGCCCGCCGAGATCTCCCGGTCGAATGGCAGGCTCCCCTTCGGCATCGGTGCGCCAATTGGAACCGCCGTGTTGACGAGTTGCTGCCCGTCGGGCCGGCGCAGGAGAAGGTCGAGACCCACGGCGTCGCGGACGAGGCGCGCCTGCGTGTCGAAATTCGCGAACTCCGAATCCCTCAGGCGTGGCGAGGTCGCGAGGGTCTGGAGCACGGAAACGAGGCCGGCCGTATCCCGGTCCACCGATAGGGCGATGCTCCGGACGTTCTCGCGGGCATCCTGTTCGAAGCGTGCCCGCTCGGTTCCGGCGTAGCGAACGAGCAGGATCGCGGTGAACAAGAGGCCCGGCCCGATCAGCGCGACGACGAGGGCGATGAGGTAGACCTGTGTCGAGACGTCCCGGCGCCAGAGATCGGGAATGAGCCGGCCGAGACGCTTCGAGCGCCGCCGGAATCGTCCGAACCGCGTCCGCTCGGGTGGGAAGCCACCGGGCACGTGCGTGCCATCGCCGGAATGCGGCTCGGGCTCCCTCATGGGCGATCGACGTGACCGAGATCGCGCGCCGGACTGACCCGGTCCCGCACCCGTTGCTTCAGGGCCTTCACGTCCGGAAAGCCGCCATCCAGCGTTCGGTCCCAGATGGTGTCGGGGCCGCAGGCGATGATGAATACGCCTCCGGTTCCGGGAATCAGGGCGACCTCCCCGAGATCGTCCCGGAAGGTGGAGAGCAGTTCCTGGGCCATCCAGGCTGCACGCAGAAGCCACTGGCACTGCGTGCAGTAGGTAATGGAGACCCTCGGCTTCTCTTGCGGGGCGAGTGCAGTACCGTCCATGCCCGGCACAGCGCACCGAACCTCCCTGCCTTGTCAACAGCGCAACGGCTGCGGCGCGGAGGTCTGGAGGAGGTATTTTCGACGCCGTACCGAGGCCTCCGGCACGCGTTTCCCGTGGCGTATGTCGGGCCGGGCCCTTCCCGTGCCTAAGGTCATGCCTATCTGTCGCAGGGTAGTGCGGTTCCGCACGTCGTTGCCCCCGGGAGTCTCGTTCATGCAGCCTGGCGCCGCCCTTTCGGCCGGACCCTCCGTCTTCGGTCGGATCCGCACGGCTTTCGTCGCCTTGGCGCTCGCGACCGCCCTCGCGGGATGCGGCGCCATCAACCGGGTGCCGACCCTTGAGGAGAGTGCCAAATCGTCGTGGAGCGAGGTGCAGAACCAGTACCAGCGCCGGGCCGACCTGATCCCCAATCTCGTTGAGACGGTGAAGGGCTACGCCCAGCAGGAAAAGGACGTGCTCGTCGGCGTCACCGAGGCGCGGGCCAAGGCTTCCAGCGTCAAGGTCGACGCCTCGACGGTGACCGATCCGCAGAAGTTCAAGGAATTCCAAGATGCCCAGAACCAGCTTTCGGGTGCCCTCGGACGCCTGCTGGTGACGGTGGAACGCTATCCCGACATCAAATCGAACCAGAACTTCCTTGCCCTACAGTCGCAGCTCGAGGGCACCGAGAACCGGATCGCCGTGGCGCGCCGCGACTACATCGGCGCGGTGCAGGCCTACAACACCGAGGTCCGGACGATTCCCGGACGCTGGATCGCGGCGTGGTTCTATCCCGAGGCCAAGCCGATGGAGACCTTCACGGCGACGCCGAATTCCGAGCGTCCGCCGAACGTGAAGTTTTAGACGTTCATGCCGGTGATCCCGGGGCGAGGATTGCGTGCCGTCCTTCTTGGGCTCGCCCTCGTGTTCCAGGCGGGACTGGCGCTCGCGGCCGATCCGTCCTTCCCAGCACTGACTGGACGGGTCGTCGACGCGGCCGGTATCCTGAAACCGGAGGATCGCGCCGGCCTCGAATCGAAGCTCAAGGCCTACGAGGACAAGACCTCCGATCAGGTCGTGGTCGCCACGGTGCCGGACCTCCAGGGCCTGACGGTGGAGGATTACGCCAACCGGCTGTTCCGGTATTGGGCCCTCGGCCAGAAGAAGACCGACAACGGCGCTTTGCTTATCGTGGCACCCAAGGACCGCAAGGTTCGTATCGAGGTCGGATACGGTCTCGAGGGAGCCCTGACGGATGCCCTGTCGAAGGTGATCATCACTACGGCGATCGCCCCGCGCTTCAAGGATGGGGATTACGTCGGTGGTCTGAACGCCGGCGCCGATGCCATGCTGTCGATCCTGTCCGGAGATGCCGAGACATGGCATCGCAAGGCCGAGATCCGCCGCGACGAGGCCGACCCCGGCCAAGTCATCGTCTTCATCGTCATCTTCCTGGTGATCCTGTTTCTCGCCTACCGGATGAATCGCGGGCGGCGCGGCGGCGGTTTCGTCATTCTTCCCGGCCCGTCCTCCGGCGGGTGGAGCGGCGGCGTTTCGGGCGGCTTCGGTGATGGCGGCGGATTTTCGGGTGGGGGCGGTTCGTCGGGTGGCGGAGGAGCCTCGGGTGACTGGTAAGCCGATCCTGGACTGCGCGGCACGAACGCGGATCGCCGAAGCCGTCAGCCGTGCGGAAGCCGCGACATCGGGCGAGATCGTCGTCCTGGTCGCGGCCCGCGCGGGATCCTACCGGTCGGCGCCCTTGGCTTTCGCCTTGGTCTGCGGCCTCCTCGTGCCCTGGCCGCTGATCCTGCTGACGCCGTGGAGCGCCGTCTCCATCGCCCTCGGGCAGGCCGTCGTCGTTCTCGCGGCCCTGGCGGCCAGTCTGCACCCGCGCCTGCGGATGGTTCTCGTGCCGCGCGCGATCCGTCGGGCCCGGGCGCATGATGCGGCGCGGCGGGAATTCTGTTCGCGGGGCCTGGCACGGACGCCGGAGCGCAGCGGGGTGCTCATCTTTCTCGCCTGCGCCGAGGGGCATGCCGAGATCGTGGCCGATTCCGGGATCGCCGCTCGTGTTCCGTCCGCCGCCTGGAACGCTTCCATCGGTGCGCTGCTCGGAGCCCTGCGCCGGGGTGAGATGGAGGCTGGCCTCATCGCCGCCGTGGCGGATGTCGGGGCGATTCTCGCGGCCGAACTGCCGGAGCGCGGCGGCGGACCTGACCTCCTGCCGAACCGGGTGATCGTGGTCGATTGATCTGCCGGACGCGGGCGGGCTGGTGACACTCTGCAAATGATGTTTGCGGATCGCGCGAGATGTCTGGCCCTCGCCGTCGAATTGCGTAACAAGGGGGCTTGACGATCTGCCAGCAAGGACAGGTCGCAGGAGCGAGACGTCGATGAGTGCGATCACCAAGCACGGGCCATGGGCCCTCGTCGGAGCGTTGGGCGCGGCCGCCCTCGCCATCGTTGCCACGACCCGGGGCGAGACGGTCAACGCTCTCTGGATCGTCGTGGCGGCGGTCTGCACCTACCTGATCGCGTACCGCTACTACTCGCTCTTCATTTCCAGCAAGGTCATGCGCCTGGACGATACGCGCCAGACGCCCGCCCACGTGCACAACGACGGTCTCGATTACGTCCCCACGAACCGCAACGTGCTGTTCGGGCACCATTTTGCCGCCATCGCGGGCGCCGGGCCCCTGGTCGGCCCCGTGCTCGCCGCGCAGATGGGGTACCTGCCTGGCCTGCTCTGGATCCTCGCGGGTGTGGTTCTCGCCGGCGCCGTGCAGGACTTCATGATCCTGTTCATCTCGATGCGCCGCGACGGCCGCTCGCTCGGTGAACTGATCCGCGCCGAACTCGGCACCATTCCGGGCGTCATCGCCCTGTTCGGCACCTTCATGATCATGGTGATCCTCCTCGCCGTGCTGGCGATGATCGTCGTGAAAGCTCTGGCCGAGAGCCCATGGGGCACCTTCACCGTCGCGGCGACGATCCCGATCGCTATGATGATGGGCCTCTATGCCCGCTACATCCGCCCCGGGAAGGTCGGCGAGGTCTCGATCCTCGGCTTCGTGTTGCTGATGCTCGCCATCGTGTACGGCGGCAACGTCGCGGCCGATCCGTATTGGGGCCCGTTCTTCACCTTCACCGGTACCCAGCTCACCTGGATGCTCATTGGCTACGGCTTCGTCGCTTCGATCCTTCCGGTCTGGCTGCTCCTTGCCCCGCGCGACTACCTCTCGACCTTCCTCAAGATCGGTACCATCGTCGGCCTGGCGCTCGGCATCGTCTACGTCGCCCCGCACATGAAGATGCCGGCGGTCACCAAGTTCGTCGACGGGTCCGGTCCGGTCTGGGCCGGCACGCTGTTCCCGTTCCTCTTCATCACCATCGCGTGCGGCGCGGTGTCGGGCTTCCACGCCCTGATCTCGTCGGGCACCACCCCCAAGCTCATCGAACGGGAATCCGACGCACGCTTCATCGGCTACGGCGGCATGCTCATGGAGAGCTTCGTGGCCGTCATGGCCCTGGTCTCGGCCAGCGTCATCGAGCCGGGTATCTACTTCACCATGAACTCGCCCGCCGGCCTCGTCGGCACGACGCCGGAGAGCGCCGCCGCCGCGGTGATGAAACTCGACCCGGCCTTTGCGATCACCGCCGAACAGATCGCCCAGACTGCCGTCGACGTCGGCGAGCACTCGATCATCTCCCGCGCCGGCGGTGCGCCGACCCTCGCGGTCGGCATGGCGCACATCATCTCCTCCGCCATCGGCGGCAAGGCCATGATGGCGTTCTGGTACCATTTCGCCATCCTGTTCGAAGCCTTGTTCATCCTGACCGCCGTGGACGCGGGCACCCGGGCCGGCCGCTTCATGCTGCAGGATCTTCTCGGGCTGATCTCACCGACGTTCAAGGACACCACGGCCTGGGCGCCCAGCATCCTGGCCACCGCGCTGTGCGTCGGCGCCTGGGGCTACTTCCTCTACCAGGGCGTCACCGATCCGCTCGGCGGCATCTACACCCTGTGGCCGCTGTTCGGCATCTCGAACCAGATGCTGGCCGCCGTGGCCCTGACGCTCGCCACCGTGGTGATCTTCAAAATGAAGCGCGAGCGCTACGCCTTCGTCACGATCATCCCCACCGTGTGGCTGTGCATCTGCACCCTCACCGCCGGCTGGCAGAAGATCTTCTCGGCGGACCCCAAGATCGGCTTCCTGTCGCATGCCGACCGCTTCTCGGCGGCGATCGCCGAGGGCAAGGTGCTGGCTCCGGCCAAGAACATGGCCGACATGCACAAGATCGTCTTCAACGACCGCATCGACGCGGCCCTCGCGGTGATGTTCGTCGGGCTGGTGGTGGCCATCGGCGTCTTCGGCATCAAGGCTTGCGTGAAGGCCTATCGCGCCGATCGCTGGACAGCCCTGGAGAGCGGCGGCCCCGCCGCCGTCGCAGCGGAGTAGGCACCATGGCGCTGTCGTCGATGGAGTTGCGGGACCGTCTCAAGACCTTCTCGAAATGCGTCTGCGACGGCGCCCGCCTCATGGTCGGGCAGGGCGATTACGAGGCCTATGCCAGCCACATCCGCAGGACGCATGCGGATCAGGAGCCGATGAGCGAGCGGGAATTCTTTCGGAACCGCGAGAATGCCCGCTTCGGAGTGGGGAACCGGAACGGCTTTCGTTGCTGTTGAGGACACCCCACCCGATCCGTATCTAGCGTACGGGCGCCCGATCGGGCGCCTGTGTCGCGCCGGTCAGCATTCATCCCGAAACAAATCCCCTGCATCCAGTATCCATGGGTCCCGGCTGGCAGCCTGTGCGACCACGGCTGAGCGCTCGTTCGTGGAGACGGCATGGGTCTCGTTCAATACGCGCTGAAGTTCCGGATCACGATCTACGTGCTCGCCGTGCTGATGATGCTCGGCGGGGCGGCGGCTGTGGTGGTGGCGCCGAAGGACGTGCTGCCCACCGTGGATATTCCGGTGGTCGTGGTGGTGTGGACCTATAACGGGCTCTCCACCTCCGAGATGGAACGGCGCATCACCACCTACGCCGAGTTCTCGCTCTCCAACAACGTCAACAACATCGCCCGTATGGAATCGACCACCCTGCAGGGTACGGCGATTCAGAAGATCTATTTCGACGGGGCCGTGAGCATCGATCTCGCCATCGCCCAGACCGTCTCGGCGATGAATTCCATCCGCGCGACCATGCCGCCTGGTGTTCAGCCGCCCATCGTCCTGCGATTCTCGGCCTCCTCCGTACCGGTCATCCAGCTCTCCCTCGCCTCCGACCGCGAGAGCCTGACCAAGGTCTACGACTACGCCCAATACCGCATCCGCCAACGCCTGACCCAGGTGCCGGGCTCGACCCTTCCGTCGCCCTTCGGCGGCACGCCGCGCCAGATCATGGTCGATCTGGACCTTCACGCGCTCCAGGCGCTCGGGCTCACGGCACTCGACGTCACCAACGCCGTCACCGCTCAGAACCTCACGGTGCCCTCGGGCCTCGCCAAGATCGGCGAGCAACAATACCCGATTCAGCTCAATGCCTCGCCCGACGCCATCGACGCCTTGAACCAGATCCCCATCCGTGTGGTGGGTGGCCAGCCGATCCTGGTGCGCGACGTGGCTCACGTCCGCGACGGCGGTCCGCCGCAGGTCAATATCGTGCGCGCCGACGGTGTGCATTCGGTGCTGATGCGGATTTTCAAAAACGGAACCGCCTCGACCCTCGACGTCGTCAACAACGTCAAGAAGGCGCTCCCCGATATCCGCGCCGCCGCCCCCGAGGGCATGACCCTCAAGCCCCTGTTCGACCAGTCGGTCTTCGTCTCGGCCGCCATCGAGGGGGTGATCCACGAGGCGGTGATCGCCGCGGCGCTGACGGGCCTCACCATCCTGCTGTTCCTCGGCTCCTGGCGCTCCACCATCGTGGTGCTGGTCTCGATTCCCCTCTCGATCCTCACGTCGCTCGCCATCCTCGCTGCACTCGGCGAGACCATCAACGTGATGACGCTCGGCGGCTTGGCGCTGGCAGTCGGCATCCTCGTCGACGACGCGACGGTGGCCATCGAGAACACCTATCGGCTGTTCGAGGAGGGTGAGCCGTTCCGGAAATCCGTGGTCGAGGGTGCGGCCGGCATCGCCAAGCCGGCCTTGATCTCGACGCTGTCGATCTGCGCCGCCTTCGTGTCGGTCTTCGCGCTGACCGACACGCCCAAGTACCTGTTCACGCCCCAGGCGCTGGCGGTCGTGTTCGCGATGCTGACCTCCTACGTCCTGTCGCGCACCCTGGTGCCGGTGCTCATCGATGTCCTGGTGGCGCGCGAATACGCCGAGCGCCATGGCGGCGGCGGCGCGCCTCCACGCCGGGGCCGCATCGCTCGCGCCCTCGCTTGGCTCGGCCGTCCTTTCCTGCGGCTCGCCGGCTGGATCGGCCACGGGTTCGAGGCGCGTTTCACCCGCTTCCACCGCGGCTATGTCGGCCTCTTGCACGTCGTGCTGGCCCGGCGCGTCGCGACTCTCGCGGTGGTCGCCTGCGTGCTCGCGGGCTCGGCGGGCCTGTTCACCTTCGTCGGCCAGGACTACTTCCCGCAGGTGGCGTCGAGCCAGATGACCCTACATTTGCGCACCCGCCCGGGCATGCGGATCGAAACGGCTGAGCAGGTGTTCGCCGACGTCTCGCGCGTGGTCCGGGAAGTGATTCCCGAGGGTGAGATCGATCAGATCCTCGACAACATCGGCCTGCCGTCGAATAACTACAACTTCGCCTTCTCGGATGGTTCGTTCGTCGCCTACAACGACGGTCAGATGTTGATCAATCTCAAGGAAGGTCACGGATCCGTCGCCGATTATACGAAGCAATTGCGCGAGGTGCTGCGCGAGCGATTTCCCGACGTGGTGTTCTACTTCCAACCTTCGGACATCATCACCCAGATTCTCAACTTCGGTACTCTGGCGCAGATCGACATCCAGGTTTCCGGCCGCAACACCGCGAAGGATCTGGAGGTCGCACAGAACATCGTCCGTCGGCTCAGGGCGACGCGCGGAGCCGTCGACGTCCATCTCCATCAAATCGTCGGTACGCCGCAATTCTTCGTCGACGTCGATCGCAAGCTCGCCTCGGAGCTCGGCCTGACCCAGCAGCAGATCGCGCAGGGGCTCAACGTCTCCCTATCGGGCTCTTTCCAGGTGACGCCGAACTTCTGGACAGACCCGAAGACCGGTATTCCTTATCAACTCTGGGTCCAGACCCCGGAATTCCGCAACGACTCCCTCACCGCCCTAGAGAACACACCGCTCCTCGTTCAGGGCGGTCCGGAGGCCCCCGGCGTGCTGACGCTGCTCTCCAGCGTCTCGACCATGCGGCGCGAGGGCACCCAGACGGTCATCAACCACGTCAACACCCAGCCGACCTTCAACGTCTACGCGGCGGTTCAGGATTCGGATCTCGGGTCCGTGGCAAAGGAGATCCGCGCCATCGTGGCGGACGAACAGAAGGGCCTGCCGGCGCCGGACAAGATCACCGTCCGGGGCCAGATCGAGAGCATGCAATCGGCCTTCACGCGGCTCCAGGTCGGCCTCGCCATCGCGCTGGTGGCCGTCTACCTGCTGATGGCCGTGAACTTCCAGAGCTGGGGCGACCCCTTCGTGGTGCTGGCGGCCCTGCCGCTCGCCTTCTGTGGTATCGTCGCCAGCTTGTTCATCACCGGGACGACGATCTCGATTCCCTCGCTGTTCGGAGCGATCATGTCGGTCGGCATCGCGTCGGCCAACTCGATCCTCCTCGTCACCTTCGCGAAGGAACACCGGGAAGCCACGGGATGCAGCGCGGTGGAGGCCGCGCTCATCGCCGGCGAGACCCGTCTGCGCCCGGTGCTGATGACGGCGGGCGCCATGTTCCTCGGCCTCATCCCCATGGCGCTCGGCACGGGGGAGGGCGGTGAGCAGAACGCGGCCCTCGCCCGCGCCGTGATGGGGGGCATCGCCGTCGGTACCCCCTCGACGCTGCTGTTCGTGCCATTCCTCTACGCGCTCCTGCGCCGGGGCGAGGTTCGGCCCCTGGAGGATTACGCGTGACCCACAGCCCCCGCGACCCGTCCGACGTGCCGCCGCCGCCGCGCGCCGGCCCGTTCGTCCTCGTCGGCCTCGGGATCGCCGGGCTCCTGGCCTGGGGCGGCTACGGCCAGTGGCAGCAGCGCGCCGCCGCCACGGAAACCCAGCGCAGGATCGACACCCACGTGCCGCGCCTGCGCACGGCCACGGTGGATCGGGCCGACAAGCCCATGGAGATCACCCTGCCGGGCCAGACCGATGCCTTCGCGCGGGCGGCGCTCTACGCCCGCGCCACCGGGTACATCGCCGAGCGCCGCGTCGACATCGGCTCCCGCGTGCGCAAGGGCGACATCCTCCTGCGAATCGCCGCACCCGACCTCGACCAGCAACTCGCGCAGGCCGAGGCGCAGGTCGGGCAGCTCGAGGCGCAACTCCTCCAGGCCCGTGCCATGGTCGATCAGGCCAAGGCCAACGTCGGCCTCGCCAACGTCACCAATTCCCGAACCTCGACCCTCGCCGGCCAGGGCTGGGCCTCGAAACAGAACGCCGACAATTCCCAGGCGAGCGTGCTGAGCCAGACCGCGACCCTCGCCTCGGCCCAGGCTGGCGTGAAGGTGGCCGAGGCCAACATCAAGGCGCAGACCGCCACGGTCGACCGCCTGAAGGCGCTGACGGGTTTCAAGGATATCGTCGCGCCCTTCGACGGGGTGATCACCACACGGGGCGTCGATGTCGGCGACCTCGTCCACGCCGACGGCACCGGCACGGCCCTCCTCGCCATGGACCGCGACGACGTCCTGCGCGTCTCCGTCAACGTGCCCCAGAGTGCGGCGGGGGGCATCCGCGAGGGATTGGATGCCGCCGTACGCGTGCCGCAGATGCCCAACCGCGTGTTCTCGGGCAAGGTCGAGCGCAGCTCCGTCGCCCTTCTGTTGTCGTCGCGCACCCTGACCACGCAGGTCGACGTCCCGAACGCCGATCTGACGCTTCGCGCGGGCCTCTATGTCTCCGTGACCTTCAAGGTGCCGCGCACGCAATCCGTCGCGGTGATCCCGGCGGAGGCCATGGTTTTCAATCAGCGCGGCACCCAAGTGGCGATCGCGGGCGACGACGGGCAGGCGCGCTGGCGCAACGTCCATGTCCAGCGCGATCTCGGCACGGTCCTGGAGATCGACCGGGGGCTGGAGGGTGGTGAGCAGATCGTCCTCAGCCCACCCGCCGACCTGCGCGACGGCCAGAGAATCGAGCGGCAGGTTCCCAAGACCGACGACAAGCCCGTGACGGCGGCGGCGCGCTGACGCGGCTCTGGCGGTTGCGCTCGTCCACCTCGGCGTAGAGAAAGCGGTCCCGAGGCCGCGGCGCGGCCCGCCCAGGACCGATTTCGCCGATCATGCCCGTTCAGGACCCGTCGCAGCCCGACGATCGCGCCCGTTTTGCCTCCATCACCGCCGCCATCGTCTGTGTCGCCGTCGTCGGCATCGGCCTCAGCCTCACCATCCCGCTCCTGTCCATCGAGATGGCACGGATGGGTGCGTCGAGCACTCTGATCGGCATCAACACTGCCGTGGCCGGCCTCGCCAGTATCCTCACGGTTCCGTTCGTGCCGCGCGTGGCCGCGCGCATCGGCGTGGTCCGTTTGCTGGTCCTGTCGTTGGGGCTCGGCGCTCTCATGCTCACGGGCTTCAAGCTGTTCCAGGACATTGCCTGGTGGTTTCCCCTGCGGTTCGTGTTCTCGGCCACCCTCGGCGTCCTGTTCGTCCTGTCCGAGTTCTGGATCAGCGAGGCCGCCCCGCCGGCCCGGCGCGGGCTGGTGATGGGCATCTACGCCACCGTGCTGGCCCTTGGCTTCGCCGTCGGCCCGACCCTGCTCGCCCTCCTCGGCACCGAAGGTTACGCGCCCTACCTCGCCGGGTCGTGCCTGTTCCTCGTCGCCATGGTCCCGCTGCTGCTGGCGCGCGGCCTCTCGCCGGAGATCGGGCACGGCGGCAGTCGTTCGATCCTGGCGTATCTGCGCCTCGCGCCGGCAGCGACCGGGGCCGCCCTGGTCTACGGTGCCGTCGAGACCGGGGGCTTCGCGATCCTGCCGCTTTACGGCCTGCGCCTCGGCTACGACGCGCAGACGGCGGCCGGTCTCGTCTCGGTCCTGGCCCTCGGCAACGTCGTGTTCCAGATCCCGTTCGGCTGGCTCGCCGACCGCATCGACCGGCGCATCGTCCTCCTGGCCTCGGCCCTGTGCGGAGCCGTCGGCTCGATCCTGATTCCCGTCGCCTCGGCGTCCTTTCCGGCGCTCCTCGTGCTCCTCTTCGTCTGGGGCGGCTTGGCCGGCACGCTCTACACCGTGGGGCTGGCTCAGCTCGGCGCCAGCGTGCGCGGGCCGGAACTCGCCGGGGCCAACGCGGCTTTCGTGCTCCTCTACAATGTTGGCCTCATGGTCGGCCCCCCGATCATCGGCGGCGGCATGGACCTCGTGCCACCCCAGGGCTTCGCCTACAGCCTCTGCGTCCTGTTCCTCGCCTATGCGGGACTCGTGGCTTGGCGCCTGCAAGGCTATCCCCGGCCTTGACGAACCCGGTCCGATGGGGCAATCACGCGCCGGTATTCAGCCGGCTCGGGCCGGCCCTTTTGCGTTTCGCTGATGCGGAATGCCGCCATCACAGGAGCGCCGCGCCATGGCCAAGGCCGTCACCGTCAAAGTCAAGCTGATCTCGACCGCCGACACGGGCTACTTCTACGTCACGAAGAAGAATTCTCGCACGCAGACCGAGAAGCTCTCCATGAAGAAGTACGACCCCGTCGTGCGTAAGCATGTCGACTTCAAGGAAACCAAGATCAAGTAAGCTGATCGCCGCATCGCGCCGGCCATCGGGCCGCTTCCCCGCGAGGGGAGGCGGCTTTTTTGTTGGGCCGCGGCCAGACTGTCACGGTTGAAGCCGGGCGAGGTTCGGGCGATGGAGGGCGCACAACGCTGCCATTGCCGGAACCCGCATCCATGACCCAGGAATTCGACGTCGATCTGTTCGTCATCGGCGGCGGCTCCGGCGGTGTGCGAGCCGCCCGCATCGCATCCGGCTACGGCGCGCGGGTCCAACTTGCCGAGGAATACCGGGTCGGTGGCACCTGCGTGATCCGGGGCTGCGTCCCGAAGAAGCTCATGGTCTATGCCAGCCGATTCCGCGACGAGTTCGAGGATGCCGCCGGCTTTGGCTGGACCGTGCCCGAGCCGCGCTTCGACTGGAGCGTGATGAAACGGCGGCGCGACGCCGAGGTCCTGCGGCTGGAGGGCATCTACGGTACCAATCTGGGCAAGGCCGGCGTCGAGATCGTGCATGAGCGTGCGGTGATCGAGGATGCCCACACGGTGCGCCTTGCCTCCGGGCGGCGGGTGCGGGCGAAGGTCATCCTCGTCGCCGTGGGCGCGCATCCGGTGAAAGTCCCGGAGGTGCCGGGCTGCGAGCTCGCCATCACCTCCAACGAGGTCTTCGAGCTGGAAAGCCTGCCGGAACGCATCCTCGTTGTCGGTGGCGGCTACATCGCGGTGGAGTTCGCCGGCGTGTTCGCGGCGCTCGGCTCGAAGACCACCCTGGCTCATCGCGGCGACCGGCTCCTGCGCGGCTTCGACGACGAGATCCGCGACGCCCTCGACGAGGCTTACGCCAGGCGCATGGACTTGCGCCTCGGCATCAGCGTCGAGCGCCTGGAGCGCGTCGCTGGCGGCCTCGGCGTGACCCTGAGCGACGGCACGACGCTCGAGGTGGATCAGGTTCTCTACGCCACGGGCCGGCGCCCGAAGGTCGAAGGCCTCGGGTTGGAATCCGTCGGGATCACTCTCGACGAGGCCGGGGCGATCCCCGTCGACGCGTTCTCCCAGACCTGCGTGCCTTCGATCTACGCCGTCGGCGACGTGACCGACCGCGCGGCGCTGACCCCCATCGCCATCCGCGAGGGCCACGCCTTCGCCGACACGGTGTTCGGGGACAAATCGTGGGCCGTCGATCACGACCTCATCCCCACGGCCGTGTTCTCGACGCCGGAGATCGGCGTCGTCGGCCACAACGAGAACACGGCGCGCGAGCGCTACGGAAAGATCGACGTCTACCGGTCGAGCTTCCGCCCGATGAAGGCGACGCTGTCGGGCCGCGATGAGAAGGTCCTGATGAAAGTGATCGTCGATTGCGCCAGCGACCGGGTGGTCGGCGTCCACATCCTCGGGCACGATGCCGGCGAGATCATTCAGGCGGTGGGCATCGCGGTCACCATGGGCGCCACCAAGGCTGATTTCGACCGTACCATCGCGGTCCACCCGACCGCCGGCGAGGAACTCGTCACCATGCGCTCGCCCGTGGTCACCAAGCATCCGGAAGCGGTCGGTTAGCGGGGTCGGCGCGCACCCGGCGTCGCAGCCGGGAACAGGTCGGGTCCGGGGCCGGTTCCCGATAGCGCTTTCGAGAGGCGCCTCCCCAGGGCGACCGCGCGAACCGGATATCCCATGACCGACAAGATGGCCGACCCGAAGATCGAACCCTATACCGGTCCGGCGGGCGGCTGGGGCTCTGCGTCGTCGCTGGCGGAGATCCTGCTGCGCGAGGAGATTCCAGTATCCGGCGCGGCTTTGCTCCTGAAGCAGAACAAGCCCGACGGGTTCATGTGCACGTCCTGTGCTTGGTCGAAGCCGAAGAAGCCAGCCGCCTTCGAGTATTGCGAGAACGGCGCCAAAGCGACCGCCTGGGAGCAGACCACGAAGCGCGTCGGACCGGATTTCTTCGCCGCGCACACGGTCACGGAACTCCTGGGATGGACCGACTACGCGCTGGAGGAGAAGGGCCGTCTCACCCATCCCTTGCGCTACGATCCCGTGAGCGACCGCTACGTTCCGGTCGAATGGGCCGAGGCCTTCGCCGAGATCGGGCGGGAGTTGCGCGCCTTGGATCCGAAATCCGTGGTCTGCTACGCCTCCGGCCGGGCATCCCTGGAAACCTCGTACATGTACGCGCTGTTCGCGCGGATGTACGGCAACAACAACCTGCCTGACTCGTCCAACATGTGCCACGAGCCGACTTCGGTGGGCCTCAAGGCCTCCATCGGCTCGGCCGTCGGCACCACGGTGCTGGAGGATTTCGAGAGCACCGACCTGATCCTGTTTTTCGGTCAGAACGTCGGCTCAAACGCGCCCCGGATGCTTCACCCCCTGCAGGATGCGCGCAAGCGCCGGGTGCCGATCGTTACCTTCAACCCGTTGCGCGAGCGCGGACTGGAGCGGTTCACCAACCCGCAATCGCCCGTCGAGATGGTGACCCGCAGCGAGACGCAGATCTCGACGCAGTACCATCAGGTCAAGGCCGGCGGTGACATCGCCGCCATCACCGGCATGTGCAAGGCCCTATTCGCCGCCGACGACGAAGCCCGGGTCGTGGGTCGTCCGCGAATCCTCGACGTGGCGTTCATTGAGGAGCACACCCATGGGTACGATGCGTTCAAGGCCTATTGCGAGTGCAAGGATTGGGCGACCCTGGAAGCGCATTCCGGGCTGACGCGAGACGCCATCGAGGCAGCGGCCGCGGCCTACGGCCGGGCGCGCGCCGTCCTTGGCGTCTACGGCATGGGCCTCACCCAGCACCGCAAGGGCACCGAGGCGGTGCAGATGCTCGTCAACCTCATGCTGCTTCGTGGCAATGTCGGACGTCCCGGCGCTGGCCTCTGCCCGGTACGCGGTCATTCCAACGTCCAGGGACAGCGCACGGTGGGCATCACCGAGAAGCCCGAACTCGCCCCCCTCGACGCGCTCGCCACCCAGTACGGTTTCGAGCCGCCGCGCGAGAAGGGTCTCAACACCGTCGAGGCCTGCGAAGGAATCGTCGACGGGTCGGTGAAGGCGTTTCTGAGCCTCGGTGGCAATTTCGTCCGCGCCATCCCGGATACGGTCCGGATGGAGGAGGCGTGGCGGCGCATGCGCCTGACCGTGCAGATCTCGACGAAGCTCAACCGCTCCCACCTCGTCAACGGGAAGGTCGCCTACATCCTACCCTGCCTCGGCCGCATCGAGATCGATGCGCAGGCCTCCGGCCCGCAGGCCGTGTCCATGGAGGATTCGACCTCGTGTTTCCATGGTTCGCGCGGCGTGACGAAGCCCGTCAGCGCGCAAGTCCGTTCCGAGCCGTGGATCGTCGCCGAACTCGCCAAGGCGACGCTGGCTTCCAATCCCAAGGTGACCTGGGATGCCTGGGTCGGCGACTACGCCAAGATCCGCGATGCCATCGAGACGACCTACCCGACGGTGTTCCACGACCTGAACGGACGGATGTTCGATCCGGGCGGCTTGCACAAGCCGATCCCGGCCCGCGAGCGCAAGTGGGAAACGGAGACGGGCAAGGCCAACTTCATCGTGCCGGAGGGCCTCGACGAGAACCCGGACATGCCTGCCCGCGGCCCCGACATCCTCGATCTGATGACGCTTCGCTCCAACGACCAATTCAACACCACGATCTACGGCTACGACGACCGCTTCCGCGGCGTGAAGGGCACGCGCGCGATCCTGTTCATGAATGCCGGAGACATGGCCCGGATCGGTGTGAAGGATGGCGAGACCGTCGATCTGTCGACGCCGTCCGATGACGGCTTCGAGCGATCGGTGAAGGGTCTGCGGGTGATCCAGTACGATATTCCGCCGGGTAATTGTGGTGGTTATTACCCGGAGCTGAACCCGCTGATTCCGCTCTGGCACCACGACGAACGGGCGAAGACCCCGGCGGCCAAGGCGATCCCCGTGCGGGTCGCGCGCGCTACCGCGTCTTGAGGCGCGCACGCATCCGGCCTAACCCTTACCCCTCGACGGACCGCCCGACCGACCCATAACAACCCCCATGGAAAAGCACGACGACGCGCACGATCGCCGTCAGGTGATCATCGACCGGATGCTGGCGGAGGCATTGCATTCGGGCGACGACTATCGCCTGCCGAGCCACGATGCCCTGCCGCCGGACATGCGCAAGGCGGTGGATACGCTTCTGGCCAAAGCGGAGGCGCAGCGTATGCGCCGCCTGACCTACGAGGATCTCGAGGAGGCTTTGCCACCGCGCGACGTGACGTCGGAGGATCTCGAGGCGATCTTCTGGATCCTCTCGGAGCACGGAATCGCAATCGAGGACGGCGACGTCGCCTGATCCTCAAGCAGGGCAGACTGGTTCCCGGGCTAACTCGCCTCCTGCGAAAAACCTCTCTATAAGCCGCGCTTTCCACGCAGCATCGTGTTGCGAGTGAAAGCCGGCCAAGGGGTGGCGGGAGACGATCATGGGTGAGCGTTGGACATCGAAGACTGGTTGGACGCCGAAATCTTGGCGCAACCTGCCGATCCAGCAGGTACCGGCCTATCCGGACGCGGCGGCTCTCGAGACGGTCGAGACCCAACTCGCGAGCTTCCCGCCCCTCGTTTTTGCCGGTGAGGCGCGCAAGCTGAAGTCGGCCCTGGCGCGCGTCTCCACAGGCGAGGCCTTCCTTCTCCAGGGTGGCGATTGCGCCGAGAGCTTCGACGAGCATTCAGCCGACAACATCCGCGACTTCTTCCGCGTGTTCTTGCAGATGGCCCTCGTCCTGACTTTCGCGGGCGGATCGCCCGTGGTGAAGGTCGGGCGCATCGCCGGGCAGTTCGCCAAGCCGCGCTCATCGCCGACCGAGACCCTGGGCGGTGTCAGCCTGCCGAGCTACCGCGGCGACATCGTCAACGGCCTCACTTTCACCGAGGAGGCGCGCATTCCCGATCCGCGCCGGCAGTTGGAGGCGTACCGCCAGTCGGCGGCGACGCTCAACCTGCTGCGCGCCTTCGCCACCGGCGGCTACGCCAACTTGGAGAACTCGCACCGCTGGATGCTGGGCTTCGTGAAGGATTCGCCGCAATCCGCGCGCTACGCCGATTGCGCCGAGCGGATGACCGAGACCCTCGACTTCATGCGAGCCATCGGAATCAATCCCGAGACGCACCAGGAGGTTCGCACCACGGACTTTTACACCAGTCACGAGGCCCTGCTGCTTGGCTACGAGGAGGCGCTGACCCGCGTCGATTCCACGAGCGGCGACTGGTACGCCACGTCGGGCCACATGCTGTGGATCGGCGACCGGACCCGTCAGGCCGACCACGCGCACATCGAGTACGCCCGCGGCATCAAGAACCCCATCGGCCTGAAGTGCGGTCCGTCGATGACGGCCGAGGGTCTGATCGGACTCATCGACCAATTGAACCCGGGCAACGAGGCCGGTCGCCTGACCCTGATCTGCCGCTTCGGCGCGGACAAGGTCGGCGATCACCTGCCGGGGCTGATCCGGGCGGTGGAGCGCGAGGGCCGAAAGGTCGTGTGGGTGTGCGATCCCATGCACGGAAACACCATCTCGGCCGGCGGGTACAAGACCCGTCCGTTCGAGCGGGTGATGCAGGAGATCGAGAGCTTCTTCGGCATCCATCGCGCTGAGGGGACCATCGCGGGCGGTATTCACCTGGAGATGACCGGCAAGGATGTCACGGAGTGCACGGGCGGCGCCCGGGCGCTGACGGCCGACGACCTGCAAGACCGCTACCACACCTATTGCGACCCGCGGCTCAACGCGGAGCAGGCCCTGGAAGTAGCGTTCCTCACCGCCGAGTTGGTGAAGCGTGAGCGCGCCGAGATCGAGCGGCCACGGCTCGACGCGGCCGAATGAGAAAAGGCCCCGCCGGTGAAGCGGGGCCTTCTTATTTTTTCCCGGTGCGAAATCTTCAGTGCAACCAGCCGGTGAAGAAGTAGATGATCAGAATGATCGGCAACGGAATGCCGATCAACCAAAGCAAACCACCTTTTAGCATGATGCGACTCCCGAGAAGATATCCACTTTTCAACGGGCTGGATCGGGACTCAGTTCCGGAATCGGCGTCGAGGGGTGGGGAAGGGTGGCGTTAAAGCACCTCTCGCTGTCCCTTGCCCCGACGCTCGTAATAAAAGGGTATCGGCAGGTACGGGGCGAGATTGCCTGCGACCTGCGCTTCGACATCGGCGAGCACGAGGCTCGTGATACGCGGCAGATCGAGGGCACGGGCTTCCGCGAACGTGACCCAGACGATTTCCACCAGTTCTGAATCCGCCGTCACGACGCCGGGCGCCTCGCCCGCCACAGCCCTGCGGTCGACGGCGAAGAAGCGGGTGTCGAACCGGCGGGGCCGGTTCGGTGGGGTGATGGCGCGGGCCACGAGGTGCAGGGCTTCGAGGTCGGGCATGATCCCGGCCTCCCGGAACAACTGCCAAACCCCTTCGGGTGCCGAATCCGGTGGCCCGTACTCGCGAGTGCCGAGCATCAGGCCGGTTTCTTCGTAGGTCTCCCGGATGGCCGCGAGTGCCAAGGCGCGGCCGAGGCCATGCGAAGCACGCGGCACCTGTGCAGCCAGAGCGTCGCTGGCACGGGCCGAGAGCGCCCCGGCGACGGGCATGTGCCGGTCACCCGGCTCGATGCGCCCCCCGGGGAACACGAACTTTCCGGGCATGAACGCCAACGATGCGTGGCGCCGGCCCATCAGGACCTTCGGCGTCTTCTTCGAGCGATCGAGGATGATGAGGGTGGCAGCGTTGCGGGGCCGCAGGGCGGCTTTCTTCGCAATCCCCGACCTCGGGGCGTCAGGTTCGTCCGAGGCCGTGCTCGCGAGTGTCGCTGGGTCCACGCTGAAGCTCCTTCGGCGCCGAAACGGCCACGCTCGGCCCCACGGGTAGCGTGGCGAACCCCCCCATGCCAAGGGCGTATTGCAGGCCGACGACGGCTCCCTTCACCGGCTGGAGCAACGCCAGGGCCGAAGCCAAGGTGATGAACGGCCAGAAGGTTAGCTGAAACCACAGCGGCACGTCGTAATTCGTCTCGAGTTCGAGGATGAAGTACCCGACGATGTGGCCGATGATGAAGATGACGACGTAGGGCGGCAGGTCGTCGGCCCGATGGCTGTGCAGAGCAAGGCCGCACGTGCCGCATTCCGGCTGAACCTTGAGGAAGCGCCCGAAGATTCGGCCCTCCCCACAATGGGGGCAGCGGCCGACAAAGCCGCGCCCCATCGATCTCACGAGGCCCTTGCGTTCGCCAGGGAGGGTCTCAACGCGCGCGGTCATGCGGATTCTATCCTGTGCCTCGGGTCCCCCCAATTTACCCCAACCAACCTAGCGGCGCGACCCGCGGTGACGCGACCCGGCGTTGCGGATGCCGGGGGGACGCCCCGGTGCCCCGGACTTGCGGGCGGTCCGAGGCTTGCCCCCGGGCGACGACCGCTCCGGCCTGGCCTGGCCTTCCGAGAGCAGCTCGAACCGCAGAGCACCCGCCACGGCGGCCGCCTCCACAAGGCGCACCTCGACGCGGTCGCCGAGACGATGGGTCTCACCCGAGCGCTCACCCACGAGGGCGTGCCGGGCCTCGTCGTGCCGATAGAAATCGGCGCCGATGGTCGAGATCGGCACGAAGCCGTCGGCCCCGGTCTCGTCCAGCTTGATGAACAGCCCCGAGCGCGTGACACCCGAGATCTGTCCGGTGAAGGTCGCGCCGACGCGGTCGGCGAGGTGGTGGGCGATGAGCCGGTCGATGGTCTCGCGCTCGGCCGCCATGGCACGGCGCTCGGCGGCCGAAATCTGCTCGCCGATCCCATCGAGCATCCCCACGGTGACCTCGGAAGACAACCCGTCGCGCCCGAGGCGGCAGGCCGCGATAAGGGCGCGGTGGACGATGAGGTCGGCGTAGCGCCGGATCGGCGAGGTGAAGTGGGCGTAGCGGCGCAGGTTGAGGCCGAAATGCCCGAGGTTCTGCGCAGCGTAGACCGCCTGAGCCTGGGACCGAAGCACCACCTCGTTGATGAAGATCGCATGTTCGGTCTCGGCCACTGAGCTGAGGATGCGATTGAACAGGGCGGGGCGGAGTTTGGCTTCCTGGGGGATCTTGATGCCGATGGAGGCGAGCACTTCGCCCAAAGCGCGCATCTTCTCCAGGGCCGGCTCGTCGTGGACCCGGTAGATCAGGGGTTGCTTGGCCTGCTCCAGGGTCTCGGCGGCGGCGACGTTCGCCTGGATCATGAACTCCTCGATGAGCCGGTGTGCGTCGAGGCGCGCCGGCACCACGACGCGGTCCACGGCGCCATCGGCCGTGAGCAGCACCTTGCGCTCGGGCAGGTCGAGGGCCAGCGGCCCGCGCGCGTCGCGGGCCGCCTTCAGGGCTTCGTAGGCCGCATAGAGCGGACGCAGCACAGGCTCGACCAGCGGCGCGGTGGTCTCGTCCGTGAACCCGTCGATGGCCGCCTGCGCCTGGGCGTAGGAGAGCTTCGCCCGCGAGCGCATCATCACACGATGGAAGCTGTGGCGGCGCTTCGTGCCATCGGCCGTGACGACCATGCGGACGGCGAGCGCCGGGCGGTCCTCGTTCTGCCGCAGGGAACACAGATCGTTGGAAATGCGCTCGGGCAGCATCGGCACCACCCGGTCGGGGAAGTAGACCGAGTTGCCCCGCATCAGGGCCTCGCGATCGAGGGCCGAACCGGGGCGCACATAGGTCGCCACATCCGCGATGGCGACGGTGATCACGAAACCGCCTGTGTTGGCCGGATCGGGATCCGGGATCGCCATCACGGCGTCGTCGTGGTCCTTGGCGTCCGGCGGGTCGATGGTCAGCAACGGCTCGGCGCGCCAATCCTCGCGTCCGTCGAGCCCTACGGCTTCCACCGCATCGGCTTCGGCGAGGGTCGCTGCGGCGAAGACGTGGGGAATGTGGTGTAGGTGGAGCGCGATGAGGCTCACGGCCTTCTCGGAGCCGAGCGAGCCGAGGCGCTCCTTCACCCGGCCCTGGGGCAGGCCGAACTGGGTCTCGCGCTGCAGGCTGACGCTGACGAGGTCGCCGTCTCGGGCCTCGCCTTCTTCGCCCGCCGGGATCGCGATCTCGCGGCCCTGCGCCCGCTTCTCCACCGGGATGATGCGGCCGCCATCCTTGCCAGCGCGGTAGACCCCTATGATCTCGGCCTTGTTCTTACCGACGACCTTGATGACCCGGCCGGAATAGCGCCCGGTCTCGCCCTCGGTGGGCTCGACGCGCAGGAGCACCCGGTCGTTGACGCCCGGTGCTGCGAGCCCTGGCTTCCGGCCGGGGCGTGGCGCGATCACGGTGATTTTCGGAGGTGGGCCCTTGGCTTGATCCCACTCGACCGGAATCGCCAGGAAATCGCCGTCGCGATCGCGGGACTTGATGTCGGCGAGCACCACCGCCGGCAGGCGTCCGGCCTCCGTCAGGCCGCCCTTGCCACGCTCGATGGCCCCGTCCTCCTCGATTTCCTTGAGGATGCGCTTGAGGCCGATGCGGTCGGCGCCCTTGATGTTGAACGCCGCCGCGATCTCGCGTTTGCCGACCTTTTCCGTCGCCGAGGCGATGAAGCCGAGAATCTCTTCGCGGGAGGGGAGGGCGGGACGTGCTGGATTCGGATTGATGCGTTTGGCCAAAGGCTCGGGCTCGCGGCGCGGGCGAAGGGCCCGACACTATAAGGTCTCGGCCGATCCCGGCGCGGGATCACGGCCTGTGCCCGTAACATGGGCCCGACTCCGCATTCGGGCAACGGCACGGTCGCGCCCCTCAACACGGTTTCGTCGGCCGCAGGGAATCAGCCCGTGGCGGCCGATCCGCGGATGCGCTCCACCGCCGCGTCGATGTCGAGATCGGGGGCGGCGATTTCCCTGAGGGTGAACGGGCATAGGGCCGGCAATCCGAACTCGACTTGACCCTCCGCCTCCCGAAACTCCGGCGCCTCCGCGTCACCCACGGCCAGGGTCCACATTCCGTCGATCTTGAGGTTTGCGACGGCGGACGGGTCGGCGAGGATACGGGCGTGGCTCTGGCGCGCCTCTTCGCGCCACAGGAGACTGGCGCGGTCGTCCCCCATCAGGGCCGCCTTCACGAGGCTGGAAAGGAGCGGTCTGACATCGTTCATGGGGCTCGTCCGTTGGCGAAAGCGAGTGCCGGAGGAGGGCAAGCCCTGCGCCAGACCGCGATCTCAATACGGCGTACCGCCCGCTCGCTTGGCCTGCAGCGCTTCGGCGTACCAGACCAATTCGTCGAGGAAGCGCGAAGCCGCCCGGGTCAGCCACGCCTCCTGCGGATTGCCCTCCGCGTCGAGGGCCTTGCCGATGCGCGGGATCGGCAGGAGCGACGGGATGCTCGACGCACCGAGTTCACCCATCATCGCCCGCAACTGCATCGCCGCCCGCACGCCGCCGTACTGCCCGGCCGAGTAGCAGCAGATCGCCGAAGGCCGCCAGGAATACTCCTCGAGGAAATGGTCGAGGGTGTTCGACAAAGCCGGTGGGATCGAGTGATTGTACTCGGCCGAGACCACCACGAAGGCATCCGAGCGGCGATAGAGCGTCGCCAGTTCCTCCAGAGCCGGCGGCGCCGAACCTTTGGGGTATTCTTTGTACATCTTGTCGAGGAGCGGCAGTTGCAACTCGGCCGGATCGACCAGGGGCGCCTCGACGCCGCGCGCCTCCAGTTGCGTCACCAGGAACCGCGCGGCGCGCAGGCCCTGGCGTTCGGTGCGGACGGAGCCGAGGATCACGGGTATCACGAGGGTCATGGCGTGCTCCGGTGTTGGGTTGGTCCAGGTCAGCCGTCGGTGGCGCGCTCGAAGGTGACGATGCTGCGGGTCTCGCCCTGCTTGGCCCAGTTCGGCATGATCCGCCACGGGGTGAGCACTGTGAGCCGCTTGCCGTCGAGCTTGAACGTGCGGGTCTGATCGGTGCCGATCCAGTCGGGATTCCAGGCTGTGTCGATGCGGGTCGTCCACTGGTCGCCGGTGGTGGTGAACTTGCCCGTGTAAGCCACGATGGTGTCGAGGAGGCGCGCCTTGCCCTCGGGGTCCTTGGCCGGCTTGCGATCCTCGCCCGTGAGGTTGAAGAACACCCGGCCCTCGGGCGTGAAATAGGCGTAGCCCGTGGGGTGCGCCCCCATCACCGGGTCCTTCTCGCCGCTGGAGCGCACCTCGACCTCGTAGGAGACGAGCTTCCACAGGCCGGTGATGCGGGCGTCGCCCTCCGCCCGGACGCCGGTCGCCGCGAGGCTCGTGAGAGCAAGGCTCGCGACGGCGCCAAGGAGCAGCGTACGGCCGCACCTGTAGGCGGTGACGGTCGGGGCGGAGAAGATGACGGGCATGGCGGACGGTCTCCCAGGCGGTGGGCATCTGCGGCCCGTTCCGCTCAATCTACGCGCGGGGGAGCGCGCCGCCAGCCCCTTCTGTCAAACCTTCAGAGGTCGAGCGGTTTCGAGACCGGGACTTGCGGATGTCGCGCGCCGGCGAGCGCTGCGTCGGCGCAGCGCGTAGAGGACGAGGCCACTCACCGCCAGGACCGGCATCAGCAGCGAGGCCGCGAAGAACACGAACGCGACGATCCCGCCGAAGAAGCGTCCGCGATGGACCTCCAGCATGTTGTCGGCCATGCGCTGGCCGAGGGGCTTGTCGGCGTCGCGGCTCACCGAGGCTTGCGCGCCGGTGGCCGCATCGAACGTGATGTCGTTGCGCGCTCTCGAATCGGGGGCGTCGCGGGTGAGGTAGCGGATGCGGATCGCGGTGGCGTCGGCGGCCGGAAGGGTGACGATGGCGAGGGTGGCACCGGCGCCTTCCCCGGCCTGGAACGCCGCCCAGGCCCGGTCGAGGGCAAGCGGTTCCGCCGGTCCGCTGCGGCCGGGCATGCGGCCAGGCCGCGTGCGCGGAGCCTCGCCGGTCAGCGCCCAGGTGGCGACCGTCCGGTACCCGTCGTAGGACCACCACAGGCCCGAGAGTGCGATCAGGGCATAGGCCGGCAGGAGCCAGGTTCCCGCGATGGTGTGGAGCGACCACCAGCGCGCGCGGCCCGGACGTGCGAGGCGGGGCCTCAGCCAGACCCGCCAGGAATGGATCTGCGGCCAGCGCAGGTAGAGGCCCGTTGCGAGAAACACCAGCAAGGCGATGGTGCTGGCGCCCGTGACGCTGCGGCCCCAGCCTTTGCCGTCGCCCGGCACGAGGAGCCAGCGATGCAGGTCGCGGATCGTCGCGAAGGCGGATTCGAGGCGCGGCGGGCCGAGGTCGCGTCCGTCGTAGGGATCGAGGTAGGCCGAGGGCGGCCGCGCGCCGGTCTTGGCGTCCGTGCTGAATCGGGCCCGCGGTGTGCGTTCCGGGTCGCCCGAAAGGGTGAGGGTACTCACCCTCGCGCCCGGTCGCTGCGCCTGCAGCCGTGCAACCATGGCCTCCGGACCGAGGCGGACTGCATCCTGAACCGGCATGGAGGCCCGGTCGCGGTCGGCCCATTCGCCGATCGCCTCCTCGTAGCTCATCAACGCCCCCGTGACACCGAGGACGACGAGGACGAGGCCGGCGGTGAGGCCGAGAGCCCAGTGAAGGCGAAAGAGGATCGTGCGGACCATGGGCACCCGCCCTATCAGATCGGACACGTCGAGACGATGAGCGGTGACGGAGAGCCCGCACTCGACCACGGATCGTCTGCGCAACCGGGCGGACATGTCCGATTGGACCGGACGCGGCCCGTTCGGCTCCGGTCGCCGCGGCGTCTCCGACGCGAAACGCCGGAGCCCCCTTCAGGGCTCCGGCGTCACGGTCGTCCGAAGGCCGGGCATCATGCCCGGCCGGCTCGTTTCAGAGCGAATAGTACATGGTGAACTCGACGGGATGGGGGGTCATCTCGTAGCGCATCACTTCCGTCATCTTGAGCTCGATGAACGAGTCGATCTGATCGTCCGTGAAGACGTTGCCCATCTTGAGGAAGGCGCGGTCGCGGTCGAGGTTCTGAAGGGCTTCACGCAGGCTGCCGCAGACGGTGGGGATCTTCTTCAGCTCGCGCGGCGGCAGGTCGTAGAGATCCTTGTCCATGGCCGGGCCCGGATCGATCTTGTTGAGGATGCCGTCGAGGCCGGCCATGAGCAGGGCCGAGAAGGCGAGGTAGGGGTTGGCCATCGGGTCTGGGAAACGGACCTCGACGCGTTTGGCCTTCGGGTTCGTCGTCCACGGGATGCGGCAGGAGGCCGAGCGGTTGCGGGCCGAGTAGGCCAGCAGCACGGGAGCCTCGTAGCCCGGCACCAGGCGCTTGTAGGAGTTGGTCGACGGGTTGGTGAAGGCGTTGAGGGCCTTGGCGTGCTTGATCGTGCCCCCGATGAACCACAGGCATTCCTGGCTGAGGTCGGCGTACTTGTCGCCGGCGAAGAGCGGCTTGCCGTCCTTCCAGATCGACTGGTGCACGTGCATGCCCGAGCCGTTGTCGCCGTAGACGGGCTTCGGCATGAAGGTCGCCGTCTTGCCGTAGCTTTGGGCGACGTTGTGGATGCAGTACTTGTAGATCTGCATGTGGTCGGCGAGCAGGGTGAGCGTGTCGAACTTCATGCCGAGCTCGTGCTGGGCGCTCGCCACCTCGTGGTGGTGCTTTTCCACCTTCACGCCCATGGACTGCATGGCGGCCAGCATCTCGCCGCGCATGTCCTGCGCCGAATCCTGCGGCGGCACCGGGAAGTAGCCGCCCTTCATCGGAATGCGGTGGCCGAGGTTGCCGCCTTCGTAGTCGGTGAAGCCGTTGATCGGCAGCTCGGTGGAATCGAGCTTGAAGCCGGTCTGGTACGGCTCGGAGGCGAACTTCACGTCATCGAACACGAAGAATTCGGCCTCGGGGCCGACATAGATGGTGTCGCCGATGCCCGTGGACTTCAGGTAGGCCTCGGCGAGCTTCGCCGTGCTGCGCGGGTCACGGCTGTAGGGCGCACCGGTCGAGGGCTCGAGCACGTCACAGACGATGGACATGGTGGAGGCCGAGAAGAACGGGTCCATGCAGGCGGTGGCCGGATCGGGCATGAGCAGCATGTCCGACTCGTTGATGGCCTTCCAGCCGGCGATGGACGAGCCGTCGAACATGGTCCCGTCGGTGAAAATCTCGTCGTCCACGAGGGAGACGTCGAACGTCACGTGCTGCCACTTGCCGCGCGGGTCAGTGAACCGGAAGTCCACGTACTTGACGTCGTTGTCCTTGATCTCTTTCAGGACTTCGGCTGCAGTCTTGGCCATCCTCGGGGGTCTCCTTCGTGTCGCGGCATTCAGCCGTGGTTTTGCCGCCGGCCGCCAAAGGGCGGCCCGCGGTTGGCTCGGGTTTATAGGGTTTTCGCGCGGGGTGGACCCAGGCGGCGAGAAGAAAACGCCATCGCCGTGCAACTGGTCGACGATTCCGTCATCATGCCCGGGTCCGCGCAATCGACGCGCCGGGACTGGAAGGCGATGACACCTTCTTGTCGTACGGTTTCGCTGGACGTCAGGGGACGGACTTCAGATCGCGTCGGTGCCGGTCTCGCCGGTGCGGATGCGGATCGCTTCCTCGATGGTCGAGACGAAGATCTTGCCATCGCCGATGCGGCCGGTCTGGGCCGACTTGCGGATCGCCTCGACGGCGCCTTCCACCAGGGCATCCGACAGAACGATCTCGAGTTTCACCTTCGGCAGGAAATCGACCACGTACTCGGCACCGCGATAGAGCTCGGTATGGCCCTTCTGGCGGCCGAAACCCTTCGCCTCGATCACGGTGATGCCCTGCAGGCCGACCTCCTGAAGGGCTTCCTTCACCTCGTCGAGTTTGAAAGGCTTGATGATCGCTTCGATCTTCTTCATGCCGGGCGGGCCTGACCTCGATGCTGCTCTGAACCACTTTGGTATCATCGCCGCCGGATCGCCGCCACGCCGTTTTGAGGATGGCACGCGGAAATCTGCACAACGAATGTGCATGCCCTGCATATCGTTCGGGCCTTCGTCCCTCTTTGGTACGATCGAGGGCACGGCTGGGCGGGATGCGGGCAGGTTGCCAGCCGAAGCTTCGACGGCCAACTCGTCTTTCGCCACCTCCTTTTCGCGAACTCTTGGGGACTCCCGATGGACACGACGCGCCTGCTCACCGTCGAGGCGATGCGCCGGGTCGATGCCGCCGCGATTCTCGGCGGAACGCCGGGTTCCACCTTAATGGAGCAGGCCGGTGGCGCCGTCGCGGCGCGGGTGCGCGCCCATCTCCCGGAGGGCGGACGCGTGCTCGTCCTGTGCGGACCGGGCAACAACGGCGGTGATGGATTCGTCGCGGCCCGGCATCTCGCGGAGGGTGGAGTCCGCGTCGAACTCGCCGTACTCGTACCCGTGGCCGACCTCGCGGGCGATGCCGCCGGCGCAGCGGCCGGATGGACGGGCGCGGTCATGACGCTCGCCGATGTCGAAGATTTCGCGGCCTACGCCCTCGTCGTCGATGCTTTGTTCGGCGCCGGCCTGTCGCGCGACCTCGCTGGGGAGGCCGCCGCGTTCGTGCAACGCCTGGCGCGAGCGGCCGTACCGGTGATCGCCGTCGACGTCCCGAGCGGCATCGACGGCGACACCGGGGCGGTGCGCGGCGTCGCCGTGCGCGCCGTCGAGACCGTGACCTTCGTAGCGCTCAAGCCGGGGCATCTGCTTCAGCCGGGGCGCGCCCATTGCGGAGCCCTGCACGTCGCCGGGATCGGTACCGGCCCGGACGATCTGGCGGCCGGCTTCGATGGCGAGGCGCCGATATGGCGCAACGGCCCCGCCCTGTGGGGCGCAGCGTTTCCGCGCCTGGATGCGTCGAGCCACAAGTACACGCGGGGGCACGCCCTGGTCCTCTCCGGGCCGGCGTACCGCACCGGTGCGGCGCGGCTCGCCGCGCGCGGGGCGTTGCGGATCGGCGCCGGCCTCGTCACCTTGGCTTCGCCACCGGCCGCGCTCGCGGAGAACGCCGCCCATCTCACCGCCATCATGATGCGCCCGTACGAGAGCGCGGACGATCTCGATGACCTCCTCGTGGACGAGCGCCTGAACGTCGTTCTGGCGGGGCCCGGTCTCGGGATCGGCGAGGCCACGCGCGACCTCGTCGCCGTGGCCGCCGCCGCTGGGCGTCGCCTCGTGCTCGATGCCGACGCGCTGACGAGCTTCAAGGCGCAGGCCCGGCTCCTCGCCGCCCACATCGCCGACGGCGACGCGCAGGCGGTGCTGACCCCGCATGACGGCGAGTTCGCCCGGCTGTTCGAGGGGACGGACGCGGTGGCCGAGGATCTGTCGAAGCTGGAGCGCGCTCGTCGGGCGGCGGCGGTGGCCGGGGCGGTCGTGGTTCTCAAGGGGGCGGACACGGTGATCGCCGCGCCGGATGGCCGGGCGGCCATCAACGACCACGGCACGCCCTATCTCGGTACGGCCGGTTCGGGCGACGTGCTGTCCGGCCTCATCGCGGGACTGCTGGCGCAGGGCATGGATCCGTTCGAGGCGGCGGCCGCAGCCGTCTGGATGCACGGCGATGCCGGCCGCCGCCACGGCCCCGGCCTCATCGCCGAGGATATGCCGGAGTTGATCCCGGCAGTGCTGCGGGGGCTGATCGAAGCCTGACCGAACGGTTCAGGTCACCTCGAACCAGCCCCACAGCCCGGTGTCGAACCGCTCCAGCACCGTCGCGCCGATCACCCAGCGGCCGGGATTGTCGGCCTTGAATGCGATGCGGGCGGTACGGCCTTCCAATAGCTGGAAGGTGTCGAGCCAATAGGGCTCCCAGCCATCGTCGAGGGGGTGGAGCAGGCGGAAGGAATGGCCGTGCAGATGGAGCGCCTGGGGAAAGGCGGTGTCGTTGCGCAGGGCCAGAACCACCACCTGGCCGCGCTTCACCGTGAACAGGGGCGCCATGCCGGCATTGCCCCACGCACCGTTGACCGCCCAGACCTTCCCCGCATCACCCGTGTAGACCGGTTCGGCCGCGGGGTTGTCCTTGTCGATGCGGGCGCCGCCCGTCAGCACCACGTCCCGGCGTAACGCGTTCTGGAGTCTTACCTCCGCCGGCAGGAGCTTGTTCTCGCCGATGGGCCCGATCGCCCCACGCTTGCCCGTGACCGGTTCGCCACTCGTCGTGAGGGTGGCGAGCGCCAGGCCGTTCCCGACCAGCGCGGTGATGCTGCCCGAGGCGCCGGCCTCCGCCGGCATGTCGAGCATGAGGTCGTAGCGCGTGCCGGGTGGGAACGGGAGGGTGGCGCGCAGCGGCTCGAAGGTGTCGGTCGGTTGGCCGTCCACGGCCGCAACGTAGACCTTGAGGTTGTCGAAGCGGATGCGGGTGCCGCGCGCATTGCACGCGTTGGCGAGGCGCAGGCGGATCCGGCTACCCGGGCGGACCGTGATGGCGTCGGGCACCGGCTTCCCGTTGACCGTGACGAGATTGCCCAGCCGTCCCGAACTCGCCGCGAAAGCAGTCTGGCCGAAGGGCAACAGCGTTCCGTCGTCGGAAAGACGCCAATCCTGCATCAGGACCGTGAGGTCGTGGTCGACGGGGGGCGGCACGACCTCCTCGACCACCAGCATGCCGGCGAGCCCTCGGCCCGATGGCTCGCTCGATCCGCCCACCACGAGGGGCCGAATCAGGAAACTGCCGGCGTCGGGAGGCACGAAGGCGTAGGTGAAATCGCCGCCCGGCGGGATCGGAGCCTGGGTCAGGCTGCCGACGCCGTCCATGGGATTCTGGTTGCGCACACCGTGCCAATGCAGGGAGAGCGGCCTGTCGGTCTTGTTCTCGACCCGCAAGCGCACGGTCTCGCCGAGCTTCACCCGAACCACCGGGGGAACGGCCAACCCGTCGAAGGACCACACCGGGGTCGCGACGGCCGGCTCGGGCTTCAGCCGCGTCGTACCGGGCACGGCGCTCAAAGTGCGGACTGGGGTTTCCGGTTTGGCATCGGGCTTGACCTCGGGGGCGGATTTCGCCGGCACAGCCGGGCGCGCCGGCGCCTGCGCGACGGCTTCCGTCGATCCGAGGGCGAAAGCCGCGACGCCACCGAGCAGGGTCCGGCGTGAGACGGCCGGGTCGGAGACCAACCCGATACGCGACGAGCGACGATGCGGCATGACACCTCTGGCGGAGGACGGAAGCGGTCCGTCGAACGGATCCGCGCTGCTTGTAGACTCAGGGCCAAGACCCGCCAACCGGTGTGCCGATCGCCGCCGACGGAGCCTTCCACGCGGAAATCGCACACCCCGACTTTTTTTGCTGCGGCCCGTTGCGCCCGTGCTATAGGACCGCGCTCTGGCGGTGGGATTACGCGCCGGAGGTCGTCGCTTGCGGGCGTGGCGGAACTGGTAGACGCGCTGGTTTTAGGTACCAGTGTCGCAAGACGTGGGGGTTCGAGCCCCTCCGCCCGCACCAGTCCATCGCCGTCGGAACGGATTGGCTCACCGCGAATGGCCGGCCGGGCCGTTCGTCGCGATTCGGCCTCTGGTTTTCGCGTGACATCCTGGCGCCGACCTTCCCCGGCCCCGACGGGTGGCGGGGAGCGAACGAAATTTGCGCCAACATACGCACGACAGCGGAAAGACGACCATGCAGGTGACCGAGACACTCTCCCAGGGGCTGAAGCGCGAGTTTCAGGTATCCCTTGCCGCGCATGAGCTCGAGGAGCGCCTGAACAGCGAGCTGTCGACCCTCAAGGACAAGGCCCAGATCAAGGGCTTCCGCCCCGGCAAGGTGCCGGTGGCCCACCTGCGCAAACTCTACGGCCGCTCGGTGATGGCCGACGTGCTGCAGAACGCCGTCAACGAGGCCAACCAGAAGATCGTCCAGGACAACAACCTCAAGCTCGCCCTCGAGCCCAAGGTCGAGTTCCCCGGCGAGCAGTCCGTTGTCGAGCGCGCCCTCGACGCCAAGGCCGACCTGCAGTTCAACGTCGCCCTGGAAGTGCTCCCGACCTTCGAGCTCGCCGATCTCTCCGACGTCAGCCTGACCAAGCTCGTGGCCAAGCCCTCCGACACCGAGGTCGACGAAGCCATCACCCGCATGGCGTCGTCCAACCGCAGCTTCACGGCGCGCGACGAGGGTGCCGCCGCCGAGACCGGCGACCGCGTCACCATCGATTTCGTCGGCCGCATCGACGGCGTCGAGTTCGAGGGCGGCAAGGGTGAGGGCATCGACCTCGAACTCGGGTCGGGCCAGTTCATCCCCGGCTTCGAAGAGCAGCTCGTCGGCGCCAAGCCCGGTGAGAACCGCGTGGTGAAGTCGACCTTCCCCGAGGGCTACGGTGCCGAGGCATTGGCCGGCAAGGAGGCCGAGTTCGACGTCACCGTCACCGCCGTCCAGGCGCCGGGCGAGACCAAGATCGACGACGAACTCGCCAAGGGCTTCGGCATGGAGTCCCTCGATAAGCTGAAGGAGGCCGTGTCCACCGCCATCGGCGGCGACTTCGAGGCGCAGTCCCGGCGCAAGCTCAAGAAGGAACTCCTCGACGCCCTGGACACCAAGTATGCGTTCGAGCTGCCGCCCAGCCTCGTCCACCAGGAGTTCGCCGCCGTGTGGGCCCAGGTCGAGCAGGACCTGAAGACCCGCGAGAAGACCTTCGAGGACGAGGGTACCACGGAGGAGAAGGCCACCGCCGAGTACCGCAAAATCGCCGAGCGTCGCGTGCGTCTCGGCTTGGTGCTTGCGCAGGTCGGTGAGACCGCCGATATCAAGGTCAGCGACGACGAGGTCAATCAGGCCCTGATCGCCCGGGTCCGGCAGTTCCCGGGTCAGGAGCAGCAGGTCTGGGACTTCTACCGTAAGAATGCCCAGGCGCTCGCGGAGCTGCGTGCGCCGATCTTCGAAGAGAAGGTCGTCGACCACGTGCTCGCGCAGGTGAAGCTCGTCGAAGAGCCCGTCTCCAAGGAGGCGTTGTTCGCCGACGAGGACGAATCCGAGGCGTCCGACGGGGCCTCCAAGACCGCGTCCGATAAGGACGAGACTGTTTCGACCGGCGACGAGGCCCTGCCTGCCGTCGCCAAGGCCGACTGAGCCCGGTGCTCCCTTCGTGGGCGGCGGGCCGAGAGTAGAGGCGACGTTCACCGTCGTCGGAGTTCGCTGAAATGTCCGGCCCGCGCCCGATTCGCGGCGCGGCCGGACCCCTCGAAGCCTGGGGCACGTGATGATGAGAGATCCGGTCGACTATTATAACTCCGCGCTCGTGCCCATGGTGGTCGAGCAGTCGAGCCGCGGCGAGCGTGCCTTCGACATCTATTCGCGCCTGTTGCGCGAGCGGATCATCTTCCTCACCGGCCCGGTGGAGGATTACGGCGCCTCGCTCATCGTGGCGCAGTTGCTCTTCCTCGAAGCCGAGAACCCGAAGAAGGAGATCTCCTTCTACATCAACTCGCCCGGCGGCGTGGTGACCTCGGGTCTGTCGATCTACGACACCATGCAGTTCATCCGTTGCCCGGTGACGACCCTCTGCGTCGGCCAGGCCGCGTCGATGGGTTCGCTTCTGCTCACCGCCGGCGAGCCCGGGCACCGCTTTGCCCTGCCGAACGCTCGCATCATGGTGCACCAGCCGTCGGGCGGCTTCCAGGGTCAGGCCACCGACATCCTGATCCATGCCCGCGAGATCGAGGCCCTGAAGAAGCGCCTCAACGAGATCTACGTGAAGCACACGGGACGGGACTACGACACCATCGTCCAGGCGCTTGAGCGCGACAATTTCATGACGGCCGACGCCGCCAAGGAGTTCGGCCTCATCGACGAGGTGATCCAGAAGCGTCCGGAACCGGCTGCCGCCTGATCCCGCCCGTAGGTGCCGGACCCCATTCCGGGGTCCGGCCGCGTCGTTTCGAGGCGGGGCGTCGTCTCTGCCTTGATCCGGCCGCGGCCGCGTGCTTGCATCGTCAGTCTGATCCGAAACCGGCAGATGCGCGCAGGTGACTGTTTCTTTAGGCCGATGCCATTAAATTCGAAGGATGCGTGTGCGCCCCGGACCGGCGCCATGCCCGCGAACGGAGACCGATATGAGCAAGACTGGCGGCAACGACTCGAAGAGCACGCTGTACTGCTCGTTTTGCGGCAAGAGCCAGCACGAGGTCCGCAAGTTGATCGCGGGCCCGACGGTGTTCATCTGCGACGAGTGTGTCGAACTGTGCATGGACATCATCCGTGAGGAATCCAAATCCTCCCTGGTGAAATCGCGCGACGGCGTCCCCACGCCGAAGGAAATCCGCCGCGTCCTCGATGACTATGTCATCGGTCAGGACTTCGCGAAGAAGGTCCTCTCCGTCGCGGTCCACAACCACTACAAGCGCCTCGCCCATGCCTCGAAGCACAACGACGTCGAGCTGGCCAAATCCAACATCATGCTGATCGGGCCGACGGGCTCGGGCAAGACGCTGCTCGCGCAGACGCTCGCCCGCATTCTCGATGTGCCGTTCACCATGGCGGACGCGACCACCCTGACGGAGGCGGGCTACGTCGGCGAGGACGTCGAGAACATCATTCTCAAATTGCTCCAGGCCTCCGACTACAACGTCGAGCGGGCGCAGCGGGGCATCGTCTACATCGACGAGATCGATAAGATTTCGCGCAAGTCCGACAACCCGTCGATCACCCGCGACGTCTCCGGCGAGGGCGTGCAGCAGGCGCTCCTGAAGATCATGGAAGGCACCGTCGCCTCCGTGCCTCCGCAGGGCGGCCGCAAGCATCCGCAGCAGGAGTTCCTGCAGGTCGACACCACGAACATCCTGTTCATCTGCGGTGGCGCCTTCGCAGGCCTCGAGCGGATCATCTCGGCGCGCGGCAAGGGGACCTCAATTGGCTTCGGCGCCACGGTTCAAGCTCCCGACGATCGCCGCACGGGCGAGATCTTCCGCAACGTCGAGCCCGAGGATCTGCTGAAGTTCGGCCTCATCCCCGAGTTCGTCGGCCGCCTGCCCGTGCTGGCGACCTTGGAAGATCTCGACGAGACCGCCCTCAAGCGGATTCTTCAGGAGCCTAAGAACGCTCTGGTCAAGCAGTACCAGCGCCTGTTCGAGATGGAGAACGTCGACCTGACGTTCCAGGACGAGGCCCTGTCCATGGTTGCCCGCAAGGCCATCGAGCGGAAGACCGGTGCACGTGGCCTGCGCTCGATCCTCGAGACCATTCTCCTCGAGACCATGTACGATCTGCCGGGTCTCGAATCCGTCGAGCAGGTGGTGATCGGCCCCGAGGTCGTCGACGGCAAGTCGCGTCCTCTCTACATCCACGGGGACCGCAACAAGGAAGCCCCGGCCAGCGTCAGCGCCTGAGCGCTGCCTGACCCTGTCCGGCTCGCGTCATGATGGCCGGCCTCGGGGCGGATGCTTGAAAACATCCGCCCCCGCTTCCATCTGAATTCAGACGCGCGATGGCCGCACGCTCGCCTTTCGAGGTGCGGTGTCCCGCCGCCAGCCGCTTCTCCGATAACACTTCCGACCCCTTCGCGGCCCGGTCGGCCCCTGGCAGGTTGCTTGCTCCCCGGAGGAGCGACTGCCCGGCGTCCCTCATGAGGAAGTCCGACATGACTCAACCGAAATCGCGCCAGCCTGTGGTCCCGGGCTCGACGGGCTCTTATGCCGTCCTGCCGCTTCGCGACATCGTCGTGTTTCCGCATATGATCGTCCCGCTCTTCGTCGGTCGCGAGAAGTCGATCCGCGCCCTTGAGGAAGCCGTGCGGACGGATCGCCACATTCTTCTCGCGACCCAGATCAACGCCAGCGACGACGATCCTGCGACCGATGCGATCTACAAGATCGGAACGCTCGCCAGCGTGCTCCAACTCTTGAAGCTGCCCGATGGTACCGTGAAGGTGCTGGTCGAGGGGGCTGGTCGCGCTAAGATCACCCATTTCAACAAGTCGGACTCTTATTATGAGGCCGAGGCCGAGACTCTCACCGATGAGCTCGGTGACAGTGTCGAGGCGGAGGCGCTCGCCCGCTCGGTCATCGCCGAGTTCGAGAACTACGTGAAGCTCAACAAGAAGATCTCGCCCGAGGTCGTCTCCGCCGTCACACAGATCGACGAGCCCTCGAAGCTCGCCGACACAGTCGGCTCCCACCTGGCGGTGAAGATTGCCGACAAGCAGGCGATCCTGGAGATTCCCACGGTCGCGCAGCGCCTGGAGCGGGTGCTGTCGCTGATGGAGAGCGAGATCTCCGTCTTGCAGGTGGAAAAGCGCATCCGGACCCGCGTGAAGCGGCAGATGGAGAAGACTCAGCGCGAGTACTACCTCAACGAGCAGATGAAGGCGATCCAGAAGGAGTTGGGCGATTCCGAGGACGGCAAGGACGAGCTCGCCGAACTCGAAGACAAAATCGAGAAGACCAAATTCACCAAGGAGGCCCGCGACAAGGCGGTGGCGGAGCTGAAGAAGCTGCGTCAGATGTCGCCCATGTCGGCGGAAGCCACCGTCGTGCGCAACTACCTCGACTGGATGCTCGGCATCCCGTGGGGCAAGCGCTCGAAGATGAAGAAGGATCTGCTCGGCGCGCAGGTGATGCTCGACGAGGATCATTTTGGCCTCGATAAGGTCAAGGAGCGCATCGTCGAGTATCTGGCCGTGCAGCAGCGGGCCAACAAGCTCACCGGACCTATCCTGTGCCTCGTCGGTCCCCCCGGCGTCGGCAAGACGTCCCTCGGCAAGTCCATCGCCAAGGCGACGGGCCGTGAGTTCGTTCGTATGTCGCTCGGCGGCGTGCGCGACGAGGCCGAGATCCGCGGTCACCGCCGGACCTATATCGGTTCCATGCCCGGTAAGATCGTGCAGTCCATGCGCAAGGCCAAGACCTCGAACCCGCTCATCCTCCTTGATGAGATCGACAAGATGGGCATGGATTTCCGGGGAGATCCCTCGGCCGCCCTGCTCGAGGTGCTCGACCCCGAACAGAACTCGACCTTCAATGACCACTACCTCGAGGTCGATTACGACTTGTCGAACGTAATGTTCGTTACGACGGCCAACACGCTGAACATCCCCGCGCCCCTCATGGACCGCATGGAGGTGATCCGCATCGCCGGCTACACAGAGGAGGAGAAGCTCGAGATCGCGCGGAAGCACCTGATCCCGGGCGCGGTCAAGAAGCACGGCCTCGACGCAAAGGAATGGCAGATCGACGACGCCGCGCTGCTGATGCTCATCCGCCGCTACACGCGGGAAGCAGGCGTCCGTAACCTGGAGCGCGAGATCTCCAACCTCATCCGCAAGGCGGTGAAGGAGATTCTCATCACGAAGGTGAAGGCGGTCGCCGTTACCGAGGAGAACCTGCCGGTGTTCCTCGGTGCTCCGAAGTTCCGCTACGGCGAGATCGACGAGGAGGATCAGGTTGGTGTGGTCACGGGTCTCGCGTGGACCGAGGTCGGTGGTGAGTTGCTGACCATCGAAGGCGTCATGATGCCCGGCAAGGGCAAGATGACCGTGACGGGCAACCTGCGCGACGTGATGAAGGAGTCGATTTCCGCTGCGGCGAGTTACGTCCGCTCGCGGGCCGTCGATTTCGGCATCGAGCCGCCGCTGTTCGAGCGCCGGGACATCCACGTCCACGTTCCCGAGGGAGCGACTCCGAAGGACGGCCCGTCCGCCGGCATCGGCATGGCCACCGCCATCATCTCCACCCTCACGGGCATCCCCGTGAAGAAGGATGTGGCGATGACCGGAGAGGTGACACTCCGTGGCCGGGTGTTGCCCATCGGCGGTCTGAAAGAGAAGCTGCTCGCGGCTCTTCGCGGAGGCATCAAGACGGTGCTGATCCCCGAGGAGAATGCCAAGGACATCGCCGAGGTGCCCGATAGCGTTAAGAACGGGATGGAGATCATCCCGGTCTCGCGGATGGATCAGGTTCTCAAGCATGCCCTGGTGCGGGTACCCGAACCCATCGAGTGGGAGGAGCCGGCCCCGCCGGTCCGCCCGGTGATCGGTGAGGACGAGACCGCCACGGTCATCGCGCACTGAACTGCTGATAGGAGAAGAGGCCCCGGAGGAAACTCCGGGGTCTCTTTCTTCGTGCGGCTTCCCATCCTCGTGAGGCTACGGGTTGCGTGCCGACGGCCGCTTCGGTACGACACGGCGCGCCTGGGCGGTTAGCTCAGTTGGTAGAGCGTCTCCTTTACACGGAGAGGGTCGGCGGTTCGAGCCCGTCACCGCCCACCAGGCCCTGTCCCGTCTCGCGGGACGACATCGGATCGCCTGACATGACCGAGCCACGCGGATTTCCCACCCCTTGGCTCGTCGTCGAGAAAGCGGAAAGCTTCTGCGTCGAGGATGCCGCCGGCGTGGCCGTCGCGTGGACCTATTTCTCGGACGATGAGGCTTCGCGCACGGCAACCGGCGCGATGACCCGTAACGAGGCGCAACGGATCGCGAAGGCGATCGCGATGATCCCCGAGATGCGAACCATCATTCGAACCCTGCAGGACGGCCTGGCCGAGGCCGACACCGGCGAGAGCTGACGGCACTCAGCCGCCGGCGAGGACCAGGGCCCAGAAGCGCTTGTAGCGAGTGCCCGGCGCATCGACGCGGGCGATGCCGACGCGCTTCAGTTGCGGCATCAGCATGTTCTTGTTGTGCTCCGGCGAAGACTTCCAGCGCGCCAGCACCTCGTCGAAGGTGTTCGAGCCTGCACTGAGATTCTCCGCCGCGTAGGCGCGGCCGAAGCCCGCCTCCGCCATGCGTGCATCGAAGGTGCCGCCGATCTCGTGGCTGAGACGGCCGGCCTTCGCATTGGAAGCCGCCTGATACGACGCGGCCCGGATCAGGCTGGTGTCGATCACCACCGGCCCGAGACCGTGCTGTGCCCGGTAGCGTGAGATGGCGGCGGCCGCTGCCTGCTCATCGAGGATCACGACGCTGGTCGGCGTATCGGGACCGAGGAGGGTAGGTGCGCTGCAACCGGCCAAAGTGACCGCGACGGATGCGGCCACGACGTAAGCGAAGGCGCGTGAGGATAACTTGGGCATCGGCTCATGGGCTCGGGCGGGATCGGCTCGATGCTTTTCCCGGTTCCATGCCCCTTGCGGCCCCATGCGGCGAAAACGCGGCATCGGTGCCACGCCGATCCGTTCGCTCGTCACCGTGGCATGCTGGGCACGCCCCGGCTCAGATCCGTGTACCCGGATCGCGTAACGGCGCACCGCAGCGCCATCCGGTGATGCGATAGTCCGGATGCGTCCCGACCCAGCGCGCCAGCTGCGGCTGTGCCACGTGGTGGCAGGCACGCGCGTCGGCGACGTCGAGGGCGAGCCGCCGCGCTTCGCAGGTGTCCGGCGCGTTGGTCATGCAGGCTGTGAAGTAGAGGAAGAAAAACCCCGGCATCGTTCACCCTCCGCAAGCCTTGACCGACGACACGAGCATCTTCCGGCCGGTTGCGTTCGATGAGCTTAGGATTCCCACAAGCGAAAGCGAGCCGGCGCAACGTCGCCGCCGCGGGCAGGCGGGACCTTGGGGACGCGAAGTCCTTGCAACACAATGCAGATTGTCGGGGAATAAAAATGGCGCGGGCGACGGGACTCGAACCCGCGACCTCCGGCGTGACAGGCCGGCACTCTAACCAACTGAGCTACGCCCGCGTGGCGTGGAAAGCGATCCGCACAAGACACGTTTCGCGTCGCGCGAGATCGGACTTTCGGAATGGTAGGCTTGTAAATGGCGCGGGCGACGGGACTCGAACCCGCGACCTCCGGCGTGACAGGCCGGCACTCTAACCAACTGAGCTACGCCCGCGTGGCGTCCCGCCTCGTCTCCGCTGCGGTGTCGGGGGTGTATGTTCGGCCGCCCGGGCTGTCAAGCAGCCTGCGGCGGCATCCCGCAAGATCGTTCGAGCGTACACGTGACCGCTTCTGTGGCCCCCTCCGGACGAAGCCGACGTCGCGCCTCGATCGAGGGCAGGGAACACCGGAGCTGCCCCGCGGCTTGTCCGAGCGTCGAACCCGTGTGGGAGGTGCCCGTGTTTCGTGTCCTCCGCACCTTGGGCCTCGCACTGGGCGTGCTTGCGGGCATCGTTGGGGCGCAGGGACCTGAGTTCGCTCAGCAGTATGGCCAGCGGTTGGCTGGGACCGTCGAGGAGTTGCGCCGCGTGGTCGCCGGGTTCGAAGCCGATGCACAGGCGACGGGACATACCCGTGACAGTGCCATTGCGCGGCTGCGCGGCGATTCCGATGCTCTTGTTTCTCGACGTGGGGCAGCCGCGCGCGCGGATCTCGACCGGCTCGCCACCCTAACGGCACGCCGCGCCGCCCTCGACACCGCCGGTGGTTCTCTCGGCCGACTTGCGGCCCTGATCCGCGACCCCGACCTCCATCTCGCGCGGGCGACCTACGAGGACTATCGCCCCGCGATCCCGACGACCGCCGATGGCTTGGTGGCCGGGCTCCTCGGGTTCCTCGCCGCGTGGGCGGGATGGCGGGTTCTGTGCGACTTCGGGCGGCGTCTGATCTATCGACCGTCCGTCTCGGTCACGGCCTGAACCGTGTCCGCCAGGGCACAGGTGTTGCACGGCATCTACAGCCCGACCAGGACGAGTGCACTACGACTGGCGCCGTAGCGCGCGGGTCAACTCGTGGCGCCGGTTCACGGTCGACAGTCGCAATCATGGCGCGTGCGTCCCACCCTTCTGTCGATCCGGCCCTCGATGCCGCCGCGCTCCTGCGGCGCATCGGGTTCTTCGGCCTGTTCGTCCTCGTGCCGGTGACGACGCAGATGGGTCGCCGCGCGGCCGTCATTCTGGCGCCCATCGCCGTGGTGCTGCTGGTGCTGGCCAGCGCCATCGACGGCAAATCCGGGCCGTGGAGGCCAGCCGCCGGGCGCCTGCTGCGGATGCCGGCCTTCCTCGCCGGGCTCCTCGTCATCCTGTGGGCGGCTCTGTCCCTGGTGTGGACGCCGTTCCTCGATCTTGCCGCCGAGCGGTTGCTCAACCTGATCGCGACGATCCTTCTGACCTTCGCGGGCTATCTCGCCCTGCCGGAGCGGATGCGTTCGGCCAACCTCTACCTCCTGCCCGTGGGCACCGCGGCCGCCGCCCTCGTGGCGATTCTGCTCGGCCTGTTCGGGCATCGTCTCCCAGGAACGCCAACGGAGATCGATGGAACTCTGGACCGTGGATTGACGCTTCTCGCGCTCCTGGTCTGGCCGGCCGTGGCGTGGCTGCGCTCGCGCGGGCGCGACCTCGAATCTCTAGGCCTCGCGCTCCTCGTGGCCGTGGCCCTGGTGGTTTCGCCGAACGCGCTTCAACTCGCAGCCTTGGCGGCGGGCGCCGCCGCCTTCGCCCTCACCAGTCTCCGGCCGTTCCTCGGCGTACGCGTTGCAAGCCTCGGTGCGGCAGCCCTCTTGGTGGGGGCGCCTCTGCTGCCGTTCCTCGCTCGACCCGTCGCCTCGACCCTGCTCGGCCCGGCTTCGCCCGGCGCCCTGTCGCTCAAGACCTGGCAGAAGATCGTCACCACGGAGCCGTTGCGCCTCGTCACGGGGCACGGTTTCGAGACGGCGCTGCGGGGCAGGATCGTTAATCTCCTCCCGGCCAATGCGCCCACCACGCTGCTGTTCGAGTTGTGGTACGAACTGGGCGTCGTCGGCGCAGTCGCCGCGGCGTTCGCGCTTCAGGCCGCGATCCGCCGCAGCGGACGGGGGACGCCCGTCCTCGTCCCCGGCGCCATGGCGGCCTTCGCCGCCGCATTCACCATCACCTGTATCGGTGTCGGCCTGACGGTGATGTGGTGGCTCACCACCCTGACGGTCGTGATCCTGGCCTTCGTCGCCGTGGCACGCGGCCAGTTCCGCACCCGCCGCCCGAAGGCGAGCCAGATCGGTCACCCGGAGACCCTTTGAGCCTCCGGCGCGGCGCCTGTTTCTTAGGCCACCGCTCCGGGCTCAACCGTCGGAACGTGCCTCGATGCCGGCCATGTCGTCGTCCGACAGGCCGAAATGGTGCCCGATCTCGTGGACGAGGACATGGGTGACGAGGTGCCCGAGGGTTTCCTCGTGCTCGGCCCAATAATCGAGTAAGGGCCGACGGTAGAGCCAGATCTGGTTTGGCATCTGGCCGGTCGTGAAGTCGCCCGATTGCGCCAGTCCGATGCCCCGGAACAGGCCGAGCAGATCGAATTCGCTGGCGCAGTCCATCTCGATCAGAGTGTCGTCGTCGGGAAAGTCGTCGACATGGATGACGATCCCAGGGCAAAGGGCACGAAACGCAGCCGGGAGATCTACGAACGCCGCATGAGCGAGCGCTTCGATGTCGTCCAGGGACGGAGCATGACGTTCGGCCCAAGGCTCTTGCCGTGTGTCCTCTTGCCGTGTGTCCCCCTGCCGCGTGTCCTCCAGACTCTGGTCGTCCTGCAGGCCGCTCACCGGATCACCGGTAGGACGCGGTGCGTGAGGAAGCCCGCGAGATCGCTCGTGATGTGGTCGATATGCGCTTCCTGCACCGCTTCCTGCTCGAACGCCTCCCGGAACGGATCGAGGGTTCGGGGCACGACCAACACCGTCGCCATGCCGATCTCATGCGGCACTACGAGATTGCGGGCGATGTCCTCGAACAGAACCGAACGGCGCGGATCGACCCCGTGGCGGAGGAGAAAACGCTCATAGGTCGAGCGTTCGGGTTTGGGCACGAAATCCGCGTCGGCGATATCGAACACGTCTTCGAAATGGTCGAGAATTCCGAGTTTTCGCGCCACGCTCTCGGCGTGCCGACGCGATCCATTGGTGAGGATGAGCTTGCGGCCGGGCAACTCGGCGATGGCGGCCCCCAGGGCCGGGTCGAGGCTGATGCTCGAATGGTCGATGTCGTGAGCGAAATCGAGAAAATCGTGCGGATCGATGGCCGCCTCGATCATCAGCGCTTTCAGGGTGGTGCCATAGCGATGGTAGAAATACTTCTGCAGGGCACGCGCCGAGAGCCCATCGAGACCGTAGAGGCGCATCACGTAGAGGGTGATCCGCTCGTCCACCTGTGGCCAAACCCGTGCGTCGCTCGGGTAGAGCGTATTGTCGAGATCGAACACCCAGGTGTCGACATGATCGAACCCACGGGATCGGACGGAGGTGAAATGGTTTTCGCCGGGAAGGAACAAGGCGCTTCGACTTAAGGGTTGGGCCGGATGATCCGGCCGGGACGGCTAAGATGGGGCATGGCGCCGAAATTGGAAGCGCCAAGGTTCGCCAATGGCCCGAATGGTGCATTACGGTCTGATATGGGACAGGGCCATTGTTCACCCTGGAATCTATCGAAGCCTCGTACGTCGAGTTTGTCTTCGACTTGCGCATTCGCGCGCCAAGGATGCTGTTTATTTCGTCACCACCTTCCTGTATTCGCTCATGGACACGAAGACCAAACCCCTGTCTAGCGTTTGTCGATCCGGCGCAAATGGGTAGGCTTGGCGCTGTTTTTAAACATTCATATACGACCCCAGTCTTATGTTGGGTTCAGCCCGTCTCACGACGATCCCAATCGACACGTCGAACCCTTTGGGAGGGATGCATTGCTCGCCCAAGATTTTCGGAGCTTCTTCAACGCGTCGCGACGTGAGGGCGTGATCCTGTCGTTCGGCGGTGATCTCTCGGAGAACGTTCTTTTTTCCCTCGGGGAAGTGCTGAAATTGCGCATGGGCCAGGATGCGACGCATTCGAGTGTCACGAAGCGCGTCTTCGGTATCTTCGTCGAGCAGGCGCAGAACATCATCCGCTACTCGGCCGACAAGGTCGCCGAGCCAACGGGTTCCCGCGGTCTGATCAGCGCCGGCATGATCGTCGTCGGGGTCGCTGGCGAGCGGTTCTACGTGGTGTGCGGCAACGAGGTCCCGGACGGCGATGTCCCGACCCTGCGCGCGCGCCTCGATCACTTGACCACGATGACAGGTGACGAGTTGAAGGCGTTCTACCGTGAGAAACTCCGTCAGCCGCCCGACGAGGGAAGCCTCGGCGGTAGTATCGGCCTCATCGAGATCGCCCGCCGGTCGAGCGCGCCCGTCGAGTACGATTTCCAGGAACTCGGCGATGGGCGGAGCTTCTTCTGCCTCAAAGCCTACATCTGAACGGCGCCGGACCGATGGATACCATCCGCCTTCCCGCGACCGAGCGGTCGCCGCGCATCGATTTCAATTTCGGGCGCGGCCACCTCGCCTTGCGCGGCGAATCCTATCCCGAGGACGCCGCGGCGTTCTACGGACCGCTTCTTCAGGCCCTCCGGGGATATCTCGCCGAGGCCGCCACCGATCCCATCGTGTTCGAAGTCGGGCTTGCTTACTTCAATTCCTCGAGTGCCAAGGCGCTCATGAATCTGTTCATGCCCCTGGAGGATGCCGCCGCCGAGGGTCGGCCGGTGACGATCCGCTGGTTCTACGCCGATGGCGACGAGACAATCGCGGAAGCCGGTGAGGATTTCGCCGCCGATTTCTCCCATGCCCGCTTCGAGATGGTCGAGGAGCTCGCATGACGTCGGTGCCCAAGGCCGCGCCCCGTGCCGCCACCGCCCGCCCCGCGAGCGACGCCTTCAGCCTCTACGATGCCGAGGAAGCCGTGATCCGGCAAGCTGAGACGATGCTGGCTGGGCTTTCCGATGCCGCCGCCGGCGTCAACGCCTTGGCGGAAGCGTACCGCCGCGGCTACCGCGAGCAGCAACGTCTCGTCCGCATGAGCGACCGGATGCAACTCGATTTGCAGAAGGCCAATCACTGCCTCGCCGAGCAGCGTCGCGATCTCCAGGCGCTCAACGAGGCGCTCTCCAGGGAGATCGAACACCGCTCGCGCCTCGAAGCCGAACTGCGCCGCCTCGCCGACACCGACGACCTGACGGGTGCCCTGGCCCGGCGGCGCTTCATGGAGATGAGCGTCCGCGCGTGGCAGCGCCATGCGATCGACGGCACGCCGATCACCGTCATGATGCTCGATCTCGACCGCTTCAAGCTCGTGAACGACAGCTTTGGGCACGCCGCCGGTGATGCGGCTCTCGTCGCTTGTGTGGCGGCCTGCCTGGCGAACCTGCGTCCACACGATATCATCGGCCGCACCGGCGGCGAGGAGTTCGCCGTTCTGCTTCCGAACACCGCCCTCGACGCGGCCCTGGCGATCGCCGAACGTCTGCGGGTCGCGGTCGCATCGGCCGCGATCGAGACGCCGGGCGGGACCGTCATCCTGTCCGTCAGCATCGGCGTCGCCGAGGCCCGACCCGGTGAATCCCTCGAAGCCGCCATGCAGCGCGCGGACGCCGCCCTCTATACGGCCAAGGACAGCGGACGCGATCGTGTGCGCAGTGCCCCCGATGCATTGGGCTCCGCCCCCGGTCGACCGATCCGCATGACCCCCGAGGGCCCATGATTCCCGAGGGCATGCCGAGCGCCGAAGCTGCGCCGGTTCGGCGCGGCGGTTCCCTGCGGGGTGCCGGCCCACGCCGTAGCAGCGACTTCCTCGAAGCTGCCGGGTTCACCGATATGCCGCTGGCCGAAAGCGCCGCCGGCCCGACCATGAGGCCCGGATCCCTGCGCGGGTCTGCCCGAGGGCGCGACCTCGACAGTCTCGCCCATACCCTGTTCCTGCGGATCTACCCGGTCATCGCCGTCGTCGTCCTGGTGACGCAGATCGGCATCGCCTGGGTGAACTACAGCGACCAGATCCGGCTCTACACCGAGCGGGCCAAGCTGCTCGCCGCCCTGACCGCAAGTGCCGTCGCTCGGCCAGATTGGAGTACCCGGCCCGAGATCTACCGGCATCAGGTCCAGGCCCTCACCCTGGATCCGGCGTTCCGGGCGGTGGTTCTGCGCAATGCCGCGGGGGCCGTGGTCATGTCGCTGGGTGACATGCCGCGTGGTCGGTCCTGGGACATGGTCGTCGAGCAGGCTGATCTCTCCCTCCCATCCGAGACCAAACCCGTTGGACACCTCACCCTGGCCATCTCGGCCGAGGCGTTGCGCGGCAACGCCGAAAAGCAGGCGATTCTGGCCCTCGTGACCAGTCTCATCCTGATGCTCGCCTTCGTGTTGACCCTCCACGCCAATGTACGGGCGCACGTTCTAGTACCCCTCAAGCGCCTGCTCCTCGCCATGCGCGAGGTCGAGCACAAGAACTGGGTCACCGTCGAATCCGGTGCCCGTTTCAGGGCCAGCAACGAAATCGACGTGATCTCTCAGGCGTTCAACCGCATGGTCGAGGGTCTGCGAACGGGCGACGAAGCGAAGCGGCTGCTACAGGAACTCGAGACGGCGCATGCCAAGCTCGCCGAGGCCAACGGCCTCGTCATGGAGAGTATCGGCTACGCACGACGCATCCAGAGTTCGGTTTTGCCCGACCGCGCGGCGCTCGTGAGCACCGGCCTCGAGGTCGGGGTCCTGTGGGAACCGCTTCACGTCGTCGGCGGCGACTACTTTTGGCTCGAGAACATCGACGGGCTCGGCATCATCGTGGTGGCGGATTGTACCGGTCACGGCGTCCCGGGGGCCTTCCTCACCCTCATCGTCGCCACGGCCCTCGACCGCATCCTGCACGAGCGGCGCCTGCGCGACCCCGTCGAGGTGCTGCGTGCCCTCGACTCCATGGTCCGGGTGCAATTGCGCCAGGACGGTCGGGGCGCGGTTTCCGATGACGGCCTCGATTGCGGGATTTGCATCTGGGATCGGCAAACCGCGACCCTGCGCTTCGCCGGGGCCGGCCTCTCCCTCACGAGTGTCACGGATGGGACCGTCACGCGCATCCGCGGCGCGAAGAACGGCCTCGGCTATCCTCGGCGGGCAGGGGAAATCTTTGCGGTGGACGAGATCGTCGTCCAGACCTCGGTGGAGACGACGTTCTACCTCATGACCGACGGGATCACCGACCAGATGGGCGGAGAGCGGCGTCGACTGCTCGGTCATCGTGGGGTCGCCGACATCCTCATGGCGCGATCGCATGACGGCCTCGGCGATCAGGTTGCGGCCCTGCAGCAGGCTCTTGCCAATTACCGTGGCAGCGAAGCGCGCCGGGACGACATGACTCTGGTGGCGTTTCGACCGATCCCGCAATCGCGGCCCGCGTGACCGCCCTCGTCCCGGTTCGCCCTGCCGGGCGAACCGGGTCACGGTGTCAGCTCCGGCGGATCAGGGTCCCGGCACCGTAATCGGTGAACAGTTCCAAGAGCACGGCGTGGCTGACCTTGCCATCGAGGATGACGACCGCCTCGACGCCCTGCTCCAGGGCGTAGATACAGGTCTCGACCTTCGGGATCATGCCGCCCGTGATGGTGCCGTCGGCGATGAGCCGGCGGCAATCCTCCAGAGTGAGTTCGGGGATCAGCTTCTTGTCCTTGTCGAGAACGCCCGGTACGTCGGTGAGCAGCAGCAGGCGCTTGGCCCGCAGCGCCCCCGCGATGGCGCCCGCGAAGGTGTCGGCGTTGACGTTGTAGGTCTGTCCGTCGGCGCCGAAGGCTACAGGGGCGAGGACCGGGATGAGTTCGGCCTTGAGCACCGCATCGAGGACGCCGCGCTCGACGTGATCCGGTTCGCCGACGAGGCCGAGATCGACCTCTTGCTCGGTCTGGCTCTCGGGATCGATGATGGTGCGTGTGGCCTTCTTGGCCCGCACCATATTGCCATCCTTGCCGCACAGGCCGATGGCCCGTCCGCCCTCGGCTGAGATCCAGCCGACGATCTGTTTGTTGATGGAGCCGGCCAGGACCATCTCGACCACCTCGACGGTGGCCTCGTCGGTGACCCGCAAGCCGCCCTTGAACTCGGACTCGATGCCGAGCCGCCCGAGCATCCGGCCGATCTGCGGGCCGCCGCCGTGGACCACGATGGGCTTGAGGCCGGACTGCTCCAAGAGCACGATGTCCTCGGCGAAATCCTCCGCCGCGGCACGGTCGCCCATGGCGTGGCCGCCATACTTGATAACCACGATCTCCTGGTCGTAGCGCTGCATATGCGGCAGGGCCTGAACCAGGACTTCGGCACGCACGTGCACGTTCGGCAACGGGTCTTTCATCGTGGGGCTCGTTCCTCGATGCGTGCCGGGCGGTCGTGCACGGCGCCGGGCTTCTACCGCAGGCATGTGACCCTGCGAAGCAGGCAGCGGGCAATTTTTGCGCCCAGCCACGCGGCAGCGGGCGCAACCGCCGGTCTGTCCGTCAGATGACGGCCTCGATCAGGCCGAGGCCGCGGGCCTCTTCGGCCTCGATGTACCAGTTCGAGGGGGCGCGGGTCAGCACTTCGTCGAGGCTCACCGTCGATCCCGCGACGAGGTTGGCGAACCCTTCGTTCTGGATCTCGATGGAGCATTCGAGTTCGTGCAGGGCCGCCGTCACCGTGGCGATGCAGGTGGTGAGCGGACCGTCGATGTGCAGCTTCTTCGAGATCTTGCGCTCGTGGATCATCAGGCGGGTGCCGCGCGTCAGGTAGCGGTTGGAGCGGGCGAAGAAGCTCATGAAGGTGGTGCCGGCCGAGTAGATCGCTGCTTTTCCGAGAAAGACGATCCGCCGGTGCGGATCGACCTCGCTGGCGAAGCGGATGTCCTCGCCCATCATCCGAGCCACTTCCGGATCACCGCCGAGGGTCGAGAGTTCGACCACGACGAAATCCTGATCCGACGCCGCATCGAACTGCTGGCGGAAATCCTTGTACATCGACTGGTCCACGGGACCGGAGAGCAGGATGGCGGGAGCCTTGAAGGCCGAGGCGGGAAGCGGCGTCGTGTCCATGGTGTCCTTCGGGGGAAACGTCATCGGCCGCGTCCGGGAAGGCGTCGCGGGACCGGCTTGTGAGACGCTCACCGTCCCCCTGGAGTTCCGCGCTCCGATGCGACGACGGGCCGATCTTCATCTGCGGGTGCGACCGCATGCCGAAACACAATCCATCGGACACTCCCGGAAGCGTGATGATTGGAGGGAACTGATTTCCGCCGGAGGCACCGGGCCTTTAACGTCCGCTTAACTTTGAATCGTGATCCTGGGTCCCGTCGATCAGGGACTAAGCCGTTGTCCAACTCCGATTCTTTCACCCCCCGCCAGACCCTGACGAATCCGGGCCTGCTTGCCAGCGCGCTGCACCGGATCGGCACCGAGGCCGCCTCGACGGCCGAGGTCTGGCGCCGTCTCACCGAGCATTACATCGTCGATCTCGACGCCGTGGCGGCGCTGCTGCCGCGCGCCGAGCCCGAGCCTCTCTGGCTTCAGGGCCGGGACTGAGGGTGGCCCAAGCGTCACACACGGGCGCGATGCGTCTCGAGAATCCGCCCCTGGCATACGGTGTGCGTGGGGAGGATGGTCACCAAGACCAATAACCCGAAACCAGATCTTCGAGGAACGCCCCAGACAACAATCACGCGGCCGCTCGAACGCCAGAGCCACTCCGCGGACCTTCTTCGCCATCTCGAACAAGAGGTCCGTCATGTCCGGATTGCTGTCCGTCGCCCTCGTCTGCATGCAAACCATGCTGGTTCAGAACTGCTCCCGCCAAACTGCCCTCGACGTGATCATCGCGCCCGCGAGAACACCGATGGAATGCCTGATCCACGGACAGGCGATGGCGGCGTCGGCCGGGTTGCCCGGAGGCGACGATCGCTACCTCAAGATCACCTGCGAGCGCCGCCACGCCGATCTGCGCCATCTGAGGCGCGCCGGCTACGCGGCAGCCGTTGTCCTGGTCCCCCGCGACGCCATCTGACGCCGAAGGGGCCGATCGCGAACCCGGTCGATCCCCACTTCGTCGCATCACTCGCAGCACGGCTGCTCCGTCGACGCACGGTTTCGGCTGGCGTCGGACGGTCGGCCTACTCAGACGTTCGCCGGCTCGAGCGTGAGGCGATCGCCGGTCCGCAAGGTGCCGCCGGCCACCACCTCTGCGTAGACTCCGCAATCCGTGTGGCCAAGTTGCTGCGACAGGGCGCGGGGGATCGTGAGGTCGCGAATGCCCGTGACCGGATCGACGTTGGTCGCCGCGCAACGCTCCGTGCGTTTGAGAACGCGCAGCGCGACCCCGCCGTGCGTGACGAGCGTGCGCCCGACGAGGTCGAGTTCGGCCCAAGGCGCCAGACCCGAGACGTGGAGATTCGCTCGGAACCGCAGGGGATCGACGGCAGCACCCGTCAGGGTCTCGACCGCCGCGACGCTGGCGAGATTGAGGAGCGAAACGAAGCCACGGGGCGAATCGGTGAAGCGGAAGCCTTCGGGCGCGCCCAGCACCTTGGGCGGGCCGCGTAGGGCGTCGGGCAGGTACCCGGCCAGGAAGCTTTCGATGGCGCCGCGTCCTTCCGCCGTGCCGAGATCACCCTGCGCCACGACGCCGCCATCACCGTGGATCGTCAGGACGTTCGTATGCGCCTCGTAGCGTGCGTCGAGGCGGGCCAGGGCTTCGTGGCGCATGAGCATCAGGAATTTGATCTTGGGCTGATGCACGGGTGCCGCCGGATCGAAGCCGGACGGGCCGTTCTCGACGGCGAACAAACGATCGCCGGGAAAGTAGTCGCCCGCCTCCAGATCGACGCTGTCGAGCCGTTCGGGCGAGAGGCCCTTCACGGGGTAGCGATGGAGAGCGTCGAGGTGCAGTTCGTTCGTCATCGGAAGAGCATGGACCGGTGACGAAGCCGCTTGCAAGGGTCCGGAAGATCCCGCCCCCACTTCGATCCGGACCCCCTTGTGGTGCGTATTTACAACACCACATCCGTGTCACCGGCGGCTGGATGGCGCCGGGGTTCTCGCAGTGAAGGTATGGGACCGGAGCCGGGGAACGACGTCTCGGAACGGCCGCGCCGCCTCATGCGGGCGGGACCGGACCGACACGGGGAGGTCGAAAGAGCATGAATTTCGAGATCTACACCGAACGCGCCCGCGGCTTCGTCCAGTCGGCGCAGACCCTGGCCATGCGCGAGGGTCATCCGCAATTGCAGCCGGGTCACCTCCTGAAGGTGCTTCTCGACGACCCCGAGGGCCTGTGTGCCGGCCTCATCGACCGTGCGGGCGGGCAGTCCCGCGTCGCCCTCGCGCAAGTCGAAATCTGGCTCGGCAAGCAGCCCAAGGTGTCCGGCAATTCGTCCCAGCCGCAGGCGACGCGCGAACTCGTGCGCCTGTTCGACACCGCCGAGAAGGCGGCCGAGAAGGCCGGCGATTCCTACGTCACCGTGGAGCGCCTGCTCCTGGCGCTCGCCGTCGAGAAGGACACCGAGTCCGGCAAGGCGCTCGCCGCCGCGGGCGTGACGCCGGCGTCGCTGAATGGGGCCATCAACGCCCTGCGCAAGGGCCGCACTGCCGACAACGCCACGGCGGAGAACGCTTACGACGCCCTGAAGAAATACGCCCGCGACCTCACGGAAGCCGCCCGCGAAGGCAAGCTCGATCCGGTGATCGGCCGTGACGAGGAGATCCGGCGTACGATCCAGGTCCTGTCCCGGCGCACCAAGAACAATCCCGTGCTCATCGGCGAGCCCGGCGTCGGCAAGACCGCCATCGTCGAGGGGCTCGCCCTACGCATCGTCGACGGCGACGTGCCCGAGAGCTTGAAGGACAAGAGCCTGCTCGCCCTCGACATGGGCTCGCTGATCGCGGGCGCCAAATACCGCGGCGAGTTCGAAGAGCGCCTGAAGGGCGTGCTGTCCGAGGTGACGGCGGCCGAAGGCGGCATCATTCTGTTCATCGACGAAATGCACACCCTCGTGGGCGCCGGAAAGGCCGACGGGGCGATGGATGCCTCGAACCTCCTAAAGCCCGCCCTGGCACGGGGCGAACTGCACTGCGTCGGCGCAACAACCCTCGACGAGTACCGCAAGCACGTCGAGAAGGACGCCGCCCTGGCGCGGCGCTTCCAGCCCGTCTTCGTGTCCGAGCCCACCGTGGAGGATACGGTCTCGATCCTGCGCGGCATCAAGGAGAAGTACGAGCAGCACCACGGCGTGCGTATCCAGGATGCGGCGTTGGTCGCGGCCGCCACCCTGTCGAACCGCTACATCACCGACCGTTTCCTTCCCGATAAGGCCATCGACCTCATGGACGAGGCGGGCTCGCGCCTGCGCATGCAGGTCGATTCGAAGCCCGAGGAACTCGACAATATCGACCGCGAGATCGTGCGCCGGAAGATCGAGGGCGAGGCCCTGAAGAAGGAGACCGACACCGCCTCCCGCGACCGCCTCGTGCGGCTGGAAAAGGAGTTGGCCGATCTTGAGGAGCAATCCTCGGCCATCACCTCGCGCTGGAAGGCGGAGAAGGACAAGCTCGGGGCAGCGGCCGACCTGAAGAAGAAGCTCGACGAGGCCCGCACGGAACTCGCCAACGCCCAGCGCCAGGGTCAATACCAGCGCGCCGGCGAACTCGCCTACGGCGTGGTGCCGGGCCTGGAGAAGCAGCTCGCCGAGATCGAGGCGGCGGCCGAGTCCGCGGTCAGCCGCGACGGCATGGTCGAAGAGGCGGTGACCCCTGCCCACATCGCCGGGGTTGTCTCGCGCTGGACCGGCGTGCCCGTGGACAAGATGCTGGAGGGCGAGCGCGACAAGCTGCTCGCCATGGAATCGGCTCTGGCGAAGCGCGTCGTCGGCCAGCGCGAGGCGGTGGAGGCGGTCGCGACCGCCGTGCGCCGGGCCCGGGCCGGTCTGCAGGACCCCAACCGGCCCATCGGTTCGTTCATGTTCCTCGGGCCCACGGGCGTCGGCAAGACCGAGCTGACGAAGGCGCTCGCCGGGTTCCTATTCGATGACGACACGGCGCTCGTACGGATCGACATGTCGGAATACATGGAGAAGCACGCCGTTGCCCGCCTCATCGGTGCGCCTCCGGGCTACGTCGGCTACGAGGAGGGAGGGTCCCTCACGGAGGCCGTGCGGCGCCGGCCGTATCAGGTCGTGTTGTTCGACGAGGTCGAGAAGGCGCATCCGGACGTGTTCAACGTCCTCCTGCAGGTGCTCGACGATGGGCGCCTGACGGACGGGCAGGGGCGCACGGTGGACTTCCGCAACACCCTCCTCATCATGACCTCGAACCTTGGCTCCGAGTACCTCGTCAACCAGTCCGAGGGCGATGATACCGATGCCGTGCGCGACGAGGTGATGGGTGTGGTGCGCCATCACTTCCGGCCGGAATTCCTGAACCGGATCGACGAGATCATCCTGTTCCACCGCCTCAAGCGGTCGGAGATGGGCGCCATCGTCGACATCCAGCTCGGGCGTCTCCAGAAGCTTCTGGACGAGCGCAAGATCACCATCGACGTCGAGCCCGATGCCCGCGACTGGCTCGCGGACAAGGGGTACGATCCGGCCTACGGGGCGCGTCCGCTGAAGCGGGTGATCCAGAAGGCGGTACAGGACCGCCTCGCCGAGCAGCTCCTGTCCGGATCGATCCACGACGGCGAATCGGTGCCGGTGCGGCTCGGGCCCCTCGGGTTGACCGTGGGCGATACCCTGGCGGCCGAGACGCGCCCGCAGAACCGCTTGCTGAACTGACACGGATGTGACCGGACCGCCGCTCGCGAGCCGCGGTCCGGTCCGATCCATCCGTTGCATAGCGCGTTGATCCGCGTGGTTAGCGAATTCTTAACGGGTTTGGCCGAAGGCTTGTCCCGGAATCGATGTTCCCGCAGTGGACTATCGCTAGGGGCAGCCAGGCCTTAATCCTGACGGCTACGCTTCAACACGGACGAACGCCATGCGATTCTGCGCCCTTCCCGCACTGATGCTCCTCGCCGGGATGGCGCAGGTGGAGGCCGGGTCGCTTCCGGTCGACGAGACCACCTATGTCGAGAACTCCCTGAACCGCGACGGCCGTCTCGTCGTCGAGCATCGACCCATCGCCCGGACGCCGGGTGGGCGTCAGTCCGGCTCGTCCGCCGAACTCGCCGGCTTCTGCCACGAGGGTGGCATCATCCGCCGCCGGGACGAGTTCGGCCAACCCGTGATTCTGCGTCAGCGCGAAGTCTGCAACAGCGTCGCGCCGCGCACCCTCGCGCCGGGTCAGGTCGATGCCCGTCCGACTTGGCCCGAGGAGCCCGGTTCGCGCCGCCGCGTTCTGCGGGTGAAGGGCTGACGAAAAGGGTCCTGCCTCTCCGTCGTCTCGTGCCGAAGCTGGGTGAGCTTTCGGGAAGTACGTCCTCAGCCGTAGCGATGCAGGCTCGATCCATTGCACTTGAGCCAGCGTTCCGCCTCCTCGACATGCGGGCAGATGGCGCCGACGAGACTCCAGAACCGGGCCGAGTGATTCATCTCCTTCAGGTGCGCCATCTCGTGGGCGACGAGGTAGTCGAGTACCAGCGGCGGGGCCAGGATCAGCCGCCACGAGAAATTGAGGGCCCCCTGGGCCGTGCATGAACCCCAGCGGCTGCGGGTGTCGCGCACGGTGATGCGCGTCGGCGCTTGTCCGATGGCTCCCCCATAGCTCTTCACGGCCGCGGTCAGATCCCGGCGCGCTTCCCGTTCGAGGAAATCGCCGATGCGCCGGGCGATGTGCGGTGCCTCGCAGGCAACGGTGATCACGGGATCGTCCGCCGTCGCCTCGACCCGCGTCAGGCCGCCCGTCGACGACCGGTGAACGATGCGATGGGGGATGCCGCGCAGGGGAAGCACCGCGCCATCCACGAAGGCGATTCGCTCCGGCAGCTTGGCCAGCCGCAGGGCGATCCAGCCGCTATGGCTGATCGCGAATTTCTGCGCCACCGCCAGCGAGGTCCGCGCCGGTAGGGTCATCACCACCTCACCGGTGGCGCTCGACACGCGCAGCGTCAAGCGACGCGCCGTCGGTCGACGCCGCAGGGCGATGCGGAAGGTCTCACCCTCGTGGGCGATATCGAGATGGTCCGGGTCCGGCCCGCGCAGCAGCGCCAATCGCATGCTGGCAGCTTAGCGGTGCCGCCGCCGCGCCGCCATCGTCGGGAGGGCGAATTGCTGGGGGCAGGTCGCCTCAGTCCGCCGGTTCCTGGGCGATGGCGGGGCGGGCCTGCATCGCGCGTATGAATTCGGCGATGCGCGGCGCGATCACGGTGCGATAACGGGAGCCGTTGAACACCCCATAATGCCCGACGCCCTTCTGCAGGTGATAGGCTTTTCGTTCGGACGGCAGGTTCGGCGTGAGATCGAGGGCCGCCTGCGTCTGCCCGACCCCCGAGATGTCGTCGTTCTCGCCCTCGATGGCGAGGATCGCGCAGGTGCGGATCGCCCCGAGGTCGACGCGCGTGCCCGCGTGCATCATCGTGCCCTTCGGCAGGGCGTGATCGACGAACACGGTCTTGATCGTCTGCAGGTAGAAGTCCGCCGTCAGGTCCATCACCGCGAGGTACTCGTCGTAGAAGTCGCGGTGCTTTTCGGCCGAATCGCCGTCGCCGGTGACGAGGTGATCGAACATCTCCGCGTGGGCGTCGACGTGGCGATCGAGGTTCATCGACATGAAGCCGGACAGCTGGAAGAAGCCCGGATAGACGCTGCGCCACGCCCCCGGATACCCAGCCGGCACGGTCGTGATGCAGTTGCGCTCGAACCACTTCGTGCCGCGCTCCTGGGCGAGGCAGTTCACGGCGGTGGGCGAACGCCGCGTGTCGATGGGGCCGCCCATGAGGGTCATGGAAGTCGGCACGGTGGCGTGCCCGCGTGCCTCCATCACCGCGATGGCGGCCAGCACCGGCACCGCCGGCTGGCACACGGCCATGACGTGGAGGTCGGGCCCGAGCATGGTGAACAGGGCGATGAGGTAGTCGATGTAGGTGTCGAGGTCGAAGCGCCCGGCGCTCAGCGGCACCATGCGAGCATCGGCCCAATCGGTGATGAAGACCTGATGGTCCGGCAGCATCGCCTCCACGGTGCCGCGCAGGAGGGTGGCGTAATGCCCGGACATCGGCGCCACGATGAGGAGCTTCGGCTGTGGCTGGCTCGGACCGCGAACAAAACCACGGTCGAAGGTGATGGCCCGGCAGAACGGCCGCTCCCACACCACGCGTTCGCTCACCGGCACGCTGTGGCCCTCGATCCAGGTGCCGGTGAATCCGAAGCCCGGTTTGGCGTAGCGACGCGTCATCCGCTCGAACATCTCGCAGGCCGCCGCGACGCTGCGGGCATAGGGGCCGTACGACAGTGGATTGGCTGGGTTCTGAAGGCTGTGCTTGACCATGTCGGCGGCAACCCGCGCCGGCGTCGTCATGATCCGGGCGGTCTCATACCAGTAGTAGGACAGGTTCACGATGGCCTCCCCCTGTTCCGGAACGCAGCGCCTGCCTGATGCATGAAGGTTGGCGCATGGTTCGTGCCGCGCCATTCAGCCCGGGCTTGTCTCCGACTTAGGGCGCAACCTGCGGCGACAAGTCCCGTGCGTGACGTTCCGGCCGCTTTGCTGCCTCCGACGCGGGAGAGCGAAGTCCTGTCACGGATCGGCGTGGCGATGCGAACGAAAGCGTCCGCTTCGAACCAGGCGCGGAAGACTTGATTGCCCACGATGGGATGGACGTTGGATCACGCGGCCCTATCGTTCTGATGGACATGATGGACATGAGCACCACCGGCTTCGTGCGCGACGCCCGGCACCTCCGGCTCGATACCTTCGTCCGCCTGCGCTGGCTCGCGATCACCGGCCAGAGCGCGGCCGTGGTCGGCGCCCAGTTCGGCCTTGGGCTGCCACTGCCGTTCGGCTGGTGCTTCCTCGTCATTGCTGCCTCGTCGTGGCTGAATCTCGCCCTGCGTATCCGGTTTCCCGCGAGTTACCGCCTCAGCGACGATTCGGCTGCACTGTTGCTGGCGTTCGACATCATTCAGCTCGCGGCCCTGCTGTTCCTCACGGGTGGCCTGCAGAACCCATTTTCGCTCCTGTTCCTCGCTCCTGTGCTGATCTCGGCCACAGCCCTGCCGCCCGAGCGGACCCTGGCCCTCGGGCTCCTCGCCATCGGCCTCGCGACCCTGCTGGCCCTCATCCACCGGCCGCTGCCGTGGTTCGCCGATGGCCGCCTCGAACTGCCGTTCCTCTACATTTCCGGGGTATGGACCGCGATTCTCCTCGGTACGGCCTTCACTGGTGTCTACGCTTGGAAGGTCTCCGAGGAGACCCGGCTCCTGGCCCAGGCGCTTGCCGCCACCGAGCTCGTGCTCGCCCGCGAGCAGCACCTTTCGCAGCTCGATGGTCTGGCGGCGGCGGCGGCGCACGAGCTCGGCACACCGCTCGGCACCATCATGGTGGTGACGAAGGAGCTGAGCCGTCAGCTCGCTCCGACGGCGTCGCCCGGCGTACGTGAGGATCTCGCGCTCCTTCGCGATCAGGTCGACCGCTGCCGCAGCATTCTGTCGAAGCTCACATCACTCGATGGGGATGGGGGGGGCTTCCTCCAGACCGTGAGCCTGAGCCACCTCGTCGAGGAATTGGTGGCGCCCCAGCGCGCCATGGGCATCATCCTCGACGTCACCAGCAGGGGGGAGGGGCAGGAGCCCTCGACCCGGCGCAACCCCGGCGTCCTGTTCGGGCTCGCGAACATCGTCGACAATGCCGTGGATTTCGCCAAGACCCGCGTCATCATCGAGGCGCGCTGGACTTATGAGCAGGTCTGGCTCGAGATGCGCGACGACGGTCCCGGCTTCTCCGGCGAGGTGCTGCTTCGCGCCGGCGAGCCCTACGTGACCACTCGGAGCAACGACCGGGCGAAATCCGGCGCGACCACGGGTGCAGGCCTGGGACTGGGTTTGTTCATCGCCAAAACCCTCATCGAGCGCTCAGGTGCGCAACTCACCTTGTCGAACGCGCCCGATCCCACTGCGACGGGCGCCGTCGTGCGCGTGTCCTGGGCGCGGCACGTGTTCGAGCGCGGCATCGCGGTTGCGCGTCATGCACAGAATGGAGAGCTGGCAACCCCTGATCAGGACCGTTCCGGCGCCTATATAAGTTCCTGAAGACTTACAGGAACGCAGGAGACGCGTCGAATGCAGACGCAGACCGGTACAACGGCGCCTGGCGCCGATATCATGCAACTTGGCGATAACGATCCGCTGGCCGCTTTCACCGATCGTAGCCTGCTCATCGTCGATGACGACAAACCGTTCTCGACCCGCCTCGCCCGCGCCATGGAGATGCGCGGCTACGAGGTCCACGTCGCCGAGAGCGTGGCCGAGGGGGTCTCGATGGTGGATGCGCGGGCGCCGGCCTTCGCGGTCATCGACATGCGTCTCGGAGATGGGAACGGCCTCGACGTCATCGCCCGTCTCAAGGAGCGTCGCCCGGAGGCCCGCGGCGTGATTCTTACGGGCTACGGCAACATCGCCACGGCGGTCACGGCGGTGAAGCTCGGCGCGTTCGACTATCTCGCCAAGCCCGCGGATGCCGACGAGATCCACGGCACCCTCATGGCCCAGCCGGGCGAGCGGGCCGATCCGCCGGAGAACCCGATGTCGGCCGACCGGGTGCGCTGGGAGCACATCCAGCGGGTCTACGAGCTGTGCAGCCGCAACGTCTCGGAAACGGCGCGTCGCCTCAACATGCATCGCCGCACCCTGCAGCGCATCCTGGCCAAACGCGCGCCGCGCTGACGACGGGAAGGGGCGAAGTTGCGTGGTCCGACCAGATCGCGCTACTTCCCTCGACCGCCCGCGCAACGGGATCGCGCGGTGACGGAACGACAATCGGGATGCCACGCCAGTGAACACGCGCAACCTCATCACGATCGTCAGCATGATGGTGCTAGTGGGCACGGAAGTCTTCGCCGTCGCCATTGCGGCCGGATGGGCGCTGGCCGGCATCTTCGAACTCGGCGACACCGTCGGCCACGTGCTGATGGCCGTCTTCAGCCTCTTCGCCGCTTGGGTGATGTTGCAGCTCTGGCGTCGGGCCATCAGCATCGAACCCCTGCGCGCCGCCCCCGCCGTACAGCGCCGCTAGACGAGCAGGGTCCCTCCGCGTTGCCAGGGCGGCGTTTCCCGATTATCGCGGGGGCGCCCCGCCACGCGCAGCCGAGTTCGACCCCATGAAAGCACGCATCATCGTCACCCTGAAGACCGGCGTGCTCGATCCGCAGGGCAAGGCGATCAAGGCGGCGCTGACGTCGTTCGGCCTGTCCGGCGTCGACGGTGTGCGCCAGGGCAAGGTCTTCGACGTCGAACTCGCGGGCGGTGACCGCGCCGCAGCCGAGGCCACCCTCAAGGCCGCCTGCGAGAAGCTCCTGGCCAACACCGTGGTCGAGAACTACGCGATCGAGATCGCCTGATGCGCGCCGCCGTCATCGTCTTTCCGGGCTCCAACCGTGACGCGGATGTCGCCCGTGCCCTGACTCAGGCCGGGGCCGAAGTGGTCAAGGTCTGGCATGCCGACACCGAACTGCCGGCGGGCACTGACCTCGCCGTCCTGCCGGGCGGCTTTTCCTACGGCGACTACCTGCGCTGCGGCGCCATCGCGGGCCGCGCGGCGGCCATGGATGCCGTGCGCGCGCACGCGGCGCGCGGCGGCTTGGTGCTGGGCATTTGCAACGGCTTCCAGATTCTGTGCGAGTCGGGTCTGCTGCCCGGCGTCCTCATGCGCAACGTCGACCGGCGCTTCATCTGCCACCGGCAGCTCCTGCGCGTCGAGCGCGCCGATACCCGCTTCACCACGGCCTACACCAAAGATCAGGTCATCGACGTGTGCGTGGCGCACGGCGAGGGCAACTACTTCGCGGATCCCGACACCATCGTGCGCCTCGAAGGCGATGGCCGCGTGGCGTTCCGCTACTGCGACGCGTCGGGCGCGCTGACGGTGGATGCCAATCGCAACGGCTCGCTTAATTCCATCGCGGGCATTTATTCCGAGAAGCTCAACGTACTCGGGCTGATGCCGCACCCGGAGAACTTCGTCGAAGATCTCGTCGGCGGCACGGACGGGCGCGGCCTGTTCGCGAGCTTGGCTGCATAGGGCCTTCGACCCTCCCTCTGTGTCGGGGAGGGCGGTCGCGGAGCGGGAGGTCGAGGGAGACGACCTCCGCGCAGCGAAGGCATTCCCTCTTGCAGGACCGTGCGTCTTACGGACCTAGTGCCCGTCGAACTCCATCAACGTCCGCACCGGGACGTCGAGATCCCGCAGTTTCTGCGCCCCACCGATCTCGGGCAGATCGATGACGAAGCAGGCGGCCACGACCTCGGCACCGATCTGACGAAGCAGGTTCACCGCCGCGCAGGCCGTCCCGCCGGTGGCGATGAGATCGTCCACCAGAAGCACCCGGTCGCCCGGCTTGATCGCATCGACGTGGATTTCCATTTCGTCGGTGCCGTATTCGAGGGCATAGGCGATCGACACGGTCTTGTGGGGCAGCTTGCCTTTCTTGCGGATCGGTACGAAGCCCGACGAAAGCTGGTGCGCCACTGCGCCACCAAGGATGAACCCGCGCGCCTCGATGCCGGCGACCTGATCGATCCGGCCGCCCGCGAAGGGATGCACGAGGGCATCGACCGCCCGACGGAAGGCACGCGGATCGCTCAATAGCGTGGTGATGTCGCGAAACACGATACCGGGCTTCGGGTAGTCCGGAATCGAGCGGATCGACTCTTTCAGCGCGATATGGCGGCGGGAATCCATGGCGGCGGCCTTCGTCGAGTTCGATGATGAGTGGGCGTGGGTTTCAGGCGTTGGCGCGGCGCAGGAGCTTCACGAGATCCCCATGCAGGTTCTCGTTGCCGGCGGCCACCGAACGCGCGGCGAGGGGCTCGGCGCCGCCATCGGCGCTGGAGACGAAGCCGCCGGCCTCGCGCACCAGGATGATGCCGGCCGCGATGTCCCAGGTCTGCAGGTCGCGCTCCCAGTACAGGTCCGAGCGGCCGCAGGCGACGTAGGCGAGATCGAGAGCCGCCGAGCCGAACCGGCGGATGCCCCCGCTCACGGCCATCACGGCCGCCACCTCGCGCAGGAGCTTCGGATGATCGCCGCGCCCAAGGTAGGGTGAGCCGTAGGCCACGAGGGCATCGGCCATGTCGACACGGCCCGAGACGCGCAGCCGGCGGTTGTTGAGGTAGGCGCCCTTGCCGCGTTCGGCCACGAACAACTCGTCCTTTGCTGGATCGTAGATCACGCCGGCGACGATCTGGCCCTCGCGCTCCAAGCCCACGGAAATCGCGAAATGCGGGATGCCGTGCAGGAAGTTGGTGGTGCCGTCGAGGGGGTCGACGTGCCAGGTGTGGCTCTTGTCGGCGCCCTCGACGATGCCGGACTCCTCGAGCACGAGGCCGTAGCCGGGCCGGGCCTTCATCAGAGCGTCGCGCAGGACTTCCTCAGCCTTGCGATCAGCCGCCGAGACGAAGTTGCCCGGTCCCTTGCGCGAGACTTGAAGGTTCTCGATCTCGCCGTAGTCGCGCTTGAGGCCGCGGGCGGCCTTGCGGACGGCATCGACCATGACGGTCATGAGGGGTGAGCTGATCATCGCTTGAAGGGTCCGGGTCGATTCAAAGAGCGTCGGAGACGCGAGAGGTCTGAGGGGGCCATAGCACGTTTGGCGCCGGCCTCATCCCTGTCGGAGCACAGGCGGGATGCGCCTACTTCACGTTGGCGCGTTCGGACGCCATCTGCTCGGCCCGGGTGCGCTCCTCGGGGCTGAGTCCCGTCAGGGTCTGGTCGAGCCATGCGTCCGAGAGCCCCTGCGCCGCGGCGGCCAGGTTCCAGGCCGCTGCCTCCACGAGGTTCTTCGGTACGCCGCGACCGTTGGCGTAGAGGCGTGCGATCCGGTTCTGCGCGATGGCGTTGCCGCGCGAGGCGGCATGGAGGAAGTAGCGGGCGGCGCGGCCCTCGTCCTTGGCGATGCCGGTCCCGTTGAACAGCAGGATGGCGAACTCGACCTCGCCGGCGAGATCGCCGTTGTCGGCCGCCCGGCGGAACAGTTCGGCTGCCTGCGCCGGGTCTTTCGCGACCCCGCGGCCCTGAAGATAAAGGACGCCGAGGCCGTGCTGGGCGGCGCTGATCTCGCCGTTGGCCGCCTTGCGGAACAGGGTCGCGGCCTTGGCTTGATCGGCCTCCGTGCCCGAGCCGAGCAGGATCAGCGCCAGATTGTAAGAGGCGGTGGCGTCACCCTTGTCCGAAGCCTGTTCGAGCCAGCGCCGACCGGCCTTAAGGTCCTTGGGGCCCCCGCGTCCATCGATGGACATGAGACCGAGGGACGCCATGGCGTGGACATCGCCCTGGGCCGCGGCCAGACGGTACCACTCGGCGGCCTTCACCGGGTCCTGCTTGATGCCCAGGCCCTGGTTGTTGAGTTCGCCGAGCAGCGTCATCGCCGCCGCGTCCCTCGAATTGGCCGAGAGCCGCTTCGTCGCCTCGCGGAGGGCGGTGGTGTACTGGCCGCGCTGATAGGCACCGAACGCGACATCGGTTTCCTTGTTCGACGTCGGCGGGTTCGCACCCATCACGCCGGGCGTGTAGGGCGTCGGCAATTCCTTCAGCGGCGCTGTGAAGACTTCCTTCGACGCCGGTTTCGGGACCGGTGCCTGCGCGTTCGCCCCCGGGACGATGGGCATCACCGGCTGGGGCGACTGTGCCAGCGCGCTTCCGGGGCCGGCCAACGCCAGGACCGACGCAAGCAAACGGGCGGCACTTCTCACGAAGCCGACCCCGCGGCGTTCACCATCGCCTGGATCGCGGCCACGTCCGCGCCGTTGCCCATCCACAGGGCGCTTTCGAGTCCGAGGAATTCCGCGCCCGTCGCGGCGAGGGCCGCCACCTCCCCGACTTCGTGGGCGACGGCGATGCAGGGCGTTTCGAAGATCTCCGTCCACCACGTCGTCCGGTCGAGGATCGTGGCCGCTTCTGGCGCGATTCCGTCGGCGTACAGGCCGCCGAACATCACGTAGTCGACGCCGGCCTCTCCGGCCTCCATGGCCGCGTGTTTCTGCTCGTGGCCACCAGCCCCGAGGATGCGCCCGTCGTCGAGGCGTCCGCGCAGGTCCGCCAGGGTCCCATCCTTCGGCTTGTCGAGATGGACTCCATCGGCGCCGCCACGCGCCGAGACGCTCACCAGATCGCCCGGGAAACCGGTGCAGGCCAAGACCAAGGCCGCACCCGTGCCCTGCGCCGCGGGGGCGAGACGCTTGACGAGGTTGACGAGGCTGCGCTCATCGGCGGGAGCGAGGCGCAGGATCACGGCCGCGACGTCGCCGGCGGCGCACGCGGCTGTCAGGGCTGCCGCGAGGACGTCGGCGTCACCCGCCTCGATACGGTGCGGGGTGAGGAGGGCGAGGCGGGTACGGGGCTCGGCCATAGGGGTCCTTCAGGAAGGGTCGGGCGCTCAGCGTACCGCGCCGATCTTCGGATCGAGGGAGCCGTCGGCGTAGCGCTTGGCCATGTTGGCGACGGAGATCGGGCGAATCTTCGAGCCCTGACCGGCGGTGCCGAACTCTTCGAAGCGCTGGCGGCAGAGCTTCGTCATCGCCTCCATGGCCGGCTTGAGGTACTTGCGCGGGTCGAACTCGGCCTTGTTCTCGGCCAGGATTTTCCGAATCTGACCGGTCATCGCCATGCGGTTGTCGGTGTCGATGTTGATCTTGCGCACGCCGTGCTTGATGCCGCGCTGGATCTCCTCGACGGGCACGCCCCAGGTCGGCTTCATCTGGCCGCCGTACTGGTTGATGATGTCCTGCAGGTCCTGCGGCACCGAGGAGGAGCCGTGCATCACCAAGTGTGTGGTGGGCAGGCGCCGATGGATCTCCTCGATCACGTTCATGGCGAGCACGTCGCCATCGGGCTGCCTCGTGAACTTGTAGGCGCCGTGCGAGGTGCCCATGGCGACGGCGAGGGCGTCGACCTTGGTGGCCTCGACGAACTTGACGGCCTCGTCCGGGTCGGTGAGAAGCTGGTCGTGGCTCAGCACGCCTTCGGCGCCGTGTCCGTCCTCGGCCTCGCCCTCGCCGCTCTCCAGGGAGCCGAGCACGCCAAGTTCGCCCTCGACCGAGACGCCGGCCCAATGGGCCATTCTGGTGACGTTGCGGGTGATCTCGACATTGTAGGCATAGTCGGCCGGAGTCTTTCCGTCGGCCTTGAGCGACCCATCCATCATCACCGAGGTGAAGCCGTACTGGATCGCCGTGGCACAGGTGGCCTCGTCGCTGCCGTGGTCGAGGTGCATGCAGACGGGGATATGCGGATAGACCTCGACGAGACCGTCGATGAGCTTGGCGAGCACGATGTCGTTGGCGTAGGCGCGCGCGCCCTTGCTTGCCTGGAGGATGACCGGCGAATCGGTGGCGTCCGCCGCCGCCATGATGGCGAGACCCTGCTCCATGTTGTTCAGGTTGAACGCCGGCACGCCGTACTCGTACTCGGCGGCATGGTCGAGGAGCTGCCTCAGGGTGATGCGGGCCATGGGTTTCTCCTCGATTTCGACCGCCGTCGGGGCAGTTCGCTCAGACGCGCCGGATAGCGCCTTCCTTCAGAATTCGTCGTCTTCTCAAGCCAGAACGGCGCGACTGCAACCGTAATCGGCCTTGTCGATCGTTTCGTCGTGATAAAGCCGGTCGGAACCGTCACGACCACGTGGGCGGACGCTCAAGCTCTGATGCGCAGGGCCTCGACGCCGGGCAATTCCTTGCCTTCCAGCCATTCGAGGAAGGCGCCACCGGCCGTCGAGACGTACGAGAAGGTCTCGCCCACGCCCGCGTGGTTCAGGGCCGCCACGGTGTCGCCGCCGCCCGCCACGGAGACCAGCTTGCCGGCCGTGGTCCGCTCACCCGCGTGACGGGCCGCCGCCACGGTGGCGGCGTCGAAGGGGGACAACTCGAAAGCGCCGAGCGGGCCGTTCCAAACCAGGGTCGCGGCGGTGTCGATGGCCGCGTTGATCTCGGCGACCGTTCTGGGGCCGGCGTCGAGGATCATGCCCGCCTCGGGCACCGAATCGACGGCGACGGTTTCGTGCGCCGCGTTGGCCCTGAACTCGCTGGCCACGACGGCATCCACCGGCAGGACGATGCGGCAGTTCGCGGCCTTGGCGGCCTCGACGATGCGAAGGGCGGTCTCGGCGAGATCCTTTTCGCAGAGGGACTTGCCGACCCCGAGGCCCTGCGCGTGCAGGAAGGTGTTGGCCATGCCGCCGCCGATGACCAGCATGTCGACCTTGGCGACGAGGTTCTGAAGCAGGTCGATCTTCGACGACACCTTGGCGCCGCCCACGAGGGCGATGACCGGCCGGGTCGGCGCTTCGAGACCCTTGGTCAGGGCATCGAGTTCCGCCTGCATCAGGCGCCCGGCATAAGCCGGCAGAACGTGGGCGAGCCCCTCCGTCGAGGCGTGGGCGCGGTGCGCCGCCGAGAACGCCTCGTTGACGTAGAGGTCTCCGTTGGCCGCGAGTTCGGCAACGAAGGCCGGATCGTTCTGCTCTTCGCCGGCATGGAAGCGGGTGTTCTCGAGGAGAAGCACCTGGCCGTCCTTCAGGGCACCGACGGCCTCGGCGGCGGCGGGGCCGACGCAATCTTCGGCGAAAGCCACCGGCCGGCCGAGGTGCGCGGCGATGGTCGCGACCACGGGCTTCAGGGATTCGCTCGCAACCGGCTTGCCCTTTGGACGGCCGAAATGCGCCAGCAGCACCACGCGCCCGCCCTTGTCGACGATCTCCCGGATCGTCGGGACGATGCGCTCGATCCGGGTCGCATCGGTGACGCGACCGTTCTCCATAGGCACATTGACGTCCACGCGAAGGAGAACGCGTTTGCCGTTCAGGGCGCCGGCATCGTCGAGGGTACGGAAAGCGGTCATCGGGGCCTTGATCTCGGAAAGTACCGGCGTCCCGCGAGTAGGTCTTGGTCTCGCGGGCAGGAATTGGGCGGCGATTCGAGGGTCAGCGCGGCGGGATGAGTGCGTCGAGGTGGAAGCGCTGGGCGGCGATGGTGAGCGCTACGGTCAGCACCGCTGTGATGATCGCCGTCAACACCAGGGCGCCGGACCCCGGCAGACCCCGGGTTCGGTCGCCGATGGCGCGGACTTCGCTGCGCAGGGCGGCGAGATCGGTCTGTCGAGCGGCCTCGTTCATGCGCGCGGCAGCGCCTTCGATCTTTTCCTCGACACGCGACAGCAGCGCCTCCGAGCGAGCGTATTTGTCCTCGATACGGGCGCACTTGTCCTCGATGCGGGCAAGCTGATCGCCACCCGGAGCCGCGGTTGGAGACAGCGTCTCGGTCTTGCCCACGACGACCGGCGTGGACGCCTGGGGCTGGGGCGGGGCCACCGACGGCCCGGCCGGAGGTGTGCCTGGGATGAAGTCGCGTCCGGTGGGGGAGGTCTCTGTCATCTCGGGCACACCATCGTGTTTCTTCAAGGAGCGGACGATCCGTCAGTCCGCACGGATCAGAGCAGCTTGCCCATGGCCACGGCCGTGTCGGCCATGCGATTCGAGAAGCCCCACTCGTTGTCGTACCAAGCGAGAATCCGTACGAAGGTGCCGTCCATCACCTTCGTCTGGTCGAGGTGGAAGGTCGACGAGTGGGGATCGTGGTTGAAGTCGATGGAGACGTTGGGCTGGTCCGTGTAGGCGAGCACGCCCTTGAGCGGGCCGTCCGCCGCGACCCGGATGGCGCCGTTGATCTCGTCCACGGTGGTGGCGCGCTTGGCGGTGAACACGAGGTCCACGGCCGAAACGTTCGGGGTCGGCACGCGGATCGAAGTTCCGTCGAGCTTGCCCTTCAGCTCCGGCAGCACGAGGCCGACGGCCTTGGCCGCGCCCGTGGAGGTCGGGATCATCGACAGGGCGGCGGCACGGGCCCGGTAGAGGTCCTTGTGCATCTGATCGAGGGACGGCTGATCGTTGGTGTAGGAATGGATCGTGGTCATGAAGCCGCGCTCGATCCCGATGAGATCGTTCAGCACTTTGGCCACCGGCACGAGGCAGTTGGTGGTGCACGAAGCGTTGGAGATCACGAGGTGATCGGCGGTGAGCGCCTGGTGGTTGATGCCGTAGACGACCGTGAGGTCGGCGCCATCTGCGGGAGCCGAGACGATGACGCGCTTGGCGCCCGCATCGAGGTGGGCCTTTGCCTTGTCCTTCGAGGTGAAGATGCCCGTGCATTCGAGGGCGATATCGACGCCGAGCTCACGATGAGGCAGCTCAGCAGGATTCCGCACGGCGGTGACCCGGATGCGGTTGCCGTCGACGACGATGAACTCGCCATCCACCTCGACCTTGGCGTTGAAGCGGCCATGGATCGAATCGAAGCGCAGGAGGTGGGCGTTGGTCTCGACGGGGCCGAGGTCGTTGATGGCCACCACCTCGATGTCCTTGCGACCGGCCTCGTGGATGGCGCGCAGAACGTTGCGACCGATACGTCCGAACCCGTTGATGGCTACCTTCACCGACACGGCGTGAACCCTTCCGTTAAACGGACACCGACCCTGCGGCGCCCTCCAGCATGGAGATCGAAGCGGCCGGCCCGAAGGACAAGCCCCGATTTATCGCTCGCTCTGTGCGAATCCAGTTTGAACGCACGATGAATTGCGACCGCCATCCGGCCATTCGGGATCATCCGGGAACCGGACGATGCGCGCGAGGGGCCTGAACTTGTCACGGAATGCTGTATCCGGTTTGGCGGGCGGCCGGTCTCTACCATGCTCGATCTGCCCGGCAAAGGTCGGTCGGGCCTGGCGGGCATTGCGCGCACAGGCATGGGAGCCTGTTTGTCATTCGACTCCATTCCCGAGCCGGATGCTAGCTGTGCCGAGCGGCGCACGTCATGGTATCGGGATGGTATCGGGGCGTGTCGCATGTGGATGCAGACCGGTGCGGAGCTTTGGGAGACGCGTTTCGTGAGTGAGGCCATCGACGACGCCCTGTCGCGGCTCGAGACTGCCTTGACCCGCCTGGAGGCGGCCGTGGGGCAGCGGTTCGAGGCCGAGCGCGATCCCAGCGACCTCGAAACCGAACTCGCCATCATGGGAGAAGACCGCGCTCGCCTGGGCGCGGAGCTCGATGCCGCCAGCGCACGTCTCGCCGCGGTGGAGGCCGCCTCCGACGACGTCGGGCATCGCCTCGGCCGGGCCATCGCCGCCGTCGAGGGCGTACTGGTCCCATCCTCCCCCGCGCGCTAGCCTGGATTCGATGCCCCAGATCAACGTCACCATCGATGGCAAGAATTACCGTATGGCCTGCGCCGAGGGCGAGGAGCCGCATCTCACCGCCCTCGCGACGGAGCTCGACGGGCGCATCACCGGTTTGCGGGCGTCGTTCGGCGAGATCGGCGACATGCGCCTGCACGTCATGGCGGCGCTGTTGCAAGCCGATGAGCTCGACGAGACGCGGCGTCGGCTCGCCGCTTTGGAGGCCGAGACCACCGGCCTGCGCGCCCAGGTTGAGACCTCCGATGCGACCCGTGCCGCGGAGGAGACCCGCATCGCCGCCGGCCTCGGCCGTTGCGCCGAGCGGATCGAGCATTTGGCAAAGACGCTTTCGGCTGGTTGACGCCACCATGCCCCTGGCGCCAGCCATTGGCCGACGCTACATAGGTTTTGCGGGGCTGCCGCGTTCGTCAGGAGAACTTTCCCCGGGGCCTTATCGACTCCCCAGGGAGCTGTCCCTGGCCCTGTCCCTGGACTCGGCCAACACGGCGCCCACCTACACTGTAGGTTTCCCGGGATCGACACTCCAACGGCTCATGTGGCTCCGCACTCTTACTCGCACGCTTCCTTGAAAGCGTCCCTTCGCCAAGCGGCCCTCGGGCGGCGCGATGCCCTCGATCCGGAGGTGCGGCATGCCGGTGCCCGGGCGATTGCCGATGCCGTGATGCGCATTGATGGCCTTGCTGAAGCCCCCATCGTCGGAGGTTTCTGGCCGATCCGCAGCGAGGTCGATCCCCGACCGCTCATGGAGCGCCTGTTCGCGCGCGGCCAGCGGGTCGCTCTGCCGAAAGTGACATCCGACGGCCTCGTCTTCCGTGAATGGCGCGCCGGTGACGCCCTGGTGCGTGGCGGCTTCGGCCTGAGCGAACCGGACGACAGCCTGCCGCCCCTCGATCCCACCGCGCTCATCGTGCCGCTTGCCGCCTATGACACGCGCGGGCACCGAATCGGCTACGGGCGCGGCTATTACGATCAGGCCATCGCGCGCCTCGGGCGAAACGGACCGGTGCTGACCATCGGGATCGCGTTTTCCGTGCAGGCGGTGGACGAGGTCCCGGCCGAATCGCACGATCAGCCCCTCGATCATCTCATCACCGAAGCGGGCCCGGTCCCGCTGAAACGAGCCTGACGAACAAGCGATGCGTCTTCTCTTCCTCGGCGACGTGGTCGGCCGGCCCGGCCGCCACGTGATCACCGACCGCCTGCCGAACCTACGGGAACGCTGGCGTCTCGATTGCGTGGTGATCAACGGCGAGAACGCCGCAGGGGGCTTCGGCCTCACCGAGGCCATCTGCGACGAGTTGCTCCAGGCCGGCGCCGATGCCGTGACCCTCGGCAATCATTCGTTCGATCAGCGCGAGGCCCTCGTCTTCATCGCCCGGCAGTCGCGCCTCGTGCGCCCGGCGAACTACCCGCCGGGCACGCCGGGGCGCGGTGCCACCGTGGTCGAGACGGCCAAGGGCGCCCGGGTCCTCGTCCTCAACGTCATGGGCCGCATCTATATGGACGCCCTCGACGATCCGTTCGCGGCGGCCGAGCGCGAACTCACCGCTTGTCCGCTTGGTGAGGTCGCCGATGCGGTCATCGTCGATGTCCACGCCGAGGCGACGAGCGAGAAGCAGGCCTTCGGGTATTTCCTCGACGGCCGTGCCAGCCTGGTGGTCGGCACTCACACCCATACCCCGACGTCCGACCACCGCATCCTGCCCGGTGGCACCGCCTACCTCTCGGACGCGGGCATGTGCGGCGACTACGATTCGATCCTCGGCATGCACAAGGACGAACCTCTGCGCCGCTTCCTCCAAAAGACGCCGGGCGCGCGTTTGGAGGCTGCGCACGGGGAGGGGACCCTGTGCGGCATCGCGGTGGAGACGGACGACCGCACCGGCCTCGCCACGGGCGTCTGGCCCGTGCGCCTCGGGCCGCACCTCGAGGAAACCTGGCCGCGCGGCTGGGATTAGCTCGCCAACGGGGGATGTTCACCGCAGGCGGGTTGATCGACGCTCGACCTACAGCCAATGTGCGGCCGGGATTGGCCCGGTGTCCGCTCGGTCGAGCAGGCACTTAAGTCTTTGCGTGAAGAGTGTCCGAGCCGATGGCGACCCCTCCCGCGACCGCGACGCTCGCCAAGCCCGGCATCTACCTCGTGCGGATGTTGGTGTTCCTCGCCCTCGTGGGCTTTCTCGCTTTCGTTCTGTTCCGGCAGATCACCCCGGCCTTCCTCGCCAATCCGGGCCTGAACGGCCTGATCCTCGGCGTGCTGTTCATCGCCGTCCTGCTCGCCTTCGGGCAGGTGATCCGGCTCTATCGCGAGGTCGCCTACGTCAACGCCGTGGCGACCGGCGAAACGCCCACGAAGGCGCCGTCTTTGCTGGCGCCGCTTGCGTCCGCGCTGGCCGCCCGACGGGACGGGATCACGCTGCCCGGCACCCGCGCCTTCCTCGATACCGTGGCGGCGCGCCTCGACGAGGGCCGCGAGATCCTGCGCTACGTCGCCGGGCTCCTCATCCTGCTAGGCCTGCTTGGGACATTCTGGGGCCTCATCGACACGCTCAGCGCCGTGGGCTCTGTCATCAAAACCATGCGCGGCGGCGGCGAGGCGGCGGCGATGTTCGACGAGCTCAAGAATGGGCTCGCCGTGCCGCTGTCGGGCATCGGCCTCGCCTTCTCCGCCTCCCTGTTCGGCCTCGCGAGCTCCCTCGTCACCGGGTTCCTGGATCTTCAGGCAGGACAGGCGCATGCCCGTTTCCACAACGAACTCGAGGATTGGCTCGTTTCCGGCGAGACCGTGGCGGTCGCGCCGACGAAAGCCCAGGAGCCGGCCTCCGCCCGTGAACTGCAGGAAGCGGTAGACCGCCTCACGGCTGTCATCGCCGAGGGCGCCAACGGCCGCGTGGCGACACAGGCGATGACCAACCTCGCCGAAGGCATCCAGGGCCTCGTTCAGCACATGCGGGCCGAGCAGCAGATGATCCGCGACTGGGTCGAGGCGCAGGCCACCCGCGAGCGTGAACTGAAGCAGGTTCTCGACCGCCTCGGCCGCGAGCGCAGCTGAGATGGCCTCGCTCCGCACACGGCGCGACCGGTCCCTCAACGTCTGGCCGGGCTACGTCGATGCCCTCGCGACCCTGCTGCTCGCCGTCGTCTTCCTGCTGACCATCTTCGTCGTCGGCCAATTCTTCCTGTCGCAGGAGATCACCGGCCGCGATTCGGTGCTGACCCGCCTCAACCGCCAGATCGCCGACCTCACGGATCTCCTCGCCCTGGAACGCTCGACCCGCAAGGCGCAGGAGGCCACCGCCTCTTCGCTGCGCAATACGTTGCTCGGCGCCGAGGCCGAGCGGGACCGCTTCCGGTCCCAGGCCGAATCGGGCCAGGGCGCCGGCGCCAGGCAGGGCGAACTCGACCGGCAACTCGCTGCCGAGCGGGCGGGCTCGGCCCGCGCCGCCACCCAGATCGATCTGCTGAACGAACAGATCGCGGCGATGCGCCGGCAGCTCGCCGCCTTGGAGGATGCCCTCGCGGCCTCCGAGAATCGCGACAAGGAGAGCCAAGCCCGCATCGCCGATCTCGGCAGTCGCCTCAACGTGGCCCTCGCTCAGAAAGTGCAGGAACTCGCTCGCTACCGATCGGATTTCTTTGGGCGTCTGCGCCAGATCCTCGGCACACGCACGGATATCCGCGTCGTCGGCGACCGCTTCGTTCTGCAATCCGAGGTTCTGTTCCCGGCCGGATCCGCCACCCTGAAGCCCGAGGCGGGACCGGAGCTCGACCGCATCGCCGGCGCGATTCTGGAACTTTCCCGGCAGATCCCCGCCGATATCCCGTGGGTGCTGCGGGTCGACGGACACACGGACGCCCGGCCCATCGCCAGCGCCCAGTTCCCGTCGAACTGGTCCCTCTCGGCGGCCCGCGCCATCGCGGTGGTGCAGGCCATGGCGGCCAAGGGCGTCCCGCCCCAGCACCTCCTCGCCGGTGCCTTCGGCGAGTTCCAGCCCCTCGATTCGGGAACGACCGAGGAGGCCTACGGGCGCAACCGCCGAATCGAGATGAAACTCACGGAGCGGTAGTTTGCTCAACCTGTCCGGTGAGCACGTCCGGGTAGGCAAACAGGCCCGGTACGCCGCCCGTCATCACGAACAGCACGTTCGCTCCCGATGGGTAAAGGCCTCCGCGAACGTCGTGGAGCAGACCGGCGAACGCCTTGCCGCTGTAGACGGGGTCGAGGAGCAGGCCTTCCGTGCGGGCCAGGAGCCGGACCGCTTCCAGCATGCCGGCCGTGGGGATACCGTAGCCCGGCCCGCGATGCGCGCCGTCGATGACGATGTCGTCGGATGTCAACATCAGGCCGGGCGCCAGAATTGCCAAAGTCGCGTTGGCCTTGTCGAGGGTGATCGCCCCGGCTCGCTCACCCGTTTCCAGCACCGCGTAGGACTTGGCGAGACGCGGGTCGTGCCCGTCCGCCCGCAGGCCGGCGGCGAGGCCTGCGTGGGTGCCGCAGCTGCCGTTGGGAACGATGATCTGGTTCAGTGACAGGCCCATTGCGTCCGCCTGGGCGAAAATTTCACCGGCACAGGCCGCATAACCCAGGCAGCCGACGGGACTGGAGCCGCCCGAGGGGAAGACATAGACGCGGCGCCCCGCTGCACGGAGCTCATCGGCGCGCCGTTCCGCCAACGCCAGGGCATCGCCTCCGGCGGCGAGCTCGTGCACCGTCGCGCCGAACAGGTCGTCGAGGAGGCGGTTACCATTGTGCGCATAGGCGTCGTCCGTGCGCGGTACGCTCCGGGTCAGGAACAGTTCGCAGGCGAAACCCGTCCGGGCCGCCGCGGCTGCTGTGAGGCGGGCGTGGTTCGACTGAATCGCCCCGACGGTGATCACCGTGTCGGCGCCCTCGGCCCGGGCCGCGCCGAGAAGGTATTCCAGCTTGCGCAGCTTGTTGCCGCCGAGCCCGAACCGCGCGAGGTCGTCGCGCTTCACCCAAAGGCGCACCCCGGCAAGACCATCGCCGAGATGGCGGGCGAGCCCGTCCAGTGGCTCGATGGGGCTCGGCAGGTCGAGGAGCGGCAGACGGGGGAACCGCGACAGGTCCATGGCGAGTCCTACTCGGCCGGCAGCGCTTCGCGGCGCGGCTCGCGGCTGCGGGCGGTATCCTCGAAGGCGTCGGTGAACTGGAGGGCGGCGAGTTGGGCGTAGAGCGCACCGCGCGCGAGCAGGGTCTCGTGGGTGCCCGACTCGACGATTCTTCCTCCGTCGAGGACGAGGATGCGGTCCGCTGCCCGGATGGTGGCGAGGCGGTGCGCGATGACGAGGGTGGTACGCCCGCGCATCAGGGTGTCCAGTGCGGTCTGCACGGCCCGCTCGCTCTCGGCGTCCAATGCCGAAGTCGCCTCGTCCAAGAGCAGGATCGGAGCATCCTTGAGAATGGCCCGCGCAATGGCGACGCGCTGGCGCTGGCCGCCCGAGAGGGTGACGCCGCGCTCGCCGACCGTGGTGGCGTAGCCCTGGGGCAGGGCGCGGATGAACCCGTCGGCATGGGCGAGTTCGGCGGCGCGCTGGACTTGCGCTTCCGTCGCGTCCGGACGGCCGTAGCGAATGTTCTCCAGGACCGAGCCTGAGAACACGGTCGGATCCTGGGGGACGAGGGACAGGCGTTCGCGCAGGGCATCCGGGTCGGTGCGTGTGATGTCGATGCCGTCGACGCGGATCGTGCCGCTCTGGGGATCGTAGAACCGCAGGAGCAGTTGCAGCACCGTGGTCTTGCCGGCCCCCGAGGGCCCCACGAGGGCGACGCGTTCGCCGGGGGCGATGGTAAAGCTGATTCCGTCGAGCGACGGATGCTCGGGTCGGGTCGGGTAGAGGAAGCGGACGGCCTCGAAGGCGACCTCGCCGCGCGGCGGGGTCGGAAGGGCGACGGGGTCCGCCGGCGCTTCGATGGCCGGCTTGGCCGCCAGGATTTCGCCGAGGCGCTCCGCAGCACCAGCCGCCTGGGCGAGTTCACCGTAGACTTCCGACAGCTGGCCCAAAGCGCTCGCGCCGAACACCGCGTAGAGCACGAACTGCGAGAGTTGGCCCGCCGTCATGGTGCCCGCGAGGACGCCTTGCGCGCCGTACCACATCACCCCGACGACGCTCGCCGAGATGAGGAAGATGGCGACCCCCGTGAGAAGCGCGCGGGCCTGAATCGAACTGCGGGCCGCGCCATACGCGTTCTCCGAAGCTTCGGCGAAGCGTGCGGCTGCGGAGCGACCCATGCCGAAGGCCTGCATGGTCCGGATCGCGCTCACCGCCTCGGAGGCGTAGGCCGAGGCATCGGCGAGCCGGTCCTGCGCAGCGCGCGAGCGACGACGCACGCCGCGTCCCGACAGGATCAGCGGGAACACGATGAGGGGGATCGCCACGAGAACGAGGATCGAGAGCTTCGGGCTTGTGATCACCATCATGGCGATGGCGCCGGTGAACAGGAACGCGTTGCGCAGCAGGATGGAGATGCTGACGCCGAACACCGCCTTCACCTGCGTGGCATCGGCGGTGAGCCGTGAGATGATCTCACCCGAGAGAGACCGGTCGAAGAAGGCCGGATCGAGTTCGGTGAGGCGGCGGAACACGGCGCTTCGCAGATCTGCGACGACACGCTCGCCCAGCGTGACCACGGTGTAGTACCGGGCAGCGCTCGACATCGCTAAAACGGCGACGACGCCGATGAGCCCGCCGAAATAAGCGTTGATGACGCTCTGACCTTCCGGCGAGAACCCGTGATCGATGACCCGGCGCAGCGCCAGGGGAACCACCAGGGTCGCCAGCGAGGCCATCAGCAGGGACAGGAACGCGGCGAGGATGCGCCCGCGATAGACGGCCGCGAACGGGACCAGCGGACGCAGGGAGCCGAGGGGCGCCCTGGGCCGTCCCTCGGCGGATGCCTTCTTCTTCGAACCGCGTGCCATCATGCCTCGTCGGTGTTGGGGACGCCGGTTGTCTGGACGTCGCTGCTCTGGACTTGGAATTCGACGGCCTCGCGATTGCCCGGGACGGCGCGCTTGTCCAGCGGCGACGCCTGGGGTATAGGCGCGCCTTCATCCGATTGCGCGTGATCTATGGCCGCGGGCCGCCAGACGAGCCGGTCGGCGTGGCACTTCAAGGATTCGTCATGGCAAAGAGTGCGGCCGACAAGGCCAAGGGTACCGAGCATCCCGACTATCATTTCATCAAGGTCGTGATGACCGACGGGTCCGACTACATGACCCGGTCGACCTACGGCAAGGAGGGGGACACCCTCAACCTCGACATCGATCCGAACACGCACCCGGCCTGGACCGGTGGCGAGCAGAAGATGCTCGATCGTGGTGGTCGTGTCTCGCGCTTCAACTCGCGTTTCGGCGCGCTGTCGTTCGGCAAGAAGTAACGTTCATCGGCCGACCGATCTCGGTCAGGTCCGGAATGATCGAACAGGCGGCGCGGTGGCGCCGCCTGTTCGCGTTTGGAGAGCCTCGCGGCACGGTCATCGCTTGACAGATGCGGCGTCCGCATGGTCCCAACGCCCCGGATTTCGCCGCGCCCGACGCGGCACGAAAGGGTTTGGCGCGTGGAGTTTCGAGCAATGCTGCGACGCGAAGGTGCCGTCGCCCGCTGGTTCGGCTTCGCCCTGGCGGCCGGTTTCCTGGGCGCGGTGTCCGCCTCTCCCGCCGCCGCTCAGGGCATGGTCCGCAACACCTTCGGGGACTGGCAGTTGCGCTGCGAGACGCCGGCCGGCGCGAAAGCCGAGCAATGCGCCATGGTGCAGTATCTCGCCGCCGAGGACCGCCCCAATCTGACCCTCGTGGTGATCGTTCTGAAGACGGCCGACAATCGTGGCTACCTGCTCCGGGTGGTGGCGCCGCTCGGCGTGCTCCTGCCGTCCGGCCTCGGGCTCAAGATCGACAAGACCGATGTCGGCCGCGCCGGGTTCGTGCGCTGCCTCACCACGGGCTGCGTCGCCGAGGTCGTGATGGACGAAGGCCTGATCAAGCAGTTCAACGCCGGTGCCCAGGCAACATTCATCGTGTTCCAGACCCCGGAGGAGGGCGTCGGCATTCCCCTCTCCATGAAGGGGTTCGGCCAAGGTTTCGAAAGCCTGAAGTAACGGGACCGGGCAGTCCGCCGGCACCAATCGGGAACGGATCATGTCGAAGCATGCCAGCCAGATCGCTCTGCGACTCCTGATCGTAGGTCTTCCGGTTCTCGTCGCCGCGGACGGGGCCGGGGCACAGGAAGGCAACGCCTTCTCGAACCTGTTCAAGTACGGCGGTACCACCGTTCCGCCCTCGCAGCCCGCGCCCCTCGACGAGGCCTATTGCCCGACGGTGGATGTGCCCGAAGGCGGCGCGGCCCTGCGCAATCCCCCCAGTGCGACGGGCAGCGCCGGATTGCGAAGCCAGACCACGCTCGGGCGCCTCGCCCGCGAATGCAACCGGCTCCAGGACGGCTCGATCCGTGTGAAGGTCGGTATCGAGGGCCACGTGCTCCTCGGCCCCGCCGGGGCGCCGGGCCGGTTCGAGGCACCGCTGACGGTCTCCCTCAAATCCTCGGGCAAGACGATCGTCTCCCGCGCCCGCCGCGTCTCCGTCATCGTCCCGCCGGGTGAGGCACAGGGTCTGTTTTCCATCATCGAGGACGACCTGATGGTGCCCGTCGCCCAGACGGGTGATTACGACATCGAGGTTCGTCTCGGGGGTGGGACGCCTCAACGCGCGCCGGCCAAGCGCAAGCCGGCGCCGCCGCTGGCGACCTCCGAGGCACCGGTTGCTGTTCCGGCGACGGCCGAATGAGCACTCCGCCGCCAGGGCACGGCTCCTGAGCGCACGGGACGGCACCACGCCGCCGCGCGGTGGATGGCTCGGCCGTGCCGCGGCCTTCACCCTCGAGCCCCAGGATGATCCGGTCTTCGGTCGGCGCCTGCGCCTGCATGGGTCGCCGCGCGGATGCTGGATCGTGCTGACCTACCGCGAGCGGGCGGTGGCGCGCCCGCTCCGGCCCCTGCTCCGCCTTATCCGCGGACCAGCCCGGCACGAAGACTTTGTCTTGCCGGGGTCAGCGCTCGGGGCGGCGTCCTGGCTCGGTTACCTGCCGCAGGATTGTACCGATCTTCACCTCGCCATCGATCCTCGCACGGAGTTCGTGCTGGAGCAGGTCGGCCTACGCACGCATCTGAGCGTGACGGCCGAGTGCCTCGGCAAGCGTCCATTGCGTGCCGCGGCGGCCCTCTACAATGCGATGCGTGGTGACGAGCGCCGCTTTCGGGACATCCTCCGCGGTACTTGTGGCGCGACACCCCGGGCGCGCTACGACGTCTGGGCCGAGTCGCGGCGAAGGGGAAACGCCGTCCTCCCAGTCGGCACCTCGGCATTGCCGGTCTGCCTGATCCTTCCGGCGCGGCACGCCGATCACGCCCGGGTCGCCGAAACCCTGCGCTGCCTCGCCGCCCAGGTCGGAGCCGATTGGCGCGCGGTCGTCGCCTGGGTCGACGGACCGGATGTGGACGCGGCGACCGATCCCCGGGTAACCCACGTGCAATGGCCCGCGGGCGGAACCCTTCGGGATCTCGTCGCCGATGAGATGGGCTGTGTCGGGGTTCTCAGCCCTGGGGAATGCCTGCAGCCGGAGGCCCTCGCGCTCCTCGCCAGAGCTCTGGAATCGCCCGATGGCGGCGAGATGGCTTACGCCGACGAGGAAACCGGCGATGCCCTGTTATGCCCGCGGCTGAAACCGGACTGGAGTCCCGATCTCGCTCTGGCGCAGGGTTATGCCGGCTTCACACTCCATAAGGGTGTACTCCTGGCGCAGCTGCTGGATCTGCCCCTCGGCGCGCCCGAGGATTGCCGGATCGATCTCGGCGTTCGTGCCGCGGCGACGGTGTTGCCTGCGCGTGTCGCCCACGTGCCGCGGGTCCTTCTTCGCGGGCCCGCCAACGATTCCACGGCGCGGCACACCGAACGCCTCGAGGAAAATCTGAAGGCGGTCGAAGTTCCGTCGCGCCCGCGTGTCGATCCAGCCATCGCCGATCTGCTCTGGCCCCTTCCCGAGCCCGCCCCGCTCGTCAGCGTGGTCGTTCCCTCGCGAGACCGGCTCGACTTGATCCGTATCGCCGCCGACGGGGTTCTCAGCGCCACCGCCTATCCGGCGATCGAACTCGTCATCGTCGACAACGGCTCCATCGACGCGGACGTCCACGCCTACTACGAGCGTCTGCGACGTGATCCGCGTGTCAGGATCCTCGACTGGTCGGCTCCGTTCGACTTCTCCGCCATGACCAATGCGGGTGTCGCGGCGGCGCGGGGCTCGGTCGTCGTCCTGCTGAACAACGATATCGCGGTTCTGCGCGACGACTGGCTCGACGCGCTTGTCCGGCAGGCCTGCCGGCCGGAGGTGGGTGCCGTCGGGGCGAAACTGCTCTACGCCGACGGCACCCTCCAGCATGCCGGCGTCGTCGTCGGCCTCGGTGGGCGTGCCGGACATATCCTGCGCCGGCGCCCCTCGGACAGCCCCGGGCATCTCGGACAGCTGCGGGTCGCCCACGAGGTCTCGGCCGTCACCGCCGCATGTCTCGCCGTGGAGAAGCGAAAATTCGACGCGGTCGGCGGCCTCGATGCCGAAGCGTTTCCCATCGACTTCAACGACGTCGACCTGTGTCTTCGTCTGAACACCGCGGGTTACAAGACCGTCTGGACGCCCCACGCCGTCCTCGCCCATCTCGAATCCACGAGCCGCGGCCCATCCATTGGGCCGGCCCGCGCCCGGTTCGAGGCGGAGGCCGATCGCTTCGTCGCGCGCTGGCGGGACACCATCCGGCACGACCCGTTCTATCATCCGGGTCTGTCGCTCACGACCTTCGGCGAGGATCTCGAATGACGGCGCCCCGGTGGGAGAGTGTCCCCTGACCGACGAGCACCGCGATGCCCTGCTGTTCGCCCACCGCATCCGTCCGGGCATCCTCGCGCGCCTTCGCATGGCCGTCGCGATCCTCGCGCAGCACCCCAGCGCCATCCTCGCCATCGCGAAGGCGCGGCTCATGGGCAAACGCGTCCGTGCTGCACAAGCCCGGGCCGCGCTGCTGGGGCTCGATCACCGGAAACTCTGGCTGACGCGGCGGGACCGGCGCATCGCCAATCTCCTGAGCGAGGTCGTGCCGGTGATCGAAGAGAGGGACCTCGTCGTTCTCACCACCCCCGGCCACACTCTGGTGTCGGGCTCCCAAGAACGTTTGGTTCGCACCTTCGCGGCGCATCCGCACCGTGTTGCCCTCTATGGCGATGCCCTCGACGTGTCGGGGTCCAGGATTATGCCCCTCCTCCGGCCTGCCTTCGATGCAGAGTATCTGAGGGCGGTGGATTACATCGGCCCCGTCGTCGCCGTGCGCCGCACTGCCCTGGACGCGATCGGCGGCATCATCGATCTCGATCCCGAAGCGCCGGCTCTCGATGCTCTGCTGCGCCTCGCTGGACGGTTCGGCTCCGACAGTATCGGCCATCTCCCGCAGATCCTGTCCATTGGCGCGGCGGTTGCGGCAGGGGAGGGGGGGCGGAGCCGCCGCGCCGGCCGCCTCGCGATTGTCCGCCGAGATCTCGTGCGCGCGGGGGAGGGCGATGTCGCGACGCGGATGGACGAGGACGGCGTCATCACCCTCTGGCGCTCACTACCCGACCCGGTACCGAGCGTAAGCCTCATCGTCCCGACCCGCGACCGCCTCGATCTCCTGAGACCCTGCCTCGACAGCCTGATCCATCGCACCGACTGGCCGGACCGCGAGATCCTGGTGTGTGACAATGACAGTCGCGATCCAGAAACCATGGTCTATCTCGGCGATCTCGCAGCCGACGGCGTCATCCGTGTCGTACCGTGTCCCGGCCCGTTCGATTTCGCGGCCATGAACAACCGGGCGGCGGCCGTCGCAAATGGGCGGGTTCTGGCCTTCGTCAACAACGACGTGACCGCCACCGATCCGACCTGGCTCGACCGAATGGTTCGCGAGGCCCTGCGGCCAGAGATCGGCGCCGTCGGTGCACGGCTCATCGACGGGCGCGGGCGCATCCAGCACGGCGGTGTGATTCTCGGCCCCGGCGGCCTCGTCACCCACGCGCATCGGTACTTTTCCGGGGACGCTCCGGGCTATCTGTCCGGCTTGCTCGCCACCCGTGCGGTGTCAGCGGTGACGGCGGCCTGCCTTGTGGTCGAGGCGCGAAAATTTGCAGCCGTCGAGGGTTTCGACGCCGCCGCCTTCGCGGTTGATTTCAACGATGTCGACCTGTGCCTGCGTTTGAACGAGGCCGGTTACCGCACCCTCTACGTCGGCGGCGCGATCCTGATCCACGACGAAGCGGCGAGCCGCCGCTGGACGCCCGAGGCCAGGGCACGGCATGAACGCGAGGTCACGGCCTTCAAAAAGCGATGGGGGCCGCTGCTGGCGCAGGACCCCCATTATCATTCCGGGTTCGACCCCGATCTCGGCACCTACACGCGGCTGCGATCCGGCTGGCAGATGACCGGCCCGGTCGCGCCGCGCTGACGGCTACTGGACGAGGCGCGGACCGCCCGTCTGCACCTTCTCGTTCTCGGACATGATGCCGAGACGCTTGGCGACTTCGGTATAGGCCTCGATCAGACCGCCGAGATCCTTGCGGAAGCGATCCTTGTCGAGCTTGTCCGACGACTTGATGTCCCACAGGCGGCACGAATCCGGGGAGATCTCGTCGGCCACGACGATGCGCATCATGTCGCCTTCCCAGAGACGGCCGGTCTCGATCTTGAAGTCGACGAGGCGGATGCCGACGCCGAGGAAGAGGCCCGACAGGAAATCGTTGACTCGGATGGCCAGCGCCATGATGTCGTCGATCTCCTGGGGCGTAGCCCAGCCGAACGCCGTGATGTGCTCCTCGGAGACCATCGGATCGTTGAGCGCATCGTTCTTGTAATAGAACTCGATGATCGAGCGCGGCAGCTGTGTGCCCTCCTCGAGGCCGAGGCGCGTAGCGAGCGAGCCGGCAGCGACGTTGCGCACCACCACTTCGAGGGGGATGATCTCGACCTCGCGGATCAGCTGCTCGCGCATGTTGAGGCGGCGGATGAAGTGCGTCGGCACGCCGATGTCGTTGAGGTGCTGGAAGACGAACTCGGAAATCCGGTTGTTCAGCACGCCCTTGCCGTCGATGACGTCGTGCTTCTGCGCGTTGAAGGCGGTGGCATCATCCTTGAAATGCTGGATGAGCGTTCCCGGCTCCGGACCCTCGTAGAGGACCTTCGCCTTGCCCTCGTAGATGCGACGGCGGCGGTTCATAGGCGTGTACCGTGGTTTGAGGAAGTCCAAGGGCCGTGGCTCCTTTCAGCGAGAGACGATGCGGAACCCGCGGCGTGGTGACTGCCGAAGCGGTCGGGCCGTGAAAACGCATCGTTCGTCGAAAGCCTCCGCGACCGTGGCGCAAACTACCCGAAGCGGCGTGTCAGCACAACGCGTTGGCCGGATGGGTGCCATCCGCGCGGGGGAGGGCTGGCCCCATGTTTCGGGCGGCACGGTGAATGGAACATGCCGCGCTCAGGGGGGCGCGGTCTTCGCTGGATACCGGCACAGGTCTGCGATGGGGCAGATCGGACAGTTGGGCTTCCGTGCCTTGCAGACGTAGCGGCCGAACAGGATCAGCCAGTGATGGGCATTGAGCCGGTAGGGTTCCGGCACGATAGCCTCCAGCCCGGCCTGAACCTTGTCCGTCGTCGGCGCGATCACGAGGGGGATGCGGTTGGAGACCCGGAAGATGTGCGTGTCGACGGCGATGGTCGGAACCCCG